>NZ_JALJWR010000001.1:4719014-5324518 GCF_024169315.1 Pseudomonas migulae | reverse complement strand
GGATTCGGCCGTGGCCGGCACGACCGGTTGCTCAGCGGCTTTTTCAACCGTCGCCTCAACCGCGTCAGCCTTGGCCGCTTCGGCGACACCGGCCTTGGTGTCGCTGCCCAATACGCAAGGAGCGCCATACAGACGCTGCAGGTTGGCACCATAGAAGTCGTACCAGCGGCCGGCGTTATAGCCACGGCCCTGATCGACGCCATTGCCGCCACGGTTGTCGCCTTCACCAAAATGACTGGCCAGCGGCTCGTCAGGTTTTGGCAGTGACTCGAACATCCATTCGCGGCCGGCGATGTAGGTCTGGTTGACGTCCGGGGTAACGGTGTTGACCCCGAGCGAATAAAACGGATGCCCTTCCGGTGTCACCAGATACCAGCGACCGTCACGTTTCTCGGTGCGGAAAAAGCCGCTGGCCTTGAAGGCCGGGCCTTTCAACCAGCCACCGAATTTGTCCAGCGACGACTTCTCGCGCTCGGCCAACCAGGTTTTGGTTTGTTGCTGTTCCTTGGCGGCGGCGCTTTTGAGTTGCTCGTCGCTGCCGATCTTCTCCGGCCATTTGCTTCGGGTCGATTGCCCGAACGCGTCCACCAGCCCGCCGTAAACGGCTTGGGTCACAGCCGCGCTGTCTTGCACACCAAAGCGTTCCAGCAGGATGCTTTGGGCGACTTTCGGCTGATCCATCGACAAGGTCACCGACACCACCTGGCTGCGATCCAGTTCACCGGCGCTGCTGGCCAGCAGGATGCGTTGACCGTCGACGGTCATCGGCATCGGCGGGCCGGCCTTCATGCCCAGGCTCAGTGGCGAAGTGGCGACCAGCGGCACCAGCAGCGTTTGCGCAGGACCGGCCGGCAGGTCGACGCGACTGATCAGCGTCTTGCCGTCGTTGCTCTGGATTTTCACGTAGAGCGTCACGGCCCAGTTCATCGCGCTCTGGATCCGCAGGCTCATCACGCCGGACTGCGACCAGTCCCAGGCACCGGTTTGCGGAGTCAGGCGCAAGGTTGGCTGGGCCACCGGGTTGAACGTCACCCGACGCAGCACTTCGCCTTCGGCTGTTTGCTCGGCATTGGATTGCGGCAGGCTGGCGTCCTGAGTCGCCACCTGAACCACGTCGGCGGGGCGCACGAAGTTGAACAGCGTCTGCTGGGCTGCGGGCGCAGCGAGCAAGGGCGTTGTGAACAACAAGGCAAAAACGGCAGGCAACGAACGGCGGATCATGAGAACGAAATTCTCCCTAACGACCTCAATGGGCCAATGGAAAAGCGATGGCAGAGAGATAGACAACGCGGCGGGCAGATTTGCCCACCGCTGTATCAGGAAATTTCTCGACGGAATGGCGGCAACGCATTGAGGATGGCTTTGCCGTAACGCTGGGTGACCAGGCGCCGGTCAAGCAAGGTGATGGTGCCGCGGTCTTCTTCGGTCCGCAGCAAGCGACCGCAGGCCTGAACCAGTTTCAGCGAGGCGTCCGGCACGGAGATCTCCATGAACGGATTGCCGCCCCGTGCTTCGATCCACTCGGCCAGTGCCGCTTCGACCGGATCATCCGGCACCGAGAACGGAATCTTCGCGATCACCACGTGCTCGCAGTAGGCACCGGGCAAGTCGACCCCTTCAGCAAAACTCGCGAGGCCGAACAACACGCTGGAATCGCCACCGTCGACGCGTGCCTTGTGCTTGTTCAGGGTTTCCTGTTTAGACAGGTTGCCTTGAATGAACACTTGCTTGCGCCAGTCGCGGTCGAGGCCGTCGAACACGTCCTGCATCTGCTTGCGCGACGAGAACAGCACCAGCGTGCCGCGCGAACCTTCGACCAGCTGCGGCAGATCGCGAATGATCGCGGCGGTATGGGCCGGTGCATCACGGGGGTCGGCTTTCAGGTCCGGCACCCGCAACACACCGGCGTCGGCGTGATGGAACGGGCTCGGAACCACGGCGGTCACGGCTTTTTTCGGCAGGCCGGCACGCATGCGGAAACGGTCGAACGTGCCGAGTGCGGTCAGCGTTGCCGAGGTCACCAGTGCGCCATAAGCCACGTTCCACAGGTTGCGCCGGAGCATTTCCGCCGCGAGGATCGGGCTGGCGTTGACCTCGATGTCGAACAGCGAACCGCTTTCGGCCAGGGTCAGCCAGCGCGCCATGGGCGGGTTGTCTTCCGGGTCTTCAGCGGTGAACGCGACCCACAGCTCCCAGTTGCCCGAAGAACGCGACAACAGGCTGCCAAACAGCGGATACCACTCCTCGGCCTGGTTGCTGGCGATGCCGATGTTGACCTCGCCGTCCATGCCTTCCTTGAGCAGCTCGGTGAGCCGGGTGAACAGGTCGGTGAGGCGGGCGAAGCCTTTCTTCAGCTCGACGCCCATTTCGCGCATGTGCTCGGGAATCACCCCGCCGACGAAGCGGTGACGCGGCCGCTCACGGCCTTCGACGTCTTCGCCGGGTTTGAAATCGGCGACCTGTTCGCAGGCACTGAACATGAACTGTTGCTGGGTCTTGATCTCACGGGCCAGTTCCGGCACCTGTTCGATCAACTTGCCCAGGTCACCCGGCAGCGGGTGCTGGGCGAGTAATTTGGTGAGGTTCTTGGCCGTGGTTTCCAGCCAGTCGGCGGTGGAACGCAGACGCGTGTAGTGAGCGAAGTGGCCGATGGCCTTGTCCGGCAGGTGGTGACCTTCGTCGAACACGTAGATGGTGTCGCGCGGGTCCGGCAGAACCGCACCGCCGCCCAATGCCAGGTCGGCCAGGACCATGTCGTGGTTGGTGACGATCACGTCGACCTTGCCCATGCCTTCCCGGGCCTTGTAGAAGGCACACTGGCCGAAGTTCGGGCAATGACGGTTGGTGCACTGGCTGTGATCGGTGGTCAGGCGCGCCCAATCGGCGTCTTCCAGGGCGGTGGACCAGCTGTCGCGATCGCCGTCCCATTTATTGCCGGCGAGTTTTTCGATCATGCTGGTGAACAGCTTCTGACTGGCCTCATCGACCTCGATCTTGAAGCCTTCTTCTTCGAACAGCTGCGCGGTGGCGGTTTGTGCGTGACCTTCCTGGAGCAACATGTCGAGCTTGGACAGGCACATGTAGCGCCCGCGCCCCTTGGCCAGGGCGAAGCTGAAATTCAGCCCGCTGTTGCGCATCAGGTCGGGCAGATCCTTGTAGACGATCTGTTCTTGCAGGGCCACGGTGGCCGTGGCGATCACCAGGCGTTTGCCGGCGGCCTTCGCGGTCGGGATCGCCGCCAGGCTGTAGGCCACGGTCTTGCCGGTACCGGTGCCGGCTTCCACCGCGACAATCGCGGGGTCGCCACTGCGCCGGCCTTCGTCGTCGGTGTCGATGTCACCGAGGACTTTGGCAATTTCGGCGATCATCAGGCGTTGGCCGTAGCGCGGCTTGAGGCTCTTGGCTTCGAGAAAACGCGAGTAGGCGCCCTGGATCGTGGTTTTGAGTTCGGTGCTGATCATGGATTGTCGGGCGCAAAAAACGCTGGATAAATTTTCAGTGGTTCGGTTCGGCGGCTATCATACCGCGCTAATTAATCCCGCGCAGAACGGAGTACCTCAATGACACCTTTTGGCATCGTTTACACCCTGCATGTCCTGTCCGCCCTGGTATGGGTCGGCGGTATGTTTTTCGCCTGGATGGTCCTGCGACCCGCGGCGATGAAGGCGCTGGAAGGCCCTGCCCGGTTGAAGCTGTGGGTAGAAGTGTTTCAAGGTTTTTTCCGCTGGGTCTGGGTGGCGGTGGTGCTGTTGCCGATCAGCGGCGTGGGCATGATCCATCTGCAATACACCGGTTTTGAATCCGCGCCGCGTTATGTGCAGGTGATGATGGGGTTGTACGTGGTGATGACGGCGCTGTTTATCCGGATTCAGGCGTTGCTGCTGCCGGAATTGCGCACGGCGGTGGCGGCGCAGGACTGGCCGACAGGGGCTGCGGTGCTGGGGCGGATTCGCAAGTTGGTGGGGATTAATCTGATTGTAGGGTTGGTGTTGGTGGCGATTGCCGCGGCGCGGCCGATGTTCTAAAGCCCCGCCAACTTTGTGCTGAGGGGGACTTTGTGCTGAGGGGACTCTGTGGCGAGGGGATTTATCCCCTCGCCACAAAAGTCCCCTCGCCACAGGGTCTTCGGTGATTTTTACAACCTTTGCACAGTCACAGAACCCGCCGCACCCGCAGGCCCCGGCTGCCCGTCGGCGCCTGGTTTGCCGCTCTTGCCGCCATCGGCCTTGTACACCAGGCAACCCTTGGCCTTGCCGCCCGCCCCTGGCTTGCCGCCAGGACCGGCCAGACCACCCGCGCCGCCAGCCACTTGAACCTTGATCTGCTCCGCCGGGTAATCGCGCGGCACTTCCAGCCTGACCAGTGCACCTGGAGCACCCGGTTGTCCATCGCTGCCATTGCTGCCATCGGCACCACGGCCGGCCTGGCCCCAGGTGCAGCCCGGTGCCTGACCGTTGGCGCCGTCGAGACCGACAAAACCCGGTGCCCCTACGCCGCCACGTGCATCAACCAACAACTGCGGTGCATTCAGTGCCTTGATCTGCACATTCAGATTGCGCCCCGAGCGGGCCGCCTTGAGGTAAGTGCCCGGCGCGCCGCGGGCGGTGATCTGGCTGCCTTCGGAAAGCTCGGCACGATTGACCTTCAACTCCAGGGCATTTTCGCTCGGCACAATGGCGATCCGCGCTTCACGTCCCAGGTGCAACTCGCCCACGGTGACTTCGGTCACGTTCGAGGGAATCAGCAGCGTGCCGTAATCGGCCACTTCCAGGCGTTCCAGCTGCAAGGTACTGGCGGTGTTGGGCAGGCGCATCAGCGAGTTGGTTTCGACGCTGACCACTTGGGCGCAGGCGAGCGGGCTGATGAAAGCGGCGAGCAGACAGAGTTTACGCATGGGATGCCTTAGATACGGCGGGAGCCGGAATGGTTTGCAGGTGGAAAACACCGAAAAAGACAATCTTCAAGCGATCGCGCCAAGGGTGGGCACGACCTCTGAGGCTGCGGAAACAGAACACCGCCTCAAGAAGATGAAGGACCGCCAACAGGCCACCGGCCAGATTGACCAACAGGTGCAGCGGATGGACAAACGGCATCATCTGATTGACCAGCACCACCAGCCAGAACAGCAGGGTCAACAGCTTCCCCAACCCCCAAAACACCTTCATACGCTCCCCCATTGAGAATTATTCTTTGGGCGCACAGTAACGGCTTCCACGCGGGATAAGCCAGAGGGCAACGGAAAAATCTTCATGAAGGCCGCCGAATGGCCATCGCAACAACCGCGATGGCTGCCCGACGGCTCTATCACGCGGTTCAGCGATTGATGTGCAATTCCACGCGACGGTTTTTCGCGCGTCCTTCGTCTGTTTCGTTATCGGCCACAGGCTGGCTTTCGCCCCGGCCTTCGCTGGTGAGTTTGTTCGGCGCCAGGCCCATGCCCAACAAGTAAGCCGCCACGCTGCTGGCGCGGCGTTCCGAGAGGGCCTGGTTATAGGTGTCCGAACCCACGCTGTCGGTGTGACCAATCACTTTGATGCTCACCACATCGGCACTTTGCAGTGTGGGCATCAGCGCATCCAGCTGATTTTGCATCGAGGGCGTCAGGTCGGATCTGTTGTATGCAAACAACACGTCGCTTGCATCGCTCAGGGTAATGACTTCGGACTGCACAGGTTTCACGCTGGCCGGGTACTGCGGCAGCGGGCAACCATGGTGTTCGACCGGGGTATTGGCTGGTGTATCCGGGCAGCGATCACGCCGATCGAACACACCATCGTCGTCTTCATCGCCGTCCTGGGCGTAACAGATCAAGCCGCCCGTCAAGATACCCAGTGCCGCTCCGCCCGCCGCCCAACCGCTACTCTCCAGAGCGCCCAGGCCTCCACCGACCAGACCGCCGATCACGCTGCAGATCGGCCAGGTACGTTGATTGAGAGGGGCAGTGCCATCGCTGTGAGTCGCGCAACCGGTCAACACGCTGCCAAGCAGCAGCACCGGCAAGAGGGTTCTTGGGAGAAGGCTCATGGTTGAAAGCTCCTGTGTTACCGGCAGATGCCGGTCACACAGGAGTAAAGACCCGCATCCGCGACTGCACAAGCCGCGGAGCGGAAGGGACTCAACGCTCGATCTTGATTTCGGTACGACGGTTCAACGCGCGGCCGTCAGCGGTTTTGTTATCGGCAACAGGCTGGCTTTCACCGGCACCGGTCACAGACACGAAGCTGCTGCGTGGCACACCATCCTTGACGAGGTAATCCACCACCGAGTGCGCGCGACGATCAGACAGTTTCTGGTTGTAGGCATCGCTGCCCACGCTGTCGGTATGGCCAGTAACGGTCAGGCGTGCGGTGGAAGATTCCTGTTTCAGGCGAGTGGCGACTTTGTCGAGTACCAGCTTGTCGGAAGGAGTGAGTGTGGCTTTGTCGAACTGGAAGTGAACATCGCGGATGACAATGGTTTCTTCCTTGACCACAACCGCCTCTTCAACCACTGGCGCAGGGACTGGTGGTGGGCAACCATCGGCATCGACCTGCACGCCTCTAGGCGTACCCGGGCACTTGTCGCGGCTGTCCGGCACGCCATCGCCGTCTTCGTCGCCATCACCGTGAACCCAGCAATAAGCTGCGGCGGTACCGCCAACCAACAGCGCGCCGTACCCTGCCCATGCCGTGCTCTCGGTCGCGCCGAGACCCGCACCTATCACACCGCCGACTGCCGCACAGGTCGGCCAGTCGGTTTTCTGCAAACCTGCGCAACCAGTCAACACACTGGTTAGCAGAACCAAGGGTAATGCTGTCCGAACTATGCTCATCTAGTTTTCTCCTGAGGATCGGCTTAGAACCGATTCAGGGAGTAAAGACCCGAGTTTTAATCTCCGCCAGCAATAGGCCATGCCTGTTTTGTCCCGTGTTCACGGGTGATCGGCACTTTTGACCCTAAGCCGCTCTATATCTGGGCGTTTGGGCAGGCTAGTCTTGGCGCTCTGATTGAGGATCTTCGATGATTGCAGGTATTTCTTCGCGCACGCCGCAGCAGGCGCTGGCCGCTTTGCTGGATCGTTACGCCCCGCCGCGCCTGTTGCTGATCGGCGCCAGTGAATTCCCGGCGCTTGAGGCGTTCAAGCTCGCGCACCCGGACACCTGTGTCGCCCATGCGGCGCCCGGGCCGTTGCCGGCCGAACTCGCGGCGCGCCGATTCGATCTGGCGCTGGTGGTCGATTGCCTCGAACACTTGCCCAAGCGTGACGGTCTGAATTTGCTCGGTGGGATCCGCAACCTCAATGCCAGTCGCATTGCGGTGCTGGCGGACTTGCCGGCCAGCGGCTGGCAGGAGACGGATTTTTTCTCCCTGGCGCTGCAAGCCAGCGAACGTTTCCAGCGTGACGATCAGGTGCTGACCCTGTTCACCTACGATCTGCTTGACTACAAACAAGTCCCCGACTGGCTCAACTCACGGTTCTGGGCCAATCCGGAAAACTTCGGGAAATATTGGTGGTAACGCAATGAGTACATCCATTTGCCCTTGCGGCAGCGGCACCCTGCTCGACGCCTGCTGCGGTCATTACCATGGCGGTCACCCGGCCCCTTGCGCCGAAGCGTTGATGCGTTCGCGCTACAGCGCTTATGTGCTGGGGTTGATTGATTATCTGGTGGCGACCACCCTGCCGGCACAACAGTCCGGCCTCGATCGTCAGTCCATCAGCGACTGGAGTGCCAAGAGCACCTGGCTGGGCCTGGAAGTGGAAAGCTCCGAGGTGTTCGGCGGTCAGCCGGAACACGCGTTCGTGACGTTCACCGCACGCTGGCACGACGGCAGCGGCGAACACAGCCACCGCGAGCGCTCGTCGTTCGTGCAGAACGCCGGCCACTGGTACTTCATCGACCCCACCGTGCCACTCAAGGCCGGACGCAACGATGCCTGTCCATGCGCCAGCGGGCAGAAGTTCAAGAAGTGCTGCGCGGGGTATTTCGGCAGTTGAGGTGATCCTGAAGGGCTAGACTGGGGTCAAGGGAGAATCCTCACCATGACCACCCGGCGGCGCTTCTTACACACCTTCACCCTGCTCCTGTTTCTCGGGCTCGGCGGCTGCGCGTCCTGGTTCAGCGACGACGAGCCGGAACCCGCCGTGCACCTGGTCAAGGTCGAAGTCGTCGAGGCCAAACTGATGCAGCAGCGTTTCATGCTGTACTTTCGCGTCGACAATCCCCGTGACAGTGACCTGACGGTTCGCGGCCTCGAATACCGGATTCATCTGGGTGACATGCTGCTGACCGAAGGTGAGCACGAGCACTGGTTTACCGTCAGTCCCAAACGCAGCGGTTTTTTCAAGGTGCCAATCCGCACCAACCTGTGGCCGAAGGTACGGGACCTGGTGAAGATGCTGAAAAAATCCGATCAACCCGTCCCTTATCGGTTGGAAGGTGAGCTGGAAACCGGTGTGTTCATCGCGCACTACGTGCACCTGGCGCGCAAAGGCGTGATAATCCCCGCCGATTTAATTCCGGAGCACACCCGATGACCCAGCAACCCCACGTCCATGGCCCTGACTGCAACCACGATCATGACCATCACGACCACCATGATCACGACCATGGCCATGTTCACGGCCCGAATTGCGGCCACGCGCACCAGGAACCGGTACGCAACGCCCTGAAGGACGTCGGCCGTAACGATCCTTGCCCGTGCGGCAATGGCAAGAAATTCAAGAAGTGCCACGGCGCTTGATGCTTCGGGCGAAGTTCTGCTTTGCCTGTTGAATCGCCTTCGCGAGCAAGCCCGCTCCCACGCTGGATCTGTGATGAACACAGTTCCCCTGTAGGAGCGAGGCTTGCCCGCGAAGAACGATTACGCGGTTAACCTGAACTAACGCGGTGTCTTCTTCGCGGGCAAGCCTCGCTCCTACAGGTTTACAGCCGTCATCAGGATCTGCGCACTGCTGACAACCGTCGCATATTCCCCATGCAGATTCCCCAGCGACATCGCATGCACATCCTCGGCACAACGGGCATTACCAAAGTAATCCGCCTTGTCGAACGTGAAGCACGCATCCTCCGCCACCCACGCGTCAAACCCCAGATTCCCGGCCGTTCGCGCCGTTGATTCCACCGAGTTGTTAGTCGCTACGCCAACGATGACCAACTGATCGATCCCCGCCTCGCGCAATCCCGCTTCCAACCCCGTCGCACAAAATGCATCCGGCACCTGTTTCTGAATCAGCTGCTCGCCGGCCGATGGCCGAAACCGCTCCTGAAACTCCACGCCCGATTGCTGCGGCCAGAACACCGAGTCCGGTGAACGGGACAGGTGCTGCACATGAATCACCGGTCGCCCGGTTCGACGCCAATGCTCCAGCAGCTCCAGAATCCGCGCTTCGGCCTGAGGGTTGTTTCGCCGGCCCAGCCGGGGCTCCAGGATGCCTTTTTGTTGGTCGATGATGATCAGTGCTGCGTTGGTCTTGAGCTCCATGCCGACTTTTCTCACGCAAGGTCATTGAATTTCACGCACTTCAGCATCACCTCTTCCTACAGGCAAGCCTTCGATCGCAAACAGGACGACCTGATGCCCGCGGTTGCTGTCCATCCCTTACGACGTCTCTTGATGTGGAGTACTTCATGATCGACCTGTATTACTGGACCACCCCCAACGGCCACAAAATCTCGATTTTCCTGGAAGAAGCCGGCCTGCCGTACAACGTGCACCCGATCAACATCAGCCAGAACGAACAGTTCCAGCCGCACTTCCTGAAAATCTCTCCGAACAACAGAATTCCAGCGATCGTCGATCATGAGCCAGCCGATGGCGGGGAGCCTCTGTCGCTGTTCGAGTCCGGGGCGATTCTGCTGTACCTGGCAGAAAAGACCGGCCAGTTCCTGCCCAAAGACCTGCGCGGTCGTCAGCAGGCGCTGCAATGGCTGTTCTGGCAGATGGGCGGGCTGGGGCCGATGGCCGGGCAGAATCATCACTTCAGCCAGTTCGCACCGGAGAAAATCCCCTACGCGATCAAGCGCTACATCGATGAGACGGCGCGCCTTTACGGTGTACTCAACAAGCAACTGGCGAATAACGAGTTTGTCGCCGGCAACGAATACAGCATTGCCGACATGGCGATCTACCCGTGGATCGTTTCCCACAAGTGGCAGAGCCAGAATCTGGAAGATTTCCCGAATGTGCTGCGCTGGTTCAACCACATCCAGAACCGGCCGGCGACGGTGAAGGCGTATGCCCTCGCGGCCAAAATCAACCCACCCAAACCCTAAGAACGACGCATCACCCTGTGGCGAGGGGATTCATCCCCGTTCGGCTGCGAAGCAGTCGTGAATCCAGACAACTCAATCTGTGACTGGGTTCTGGGGGGCCGCTTCGCGACCCAACGGGGATAAATCCCCTCGCCACAGATAAATCCCTTACGCCCTGGAGTTGTGGTTTATCAGACAAATCCTGAAATAACCCCATACCCCGCTTGCGCGGCCACCTCCTGCTCACTAACGTAGCGCCTTTATTGCGCCTCTACCCCCGCAGGAGCTTTGCCATGGCCTCGCCAGCCCTCACACATTTTCTTCCCCGGTTCGGCGTTGCCGCAGCAGTGGCCGGTGTTTTGAGCCTGACCGGTTGTCAGACCTGGAACACTCAGGACACCCTCCCGCCCACCACCGGTGTGCAGCCGCTCAAAGGCCTGGCGCAGAACGTTTCGGTGCGCCGCAATGCCATGGGCATGCCGTTGATCGAAAGCAGCAGCTTCCACGATGCACTGTTCGCCCTCGGTTACGTGCACGCGAGCGACCGCATCACGCAAATGGTCACCCTGCGCCTGCTGGCCCAAGGCCGTTTGTCGGAGATGTCCGGTTCGGACCTGCTGGACGCCGACCGCTACATGCGTGCCGTCAACCTGAAGAAAAGCGCCGGCGAGCTGTACAAGGCCTCGTCGCCGCGCCTTAAACGCTTCTTCGAAGTCTATGCCCGCGGGGTCAACGCCTACCTGTTCCGCTACCGTGACAAGCTGCCGGCAGACCTCGCCGCCACCGGCTACAAGCCTGAATACTGGAAACCGGAAGATTCGGCGCTGATTTTCTGCCTGCTGAACTTCAGTCAATCGGCGAATCTGCCCGAGGAAATTTCCTCGCTGGTGCTCGCTCAGACGCTCACCACCGACAAACTCGCCTGGCTGACACCGTCCGCCCTCGACGAAAAACTGCCAGTGGCCGAAGCCGAAAAACTTCAGGGCCTCAAGCTGAACGGGGCGATCCCGGGGCTCGCCGACATCAGCAAAGCCACCGGCCAACTGTCCGACCTGAATCTGCTGGGCGCCACGTCTTCGAACAACTGGGCGATCGCCCCGCAACGCAGCCGCAGTGGCAAAAGCCTGCTGGCCAGCGACAGCCATGGGCCGCTGGGCGTGCCGTCGTTGTTCAGTTACGTGCAGATTCGTGCGCCGAAATACCAGGCGTCCGGCGTGACCATCGCTGGTTTGCCGATGGTGCTGGGCGGCTTCAACGGCAAAGTGGCATGGAGCATGACCTCGGTCATGGGCGACAACCAGGACCTGTTCCTGGAAAAAATCAAACGCCAGGGCAACGGGCTTTCCTACGAAGTCGGCGGCAAATGGCAGCCGGCGATCGTTCGCAACGAAACCTATTTCGTCAAAGGCCAGCGGTCGATTCGCGAAGTGGTGTACGAAACCCGCCACGGACCGCTGCTCAACAGCGCCAAAGGTACCGCGCTGGATAACGGCCTGGGTCTGGCGTTGCAGACACCGAACTTCACCGATGACAAATCCCTCGACGCGTTTTTCGACCTGTCCCGGGCGCAGAACGTCGAGAAAGCGTCGGACGCCAGCCGTGAAATCCGCGCGATCACGCTGAACCTGGTCTTCGCCGACGCCAGCAACATCGGCTGGCAAGTCACCGGCCGTTACCCGAACCGTCGCGAAGGCGAAGGCCTGTTGCCATCGCCGGGCTGGGAAGGTCGTTACGACTGGGACGGTTACGCCGACCCGATGCTGCACCCGTACGATCAGGACCCGGCGCAAGGCTGGCTCGGCACCGCCAACCAGCGGGTCATTCCCCACGGTTACGGCATGCAGCTGTCCAACTCGTGGTCGGCGCCGGAACGCGGCGAACGCATGGCCGAACTGGCCGGCGTTGGCAAACACGACACGCGCAGTGTGATCGCCATGCAATACGATCAGACCACTACGTTCGCCGCCAAACTGAAAAAGATGTTTGAAGCACCGGGCATGGCCCAGCCGCTGAAGCAGGCTATCGAGGCACTGCCGGTCGCTGATCGCAGCAAGGCTCAAGAAGCGTTGACCCGCCTGAAAGCGTTCGACGGCAAACTCGCCCCGACCTCCGCCGACGCGGCGATTTACGAGCTGTTCCTGGAGGAAAGCGCCAAGCAAACCTTCCTCGACGAACTGGGCCCGACAAGCAGCCCGGCGTGGAAAGCCTTTGTCGCCAATGGCAAGTTGTCCTACGCGGCCCAGGCCGATCACCTGCTGGGCCGTGAAGACAGCCCGTTCTGGGATGACGCGCGCACGCCGCAGAAAGAAGACAAACCGACGATTCTTGCCCGTAGCCTTGCAGCAGCGATTACCGCTGGCGACAGCCAGTTGGGTGGCGACCACAAAGCCTGGCAGTGGGGCAAACTGCACCGTTACGAGTGGAAGAATGCCAGTGGCCAGACCGTTCGCGGTCCGCTCGCAGCCGGTGGCGATCACACCACGCTGAACACCGCGGCGTTCGCCTGGGGCCAGGACTTCAACACCACGCTGGCACCGGCCATGCGCTTCATCGTCGACTTCGGCCAGGCCGAACCGCTGATGGGCCAGAACGGTACGGGTCAGTCCGGTAATCCGGCCAGTCCGAATTACCTCGACAGCGTGGAGCCGTGGCTCAAGGGGCAATACGTGAGTCTGCCGATGCAGCCGCAGAACTACGACAAGGTGTACGGGACCAAGCGGTTGACGCTGACGCCCGGGAAATAGCCCAATCCCCTGCCACTGATCGTTCCCACGCGTGGGAACGATCATGTCGTTCACCCGTGAAATCTCGATAGAACTTCTGAACTCGCCCAAACCTCATAGCTAACAAGTCCCTCCATTTTGGTAACAACATGGACCTTGTTATCGCGCGCCCCGAAGGTTTGTACTGCCCCGCCGGCGATTTCTATATCGACCCGTGGCGGCCGGTCGAGCGTTCGGTCATCACCCACGCCCACGGCGACCATGCCCGAGGCGGCAACCAGCACTATCTGGCGGCCGCGCCCGGCGAAGGGATTCTGCGCGCGCGACTGGGCCAGGACATCAACCTGCAAACCCTGGCGTATGGCGAGCGGCTGCTGCACCACGGCGTCACCTTGAGTTTTCATCCCGCCGGCCACGTGCTCGGCTCGGCACAGGTGCGTCTGGAATACGGCGACGAAGTCTGGGTCGCCTCGGGGGATTACAAGATCGAACCCGACGGCACCTGCGCCCCCTTCGAACCGGTGCGCTGCCACACCTTCATCACCGAATCGACGTTTGGTCTGCCGATCTACCGCTGGCAACCCCAGGCGCAGGTGTTCGCCGAGATCAATCAGTGGTGGCAAGCCAACGCCACCGAAGACAAGGCCAGCGTGCTGTTCTGCTATTCCTTTGGCAAAGCGCAGCGGATTCTCCACGGCATCGACGCGAGCCTCGGCCCCATTCTGGTGCATGGCGCCGTCGAACCACTGAACCGGGTGTATCGCGAGAGCGGTGTTTATTTACCGCCGACGATCTACGCCGGCGACGTCAACAAGAGTGACCCGATGATGCGCAAGGCACTCATCCTGGCCCCGCCGTCCGCTGGTGGCAGCACCTGGATGCGACGCTTCGGTGATTACAGCGATGGCTTTGCCAGCGGCTGGATGCGTTTGCGTGGCACGCGGCGGCGGCGCGGTGTGGACCGTGGTTTCGTGCTATCCGACCACGCCGACTGGCCGGGCCTGCTCTGGGCGATCGAGCAGACCGGCGCCGAGCGCGTCATGGTTACCCACGGTTCGGTCGCGGTCCTGGTGCGTCATCTGCGCGAGCAAGGTCTCGACGCCCAAGGGTTCAGCACCGAGTACGGCGACGATGAAGAAGACGTCGCGGCGGCCGAACCGGAAAGTGCCGAGGTGCTGCCATGAAGGCTTTCGCCGAGTTGTACGCCGAGCTCGATGCGACAACTTCCAGCAACGCCAAACTGGCGGCGATGCAGCATTACTTCGCCCAGGCCGCGCCGGAAGACGCGGCATGGGCGGTGTACTTTCTGTCCGGCGGGCGACCTCGCCAACTGGTGCCGGTGCGCATCCTGCGTGAACTCGCCGTGGCGTATTCCGGCCTGTCGCCATGGCTGTTCGAGGAGAGTTATCAGGCAGTCGGCGATCTGGCGGAAACCATCTCGCTGGTTCTGCCCGAAACGCCCCACAGTTCCACCGACGGATTGGCGGTGTGGATCGAAGAAAAACTGCTGCCCTTGCGTGGCGAATCTCCCGAGGTGCTCGCCGAACAACTGCCCAGACTTTGGTCGCAACTGGACCGCCCCAGCCTGATGCTCTGCATCAAACTGATCACCGGCAGTTTCCGCGTAGGTGTCTCAAAGCTGCTGGTGACCCGCGCCCTCGCGGCCATGGCGCAGCTCGACAGCAAACGCGTGGCCCAGCGGCTGGTGGGTTACACCGACTTGTCCAATCGCCCGAGCGCGGCCAGTTACCTGAAACTGATCGCCGCCGAATCGTCGGATGAACATGCTCAGCGCGGCGGTCAGCCGTATCCGTTTTTTCTGGCTCATGCACTGTCGCAACCGGTCGAACAATTCGAAGGGTTGCTCGGCCCGGCCAGCCAGTGGCAAGTGGAATGGAAGTGGGATGGCATCCGCGCCCAAGTGGTCAAGCGCGACGGCCGACTGTGGATCTGGTCGCGGGGTGAAGAGCTGGTCACCGAGCGCTTTCCCGAACTCGACAGCCTGATTCATGGCCTGCCCGACGGCACGGTGATCGACGGTGAAATCGTGGCCTGGAAAACCGCACCACCGAACACCGAAGATGCCTTCGATCCACTGGCACCAACATCACCCGCAGTGCAACCGTTCGCCCTGCTGCAACAGCGGATCGGCCGTAAAACCCTGGGCAAGAAAATCCTCGATGAAGTGCCGGTGGTGGTCCTCGCCTACGACTTGCTGGAATGGGCGGGCGAAGACTGGCGCAACCAGCCTCAAGCCAAGCGCCGCGAACAACTGGAGCGCGTCATCGCCGACTGCAACAACCCGGTGTTACTGCCCTCCCCCGTGCTCACCGGGGAAGACTGGTTCGACCTCGCTCGCCAACGCGAAGCTTCCCGCAGCCTCGGCGTGGAAGGCATGATGCTCAAGGCCCGCGACGCGATGTATGGCGTCGGTCGCACCAAGGACATGGGCGTCTGGTGGAAATGGAAAGTCGACCCGTTCAGCGTCGACGCGGTGCTGATCTACGCGCAGCGCGGGCATGGTCGCCGGGCCAGTCTCTACAGCGATTACACCTTCGCCGTGTGGGACGGCCCGCCTGACGCCAGCGAACGCAACCTCGTGCCGTTCGCCAAGGCCTATTCGGGACTCACCGACGCAGAGATGCGCCAGGTCGACAGCATTGTGCGCAAGACCACGGTGGAGAAGTTCGGGCCGGTCAGCAGCGTCAAACCGAGCCTGGTGTTTGAATTGGGGTTTGAGGGGATTGCCCTGTCCAAGCGGCACAAGAGCGGTATCGCGGTGCGGTTTCCGCGGATGTTGCGTTGGCGGCAGGATAAGTCGGTCGAAGAGGCTGACAATCTGGCTACATTGCAGGATTTATTGGGCTAATCCAATTCCCCCTGCGGGAGCGCGCCTTTGTGGCGAGGGGATTTATCCCCTCGCCACAAAGGCTCTTTCCCACAAAGGATTTGCGCCATTCCGATCCAACTTGGTGCAGCTATTTACCGGCGCCCGTTTTCGTGCACAAATCCCGCTTTGCCATTTCTCGTATCACCTTTTAAAACGCTTGTTCGGCACTCTGGTTCGGAAATTGCTACTTTCAATGGGTCTTACGCTTTCCAGTAACAATAATTCTGCGCCACAAGCGCTCATATTGGTTCTTAGGGATTGAATAATGAAAAAAGCATTGCTGACCCTTTCTGCACTGGCGTTGTGCATGGCTGCCGGCTCCGCGCTGGCCAAGGAATACAAAGAACTGCGTTTTGGCGTTGACCCTTCCTATGCTCCGTTCGAGTCGAAAGCGGCCGACGGTAGCCTGGTGGGCTTCGACATCGATCTGGGGAACGCGATCTGCGCCGAGCTGAAGGTCAAGTGCAAATGGGTCGAAAGCGATTTCGACGGTATGATTCCGGGCCTGAAGGCCAATAAATTCGACGGTGTGATCTCTTCGATGACCGTCACCCCGGCCCGCGAAAAAGTCATCGACTTCTCCAGCGAGCTGTTCTCCGGCCCTACCGCTTACGTGTTCAAGAAAGGTTCCGGCCTGAGCGAAGACGTCGCTTCGCTCAAAGGCAAGACCGTTGGCTATGAGCAAGGCACCATTCAGGAAGCCTACGCCAAGGCCGTTCTGGACAAGGCTGGCGTAAAAACCCAGGCTTATCAGAACCAGGATCAGGTGTATTCGGACCTGATGTCCGGTCGCCTCGATGCGGCAATCCAGGACATGCTGCAAGCCGAGCTGGGCTTTTTGAAGTCGCCTAAAGGCGAAGGCTACGAAGTCAGCAAGCCGGTTGACAGCGAATTGCTGCCAGCCAAAACAGCTATCGGTATCTCTAAAGGTAACAAAGACCTCAAGGCACTTTTGGATAAAGGTATCAAAGCGTTACACGACGATGGCACATACGCCACCATTCAGAAGAAACACTTTGGCGATCTGAATCTGTACAGCGGCAAATAATGCCCGGCGCCCATCTCGCGATGGGCGCTTTTTTCATCCGATCAGGTTGCTGATTTATGTTCGAAACTCTCTTACAAAATCTGGGGCTCTCAGCCTTCAGCCTCAAGGGCTTCGGTCCGTTGCTGATGGAAGGCACCTGGATGACCATCAAATTATCGGCATTGTCGCTGCTGGTGGCCGTGTTGCTCGGCCTGCTCGGCGCCAGTGCCAAACTGTCAAAAGTCAAACTGGTGCGCGTGCCGGCGCAGGTCTACACCACGCTGATTCGTGGCGTGCCAGACCTGGTGCTGATGCTGCTGATCTTCTACAGCCTGCAGACCTGGTTGACGTCGTTCACCGATTTCATGGAATGGGAATACATCGAGATCAACCCGTTCAGCGCCGGGGTCATCACCCTGGGCTTCATTTATGGCGCGTACTTCACCGAAACCTTTCGTGGCGCGATTCTCGCGGTGCCTCGGGGTCAGGTCGAAGCCGCCACCGCCTATGGCCTCAAGCGTGGCCAGCGGTTCTGGATCGTGGTGTTCCCGCAGATGATGCGTTTCGCCCTGCCGGGCATCGGCAACAACTGGATGGTGATGCTCAAGGCCACCGCGCTGGTGTCCATCATCGGCCTCGCTGACCTGGTCAAGGCCGCGCAGGACGCTGGCAAAAGCACCTATCAACTGTTCTATTTCCTGGTGCTGGCCGCGTTGATCTACCTACTGATCACCAGTGCCTCCAACTTCATCCTGCGCTGGCTTGAACGCCGTTACGCCGCCGGCTCCCGGGAGGCCGTACGATGATCGAACTCCTGCAGGAATACTGGAAACCCTTCCTTTACACCGACGGTTACAACATCACCGGCCTGGCCATGACCCTGTGGCTGCTCAGTGCGTCGATCTTCATCGGTTTCCTGGTGTCGATCCCGCTGTCCATCGCCCGGGTGTCGCCGCATTTCTACATTCGCTGGCCGGTGCAGTTCTACACGTACCTGTTCCGCGGGACGCCGCTGTATATCCAGCTGCTGATTTGCTACACCGGGATCTACAGCCTGGCCGCCGTGCGTGAGCAGCCGATACTGGACGCGTTCTTTCGCGACGCCATGAACTGCACCATCCTGGCGTTCGCCCTGAACACCTGTGCCTACACCACGGAGATTTTCGCCGGGGCGATTCGCAGCATGGCCCATGGTGAAGTCGAAGCGGCCAAGGCCTACGGTCTGACGGGCTGGAAGCTGTATGCCTACGTGATCATGCCGTCGGCCCTGCGTCGCTCGTTGCCTTATTACAGCAACGAAGTGATTCTGATGCTGCACTCGACCACGGTGGCGTTCACCGCGACCATCCCGGACATCCTGAAAGTCGCGCGGGACGCCAACTCGGCGACCTTCCTGACCTTCCAGTCGTTCGGCATTGCCGCGCTGATCTACCTGACCGTTACCTTTGCGCTGGTCGGCCTGTTCCGCCTCGCCGAACGCCGATGGCTGGCGTTCCTCGGGCCGACCCACTAGGACTTCTTGCAAATGCGCCACCAGATACATGACCTGCTGGCCCCGCTGCCGGGGACCGCGCGACAGATTCACAGTTTCCACTTCGGCCCGACGTCGGCCCAAGGCAAGATCTACATCCAGGCGTCCCTGCACGCCGATGAAATGCCCGGCATGCTGGTCGCCTGGCACCTCAAGCAGCGCCTGGCGGAACTAGAAGCCTCCGGCCGCCTGCGCAGCGAAATCGTACTGGTGCCGGTGGCCAACCCGGTCGGCCTGGAACAAGTGCTGATGGATGTGCCGCTGGGCCGCTACGAGCTCGAAAGCGGCCAGAACTTCAACCGCTGGTTCGTCGATCTGAGCGAAGAAGTCGGCAATGAGATCGAAGGTCAGCTCGGCGACGATCCGCAGCGCAACCTCGAACTGATCCGCAGCAGCCTGCGTCAGGCACTGGCGCGACAGACCGCCAGCACCCAACTGCAATCCCAGCGTCTGGTCCTGCAACGGCTGGCCTGTGACGCGGACATGGTGCTCGACCTGCATTGCGATTTCGAAGCGGTTGCGCACCTCTACACCACGCCCGAGGCCTGGCCGCAGGTCGAGCCGTTGGCCCGCTACATCGGTGCCGAAGCGAGCCTGCTGGCCACCGACTCCGGCGGCCAGTCGTTCGACGAGTGCTTCACCCTGCTCTGGTGGCAGTTGAAGGAACGTTTCGGCGAGCATTTCGACATTCCGCTTGGCAGCTTCTCGGTGACCGTCGAATTGCGTGGCCAGGGCGACGTCAATCACCCGCTGGCCAGTCTCGACTGCCAGGCGTTGATCGATTACCTGATTCATTTCGGCGCGATTGCCGGCGAAGCGACGCCGCTGCCGGAACTGCCGTATCCCGCCACGCCGCTGGCCGCCGTCGAACCAGTGGCCACGCCCGTGGGCGGTTTGCTGGTGTTCACCGCGCTGCCGGGGGAATACCTGGAAGCCGGGCAACTGATCGCCGAAATCATCGACCCGATCGCTGATCGCGTCACCCCCATTCACTGCACCGTCGCCGGGCTGATGTACGCCCGCTCGCTGCGGCGCATGGCCACTGCAGGCATGGTGATCGCCCACGTCGCGGGCATCGAAGCCTATCGCAGCGGCTACCTACTTTCGCCTTGAGGATGCATGCCCCATGTACAAACTGACCATCGAAGGCCTGCATAAAAGCTATGGCGATCATCATGTGCTCAAAGGCGTTTCACTCAAGGCCAACACCGGCGACGTCATCAGCCTGATCGGCGCCAGCGGCTCGGGTAAAAGCACGTTTCTGCGTTGCATCAACTTTCTCGAACAACCCAACGACGGCGCGATGACCCTGGACGGTCAGGACATCCGCATGATCAAGGATCGCCACGGCATGCACGTGGCCAACCCCGATGAACTGCAAAAGATCCGCACGCGCCTGGCCATGGTGTTCCAGCACTTCAACCTGTGGAGCCACATGACCGTGCTGGAAAACATCACCATGGCGCCGCGCCGGGTGCTGGGTTGCAGCAAGCAGGAAGCGGAAGACCGCGCCCGTCGTTATCTCGACAAGGTGGGCCTGGCCGCACGTGTGGCGGACCAGTACCCGGCGTTTCTGTCCGGGGGTCAGCAACAACGGGTGGCCATTGCCCGAGCGTTGGCCATGGAGCCGGAAGTCATGCTGTTCGACGAACCGACCTCGGCGCTCGACCCCGAGCTGGTGGGTGAAGTGTTGCGAGTGATCCAGGGCCTGGCCGAAGAAGGCCGGACCATGATCATGGTGACTCACGAAATGAGTTTCGCCCGCAAGGTGTCGAGCCAGGTGCTGTTTCTGCATCAGGGACTGGTCGAGGAAGAAGGCGCGCCGGAAGACGTGCTGGGCAATCCGAAAAGTGAACGGTTGAAGCAGTTCCTCAGCGGCAATCTCAAGTAAACCCCCGCCCCCTGTAGGAGCAGAGCTCCTACAGGGGGCAGTGTTGATCAAGCGCAAAATTAAACTTGTTCACTCGCGCCGCGGTCACTGAAAGAACACTTTCAGAGCGCACACCGCCGGCATGGGAACCTCCCCCGACTTCGCAAAACACTGGTTCACTGCCCGAGGCTGGAAGCCGTTCGCCTTTCAAAAACAAGTGTGGGCGGCGGTCAAACAAGGGCGATCCGGGTTGCTGCACGCCAGCACCGGCGCCGGTAAAACCTATGCGGTCTGGTTTGCGGCGCTCAATCGCTTCGCCTCTTCAGTCCCTTCCGTTGAAACGCCTCGCAAACGAAAACCGCTAGCCGAACCACTGACGGTGCTGTGGATAACTCCCATGCGCGCCCTGGCCGCCGACACCGCTCGCGCACTGGAAGCGCCGCTGCACGACTTGCAGATCCCGTGGAGCGTCGGCCTGCGCACTGGCGACACCAGCAGCAGCGAACGCGCGCGGCAGACTCGGCGGCTGCCCTCTGCGCTGATCACCACACCGGAAAGCCTCACCCTGATGCTCGCCCGGGCCGACTCGCACACCGCGCTGTCGACCTTGCGCATGGTGGTCGTCGACGAATGGCACGAATTGCTCGGCAACAAACGCGGCGTTCAACTGCAACTCGCCCTCGCCCGCCTGCGTCGGTGGAATCCCGAGCTGATCGTGTGGGGTGTTTCCGCAACGCTGGGTAATCAGGCCCACGCCGAACAGGTGTTAATCCCACAGGGCGCAGGCATCAGCGTTCAGGGCGAGACCCGCAAGGCGCTGCACGTCGACACACTGTTGCCACCCGCCATCGAGCGCTTTCCATGGGCCGGGCATATCGGTCTGAAGATGTTGCCGCAGGTGGTCGCGGAACTGGAGGTGAGCCCCGCCAGCCTGGTCTTCACCAACACCCGTGCCCAGTCCGAAATCTGGTATCAGGCCCTACTGGAAGCGCGCCCCGACTGGGCCGGTTTGATTGCCTTGCACCACAGCTCACTGTCACGGGACACCCGCGACTGGGTCGAGCGCGCACTCAAGGACGGCCTGCTCAAAGCGGTGGTCTGCACCTCCAGCCTGGACCTCGGCGTGGATTTCCTGCCGGTGGAGCGGGTGTTGCAGATCGGCTCGGCCAAAGGCGTCGCGCGGCTGATGCAGCGTGCCGGGCGTTCCGGTCATGCACCGGGCCGCGTGTCGCGGGTGACGCTGGTGCCGACGCACAGCCTGGAGTTGATCGAAGCCGCCGCTGCACAGGACGCCGTAGCGCAACGCCGGATCGAACCCCGTGAATCGCCGCATAAACCGCTGGATGTGCTGGTTCAGCATCTGGTCAGCATGGCGTTGGGCGGTGGTTTTTTGCCCGATGAGTTGTATGAGGAAGTCCGCGGAGCGTGGGCCTACCGGGATCTCACGGCGGAAGACTGGACCTGGGCGCTGGCTTTCGTACGCCACGGTGGGCTTTCCCTGACGGCGTATCCGGATTATCGCCGCGTTGAACCGGATGAACAGGGTGTCTGGCGTGTGCCGGATGCGCGCTTGGCACGCCGCCATCGCATGAGCATCGGCACAATTGTCAGCGACGCAAGCATCCAGCTGAATTTCTGGAGCAAGGGCGGCGGGGGCAAACAGCTGGGCAGTGTCGAGGAGGGTTTCATCGCACGGCTCAAACCGGGCGACGGCTTTCTGTTTGCCGGTCGTTTGCTGGAACTGGTCAGGGTGGAAAACATGACGGCCTACGTCAAACGCAGCACGGTGAAGAAAGCCGCGGTGCCACGCTGGAACGGTGGGCGCATGCCACTTTCCAGCGAGTTGGCCCGGGCGGTGGTCGAGCGTTTCGGCGCGGCGGCGCAGGGTGAGTTCATCGGTCCTGAAATGCAGGCCCTGCGTCCGTTATTAGAGGTGCAAGAGCGCTGGTCCGGGTTGCCCACCGAGAACAGTCTGCTGGCCGAAACGCTGAAATCCCGCGAGGGTTGGCATCTTTTCCTCTACCCCTTCGCCGGGCGCCAGGTGCATTTGGGGCTGGCGAGCCTGCTGGCATGGCGTGTCAGCCAGAAACAGGCGGTGACGTTTTCCATTGCGGTCAACGATTACGGACTGGAACTACTCAGCGCCACCTGTGTGGAGTGGTCCACTGTCCTGAACCCCGGACTGCTGAGTCCCGAGCAGCTATTGAACGATGTGCTCGCCAGCCTGAACGCTGGCGAACTGGCGCTGCGGCGCTTTCGGGAAATCGCACGGATTGCCGGGCTGGTGTTCGCTGGTTACCCCGGCGCACCGAAAAGTACGCGCCAGGTTCAGGCCTCCAGTGGTTTGTTCTTCGAAGTGTTCAAGCAATACGACGCCGGGAACCTGCTGCTGGCCCAGGCCGGGGAAGAAGTCCTGCGTAACGAGCTGGATATTCATCGTCTGGAACAGACGCTGGAGCACATCAGTCGACTAAAGCTCGACGTGCATCCGGTCAAACGTCCTACGCCCCTCGGTTTTCCACTGCTGGTGGAACGCATGCGTGAAAGCATGAGTTCGGAAAAACTCGCCGACCGCATCCGACGCATGGTCAGCGACCTTGAGAAAACTGCCGAAAGCGGAAAAGCCTGATGAGCACGCCCTATCCCATACGCCTGGCCGGCGAAGAACTGTGGCTGCTGCCGGAAAAAGCCCTCTACTGGCCTGCGCAACAAGCCCTGCTGATCGCCGATGTGCATTTCGGCAAGGCAGCTGCCTATCGAAGTCTTGGCCAGCCAGTGCCTCGGGGCACCACCTCCAGCAATATCGCCGTGCTCGACGGATTGCTGGCGGCCCTGCCCTGCCGCCAGCTGATTTTCCTCGGCGACTTTCTTCACGGACCCGGCTCCCACGCAACCGCGACACTGAAGGCATTGGCTGACTGGAGAGCACGACACCGCGAGCTGCCCATGACACTGATTCGTGGCAACCACGACAAACGCGCCGGGGATCCACCTGCATCGCTGAACACTCGCGTGGTGCCCGAGCCGTTGCTGTTGGGGCCGTTCGCGTTGCAGCACGAACCTGAACCGCATCCGCAGAGGCACGTACTCGCGGGTCATGTGCATCCGGTCTATCGGTTGAACGGTCGAGGACGGCAAAGCCTGCGGCTGGCCTGCTTCAGATTTGGCGGGGAAGTCAGCCTGCTACCGGCCTTCGGCGCGTTTACCGGTGGGTATCAGGTCGAAAGGGACGACAACTGCAGGATTTTTGTCATCGGAGATAACGAAATATGGCCCGTGTAGGAGCGAAGCTTGCTCGCGAAGGCGGTGTGTCAGGCAAGGATGATGTCGGCTGACACACCACTTTCGCGAGCAAGCTTCGCTCCTACAGATCTTTGCGCTGATCAGGCGACAGGCGCGGGAGGCGGCTCATCCGGCAGGGTTGGCTCACCGGGCTCGGTGGGTTGTTCGTTGGGGGTATCGGGATCAGGCTGACCGGGGATGCCCCCCGCCATGCTGATGGGCGGATGTGCCAGCAAGGACCAGGCTAAAACACCAACCTGATTGGGCTCAAGCCTTGCCAGTTCGGCACTTATTCGCGGGTCGATCTTCATAGAGCACTCCTGAGCGATGGCCCGATCCGCCTTGCGCGGATCGGAGCAGTACACTTCATAGAGTGTACGCTCGCTCAAGAATTCCCACAGTCGGTCAGACGGTTGACTCAGGTGCGTGGCAGGGTCACGCCGCGCTGGCCTTGGTACTTGCCGCCACGGTCCTTGTAGGACACTTCGCACTCTTCGTCGGATTCAAGGAACAGCATCTGCGCCACGCCTTCGTTGGCGTAGATTTTCGCCGGCAGGTTGGTGGTGTTCGAGAACTCCAGCGTCACGTGCCCTTCCCACTCAGGCTCGAGCGGGGTGACGTTGACGATGATGCCGCAGCGGGCATAGGTGCTTTTGCCCAGGCAGATGGTCAATACGTTGCGCGGAATACGGAAGTACTCAACGGTGCTGGCCAGCGCGAAAGAGTTCGGCGGGATGATGCAGACGTCGCTGTGGATGTCGACGAAGCTGCCGGCATCGAAATTCTTCGGGTCGACGATGGCCGAATTGATGTTGGTGAACACCTTGAAATGATTCGTGCAACGAACGTCGTAGCCGTAGCTCGACACGCCATAGGAGATCACACGGCTATCGTCGCTGCCGCGCACCTGACGCTCGACGAAAGGTTCGATCATGCCGTGCTCTTGCGCCATGCGGCGAATCCACTTGTCCGATTTGATGCTCATGGCGGGTGTCCTGAATAGCGAGGTGGAAAAAATCTGTCCGGCATCTTACCGGGCGCGCGCTTCGGGTTCAAAGACCGCGGCGCAATTCTCGCCGATCCCCCGTAAATTCCGGAGCTTCGCCGCAATACGATGCACCGTCAGTCACGAAAACAGAGAAACCTGCGCAGGAAGCATTGGCACGTCCCTGAAAAAGGGTTAAGGTGGCGCCACTGTGCTGCTTGTGTCACTGAGAATCTCTACACGATATGTTGAATTTCGATCCAACCATCTACAAGAATTTTTCCTGCTCTTTGCACTCAGTCTCGTCCAGGGTTCTTCCTGTGTCGCAGTTATCTTTGTTCAAGGAGTTACACCATGTCTAATCGCCAAACTGGTACCGTTAAGTGGTTCAACGATGAAAAAGGCTTCGGCTTCATCACTCCACAATCCGGTGACGACCTGTTCGTTCACTTCAAAGCTATCCAATCCGACGGCTTCAAAAGCCTGAAAGAAGGCCAACAGGTTTCTTTCATCGCTACCCGCGGTCAGAAAGGCATGCAAGCTGAAGAAGTTCAAGTTATCTAACTTGTACTTGCTTTAGTAAAAAGCCCCGCCCTTAAAAGCGGGGCTTTTTTGTGCCTGTGTGTTTTGCAGGCAAAAAAAATCGCAGCCCATGGGCTGCGATTTTTTGCGTCTTACCAGGCCACACCGAATCCTGCGGTGTAGCGGGTCTTGTCCAGATCGGCATCGTCATCAGTACCGCTGATGATGTCTCGTTCGGCCTTCAGGTTAAGCGACGCCCACTCGGTCACTTTGTAGCGCAAGCCCACTTCCGCATCGAGCGCATAATCCGCCACGCCCGACAACGGCTTGCCCACTTCGCCATTGGTGAAGAACTCCACCTTCTTGCCGATCAGGTAGCGGTTGTAATCCCACTTCATCGCCAGGGAATAGAAGTTTTCCTTTCTGCCGTCGTCGAACTGGTAGTCCGTGCGGTTGATCAGCGAGCCCAGCGAGAATGCGCCCAGCTCGTCATCCCAGAACTGGTAACCCGGACCGGTACCGACGGTGCGCTGACGGGAGAGTTCTTCAACCTTGTCGCGCTTATATACCGCGCGACCCTGCCAGAACCACTTCTCGGTCAGGAAGCGGTCAAGCGAGTATTCGCCCCGCCAGTTGTCCGTGGTGACCACGTCATCCTGGAATTCTCGGTTGTACTCGCCTTCCGCGATATGCCGCCATCTGCCATGACGCGCAGTGGTCTTGAAGTCGATGTCGTAATCGTCGGTGTCTTTTTCCGCCCGCTGGTAATCCAGCGCTGCATCGATATTGCCTTTCCAGACCAGATCTTCGACGACCGGCTTGGGCTTGAGAATCTGCTGGATACTCGCCAGCTCGACCGTCTTCGGCGCATCGCCGTTTTCCAGCGTCACCTTGCCGTCGTCTGCCGCGTGCAGCGACTTGGCCTTCTCGCCTTTGTAGGTGTCCTGCTTGACCAGCAACTCCTGATCGCTTTCCAGGGTTTTCACCTGTTTCCAGTCGATAGGCACCGCGCCGGCGTACTCGGTCTGAATCAACAGTTTGCCGCCGTCGAACAGCGTGATCTTGCCGCTCAGCTTGTCACCGTTCTTCAACCAGACGGTATCGGCGAGCAAGGGCGTGGAAGCACTCAAGACAGCGAGGCACAGCAGGGTTCTGGACACCATAAGCAAATACAGGCTCAAGTTTGCGAAAAAAGTCGGCATTATCCCAAGGAATAAGGCCCTAGCTTGGACTGACCCGACTATTTCCGTTGAGTTCATTTCTCAGCGGGCGATCAAGGATTTACTCTACAGACGGTAATGCGAACCTCTTCAGGAAGCCCGGACGTGACCGACCCCACCACCGAAACGGAAAGTGCTGCGCAAATCCGACGCACGGCGCTCTATCTGACCCTGGCGCAGGTGCCGGAGGGCAAAGTCGTGAGTTATGGTCAGCTTGCCGAGCTGGCAGGACTCGGCCGCGCGGCGCGTTGGGTCGGTCGCACCCTGAGCCAGTTGCCCGGCGACACCAAATTGCCCTGGCACCGCGTGCTCGGCGCCGGCGGCCGGATCAGCCTGCCTGTGGGCAGCCCTTCGGGGGATGAGCAGCGCGCGCGATTACGCTCCGAAGGCATCAGTGTCCTGAACAATCGTGTTGATATTCAGCGCCATGGCTGGCGCCCGGTAGAGCACAGCGGTTAGAGTGCGCGCTTTGTTTCCGTAATCTTGAGGCAGACTTCAGCCCATGCCCCGTAAAACCTGGCGCGCCGCGCTCGCCGCCTATGCCAGCCCTTCAACACTTGTGCTGTTGTTGCTTGGTTTCGCCGCCGGCCTGCCCTACATGCTGGTGTTTTCGACACTTTCGGTCTGGTTGCGTGAAGCCGGTGTGGCTCGCGAAACCATCGGCTATGCAAGCCTGATCGGCCTGGCCTACGCCTTTAAATGGGTCTGGTCGCCGCTGCTCGACCAATGGCGCCTGCCATTCCTCGGCAAGCTCGGGCGCCGACGCTCGTGGCTGGTGCTTTCCCAGGCACTGGTAATCCTCGGCCTGATCGGGATGGGCTTCTGCGACCCGCAAAAACACCTGTCCTGGCTGATCGCCATCGCCGTCGTCGTGGCCTTCGCCTCGGCGACGCAGGACATCGCGGTCGACGCCTACCGCCTGGAAATCGCCGACGACACCCGCCAGGCCGCTCTCGCCGCCAGTTACATGTCCGGCTACCGGATCGCAGCGCTGCTGGCCACTGCCGGCGCCCTGTTCTTCGCTGAAGGTTTCGGCTCCACCGGGTTCAACTACAAGCATTCGGCCTGGGCCGGCACTTACCTGCTGTTCGGCGTCCTGATGATTCCGGCGTTGCTGACCTCGTTTTTCATGCGTGAACCGCCGGTACCATTGCGCACGCAACTGCAGGCCGGGCGCTACAGTTTTGTGCATCAACTGGCCTCGGTGTTCGTGCTGATCGTGTTGCTGGTGTCCGTGCCGGCCATGTTTACCCAGCTCTACAACACCGACTTCGCCAGCGTGCTGTTCGAAGGCACGAGTCTGCTCGACCTGCTGCTCGAAGACCGCGCGTTCCTGCGGGCGATTCTATACACCACGCTCACCGCGTTGTGCCTGTCGGCCATGGGCCGCCGCGGCCTCGCGCCAGTGCTGACCCCGATCAACGACTTCATTCTGCGTTACCGCTGGCAGGCGCTATTGCTGCTCGGACTGATCGCCACGTATCGGATGTCGGATACGGTGATGGGCGTGATGGCCAACGTGTTCTATATCGACCAGGGCTTCACCAAGGATCAGATTGCCAGCGTCAGCAAAATTTTCGGCCTGATCATGACCCTGGTCGGCGCCGGCATGGGCGGACTGCTGATCGTGCGTTTCGGCATCCTGCCGATCCTGTTCATCGGCGGCGTGGCGTCAGCGGGTACTAACCTGCTGTTCCTGATGCTCGCCGACATGGGCGCCAACCTGAACATGCTGATCCTGACCATTTCCCTGGACAACTTCAGCTCCGGCCTGGCGACCTCGGCGTTCGTCGCCTATCTGTCGAGCCTGACCAACCTCAAGTTCTCGGCCACCCAATACGCCCTGCTCAGCTCGATCATGCTTCTGCTGCCACGTCTGATCGGCGGCTATTCCGGGGTCATGGTGGAAAAGTTCGGCTATCACAATTTCTTCTTGATCACCGCGCTGCTGGGTGTTCCGACGCTGCTGTTGATCGCTTTGCACTGGTTCCAGGAGAACCGCCGCGAAGGCCCGACACCGACACCAGAACCGGTTCCGAGCCAGGTCGCGGAAGAATCGTAGCCTTCCGAACCAGAAGCATGCCGAGGGCGTGGAGAATCCCGCCCTCGAGCCACACCACCGACCGCACGCCTGTACGCCAGCGGATCTCGCCCGTACAATGCTCCGTCATTTCTCGTCATCAGCAACCGACAACGGCCAACCATGCGCACCAGTCAATTTTTGCTCGCCACACAGAAAGAAACGCCTTCCGACGCGGTCGTGATCAGCCACCAGCTGATGCTGCGCGCCGGCATGATCCGCAAACTCGCCTCGGGCCTGTACACCTGGCTGCCGATGGGCTTGCGAGTGATGCGCAAGGTCGAAGCCGTCGTTCGTGAAGAAATGAACGCCGCGGGCTCTCTCGAAGTGTTGATGCCGAGTACTCAACCGGCTGAGCTGTGGCAGGAATCCGGTCGCTGGGAAGAATACGGCCCTGAATTGCTGCGCTTCAAGGATCGTCACGGTCGCGACTTCTGCGCCGGCCCGACCCACGAAGAAGTGATCACCGACCTGATGCGCAACGAATTGAGCAGCTACAAACAGTTGCCGATCAACCTGTATCAGATCCAGACCAAATTCCGTGACGAAATCCGCCCACGCTTCGGTTTGATGCGCGGCCGCGAATTCATCATGAAGGACGCCTATTCGTTCCACGCTGACCAGCCTTCGCTGCAGGTCACCTACGACCGCATGCACCAGGCGTACTGCAACGTGTTCACCCGCCTGGGCCTGAAATTCCGCCCGGTTGAAGCTGACAACGGCTCCATCGGCGGCGCCGGCTCCCACGAGTTCCACGTACTGGCCGAATCCGGCGAAGACGACATCGTCTTCAGCAACGGTTCCGACTACGCCGCGAACATCGAAAAGGCCGAAGCCGTACCGCGCGAAACCTCCCGCGCCGCACCGGCCGAAGAGCTGCGCCTGGTCGACACGCCAGAGACCAAAACCATCGCCGCGCTGGTGGAAAAATTCAATCTGCCGATTGAAAAGACCATCAAGACCCTGGTGGTGCACGCTGAAGAGAAAGGCAAGCTGATTGCCCTGATCATCCGTGGCGACCACGAGCTGAACGAAATCAAGGCCGCCAACCAGCCAGGCGTTGCCAGCCCGCTGGTCATGGCGTCCGAAAGCGAACTGCGTGACGCGATTGGCGCCGGCGCCGGTTCCCTCGGCCCGTTGAACCTGCCGCTGCCGATCATCATCGACCGTTCCGTCGAGCTGATGAGCGACTTCGGCATCGGTGCGAACATCGACGACAAGCACTACTTCGGCGTGAACTGGGAGCGTGATCTGCCGGTTCCGACCGTTGCCGACCTGCGTAACGTCGTGGCGGGCGACCCTAGCCCTGACGGCAAAGGCACCCTGGAAATCAAGCGCGGCATCGAAGTCGGGCACATTTTCCAGCTGGGCAACAAGTACAGCAAAGCGATGAAGTGCGAAGTGCTGGGCGAGAACGGCAAGCCGGTCACCCTGGAAATGGGTTGCTACGGCATCGGCGTTTCCCGCGTGGTCGCCGCTGCCATCGAGCAGAACAACGACGCCAACGGGATCATCTGGAGCGACACGCTCGCGCCGTTCCAGGTTGCCCTGGTACCGCTGCGCTACGAAACCGAGCAGGTTCGCGAAGCCACCGACAAGCTGTATGCAGAACTGACTGCGGCCGGCTTCGAAGTGCTGCTGGACGATCGCGACAAGAAAACCAGCCCGGGCATCAAGTTCGCGGACATGGAGCTGATCGGCATTCCTCACCGGATCGTGGTCAGCGACCGCGGCCTCGCCGAAGGCAACCTGGAATACAAGAGCCGTACCGAGCCCGAAGCGCAAGCGCTGCCGGTCGCTGACGTGCTGTCCTTCCTCCAGGCCCGTATCCGCCGCTGACACCAGATAGAGAAGTCATGTTCAAGCGAAACACCTTAGGCCTCGGTGGTGCCGCCCTGTGCGGCACCCTGCTGGTCAGCGGCTGTGCCAATCACATGTCGCAACGCAGCGAGCACGAGGAACGTGTCGAGCGCAAACTGCTCGATCACAGCCTGCAGATCGATGTCGGTGAGCCCAAGGTGCTTGAGCTGCCGCAACGTCGGGTGAAAATCCACGAGCAGAAGACCTTCGAAGTCACCGAATTCGAAGTCACGCGGCATTACGATCGCTACACGCCTTACCAACCCTGGCGGGAGATCTACGAGATCCCGCTGGGCGCGGTGGCCGTGGTGGCCGGTGTCGGCGCGAACGTGGTCAACGTGTTCGCCCTCGGCAACTTGCCGGATAGCGTGACCAAGGACTGGTTCAGTTACGGTTTCGCCGGGCTCAACCCGTTCATGAACGCGCCGTCTCACGGTCGTGCACAGCAGAACCTCGCGGGTATCGACGAAGTCCAGCTCGACAAACGCACGGAATACTCGAGCCTGCCGTGGAGTGAGCGCCCGGTTGAGGTCAAGGCCGGCAAGGAAACGTTCGAGCTGAGCACCGACAAGAACGGCGTGTTGCGCCTGAACCTGCTCGATAGCCCGTTCGCCGAACATGACATCAATCACCTGAGCCGGCTGCTGATCAAGGTCGAAGATGGTCAGGACGATGTGCACACCGACTCGACCCTGGCGGTCAGCAGCTCGTTGCGCGGCAAACTGCTCGAAGCCCACGGGCTGATTTACGACGATCTTGAAGACGACGAAGTGAGCCAGTGGGTGCACCGGGTCAAACGTCTGTCGGAACTGGGTCTGGAAGAAGAAGCCAGCGAGCTGGAACAGAGCCTGATCGAGCTGACCCGCAACGATCCAGAGCTGCAGACCGAATTCCTCAAGTCATTGACCAAGGATGCCGGGCGACTGGTGGCGGATCCCGGACCGAATTAAAGCCTGAAAAGCATCGCGGGCAAGCCCGCTCCCACAGGTATCTGCTGTGAACACATTATTTGTGATCCCTTCAAATCCCTGTGGGAGCGAGCTTGCCCGCGATGGCGGCCTGACAGTCACAACGGCATCAAAACTCTGCCCCTACCGCTCAAACAACTCCATCTGCTCAAACCCGCCGCGCAAATCCTCCAGCCTGACCCCAATCCCCAACAACCGCACCGGCTTGCCACCGCGATTGAACGCCTGGGTCAGCAACAACTGATAACTCCCCAGATCCCGCCCTGCCCCGGCCTGTTCCAGCGTCGTCTGGGTAAAGTCATGGAATTTCACTTTGACGAACGGTTTGCCCGGCCGATAACTGTCGTCGATTCGCGCCATCCGGCCTGCCAGGGTTTCCAGCAACTCCGGTAATTTATCCAGGCAGCTCACCAGATCCGGCAGGTCCACGTCATAGGTGTTCTCGACACTGATCGATTGCCGTCGACTGTCGTTGTGCACCAACCGGTCATCGATCCCACGGGCCAGACTCCACAGTCGTTCGCCAAAGCTGCCGAATTCACGCACCAGCGCCAACTTGTCCCATTCGCGCAAATGCGAGCAATCGACGATGCCGAGCCGGCCCAGTTTGTCGGCGGTCACTTTGCCCACGCCGTGCAGCTTGCTCACGGGCAAACCACTGACAAAGTCCTCGACCTGGTCCGGTGTAATGACGAACAACCCATTGGGTTTCTTCCAGTCGCTGGCAATCTTGGCCAGAAACTTGTTCGGCGCCACGCCGGCCGAGACCGTGATATGCAACTGATTGGACACCCGCCGGCGAATGTCCTGGGCAATCCGCGTGGCGCTGCCGCCGAACTGCGCGCTGTCCGACACATCCAGGTAGGCCTCATCGAGGGAGAGCGGTTCGATCAGGTCGGTGTAATCGCGAAAGATCGTATGAATTTCCTTCGAGGCTTCGCGATAGGCGTCCATGCGCGGCTTGACGATGGTCAGGTCCGGGCACAACTTCAAGGCGTGCCCGGAAGACATCGCCGAACGCACGCCATACGCCCGCGCTTCATAGTTGCAGGTGGCAATCACCCCGCGCCGATCCGCCGACCCGCCCACCGCCAGAGGTTTTCCGGCCAGGCGCGGGTCGTCACGCATCTCGATGGCGGCGTAGAAGCAGTCACAATCGACGTGGATGATTTTTCGCTGAGTCATATGAAAGCGGTGTTCATGGCGTAGAAAAGGAGACATGGCAGGCCGGATCAGCAGTATCTCACTGACACCTGTATATAGCACCAGTAGTCTGAATGTTCTTTCCCGCCAGTAGGAAAAGTCGCGGATGAATTTATTTTCTCAATCGAACGACCACCCGCGATAGAGCTGCAAGCCTTGCCACGCCTGACTCGCAGCCGATTACACCGTCGTGTTTTCAAGCTAAGCGATTGAACCAGAACAGGTTTTATCCAGATTGAAGGTTGACAGCCCTGCGATCCTCTGTAGAATGCCGACACACAGACGCGGGATGGAGCAGTCTGGTAGCTCGTCGGGCTCATAACCCGAAGGTCGTCGGTTCAAATCCGGCTCCCGCAACCAAACATCAAAAAAGGCTACTCGAAAGAGTGGCCTTTTTTGTGCGCGTGAAGAAACCATCATTACCTGTAGGAGCGAGCTCGCTCGCGATAGTCGTGAACGATAACGCGTAAAACCAGATGCCCCGTGGTGGCCTTGAGCTTTTAGCGAGCAAGCTCGCCCCTACAGGTGACTGTTTTTACCAAAATCGAGAAATCGTTCTGTTTCCGAAACTTAGCGCTCCCCTGCGACCGTTCGCCGCTTATTCACGCTTATTTGACCCGGTTCCGGATTAACGGTTGACACACAGGCGTATCTCTATAGAATGCCGCCACACAGACGCGGGATGGAGCAGTCTGGTAGCTCGTCGGGCTCATAACCCGAAGGTCGTCGGTTCAAATCCGGCTCCCGCAACCAAACATCAAAAAAGGCTACTCGAAAGAGTGGCCTTTTTTGTATCTGTTGAAAAAGTCCTTTCGCAACAATGACCTGTCACTCTGTGGGGAAGCGTTCGGGATCACTGAAACTCTGAGACCAGACTATGCTGGATCACAGACAGAACCCTCAACGACGGATGACCTGCCATCGCCGACAATCGGCGAGAGGCGTTAATATTTGTGATTATTTTTTTCTACAGGGATTGGTAACTTGGCTGGATACCCCCATCCTGTCGCGCACAATCCAAGAGGTGATTGATGCGCGCCAACTCGTCTGATCCACAAGACACCGTCACAGCGACACAACCCATCAAGCCCGAGCGTTTGCGCTTGCTTGATCAGGTCAGCAAGTATCGCCAGCCCATCGGTCTGGCGGTCACCCTGCTGTTGTTCGCGATCGCGCTGATTGCCTGTCGCCATTTGTTGAGCGAACTCGATCTGTACGCTCTGCACGATTCGATTCTTGAAGTACCGAAACCGGCACTGCTGGGCGCCCTGGCGGCGACTGTCGTCGGCTTCATCATATTGCTCGGCTATGAATGGTCGGCCAGTCGCTATGCCGGGGTAACGCTGGCACCGCGAATCCTCGCCCTGGGCGGGTTCACCGCATTTGCCATCGGCAATGCCATCGGTCTGTCGATGCTCTCGGGGGGCTCGGTTCGCTATCGTTTATATGCACGTCATGGTCTGGGGGCTTCCGAAGTCGCTCACATGACGCTGTTCGCCAGTCTTTCGCTCGGCTGCGCCCTGCCCCCGCTGGCCGCCCTTGCCACACTGAGCAACCTGCCGGCCGCTTCCGCTGCCCTAGGTCTCTCCGAGATGTTGCTGGGTGCGATCGCTGCCGCCGTGCTGCTGCTGTTTACCGTGCTGGCGGTCGGCATCTATCGTCGTCGCCTGCAGGAACAGCCTTATGCGGACAACCTGCTGGTCAAGGTCGGTCGTCGCACCTTGCGCCTTCCGGGCCGCCGCCTGACGTTCCTGCAACTGATCATTACCGCCCTGGACGTCGCCGCCGCCGCGACCGTGCTTTATCTGTTGCTGCCGGAAGCGCCGCCCTTCGGTGCATTCCTGCTGGTATACCTGCTGGCGCTGGCCGCCGGCGTGCTCAGCCATGTTCCCGGCGGTGTCGGGGTGTTCGAAGCAATTCTGCTGGCCGCCTTCGCCGACAAATTGGGCGCCGCACCGCTGGCGGCTGCCCTGCTCCTCTATCGCCTGATCTATGTGGTGCTGCCGCTGCTGGTGGCCTGTCTGCTACTGCTGATCAATGAAGGCCAGCGCCTGTTTCAGACGCGTCAGTCTTTGCGCGCAGCGTCCGGTCTGGCGGCGCCGATTCTGGCGGTGCTGGTGTTCCTGTCCGGCGTGGTGTTGCTGTTCTCCGGCGTGACCCCGGAAATCGATACGCGCCTGGAACACATCGGCTTTCTGATCCCTCATCGGCTGGTCGACGCTTCGCACTTCGGCGCCAGCCTGGTCGGCGTGCTTTGCCTGCTGCTGGCTCAAGGCCTGCGCCGACGCCTGTCGGCTGCGTGGATGCTGACCACCATTCTGTTGCTGGTGGGCGCGGTGCTCTCGCTGCTCAAGGGCTTCGACTGGGAAGAAGCCTGCCTGATGACTTTGACCGCAAGCCTGCTGGGGGTTTTCCGGCGCTCGTTCTATCGCCCGAGCCGATTGACCGAACTGCCGTTTTCGCCGCTGTATCTGGTGTCGAGCCTGTGCGTGCTCGGCGCATCGATCTGGCTGCTGCTGTTCGCTTATCAGGACGTTCCGTACAGCCATCAACTCTGGTGGCAGTTCACCCTCGACGCCGATGCCCCGCGTGGCTTGCGCTCGCTGCTGGGCGCCGCCGTGCTGCTGGTGGTGGTGTCCCTGACCTGGCTGCTGCGCACTGCGCGCCCGGTGATCCACCTGCCGACGCCGGATGAGCTGGACCGCGCGGTAAAAATCCTGATGGCCTCTGCACAACCGGATGGCGGCCTGGCCCTGACCGGTGACAAGGCGCTGCTGTTTCACCCTAACGACGAGGCGTTCCTGATGTACGCCCGCCGTGGGCGCAGCCTCGTGGCCCTGTACGACCCGATCGGCCCGACCCAGCAACGGGCGGAAATGATCTGGCAGTTCCGCGACCTCTGTGACATCCATCACGCCCGGCCTGTGTTCTATCAAGTCCGCGCGGAAAACCTGCCGTACTACATGGACATCGGCCTGACCGCGATCAAGCTCGGCGAAGAGGCCCGGGTCGATCTGCAGCGCTTTGATCTCGAAGCCAAGGGCAAAGAGATGAAAGACCTGCGCTACACCTGGAACCGTGGCACCCGCGATGGCCTGTCGCTGGAGATCCATGAGCCGGGACACGCGCCGATGGATGAGCTCAAGGTGATTTCCGATGCCTGGCTGACCGGCAAGAACGTGCGCGAGAAAGGCTTCTCCCTAGGCCGTTTCAGCGATGATTACCTCAAGCATTTTCGCGTCGCGGTGATTCGTTTCGAAGGGCGCCCGGTAGCCTTCGCCAATTTGCTCGAGACTTACGGCCATGACCTGGCCAGCCTCGACCTGATGCGCGCACACCCGGATGCGCCCAAGCTGACCATGGAGTTCATGATGGTCGGCCTGATTCAACATTATAAAAATCATGGATACGCGCGTTTCAGCCTGGGCATGGTGCCGCTGTCGGGGTTGCAACCCCGTCGTGGCGCGCCGCTGACCCAGCGCCTGGGCTCGATGGTATTCCGCCGTGGTGAGCAGCTGTACAACTTCCAAGGTTTGCGCCGCTTCAAAGACAAGTTCCAGCCTGACTGGGAACCCCGTTATATGGCCGTGCCCGCCGGACTTGATCCGCTGGTTGCCCTGGCCGACACTGCTGCCCTGATTGCGGGCGGCTTGACTGGATTGGTGAAACGCTGATGATTCAACGCTCCTTGCGGTACGTACTGGCCACACTGGTAGTGCTGGCCCTGATTCTCGGTGGCGGTTACTGGTACCTCAAACGTCCGGCGCCAGAACCGACCCTCGAACGGCTGACTCCTGCCGACGGTGCCGCGATGACCCGCGTCATCCCCGGCAACACGCCACGCGCCCAGGTGCTGGTGGCGGTCAATGAAGACCAGAAACTCAGCGACAAACAATTGATGACCCTGAGCCGCAGCGGCTCGGCGCAGATCGTTCAGGTGATCCTGCCCAAGGAATGCCTGCTGCAAAGTCGCGCCCTGCAAGCGGGCCTGAGAGAACTCAAAGGCCCGGCGACCCTGGTCAGCGGCATCGGCCCTGGCGCTGTGCTGGCGTGGCGCTGGTTGTCCGAGCAGAAGGACGAAAAGGCCCAGGCCGTTTCGGTGGACCTGGCCCTGGAAAAACCCGGCTGCACCCACCTGCTGCCGAAAAGCGCCGCTCACGGTCACTGGCTGGTGGCGTGGAACGACAACCCGGACGACACCAGCGCCGGTTTCGTGCGCGACCAACCCAACGCCGAAACCAGCATCAGCGACTACGACATCAACCTGCCGCAAGTACTGAACAACGAACTGCGCAAGCTCCTCGTCGGTGGCGACAAAGCCGCTGGCGGCTTGCAAATTCCAGTGGTTGAAGTCCCGGCCGGACAGGCCAAGGACACCGTCACCCTGTTCCTCTCCGGCGACGGCGGCTGGCGCGACCTCGACCGCGACGTGGCCGGCGAGATGGCCAAGATCGGCTACCCGGTGGTCGGCATCGACACCCTGCGCTACTACTGGCAGCACAAGAGCCCGGAACAAAGCGCCCTGGACCTCGCCGAACTGATGCAGCACTACCGGCAGAAATGGGGCACCAAGCGCTTCATCCTGACCGGCTACTCGTTCGGTGCTGATGTGTTGCCGGCGATCTACAACCGCCTTGAAGCCTCGGAACAGCAGCGCGTCGACGCAATCATCCTGCTGGCCTTCGCCCGCACCGGCAGCTTCGAAATCGAAGTCGAAGGCTGGCTCGGCAACGCCGGCAAAGAAGCCGCCACCGGCCCGGAGATGGCCAAGCTGCCACCGGAAAAAGTGGTGTGCATCTTCGGTGAAGAAGAAATCGACGAAAGCGGCTGCACCGACAAGACCGCCGTGGGCGAAGCCATCAAACTGCCCGGCGGCCACCACTTCGACGAGAACTACCCAAAACTGGCGCAACGGTTGGTGGATGTGATCGAGAAGCGTCAGGCGAAGGAGACGGCGGCTCAGGAGTGATCTGATCCCCGCCCACAAAAAAGCCCCCGCTGCCTTACGGTAGCGGGGGCTTTTTCATGGTGCTTCACGGATTACCGGGAAACACAGAACCTGTAGGAGCCAGCTTGCTGGCGATGGTCGTTAACGATTACACGTACGGACTGGTTCACCGCGGCGCACTTGAGTCCATCGTCGGAACGCCGCCCGCAGACAAGCTGGCTCCTACAGTGGACCGCGTAAACGTTGAAAATAAGGTGTCCTCCAGCCAAAGGAAGCTCCAAAAAAGGTTCGTACAGACATGAAGTATTAATGGCTAGGCAGGTTTTATGGCGTGCAGACTGACCATTTTTAACGAACGTAAAATGTATTGACGTTCTACGATGCTGGAAACCCCAAGTGTCCACATTCCATAAAACGTGGACACTTGTCTCAATGAAAATTTCGAGTCGTCAATACCAATCGATACTTGTGGGAATTTTCCGCGCCCATGACTTCGACTCGGAAAAATACTCACAGCGTTTGGTTTTTGTTTGTTTCAGACGACGCAATATCGGATGACGTCCGAAGACCTTGTAGGCAAACTCCGAATCGTGTTTTTTGGGCACTTTGATGCCTTGTTGCGCTTTTCTTTGGCGGGATAGTCTCGGGTCGTCGCTGAATATTCAGCGATCGGGCTTGGAAACCCGTCGGATTACAGCGCAACAGTACCTCTACAACGATTCCAGAGTTTTACGACTGGGAATCAGCGTTATGGCAGCTGTGCGTGGGACGCCTTCGGGCGTGCCGGTTTTGTGGTCCCCGGTTTCCAACCTGCGCACAGTCGCCACCCATTCGCTTGGAACGAACGTGGCGGCTCCTCTGACGCTGGAGAATGACCATGATCAAAACAGATACCTGTGACCTCTCAGAATTAAAAACCATCGGCCTCACCCCCTTCATCTACTGCTCAAACCAACCGCTATTCCACGTCACCCGAAACGTTCCCCTCGGTGATGCACTCGCCATGGCCTCTGACTTCCTGTTCCTCGCCAAGGAACTGACCCGAGACGCTGCCTTCAATCGCGATACCGATCGGCACATCTGGGCCGCGCATTATTTGACGGCGATGAGCAAGGCGGTGGTGGATGATGCGATGAAGGTGTTGCAGGGGCCTCCTCCGGCGAGAGCCGAATCCAAAACATATTGGCCTGAACGCAATCCCAACAGACGCCACAAATCCACTGTAGGAGCGAGCCTGCTCGCGAAAAACCCGAGGACGCCGCGGGGCATCTGTTTTTACGCGTTAACGTTCACGACCATCGCCGGCAAGCCGGTCTCGCTCCTACAGGGGATTGTCGTTAGTTCGGATGAAGCGCAAACCAAAAAAAGCCCCCACTGCCGTAATGGTAAGGGGGGCTTTCTCATTAGACCCGACGCTCCGCCGCGTCATAAACCTCTTCATCCCGTCGTGCTCCGACCGCGACGATCAATACCTGGATCGCTCTTCCGTCGACTCGGTAAACAATCCGCGTGTCACCGGCTCTAATTCTTCTACAGCCCGCAAGGCTGGCCCTCAGGGGTTTACCGCTTTTATCCGGCTCGCCGTTGATAATCCGCTCATCGATGACATCAAGAATTCGATTCGCCGCAACTGCGCCCAGCAGATCCAGATCCTTCTGGACATCCGGGTGATAGGTAACGCCCCAAACCATGCCCAGCTCCTTTAGTCTTTCCTGGCGTACCGTGCCCGCATAGCGTCATGACTGATTGCTTTGGCCTCATCAAAGCCGGTCAGTCGTTCCCTAGCGGCTACTTCAATCCGAAGGTCGTCCAGCTCGTCGAGCATTTCCTGATACGCATCGACATTGATAATCACCGCCGCCGGTTGATTGTCTTTGAAAATAACCAGGCGCTCGGTGGCACGGCTGGAAATTTCCTTGAGCCTCGCGCTGAAACCCCTGACCATCGCAGTCACCGATATCGCCTGGTCAGCACGTTCTAGTAATGCCGTCATATTTACCTCTCTACAATCACGCAACGTTTCGCGCACAATTCTGCGCAGAGTATTGCGTTCAATATCGCATTTCGCAAGTGAGCCTTTATCTTGGCTTGTCGAATCACTTGCGGCGTTTAGTTTTGCGTTTGTTTCAAACGGCGCGATATCGGATGACGTCCGAAGACCTTGTAGGCAAACTCCGAATCGTGTTTTTTGGGCACTTTGATGCCTTGTTGCGCTTTTCTTTGAGGGGATAGTCTCGGGTCGTCGCTGAACATTCAGCGATCGGGCTTGGAAACCCGTCGAGCGTAGGCAACAACGTGCCCAACATGACCGCAGACATTTACGGCTGCAATCCTGTGTCATGGCGGCTGTGCGTGGGACGTCTTCGGACGTGCCGGTTTCCTAGGCTTCCGGTTTTCCAACCTGCGCACAGCTGCCACCCATTCGCTTGGAAACGAACGTGGCGGCTCCTCAGTTTAGGAGATACACCATGAGCAAAACAGATTCATCTGCCCCCTCAGAATTAAAAACCATCGGTCTCACCCCCTTCATCTACTGCTCAAACCAACCGCTATTCCATGTCACTCGAAACGTCCCCCTCGGTGATGCGTTAGCCATGGCCTCTGACTTTCTGTTCCTCGCCAAGGAACTGACCCGAGACGCGGCCTTCAACCGTGATACCGACCGGCATATCTGGGCCGCGCATTATTTGACGGCGATGAGCAAGGCGGTGGTGGATGATGCGGTGAAGGTGCTGGAGCGACCGGCTCGGGTAAAAGCCGAATCAGAAAAATGATGACCTGAGCGCTATTCCAACAGACGCCGCAGATCCCTTGTGGGAGCGGGCTTGCTCGCGAAGGCGGACTGATATTCGACATTGATGTTGACTGTCCCACCGCTTTCGCGAGCAAGCCCGCTCCCACAAGGGATCTGCATCGTCTGCACGCTGTGCGCTCAGACACAAAAAAGCCCCCGCAGCCTTCACGGCAACGGGGGCATTTTGATGGGGCTTACATCTCGACCTGCGTACCCAGCTCAATCACCCGGTTCAGCGGCAGATTAAAGAACCGCAAATTGCCATTCGCATTCTTCAACATGAACGCAAACAACGCCTCGCGCCAACGCGCCATACCCTCAAGCTTGGAGGCGATCACCGTCTCGCGGCTGAGGAAGTAAGTAGTACGCATCGGGCTGAAGTCGAGGTCATCGAGATGGCACAGCTTCAGGGCTTGCGGCACGTCCGGCTCGTCGATGAAGCCGAAGTGCAGGATCACCCGGAAGAACCCTTCGCCGTGGGATTCGACCTCGAAGCGCCGTGTCGGCGGTACCCGCGGGATGTCTTCGTACACCACGGTCAGCAGCACCACTTGTTCGTGCAACACCTGGTTATGCAACAGGTTGTGCAACAACGCGTGGGGCACGGCGTCCGGGCGGGCGGTGAGGAACACGGCGGTGCCCTGGACACGATGCGGCGGTTGCACGGCGATACTGCTGATGAAAATCGGCAGGGGCAGCCCGCCCTCGTCCATGCGCTCCACCAGCAGCTGTTTGCCGCGTTTCCAGGTGGTCATCAGCACGAACAGCGCGATACCGGCGATCACCGGGAATGCCCCGCCCTGAACGATTTTCGGTACGTTGGCGGCGAAGTACAGACCGTCCACCAGCAGGAAGCCGAGCAACACCGGCACCGCGAGGACTGGCGGCCATTTCCATAGCAGCAACATCACCGCCGAGACCAGGATGGTGGTCATCAACATGGTGCCCGTCACCGCCACACCGTAGGCCGAGGCCAGGGCGCCGGAGGATTCGAAGCCGAGTACCAACAGAATCACGCCGACCATCAGCGACCAGTTCACCGCGCCGATGTAGATCTGGCCCTGCTCGGCGCTGGAGGTGTGCTGGATGTGCATGCGCGGAATGTAACCGAGCTGGATCGCCTGCCGGGTCAGGGAGAACGCGCCGGAGATCACTGCTTGCGAGGCAATGACCGTGGCCAGGGTCGACAGGCCGACCAGTGGAATCAACGCCCAGCTTGGCGCCAACAGATAGAACGGGTTACGCGCGGCTTCCGGATCGCCAAGCAGCAAGGCGCCCTGGCCGAAGTAGTTCAGCACCAGCGCCGGCAGCACGAGGATGAACCAGGCGCGAGCAATCGGCTTGCGCCCGAAGTGGCCCATGTCGGCGTACAGCGCTTCGGCGCCGGTCAACGCCAGCACGACCGCACCGAGGATCGCCACGCCCATGCCCGGATGGACGATGAAGAAGCGCACGCCCCAGACTGGGTTCATCGCTTGCAACACTTCCGGGTGCTGCATGATGCCGTAGACACCCAGCGCGCCCAGGACCAGGAACCAGGTGACCATGATCGGCCCGAACAGAATGCCAATGCGTGCGGTGCCGTGGCTCTGGATCAAAAACAGCGCCACCAGCACGATCAACGACAGCGGCACCACCCAATGGTCGATGCCTTCGAAGGCCAGCCCGAGGCCCTCGATCGCCGAGAGCACGGAAATCGCCGGGGTGATCATGCTGTCGCCATAAAACAGCGCCGCGCCGATCAGCCCGCAGACCACCAGCAACGTGCGCAATTTCTTATGCCCCGCCGCCGCCCGTCGAGCCAGTGCGGTCAACGCCATGATCCCGCCTTCGCCCTGGTTGTCGGCGCGCAGGACAAACATCATGTACTTGATCGAGACGACCCAGATCAGCGACCAGAAGATCAGCGCCAGGATGCCCAACACGCCGTCATGGTTGACCGGCACACCGTAGCCACCGGAAAACACTTCTTTGAGGGTGTACAGCGGGCTCGTGCCGATATCGCCATAAACCACCCCGACCGCCGCGACCAGCATGCCGATCGGCTTCGCCGTCGAATGCCCGGCGCTCGCTGCCTGACTACTTGCCTGACCCATCCAACACTCCTACTACTCAGACCCGGACTTCTTATAAGAAGCACTATGCTTTGCCGTGCAGCATGCGCTGTTTTACATGACGTTACAGACGTTTTGTTGACTGTAAAAAATCGGTAAAGCGTAACGGCGCGAAGCATAGCGCAGCACTCGTCGCATTTCCCTCCATAAAGCTGGTCAAGTGAACGTGTCATGGATAGAATTGCGCACTTTTTGATCAGAGGCGCAGCCAAGCGCCCGATAGTCGCCTTGCCCGCTTCAGGCTGGAGGCGTCCCAAATACCGAGGTTAGACATGTCCACCACTCCTGCGCCGGCCAATCCAAAGGTTGGCTTCGTATCCCTGGGTTGCCCCAAAGCACTGGTCGACTCCGAGCGCATCCTTACCCAGTTGCGCATGGAAGGTTATGACGTTGTGTCCACCTATCAGGACGCCGACGTCGTGGTGGTCAACACCTGCGGCTTCATCGACTCGGCCAAGGCTGAATCCCTGGAAGTGATCGGCGAAGCCATCAAGGAAAACGGCAAGGTCATCGTGACCGGCTGCATGGGCGTCGAAGAAGGCAACATTCGCAACGTGCACCCGAGCGTGCTGGCCGTGACCGGTCCGCAGCAATACGAGCAAGTGGTCAATGCCGTGCACGACGCCGTGCCGCCGCGCCAGGATCACAACCCGCTGATCGACCTGGTGCCGCCGCAAGGCATCAAGCTGACCCCGCGCCACTACGCGTACCTGAAGATTTCCGAAGGCTGCAACCACAGCTGCAGTTTCTGCATCATCCCGTCGATGCGCGGCAAGCTGGTCAGCCGCCCGGTCGGTGACGTGCTCGACGAGGCCCAGCGCCTGGTCAAGGCCGGCGTCAAAGAGCTGTTGGTGATTTCCCAAGACACCAGCGCCTACGGCGTCGACGTGAAGTACCGCACCGGTTTCTGGAACGGCGCGCCGGTGAAAACCCGCATGACCGAACTCTGCGAAGCCCTGAGCACCCTCGGTGTCTGGGTGCGCTTGCACTACGTTTACCCGTACCCGCACGTCGACGAGCTGATCCCGCTGATGGCCGCCGGCAAGATCCTGCCGTACCTGGACATCCCGTTCCAGCACGCCAGCCCGAAAGTCCTGAAAGCCATGAAACGCCCGGCCTTCGAAGACAAGACCCTGGCGCGCATCAAGAACTGGCGCGAGATCTGCCCGGACCTGATCATCCGGTCGACCTTCATCGTCGGCTTCCCCGGCGAAACCGAAGAAGACTTCCAGTACCTGCTGAACTGGCTGACCGAAGCCCAGCTCGACCGCGTTGGCTGCTTCCAGTACTCGCCGGTCGAGGGCGCACCGGCCAACCTGCTGGACGCGGCCATCGTGCCGGACGACGTCAAGCAAGATCGCTGGGACCGCTTCATGGCGCACCAGCAGGCCATCAGCTCGGCACGCCTGCAAATGCGCGTCGGCCGTGAAATCGAAGTGCTGGTCGATGAAGTCGACGAGCAAGGCGCAGTGGGTCGTTGCTTCTTCGATGCCCCGGAAATCGACGGTAACGTGTTCATCGACAACGGCAGCAACCTGAAGCCAGGCGACAAGGTCTGGTGCAAAGTGACCGACGCCGACGAATACGACCTGTGGGCTGAACAGATCTAAACGCAAAAAATACGCAAAGCCCTGCTCTCTTGACGAGATGCGGGGCTTTTTTACGTCTATCGTTTTGTGGGAGAAGGGACTCGCGTCATCCACTGCAAAAGGGGCATTCGGCCATGCGCCAACATTCGGTCATCCACACGCCGAAACAGAGCGACTATCAGGAACTGACGCAAGTCTGGGAGGCCTCGGTGCGCGCCACCCATGACTTTCTGCCGGACAGCTACATCGAACTGTTGAAGAACCTGGTGCTGACCCGCTACCTCGACGCGGTCATGCTGATCTGCACCAAAGACTCGCGCCAGCGCATCACCGGGTTCGCCGGCGTCGCGGCGGGCAAGATCGAGATGCTCTTCATCGACCCCGCTCATCGCGGCCAGGGCCTGGGCAAACAATTGCTGCGTTATGCCATGGAACACCTGAACGCCGATGAACTGGACGTCAACGAGCAGAACCCCCAGGCGCTGGGGTTTTACTTCAAACAGGGCTTCGAAGTGATCGGCCGCACCGAGCATGACGGCATGGGGCAGCCCTATCCGTTGCTGCACATGCGTTTGCGTCAAAACCAGCAAAGTTCACAGCATGGCTGACACAACACGGAACAAATGTGGGAGCGGGCTTGCTCGCGAAAGCGGTGTGTCAGTCAACATTGATGTCAGCTGACAAATTGCATTCGCGAGCAAGCCCGCTCCCACAAAAAGCCAAACGGTGAAATGGAGCCGGGATTAACCGGCGCCCAGCAGGTACAATGCCCACCCCTTTTTTGTTACGGCCCTGTCATGACTGACCCGATTCGTCTCTCCAAACGCCTCATCGAACTCGTCGGCTGTTCCCGTCGGGAGGCTGAGCTGTTCATCGAGGGCGGCTGGGTCACCGTGGACGGCGAAGTCATCGACGAGCCGCAGTTCAAGGTCGATACCCAGAAAGTCGAACTCGACCCCGAAGCCAAGGCCACCGTGCCGGAGCCGGTGACCATCCTGTTCAACGTGGCAGCAGGCATGGACGCGGAAACGGCCATGGCGACCATCAGCGCCGAGACCCTGAGCGAAGAACACCGCTTCAGCAAACGTCCACTCAAGGGCCATTTCCTGCGCCTGAGCGCCAGCACCGACCTGCAGGCCAACGCCAGCGGTCTGCTGGTGTTCACCCAGGACTGGAAGATCCTGCGCAAGCTCACCGCCGACTCCGCGAAAATCGAGCAAGAGTATGTGGTCGAGGTTGAAGGCGACATGGTGGCTCACGGCCTCAACCGCCTGAACCACGGCCTGACCTACAAGGGCAAGGAACTGCCGCCGGTCAAAGCCAGCTGGCAGAACGAAAACCGCCTGCGTTTTGCGATGAAGAACCCACAACCGGGCGTGATCGCCCTGTTCTGCCAGGCCGTCGGCCTGAAGGTCGTCGCCATCCGCCGCATCCGCATCGGCGGCGTGTCCATCGGCAAAGTGCCGTTGGGCCAATGGCGCTACCTGTCCGGCAAAGAGAAGTTCTAAGGCTTCTCACGCCGCCACACATTTCGGCGCCGCGACTTATGCGGCGCCCACTGCCGAATATCAGGATTGCACATCATGATTCATAACGACGTACTGCGCAGCGTGCGCTACATGCTCGACATCAGCGACAAGAAAGTCATCGAGATCATCAAGCTCGGCGGCATGGACGTGTCCCTGGAAGACCTGCTGACCTACCTCGACAAGAAAGAAGAAGACGAAGAAGGTTTCGTGCGCTGCCCGGACGAAGTCATGGCGCATTTCCTCGACGGCCTGGTGATCTTCAAGCGCGGCAAGGACGAAAGCCGTCCGCCGCAGCCGATCGAAGTGCCGGTCACCAACAACATCATCCTGAAAAAGCTGCGTGTGGCCTTCGAACTGAAAGAAGACGACATGCACGCGATCCTCAAGGCCGCCGAGTTCCCGGTGTCCAAGCCTGAGCTCAGCGCGCTGTTCCGCAAGTTCGGCCACACCAACTACCGTCCGTGCGGCGACCAGTTGCTGCGCAACTTCCTCAAGGGCCTGACCCTGCGCGTTCGCCCGCAGTAAATCACCCACGAACGCCACGGCTCCTGTAGGAGCGAGGCTTGCTGGCGAAGGCGATCTTCAAAACGCCTTCGCCCTGTAGGAGCACAGCTTGCTGGCGAAGGCGTTTTGAAGATCGCCTTCGCCAGCAAGCTGTGCTCCTACAGAGGCCGCGACAGGTCCAGCTGTATGAACGCTCATTCCTCGCAAAAATAGTGGCTCCGCTTCGGGCGGCTGACGACTAGGGTGTATTGACCCTCAGCTCTCAGGATTCGCCATGCACCCGTACTTTTCCCTGCAAGGCCGCACCGCCCTGGTGACCGGCGGCACCCGTGGTATCGGCAAAATGATCGCCAAGGCCTATGTCGAGGCCGGCGCCACCGTGTATGTCTGTGCTCGGGATGTCGAAGCCTGCCAGCAAACCGCTGACGAATTGAGCGCATTCGGTGTTTGTCACGGGGTGGCGGCCAATCTGGCCACCGAAGAAGGCGTGCTGCAACTGGCCACGCGATTGGGCGAACAGCTCAGCCATCTGGATATTCTGGTGAACAACGCTGGCACCACATGGGGCGCGCCGTTGGAGAGCTACCCGGTCAAGGGCTGGGAGAAGGTCATGCAGCTCAATGTGACGTCGGTGTTCAACTGCATCCAGCAGTTCTTGCCGCTGCTGCGCAAGGCCGGGACCGAAGCGAGTCCGGCGCGGATCATCAACATCGGCTCGGTGGCGGGGATTTCTTCCTTTGGCGAACAGGCTTACGCCTACGGGCCGAGTAAAGCCGCCCTGCACCAACTGTCCCGAATTCTGGCGCGGGAGCTGGTGAGCCAGCACATCAACGTCAACGTGATCGCACCGGGGCGCTTTCCGAGCAAGATGACGCAACACATCGGCAATGATGAACAGGCGCTGGCGGACGACACGGCGCTGATTCCGATGAAGCGCTGGGGCCGGGAGGAAGAGATGGCGGCGTTGGCGATCAGTCTGGCGAGCACAGCCGGGGCTTACATGACCGGGAATATTATTCCGCTGGATGGTGGGTTCAGTCTCTAGATCGGCAGTGTGGCCATCGCGGGCAAGCCCGCTCCCACAGGGTTCTCGAGCGAACACGTATTTTGTGTACGACTTAAAACCTGTGGGAGCGTGACTTGCCCGCGAAGAGGCCGCCCCAGCCACCACCAGATTTGAGGCCCGCCGGGTTATCATGCCCACCCAAATTCCCGCCTCGACCCCAACTCATGACCTACAGCGTTTCCCCCATCGGCTTCGTGCGCTCCTGCTTCAAGGAGAAATTCGCCATTCCGCGTCAACCGCAACTGGCCCCGGCTGCTCGCGGCGTGCTGGAACTGGTGGCGCCGTTCGATCAGGGTGATGCGGTCCAGGGCCTGGAGCACGTCAGTCACGTCTGGCTGCTGTTTCTGTTCCATCAGGCCCTGGAAGAAAAACCACGCCTGAAAGTCCGCCCTCCTCGCCTCGGCGGCAACAAGTCCATGGGCGTGTTCGCCACCCGCGCGACGCACCGCCCCAATGGCATCGGCCAATCCGTGGTGAAGCTGGACAAGGTGGAAGCCAGCCGCCTGTGGATCTCCGGCATCGACCTGCTCGATGGCACACCGATTCTCGACATCAAACCCTACGTGCCGTACGCCGACATCATCGACACGGCCTCCAACAGCATCGCCAGCGCCGCGCCGCAATTGATTCCCGTGCAGTGGACGGACTCGGCGCTGCAACAGGCGCACGGGCATGCTCAGCGGCTGGAAGAGCCGTTGGTTGAGTTGATTGAGCAGTGTCTGGCACAGGATCCGCGTCCGGCATACCAGACGCCAATGCCGGAGCGGGAATATGGGGCGCAGTTCTGGGATGTGGATGTGCGGTGGCATTACCCCGAACCCGGAGTTATCCGCGTCCTCGAAGTCATCCCCGCGAAAGTCTGAACGCCAGAAACAACTGTGGGAGCGGGCTTGCTCGCGAAGGCGTCGTGTCAATCAACGTTGATGTCGACTGATACGCCGCCTTCGCGAGCAAGCCCGCTCCCACAGGGACAGCGGTGCAGCGGATGTCACTTCTCGACGAATGCACGCTCGATCAGGTAATCACCCGGCTCGCGCATCCGCGGCGATACTTTCAGGCCGAAGCTGTTCAACACTTCGCTGGTCTCGTCGAGCATGCTCGGGCTGCCGCACAGCATGGCGCGGTCGTCCTGCGGGTTGATCGGCGGCAGGCCGATGTCGCTGAACAGCTTGCCGCTGCGCATCAGGTCAGTCAGGCGACCTTCGTTCTCGAACGGCTCGCGGGTCACGGTCGGGTAGTAGATCAACTTGTCACGCAGCGCCTCGCCGAAGAACTCGTTCTGCGGCAAGTGCTCGGTGATGAATTCGCGGTAAGCGACTTCGTTGACGTAACGTACGCCGTGGCACAGGATCACTTTTTCGAAACGCTCGTAGGTTTCCGGGTCCTGGATGACGCTCATGAACGGCGCCAGACCGGTACCGGTGCTGAGCAGGTACAAATGTTTGCCGGGCTTCAAGTCGTCCAGTACCAGCGTGCCCGTAGGCTTCTTGCTGATGATGATCTCGTCGCCTTCCTTCAGATGCTGCAACTGGGAAGTCAGCGGACCATCAGGCACCTTGATGCTGAAGAACTCGAGATGCTCTTCCCAGTTCGGGCTGGCAATCGAGTAAGCGCGCATAAGCGGGCGGCCGTTGGGCTGTTGCAGGCCGATCATCACGAACTGACCGTTCTCGAAGCGCAGGCCCGGATCACGGGTGCACTTGAAGCTGAACAGAGTGTCGTTCCAGTGGTGAACACTGAGGACACGCTCGTGGTTCATGTTGCTCATGTACGTGGGACTCCTGGAGATTTTGCCTGCGCCGATGATGTGCGCAATTGCATCGCATTCTAATGGCAGCGACAATATCTGTTAAATGGATTATTAAGATAAGGGTTATCGGTTATATAGATATGCGATTTACTCTCCGTCAACTGCAAGTCTTCGTCGCTGTCGCCCAGCAGGAAAGCGTATCCCGTGCTGCGGGTCTGCTCAACCTGTCGCAATCGGCGGCAAGCACCTCAATCACCGAGCTAGAGCGCCAGTGCAGTTGCCAACTGTTCGACCGCGCCGGCAAACGGCTGAGCCTCAACGCCCTCGGCAAACAGCTATTGCCGCAAGCGGTGGCGCTGCTCGACCAGGCCAAGGAAATCGAAGACCTGCTCAACGGCAAGTCCGGTTTCGGCTCTTTGGCCGTCGGCGCCACGCTGACCATCGGCAATTACCTCGCCACGCTGCTGATCGGCAGCTTCATGCAGCGTCACCCGGAAAGCCAGGTGAAGCTACACGTGCAGAACACTGCCAACATCGTGCAACAAGTCGCGCACTATGAAATTGATCTGGGTCTGATCGAAGGTGATTGCAGCCATCCGGACATTGAAGTGCAGAGCTGGGTCGAGGATGAGCTGGTGGTGTTCTGTGCGCCGCAGCATCCGCTGGCCATTCGCGGTACAGCGACCATGGATGAGCTGAGCCACGAAGCGTGGATCCTGCGGGAACAAGGCTCTGGTACGCGACTGACCTTTGATCAGGCCATGCGTCACCATCGCAGCGCGTTGAACATCCGACTGGAGCTGGAGCACACCGAAGCCATCAAGCGCGCGGTGGAATCGGGATTGGGGATTGGCTGCATTTCGCGGTTGGCCCTGCGCGATGCGTTTCGCCGCGGCAGCCTGGTGCCGGTGGAGACGCCGGACCTGGACCTGGCCCGGCAGTTCTATTTCATCTGGCACAAACAGAAATATCAGACGTCAGCGATGCGCGAATTCCTCGACCTGTGCCGCGCCTTCACCGCCGGGGTGCAGCGCAGCGACGAGATCGTGCTGCCCACCATCGCTTAAAGCAGAATCACCGCCCACACCAGCCCGATCATGGTCAACGCCACGAGCTGGGCGGCGCTGCCCATGTCCTTGGCGTTCTTGGACAGCGGGTGCAGCTCAAGGGAGATGCGGTCTATGGCCGCTTCCACTGCCGAGTTGAGCAACTCGACGATCAAGGCCAGCAAACAGACGGCGATCAACAGCGCCTGCTCGACGCGGCTGACGTTCAAAAAGAACGAAATCGGAATCAGGATGACATTGAGCAACACCAGTTGCCGAAAAGCCGCTTCGCCGGTGAAGGCTGCGCGCAGGCCGTCCAGCGAATAACCGGAAGCGTTGAGGATGCGTTTCAGGCCGGTCTGGCCTTTGAAAGGGGACATAGAAGTGGCAACTGACCAAAAAAGGAGTGGGAAAGCTAGATCAACGAAAGTCAAAAAAGCGTGAAGACACCAATCCTTAGTGGCTTGAAATTGACTCAAGTTGTTGCAGAAGTAACGCCGCCTGAGTTCGGGTCCGCACATTAAGCTTACGGAAAATCGCCGTGACGTGCGCCTTGATTGTTGCTTCGGACACGCTCAGTTCGTAGGCAATCTGCTTGTTCAGCAACCCTTCACAGACCATGGTCAACACCCGGAACTGCTGCGGTGTCAGGCTGGCAAGGCCTTCGCTGGCGGCCTTGGCTTCGTCGGAAACGCTGACGGCTTCGAACGCCTGGGGCGGCCAGAACACGTCGCCATCCAGCACCGCACGTACGGCTTTCTGGATAACGCTCAGGTCACTCGATTTGGGAATGAAGCCGCTGGCACCGAACTCTCGGGACTTCACCATGATCGACGCTTCTTCCTGGGCCGACACCATCACCACCGGAATTTGCGGGTACTGACCACGCAGCAGCACCAGCCCGGAAAAGCCGTAGGCTCCCGGCATGTTCAGGTCGAGCAGCACCAGATCCCAGTCGGACTTTTCGTCCAGGCGGGTTTCCAGCTCGGCAATGCTCGCCACTTCCACCAGACGGACATCCGGACCAAGGCCAAGGGTCAACGCTTGATGCAGGGCGCTACGAAAAAGAGGATGGTCATCGGCAATCAGGATTTCGTATGTGGCCATTTTTCAAATGATCCTGTTCTTCAAACAACTCAAGGCACAGCCACGGAGCTGCACCAACAGGGCACGTTCAACGCCAATCACGTGGCAGTTCACGTAAGAATACGGCGTATCAAACCGCGGCCGCGCCCTAATCGGCGCCAAGCATGCCCAGCGAAACCGGGGTGGTCAAGGTGCCTGGCCGCTACAGTTCTTTGCAGTATGGGCGACAATCAGCCCGAGACAGCGGCCGTTTTCTGCACGAAAGGCGTTAGCTCGGCATGTGCCGGTGTCGTGACGTTCATTTCAAGCTGGTGTTTGGCATCGAGGTAATGCTGGCTGAATACGTCGAAATAAGCGTCCAGTGCCGACGCGGCGTCTACATCGCCCGCCAGATCGAGGCACAGTGCCGCGACTTCGGCCGTGCACAAATGCTCGCTGCGGGTCGACCGACGCAGCCGATAGCGTGAAAGCTTCTCGGGCAGCAGGCTCAGGATCGGCAGCGCATCAAAATAAGGGCTTTTGCGGAATATCTTCCGGGCTTCGGTCCAGGTCGCGTCCAGCAGAATGAACAGCGGCCGCTTGGTGCTATCGACTGCGACCGTGTTCGTCACTCGCTCAGGCTCGACGTACTCGCCTGGAAAGACCAGATACGGTTGCCATTGCGGGTCGGCGAGCAATGCCAGCAGTTGCGGATCCGTTTCCGTACGCGACCAGATGAACGCATGGTTGTCGCGCACCACGTCAGCGATCAGCCACCCCGTGTTGCTCGGTTTGAACACTTCCTTGTTGGTCATGATCAGGCATACGCCAGAGCGGGTCTCGACCTGCGGACGCCACGCGCACAGGCAGTGGCTCTCGATCACGCGGCAGGCACGGCAACGGGGTGCCCGCCAGCCACGGGCCTGAATCGGCTTGATGCCCTCCTCTTCGCGCTGATCACGCAAGCGGGCTACGGCGTTGGGGGCGTGGTTCATCGCAGGCAACACCGGCAGAAAGGAAGACTCGACACGAATAGCACTCTGGGCAATAAAGGCCGGCAGTTTACCAGAGCGGCCGGCGCAAGCCTGTACCGTCCAGACGGGCTCCCCTATAATTCGTCACCACTGAACGCACAGTCATGTGACGGGTCGAAGCACCAGTCACTGAACCAGGAGAGTTTCATGTTGCGCCTTATCGTTCCCACCGCTGCCATTCTGCTGGCGTCGTCCTTCAACGCTCAGGCTGCGTCCTTGAGTGAGCAGAATCTCAACAGAGAGCTGCGCAACGTCGCCGCCCAAAGCAGCGTCGGCACGCCACGGGCGATCAACGAAGACATTCTCGATCAGGGCTACACCGCCGAAGGCAATGTGTTGATCAACCACTTGAGCGTGCAAAGCAGCCACGCCAACAAGATGCGGGCCGACCCGAAAGCCGTGTATTTCCAGCTGGGCGCTTCTGTGTGCAACAACCCGTCGTTCCGCAAGCTGATGGCCAAGGGCGCGGTCATGCGTTACGACTTCACTGAGGTGAAGACCAACCGTTCGGTCGGCTCCGCCAGCTATCAGGAATCGGATTGCCCGAAAGCCACGCCGGCCAAGAAAAAGTAATTCAACGGGAATGGGAATTGGCGCGCCGCTGTTCATCCTCGGCGCGCAGTTCTGCCAACAGCGCCTGCAAATAGCGCGAGCGCCGGTCAGCGCCCTCCAGGCGTCGGCAGCACTCCTCTTCAAGACTCAAATGATTGGTCTCGGCCGATGACTTCAATAATCGATACAGCTGCGTATCGATCTCCAGAATGACTCTGGCCATAGCATCCCGCCTCCTTGCACTTCGCCCTTGCTTGAGCGACAAAATCCTTGAACCGCTTGTATCGAGCGCCCTGCCATTGACGCAAAGTTGTTGTGTCACGCCTGTCATTCAGTAAATCAGACTGCCACACACTCGGCGTACGTTCAGACGAGCGGTGAAACCACCTTGCAAATCGTCAATAAGCGGTTGCCAGGAAAGACATTGCAGCGCAATGATCAAGTCAGCGCAAATCACCGCGAGGGTCTAGATTCATAGTGTTCCCGTTCACTTTTCAGGGCAGAAAAGGGGCTGCCTGGTTTGCGATTTTGATGCGAATGTTTCCTTCATCCAAAGGAACAACAGAGCCTGTATGGAAGGAGAAGTTGATGCCTTACCAACCGAATGACCTCTTGAGCCGTCATTTCGAAGAAAGCGGCCACGACCTCATCAGCAAGGTCGAAGAACAACTCAACCTGGTTTCACCCAACAGCCCGAACATTCCGATTTACCGCGACATGATCCTGACCGTGCTGCGCATGGCTCAGGAAGACCACAACCGCTGGAATGCCAAGATCACCCTGCAAGCCCTGCGTGAACTGGAGCATGCCTTCCGTGTGCTAGAACAGTTCCGGGGGCGGCGCAAAGTCACCGTTTTCGGCTCGGCCCGAACGCCGATAGAACACCCGTTGTATGGCCTGGCCCGAGAACTCGGCGCGGCATTGGCGCGCTCGGACCTGATGGTGATCACCGGCGCGGGCGGCGGCATCATGGCCGCCGCACACGAAGGTGCCGGCCTGGAACACAGCCTGGGATTCAACATCACCCTGCCCTTCGAGCAGCATGCCAATCCCACTGTGAACGGCACCACCAACCTGCTGCCGTTCCACTTCTTTTTTACCCGCAAGCTGTTTTTCGTCAAGGAAGCCGATGCGCTGGTCTTGTGCCCCGGCGGTTTCGGTACGCTGGACGAGGCGCTGGAAGTGCTGACGCTGATCCAGACCGGTAAAAGCCCGCTGGTGCCAGTGGTACTGCTGGACGCTCCGGGAGGCAAGTTCTGGCAAGGCGCCCTGGATTTCATCCGCAATCAACTGGAGGAGAATCGCTACATCCTTCCCACCGACATGAAGCTGGTGAGTCTGGTCTATAGCGCCGAAGAGGCGGTGGAGCAGATCAATCAGTTCTACAGCAACTTCCACTCCAGCCGCTGGCTCAAGCATCAGTTCGTGATCCGCATGAATCACCAGCTCAGTGACAATGCGCTGGAACACATGCAACACGCATTCGCCGACCTGTGCCTGAGCGATCACTTCCATCAGCATGTCTACAGCGGCGAGGAGCACGACGAGCCGCAGTTCAGCCACCTCGCACGTCTGGCCTTCACCTTTAACGCCCGTGATCATGGACGCCTGCGTGAACTGGTGGACTACATCAACCTGCCGGAAAACTGGGCGCAACCCAAACCCCAGGCGCAACAACGCACGCGGGAACCCTCGAAGGTTACGTGAGGCGAAAAAAAACGGCCCGCTATCAAAATAGCGAGCCGTTTCAGTCAATCGTCCATCCCTCGGCCGCTGAACAAGCGGCTGATCATTTCCATGGAATAGCCCCGATAACTCAGGAACCGCCCTTGCTTGGCGCGCTCCCGGGCGTCTATCGGTAAATGCCCGGAGAACTTGCGCCGCCAGGTGTCTTCCAGTTGTTCCTGCCAGTTGATACCGCTCTCGCGTAACGCGAGTTCGATGTCGTTGCGTTGCAGGCCACGCTGGCTCAACTCTTCGCGGATACGCAAAGGGCCATAGCCGGAACGGGCACGGTAGGAAACGAAGCTTTCGAGGTAACGGGATTCGGACAGCAGGCCCTCTTCCGTCAAGCGGTCGAGTGCTGTGTCGATCATTTCAGGGAGGGCGCCGCGCTGACGCAGTTTACGCGTCAGCTCGACTCGACCGTGCTCGCGTCGCGCGAGCAGGTCCATTGCGGTTCGCCGCACCGCGACGAGTGTATCGAGTACGGCGGTCATCGGATCAATCAGATATCAGCGTCAGCCAGGTCATCTGCAGTCTCTTTGACTGGCGATGCTTTGACGTCCGGCGCCGGAGTCAGCAGTTTGTCGCGCAGCTGCTTCTCAAGTTTCGCGGCGATCTCCGGGTTGTCCGCCAGGAACTTGGCCGAGTTGGCCTTGCCCTGACCGATCTTGGTGCCTTCATAGGCATACCAGGCACCGGATTTCTCGACGAAACCGTGCAGAACACCCAGGTCGATCATCTCACCGTTGAGGTAGATGCCTTTGCCGTAGAGAATCTGGAACTCGGCCTGACGGAACGGCGAAGCGACCTTGTTCTTCACAACCTTGACGCGGGTTTCGCTACCGACGACTTCATCACCTTCTTTCACCGCGCCAGTACGGCGGATGTCCAGACGAACCGAAGCATAGAACTTCAGCGCGTTACCACCGGTGGTGGTTTCCGGGCTGCCGAACATCACGCCGATTTTCATACGGATCTGGTTGATGAAGATCACCAGGCAGTTGGCGTTCTTGATGTTACCGGTGATTTTACGCAGCGCCTGGGACATCAGACGGGCTTGCAGGCCCACGTGCATGTCACCCATTTCGCCTTCGATTTCAGCCTTTGGTACCAGAGCGGCTACGGAGTCGACGATGATCACGTCAACCGCGTTGGAACGCACCAGCATGTCGGTGATTTCCAGCGCCTGCTCGCCGGTGTCCGGCTGGGAAACCAGCAGGTCGTCGACGTTGACGCCGAGTTTGCCGGCGTATTCAGGATCGAGGGCGTGTTCGGCGTCGACGAATGCGCAGGTCGCGCCGGCTTTTTGAGCCTGGGCGATCACCGACAGTGTCAGCGTGGTTTTACCGGAGGATTCAGGACCGTAGATTTCAACGATACGGCCTTTTGGCAGACCGCCAATGCCGAGCGCGATGTCCAGACCCAGAGAGCCAGTGGAGATAGCCGGGATCGCCTGACGGTCCTGATCGCCCATACGCATTACGGCACCCTTGCCGAATTGACGTTCGATCTGACCCAGGGCCGCAGCCAAGGCTTTCTTCTTGTTGTCGTCCATTAAAGTCCTCACGTAATCAATAAGGCCTGACGGCCAACACCTGTATAAGTAGCCAGTATTATTCCACAGCGATTCAGGATCGCCTACCCCTGATTTGAGATTTCTCCAGCGGCATGTCGCAGCAGCCCCTCTAGCGCGGCCCTCACCGTTTGTCGGCGGACCTCGTCGCGGTTACCGGGGAAGTGCTGCACCTCGCTGAACACCCGCTCCCCCACGCCCCAGGCCAGCCAGACCGTGCCCACCGGCTTGCTCGGCGAACCACCATCCGGCCCTGCCACACCGCTGACCGCCACGGCAAAAGACGCCCGGCTTTTTTCCTGCGCGCCTCGCACCATGGCCTCGACCACCTCGCGACTGACCGCCCCCACCGTCGCAAACAACTCGACCGGGACATTCAGTTGTTCGGTTTTCTGACGGTTGGAGTACGTGACATACCCGGCCTCGAACCATGCCGAACTCCCCGGAATGCGCGTGATGGCCTCGGAAATCCCACCGCCGGTACAGGACTCGGCTGCCGTGACGTGAGCATTGAGAACCTGCAGGCGCCTGCCAAGTTCAGCGGCCAGTTGGGTGATTTCTTTCACGGTCATCTCCTGAGCGAGCGGAATGGGGACTACCGTACACGAGCGAATCGCGCTTGCAAGTTACAGCATCGATCAAAATGTTAGCGACCGAGCGCCCGGATATAGGCCTGACACGCCTGCAAGGCAATCAGTGCACGGTCGCCGGCGTCGGTGATGGCGATAATTCGTTGAGCATGCGCCGGGTCAAGTCGGGCGCGTAGGGGGCCATGATCCACGCCGCCGGCGCCGGAGGCGGTGGGCACTGTGCAGCCAGTGGAAGTGTCGCGGGCATCGAGGAGGACTGACAGCCGCACATCAGCAGTGGCAAGACGATCGCGCAAGCGACCTTGATCACGTTGGGCATCGCTAAGCGCTCGATAATGGGTTTGTTCGCTGACCGACAGCTGTTGCTCCAGCGCCAGGCGCTTGTCCTGTTCGGCCTGTTGTCGGGCGGCGGCCGCCTGGGTCAGCCGGTTGAGCGTCTCGGCGTGCGCCCTGTCCTGCTCCGCCAGTTGCTGCCCGTAACGCCCCTCCTGAAATCGCCAGGCCAGCGCCGCCGAGCCACCGGCCAACACAGCCAGTAACACAACAACACCAATGACCCGCCACGACGCCGGCATCAGACCGAAGGCTGGCATAACACCGCCCTCGCCCGCGCCCACAGTTGCAAACGGTCTTGCAGCCCGTTCAGACCACCATTGATCCGGCGGGTGATGCTGTTGAACTGATCACGATCAGCCAGTTCGTTGAGGCCGTTTTGCACCCAGAACCAGGCGGCGGACTCCGCAGCCCATCGCGGTTGTTCCAGCAGTTCCGGCAATTCGAGCAGACGCTCGTCGCCAAACACACCGACACTGCACTGTTGATAGTTGTGGCGGCCAGTGATCTGAATCAAGCCACGACCGCAGTACTTTTGCCCGTCACCGTCGAGCGCTGCCGTATTACCCAAACGAGCGGCCAAGGTGCCGGTGTCATATTTGCTCAGATAGAGGTCACCGCCGAGTTCGCGCATGTAGTGCAACTGCCCCGATTCGTGCCCCACTTGCGCAAGGAAAGCAGCGCGGCGTTTGGGCGTGTTTATGAAATGGCCCTCCATGGCGGTATCGAGGGCGGAAACGAAAACGCCCGCTTGGCTGCGGGCGTCGGGAAATATTTGCTGTAATTGCAGAACCGTAAGCGGCATCAGTCATGTTCCGTTCGCCATTGATCAACCCGACCGGCGTCAATGCGTTATTGGGTAGCGTCCAGGCAGATCGCATCGATCGAGCAGCGATAGCTTTGATATTTATCGCCACTGGCAGTGACCTTCTCGATTGACCAGTAACCGCGCATGAAATCCGGCCAGGAGGGGTCCAGCAGTAAAACGCCCTCGGCTGACAGGGCCGGATTGCCCGGGCAGGCGATTTTCACCTTGAGTTTTTCACGCAACAATTTGCGCACCTCACCCTCGCCTACATCCCTGGCCTCGTCTTCATTCTGACAAAGCCGGCCGATGACCTTGAACGGCGGGCTACCGGTTTCGATCACCCGCACCACCCCGGCCGCCGCGTCCCACCAACTTGTCTTGCAGCCCTGGTTCTTCGCCCGGGCGGAGTCATCGAGCGTGGCGGAGATGAAGGCGCGATCGCCTGGACGATTGTCAGTGGTCACCGACAGTTTCACTTGGGGCAACACCTTGCCCGACAGCGAGTTGGTCTGACCGGGGAGCGCCAGCACATACAGCCCATTCACCGGTTTGGCGATTGCATGATTCCTGAGGGCAAGGCGTGTCAGAAACGCCATGTCGCTTTCGTTGGACTGATCGATGTGATGGATTTTTCTCAGTGCCAGTTGGGGAGCCACACGTGGCGAAAAGCCGTGCCGTAAAGCGATCTCGCGAAACAACGCACCGAGGGTGGTCGGGCCATGACTGGCCGACCGACGCTGCAGAAACCCGGTCTCGTCCTTTGCACTGAACGGCGCGGCGGTGGCCACCAGCGTCAAGCGCAGCGGGAACAGCGTCGGTGTCAGGCGAGACACCATGAACTGCCCCTTGTCCACCAATCCGGACTCCACGTAACCGACTAGCAGGCCGATCTTGCCACCCAGGATCGGCAACCCTTCGAGCCCTTCCAGGTCGAGCGTCAAGGTCAATTGATCGGACTCGATACCCGCGGCGTCAATGTGCTCCCAACTGATCAGTCGTTGATTGATCAGGACCTCATTGGCCCCATAAATGTGTACTGCTGGCGTGAAACCCAATGCCATGGAGCCTCCTTAATCCCACGCGGTAACCGGCGTGGTCACAACGGGTTTTGCGTCGATTTCCGGCAGTACCACCCAGACACCTGCAGGCAATACCGGCCCCGGTTCCGCCAGCGTGGGGTTGAGCCGCCACAGTGCTTCCTCGACGGCATCGTCACAGCGACCCATTTCGCGGTACAGCAACAGGTTCAGCGAATCACCGGCCATACTTCGAACTCTACGCATGGATGAACTCCGAGATGTCGACGGCCCAATTGACGACCATCGCCGTGCCGTCATCGATGATCACGCTCTGGGTCTCCGTCACCGTGTTGATTCGCCAAAGCCCCCAGTTGCGTCCGATGCCATCCACCAACGGCACCGGCTTGCGCTGTTCCTGTAGCGCGCGCAGCTCAGTGAGCCGGTCCATGGCCACCGCGTACATCGACGTCCCTGTGATCTTCAGCGTCTGGGACTTTTGCCCGGTCTGGCTGGATTTCGGCTTGCCGGTCACGATGTCCAGTTCCACCCAGCCACCGTCCGAGGTGTGCACGATGCCGCTGTACGCGAAGTGACGGGACAGGCCGAAAATGAAACTGCCCAATGCCATTTGCTGGCGCATTACATACCTCCATCGGTCAGGGCCGCGCCACGTCGGGTGGCGAGGGCGTTGGTGCTCATCAGGGGGACGAATTCACCGTGGAACTGCGTCTGCAGCTGTTGCGCCACGATCGTCCGGATGTGCTCGGAGTTATCCGCTCCCGTGCAGGTGACCTGGATCGATGGTGCGTAATTGATCTGCTGCGTTTGTGACTGCGTCGAGGCGCTGGTCAGGTCTTTACTGACTTGATCAGGAGCGCCGAGCTGGTCGGAAGGTGTGGCGAGTTTTTCGCCCAGCCAGGATCCGGCGATGCCGCCGAGAAAACCGCCGATGGCCGTGCCCACGCCTGGAAAAATCATCGTGCCGAGCGCTGCTCCCGCATAAGAACCGGCCACCATCCCGGCAGAGGAAGCGACGGCTTTGGTGTCTCCATTGGCGACACCTTGTGCGATATCGACCCCGGCGCTGAGCAAGCCAAGCCCTGGTGCTCTTTTGGGGAGAGAGGAGCCGACCTTGGCGACTTTGCCGAGCAAGGGGCTGGCCTGACTGGAACCAGCGAACTGCAGCAGACGCTGAGCTGGGGCTGGAGCTGGAGCTGGAGCTGGAGCTGGAGCCAGAGTTTGAGCCTGAGCCAGAATCGGGGCCACTGCCGGTCTATCGACCCGAGGCCGCACAGTGACGTCGAATTGCGGTTGATCCTTGGGATTGCCCTGCCCCTTGGCTTTGTCCTGTCTTGCGTTCCTGCGCTTCTTGCGTGCCTGATCACCTGTGTAACCCAGGCTGCTTTCCGTGTGTTTTTTCGGTGGCGGATGCTTGTTGTCCTGATCGCCGCCGCGAGTGTCTTCGCTGACCAGATCGCCCAACCCCCAGGGCAGGTTCGGCGCAGTGCGCTTCAGGATCTTTTTGGTAACGTTGGTCAACGCTTCGGTGGTAACGGCGGACACGATCTTATAGAGCGTGACCGCAACAACCGCCAGTCCCGTGGCAATCGTGGGGTATTGCTCGGCAACTGAACTGAGCTTGTCGACTTGAGCAGAAAGTGACGTCAGCGGGCCGGACATGTCTGGCGTTACTGCACGCCCCAGACGACTGAGACTCGCATCCAGCACATCCCCACCGGGTGTCGAATTGTGCCCTTCGTCTTTGCCGGATTGTCCTTTCGAGCCATTGCTTTCGACTGTTGGCGTTGCAGTGGCGGCTTTATCGGACGCGTCCTTGCGCACACCGGGGTTTTGAGGAGCGGCGGCGCTTGCAGCCGCCCGCTCGGGGGCCGTGACCGCAACCTTACCGGCCTCGCCACTGCTGCGCAGAGTGGAGCGTATGCCTGCCTCACTGACATTCAGGTTGTGGGCGCCCAATTGATCGGGCGCTTCAGTCGCCACCCTGCCATCGAGGTTTGATTGCGAGGGGCTGCCAGCGACAGGTCCCACTCCGAGCCGTTTGAATGCCGCGCGTGCTGAAGACACCACCGCCGTCAGTGACGTCAGCGCTTCACCCAGTTTGTTCTGTCCTGCCGTCAGTAATCGTATGTCCAGGCTGACCGTGTTCAGTGCCTGGTTGAGCTGCGCCAGCGGGGCGATGAAACCGGCCAGCCCGAGGGTTGCTGACCCGCCGCCCATTGCTGGCGACCCCATGCTATTGATCGTCGCACTGGCGAGCGAATATTGACTGTCTGCCATCCCGCTCTACTCCTGTTTCACGCCAAGGCGAGTGATCGCGATGTCGTAGCGGCGCAATGCCTTGCCGACGTCCCACTCCAGAATGTCCGCTTCACTTACCGGGTAAATGAGCGGCACCACATCGAGGATTACTTCGATGTCGCGCTCCGAAAGAAGGCCGCCGGTTTGTTTAAAAAATCGTCGATGCGTACCTGAAGCTGTGTCCAGTCGGGCACGGTCAGCAGGGCCAGATCGGGAATCATCAGACCGGTGCAATGGGCGGTGATGAACTCGGCGCGTTCCTTGGGCGTCTTGAGTTTTTTCATCGCTTTGGTCGCGCGCAGCACCGGCATTTCGAGGGTCAGGGACGTCAGGGTGCGACCGGCTACGTGGAGCGGTTGCAACAAGGTCACTTCGTTGAGATCGGCCGAAGGTTGTTCGCCCTCCTCCTCTTGCGCAAGGAAATGCGACGTCGGCAAAGTCGACATCTCGTGCACGTACTGCGCGATGCTCACGTAGTCCGGGCGTTTGAGCTGGTCGAGTTCCTTGACTGACAGCCCGGTGGCCAGCAGCGCCAGTTCGAAGAACTGATCGTCCTCATCATCGCCGGCACGGGCCAGGGCTTCTTTCTGTGCGGCGTAGTACAACGGTTTGAGCTGAATCTGCTCGATCGATGCCTGATCGTCGGCCGTGATCGGCGACAACAAGGCGTGAACAGGAGGTGTCCAGGACATGAAATGAATTCCTTGGTGAATCATGAGGGGCCGTTGGGCAACGCACCTTGTGGAAGCGAGCCTGTGTGGCGAGGGGATTTATCCCCGTTCGGCTGCGAAGCAGTCGTAAAACCCTTGTGCGCGGTGTACCTGATACACCGCGTTTTTCGATTTCGGGGCCGCTTCGCAGCCCAACGGGGATGAATCCCCTCACCACAGGTTCAATCCCACAGGTTCAAGGGATCAACACCGCGCGGCGGGCGTCGCCGAGAATGTCGACGCCGTTGAGCACGAACTTCTGGGTGCGCACGTCGATGTCGATCACCGGGATGCCGTTTTCCAGGCGGTTGTAGGTGCGGCAGGACAGTTCAAGCGTGGTGGTCGGTTTGTCATTCATTTTGAGCGCCGTCTCGGCCAGGGACTTCAACTTGCCGCCGACGGTGTGGTAGGTGAACCAGGTGTTGCCATCCTGATCCTGACCGGCCTCACGAACGTTCAGCAAAATGTCGTCGCCCAGTTTCACACCCAGGGCGAGCATGACTTCTGCGCCCACGCCTTGCAGCTTGAGCGTGGCGGTGAGGGCTTTGCCGCTCTTGGCCATTTCCTCGCCGATGAAGCGCCCGCCGACCATGTTCTCCATCTCGAACTCGATCTTCGGCGGGGTGAACTCTTCCACCGTCGCCGACAACGGCAGGCCTTGCAGGGTGGCCGCGATGGCCTGTCTTACGCGGTTGGTAAACATTAGAGAACGTCCTCCAGGAACTGCTCGATGATTTCATCGCGGGCATTGAGTTGATAAACCATGTGTTCGTTCGGCGCGTAGCGGCCGTAGTCGATGACCACGTACCAGGTGCCGTTCTTGTACTTCTCGACGCTGTTCAATTCCGGGTGCAGGTACACGCTGCCGCCAGGAATGGTTTCGTCGGCAACCAGGGTTTGCAGCCAGTCGTTGATGCGCTTGACCTCCTGGTCCATGAACGACTTGGTCAGGTTCTTGGCCATGGCTTTCTGGCCGGCCTTGACCAGCTTGCGGCTGATCGCATCTTCGAGGCCGACGTAGCTGATGAACTTGCCGGTGATAGAGCGGTTACCCAGCAGCGAGAAGCCGCCGAGGATGGTGCGGGCGTAGTAGCAGATGCCGTAGCGGTTGAGCAGATCGCCCTCGGTGGAGGTGTCGAGGATGTTGTATTCCACGACCCGCGAAACGTCCTCGGCGAAGGTCACCTGGTTGCCCGGGCTCTCCCATTGCTTGACCTTGGCCAGGGCCGCGATGGCCAGGCTCGACGGCGACAGGAACACGTTTTTCTTGGCCGCCTTGGAGTACACCGACGGCATGTTGTGCACCAGCAGGCAGCGGTCGAAACCCAGCTCCGCGCCGCCCAGTTCCTGGCTGTACGTCACCTGATCGGCGACCGCGGCATCCTTGCCGTCGAGCACCACACGGGCCTTGATGCGCTTGCCGAAAGACGCGAACTCACCGGCCACGGCTTTGGTGCTGGTGAAGCCCGGCGCGCCGATGATGGTCAGGTCTTCAGGCACGCTGCCCAGCGCTGCGAGGCCGAGCTTGCGACCGGTCAGCGGATCGATGCCGCCGATCACATTGTTCAGCGTGTCCGCAGGGGTCGCGCCCTCTTCGACGATGACCACGTAGACCGGCACCTTGACCACTTTCAGGATCTGGAAGACCGCGTGATACAGCGTGCCAGCCTCGGTACCGGTCGGATCGAGCAGCGCCTGGGTGGTGAAGCTGTTGATGCGGAACGGCGCGTTGCGTGGAATCAACGGATCCGCCTTCGGCGCGGTGCCGATCAGACCGATGACGTTGTCGCCCAGGCCACCCATGGCCTCGGGGGATTCGGTGGCATTGACGGTAATGCCGTTGTGCTCGAAGTTCAGAACCTCAGCCATGGTTATTCAGCCTTCTTGGCAGCGGCTTTTTTCGCCGCGGTGGATGCAGAGGCCGACTCGGCAGCCTCGGTTTTTTTCAGCTCCAGACGACCAGCGCTGCGCAGCGCGTTGGCCTCCACATCGAGCAGTTGCAGCTCCTGGCCGATGCTCGACCAGTGGCCGCCCCCGGTGGGGAACGGGAGGAGCACGGTGTACGTTTGGCGTTCTGCCATTTCTGTTTCTCCATAAACGAAAAAGCCCCTTGGGTAAGGGGCTGTCGGGTGTTGTGTGTGTTGTATTGCGGGAAAGAAAACGCCCCGGCAGTGCGGGGCGTTTATTGGGTTTGTTCGGCGATCCAGGGCGGAGCGACCGGACGGTATTGGCTGTCAGGGAAATCTGCTGATTGCGGCCAGTCGCGCAGGACCTGCATGTAAACCAACAGCTCGTTGAACTGCTCGGCCGTCAGAGTCGTGTCACCACCGATCTCCAGTTGATCGCGGTGGCGATCGCGCAACCAGATCAGCGACGCCAGTTCGGTGTCTCGCCAAGCCCGCTCAGTCACCGCGGCCTGATCCACTGCGCCACCCTGCAGTTCAGGGTCGTCGTCGGGCAAAAACTCTTCGGCATAGCCGAGCTGCTGATTCGCAAACCGGCCACAGATGCGGCCCGATTCGTCGCGTTGAATAAATGGCATGGCTTATTCCTCCGTCCAGCCTTGAGTGTGTAACGAGGCGCGTAACACGCTGTATCCGGGGTATCCCAAGACTTGCGCTACCACCTGCCCGCTTTGGTTCGTCAGGGCTTCGCCGTAGCCCGACATGTTCTCATTCGCCGTCGCGTCATTGCTCATGCCGATGCCGCCCACGAAGCTATCTGCCGACGTGTTGTTCAAAGTGACGGCTGCTGCCTCCGGTGAACGCACGTAAATGACGCTCGACTCACCCTGTACGCGCGCAAAGAACCGGACTCGAACTCGCGCACCGGGTGGCACGCTGACGGCCAGCGTGTAGCTGCTCGTTTGGACATTGGACACAAACATGTCCTGCGGCATCGTCTTGAAGTCGGTGCTGTTTCCCGTGTTAATGAAGGGAATGATGCTGCCGCTGGCATCCGTCTTGATCGACCGACCTTTCAACCTGGCAATCAGCTCGTAGCCGCCCGGCACTTGGGGCGCCGCTCCGATCGAGAGCAGCATGTCTCGCTCACCGCTGTCATTCTTGCGAATGACGTAGGCGTGATACCAGGTGTTTGCTACGCGGATACCGGTATCGATCTTGTTCCCGCCAGACCCTGCCGACCAGGCTCCAGCGGACTGCAAAACGCAACTGATCGCGGTAGAGGCCACAACTGCATTGCCTGCGCCGCGTGCGCTGCCTGCGGAAAAATCGACGGTGGTTGTCGGTGCGGCGACGTTCATCGACATGATCATGCCGGTTTGATAGTCACGGGGCACGAAAGCAGCGAGCTGCGCAGCCAGGGCAGCTACGTCGATGTTTCCCTGATTAATCGGCGCATTCCAGGCCTTGATGCACCACATCACCGCCAGGTTGCGAGGACGGGTTTCTGTAGAGGTGCGAGCTACTCGCGATGCGTCAAACGTGAAGCTGGTAATGCCACCGACGGTTGCGCCTGTCGGCTGGTTGACTGCTCCGCCAACACCTAAGTAGGCACCGGAAACTGACGAACCGAGTTGTGTGTTGTTACCCGCGGAGATCCCGCCCGTAATATTTTGCAGCGTATCTGTCTGATAACTGCCCAATGCACGCCCTGCGTCTATGCCGCGCCCATGGTCCCAACCGCGCAGAAATTCGCCACGCGACTCAGGCAAACGGAAGTTGCCAGCTCCCTCGCCGCCCGTATTAAAAGAAGTACCCAGATACGCAAACAAATCCGGGTAAGTCGCGATGCTCTGCACACTGCCATCAATTTCAAGAAAGCCCGGTGGCACTGCGGTCTTTGGAAACGCAACCACAGCCCCGACCGGCAGCGCCGAAGCCTGCGCAATCATCGCTTCGATTTCAGGCTTGGTATAAGTGTCCTTGATCCCAAAACCAGCCAGCGTTTCCGGATTAGTACCAGCAGTGGCACGGCCATATTTATCAACCGTCAGACTTTTATAAGTGCCAGCCTGAATTCCCGTCCTACCCGCCAGCATTTCAAAGCTCAGCGCCGTAGTGCCCAGCGTGATCGGCCCATTCGTGACTAAGTGCCAAAGCGAATCACCGTTCGCCGCACCCTCCTCGATCATCACGGTCAGGCCCGGCGTCACCTTGGCGCTGGTGTTCGAATCACCCGAACGCACCCAGTCGCCATTGGCGGCAACGTAAATGCCGTTATCCTTCGCCGTCGTCTGGCCCGCCACCAGCACCCGCTGACCAGACACCACCGCGACACCATCAATCTGCTGCGCACCACTTAATACGATGTTCCCCGTAGCCGCCACGCGCACCGACTGCTTGCCATCCAGCTTCGCCAACTCATCGGCGAGATAACCCATCACCCACGCCCGTGTCGCCTTGACCACGGTGTCGTCGATCAGCAGCGTGACGTTCGCCGCATTGCTGGTCTCGAAAATCGAGCGAATGTAAAACTCTTTCCCCGACCCCGACGTCGCCAGCACCGGCTTGAACGACTCCGGGTATTTGACGATGGCGTACAAAATCCCGGTGTCAGTCCAGAGCCCGGCCTCACGCACATACCAACCGCCCTCTTCCGGCGGGATGGTTACCTCGGCGAGCAGCCAGCTCGGATTTTTCTCATCCTGGAACAGCGCATTCAGCGGCCCGCGCCACACTTCTCGTTTAAGCGCAGTGGCGGTCGCCGCCGGGTTGTAAACCGCGCCGCCGCCGTCACCGACCGAAATCTGTGACAACTTGATCGGCGCGCCCGCCGCCTTGCAGGCGGTTTCATAGGCAATCCCTGCATTCGTGAGCAGGGTGTAATAGTCAGCCATTCAGGCCCCCTGAGGATAAATAGTGGATGTTTCAACGGCGTAGAGCCCGGCAGCCATAAAGGCCTGACCCGAGGCTTCGAGCCCTTCGATGACAATCGGATACACCGTGGTGAGTTCGCCGCACACCGTCGCCGCGCCGATGACGTGGCTGCCGAACGCGCTCAAGCCAACGGACACCGACAGAATGTCGCGCTCGCTTTTGGCGTCCGCCAGGCGTCGGTCGAGACGGGCGTCGATTTCTTCGCTGTAGGGCTGCTCGGTAAACGCCCTGACGGAAAAGCTGTAAGGCTGACCCGGTGGCGTCTGCTCGTACCAGGCCCGCACTTCAGGCATCAACCGCAATCCTTTCGCGGCGTTTTCCAGCGCCTGTCGCGTCCCGGCCTGTCGCGCCGTGGGCCAGGCGAGTTCAACCGTCAAACGCTTTTCCGCCTCGGCCGCCTCGGAGCTCCATTCGCTGACACCTCGATCGGCCGCGAGATACGGCAGAAACGCCGAGGGCGTCGCTGTCGGGTTCATCAGCTCGGGGAACGGCGGCGTGATGCGATCAAGCAACGTGCCGAAACCGAGATCCAGTGCTTTTTCCAGCGGTGAGCTGTTGGACGGAAGCAGGCTGGGACGAGGTGTTTGATCACTCATAGCGTGAGCACCTCAACCTCGACACCCGTGCACCAAGGCGCTTCGAAGGCGGTCGTCACAATCGGCTCGAGCGGTTCGAGAATCTCGAGTTGAATCGCGCCGGCGTTATGCAGCGTGAAGTCGATCCAGCTCGGGTCGACCCGCCCTTCCAGCCGATGACAACTCTGGGCATACGCTTGCAGTTGCTGGTGTGCGGCGACCTTGGTCAGCCCCGAATCAGGGCCGGCGTTGATCCTCGCGACGACGCGGATTTTGTAATGTTTGATGTGGGCGCCCTGCACCGTGACCCGATCCGTTTCCGGTCGCACATCAGGCCGGGCAAAGTGCTGGCGCACACCGTCGAGCAGTTCTTCGGACGCGCTGCCATCGCCTTCCCGGGCAAGCACCGTGACCATCACTTCGCCCGGTGCCGTGCGGCGTCCATTGCCGTCCTTGACCTGCGCCGCATGGCCGTCCGGGTCGAAGGTGTACGTGACCGTCACCTCGCCCGGCGCCGCGGTTTCCACCTTCACCGCAGGACGCTCGCCGAGGGTGAACACCTCGCGGCGATACTGCATCCGCGAACCGGCGGCCGGTGCATGCGGCGCCAGGTAGTAACGCAACCGGGCGTCATCGTCGCTTTCGTACACGGGGGCAATCGGCGGGAACGCCGCCGGATCGCCCGGATCGAGCAACTGACGCTCAAGCCCCATGTCCGCGAGGCGGGCATCCAGATTGCTGCCGGTCGCCCACCAGGCCAGCATCTGCTTGATGCGGGCGTTGTATTTGCGTTCGTGGATTTGCAGGCGAACGCAAAACGCCTCAAGCGCCAGGGTCAGCAACTCGCTTTCGTTTTCAAGGCTGGCCTTGAGCTTCGCCGCCGTCTCGGGAGATCGGGCGCCGACGTACTCGACGACAAACGTCTTGAACTCGGCGAGCAACTCCTCGAACGCTTCGACGGTGACGATCGACGGTTCGGCCAACTGGTTCTGGCCAGGGATCAACATGCTCATGTCACCACCTCGAAGGTCTGATTGCGGTTTTTCCAGGTGCCGGCAAATCGCAGTACAAGCCCGGCACCTTGCCGGCCGGCGACAATGACCTGCGGCTGGAAATCACTGATGCCGTTCTGTTCGTTGTAAAACGCCTGCGCCGCATGGCTCTGGGCAAGAATCAGCAGGTCGTCGCCGAGGTTGCGGCCCAGCAGGTCCGGGATCATCGAGCCGTACAAAGGACGCTTCTGTCGGGTGCCCAACGGCGTGGTCAGCGCCCGGGTTGCGCGCTGCACGAATTGCGGCCAGTCGTCGACCGCCGCCCCGGTGTTTCTATCGATTCCGATCATGGGAAACTCTTTATGCGGTACTGATGACGCGTCCCTGGTGATCCACCACCGGGCCGCTCAGGTGCACACCGGAAGCGTCGAGTCGCAAGCCGACCGCGCCCAGTTGCAGTTCGATGGCTTCAGGCGTGATCGCGAGGCTCGCCGGGCCGAGATTCAACTCGAGCGCTTCGCGAGAGCCGTTGAACGCCGCCGGGCCGTTCTTCCAGTGCAAGGCGTGACGGGCGTCGTCGTAGCCGCTTTCCGTACCGTCCAGATAGAGGCGACGCGTCAGCGAAGCCTGTGTCGAAGCGGGTGGAAAACGATCGCCGTTGAGTCCGAACAACGCCACGGATTGGGCGCTGCCCTCGCCGCCGCCATGGTTCAGCAACAGGCATTGCTCGCCGACCGAGGGGATCCGCGATTCGCTTTGCGCCCCGGCGCTGGGGTTGAAAAAGCGGATGGCCGGGGTCAGCAATTCCCCGTGAATGACCCGGCACGTATTACTCGCCGCATCGACTTCCTGGCACACGCCGATGCGACACAAGCTGTCGGTTCGCCGGTGCAAATCTTCCAGCTCTGCCTCCATCTCGGCCAGGCGTTCGATGATCGGGCCGAGTTGCTGACGTAACAGTGCATCGAACATGACTCAGCCCTCGAGTTCGGTGTATTGGTCCGGGTCGTCGATGTTCGAGACTTCCCAGGTGCGGGCGAATTTCGGAATGCCGAGCGGGTCGTCCAGCAGCAGCGCGCCGAGGTAAATCGTCTGAGTGAAGGAAAGGGTCCAGGCGAGGTATTCCTGCGAACCGCTGATTAGCGTCGACGGCAAGGCATCGATGTTCACGGGCAAATCACATTGGCTACCCGACAAGCCCCATCGGTTATCCGTCACCCATCCCTTGAGTACGGCTGCCAGATCGCAAGCGGCCAACCCGGGGTTATCCAGGGTTGGCGAAACAATGATTTGCAGAGAAAACGTCAGGGCATGAGCGATGCGTCCATCATGGGCGCGCTCGCCGGGGGCATTGCGTTCGACGGCGATCAGGATCCACGCCTGATCGAACGTGCCGTCGAAGTCCTGACGACCTCCGACTTTCAAACCCGGGTCAGCCGAGCGCAGCGCTTCGGCAATGGCAAACAACAGCCGCGACGGCTTATCGATGTCGAGGGACATAGGGGTTTCCAGTTCAAATATTGAAGCGTTCGGCTGCGCGGGGGATGCAGCGTGTCGGCATTGCCAGAACGGCAGAGGGGTTGGCTTTATTGATCCGGGCGGGAATCCCGCGGCGGTACTTCGCACACGCCGATCCGCTTGGCTGCCCATCGCTCGTAAAGGCCGATGGCGACGTCGGCGCCGGCCATTGCCGTGAGGCAACCGAATGCACCGGCCGCCCAGATCGACATGCCGGCGGCGTACAGCAGCATGATGGCCGAGACCCCGCAGATCATGCAGGCCCCGGAGCGCAAGGCCAGGCGCCGCAGCAATGACCAGCCGCGGGCGCCCTCCTTGTCGGCACGCCACATTTCGCCAGACACCCCGCCCATCACGGCGAGCACGATGACCAGCCAGATCGGCATGTCCAGCAACGCTTGTTGCTCGTTTGTCATGTCACGCCTCCTGCGGGGTGAATTGCGTAACGAAAAGGCCCCGCGAATACGAAGCCATAAATAGAGGCGTGTCTTTCCACGCTGTCTGTCGAAGAACATCGTTCTGATTTTGCTTCGGATAGCAGGCCTGCCCATCGACAAGCCTGCCCTTCAACCGCATCACCGGGCGCAGAACTCAGGCAATGCCGGTGAGTTGCCCCCATCGCATACCTGCGATCAAATGTTTTCGTTACGGCGCATAGCCTGCAGCAACGCATAACCCTTCCACGTCAGTTGATAAAGCTGCGTGCCCTTCGGGCCGATGCCTTCGTTGGAGAAATAACCTCCGTCCATCAGCAATTTGAATTGAAACATCTCCTCTGCCTGCGCTGGACGATTGAAGGCTTTCTTGACGAGATCCTCCATCTCCAAACCAGCAACGGGTGCGATCGCTTCGCACGCAGTCATGAACGATTGGGCTACACCAGTAAAACGTTGCATAGGTTTCTCCTGAACGATTAACCCAACAGCTCTATGCCAATTGGGAAGTTGCGGCATGTGCCGCTTCTTTGTCGCTCAACGGCGATCGCTCAAGGCTCGCGGCCTTCACATGATTCAATGTTCCGCATCGGGAGCATTTGATCTGGAGCTCGGTGTACTCACCCACCCGGGCGAGAAGTCGTTTGCACTGTCCACATCTGCAATCTTTCAACATCGAGAGCCCTCCTGGCTTCTGCCGAATCCTTTCTGTAGATGAGGTTGCCAAGCCTCGGACGAGGTAGGCATTCCAAAAAGCCCGGCGCTAACCGGGCTTTTCAGTAATGCGGTCCTTCGCGTTGACCTTTCGGCGCTACTGGCGCGGTACGGGTCCATTAGATTGTTTTTCCGACCGCGGTCCCTGCCCGCCGGATAACTGCTTCTGGTGCTTTACGCTGCACACCCGGGTCAGTTGCCAACCCTCTGAACCGTTGAGGCCGGTTCATCGCTGCCTTTGTGGTGGAACTAAAGAGCTTCGTTTCGAGCTGCTTTGTTGAGCGGCTTGAGACAAAGAATATGCATGGATGCATATACAGTCAATGCACAAATGCATTTATTTATGCATTAAGAATGCACTGGCGCATGAAAGCCCCCACAGACAAAGGCGTTGGCGGTTTTCAGCAGGCGAAAAAAAACCCGCACAGTGGCGGGTTTTGTCTGACAGCGATGAGGTTAACGGGCGTACATGCCCCACCAGAAGACGTGGCCGAGGATGACAATCTGCTCTTCCTGGATTTCCTGGAAGGTGTAGTCCTCGTCCGGATGTTCATCGCGATTGAAGCTGCGCAGGCGAATCCCCGTCGGCAGGCGATAAAGCTGTTTAACCCGCAGCTGGCCGTTGTGGTTGATGGCATACAGGTCGCCATCGACGATGTCGCCAATCCCGCATTTACCGGCATTGACCCCCACGGTGGCGCCGTCGCGCAGTACCGGCAACATGCTGTTGCCGCGCACCGTCACGCATTTCGCCTGGTCGAACTGCACACCGTTGTGGCGCAAGCTGCGCTTGCCGAAGCGCAGGCTAGAGCGCTCGCTTTCTTCGATGACGAATCTTCCTGATCCAGCAGCCAATTCAACCTCGCGAAGAAAGGGGACCGACACCTCGTCGTCATCGACGGGCGTATCGTCATCCCACAGGCTTATGTCCTTGAGTTCCGAATGCAATTCATCCCGACCGGAATTGACGGCGGGCGCGACATCCGCGCGGCCACGCAACTGGTCGGTGCTCACGGCGAAGTACTCGGCGATCTTCGAGATGTGTTTGTCCGAAGGATCGACGATCTTCCCGCTGAGGATTCGCGAGAGAGTGGATTGAGGCACGCCGGTGCGACGGTGAAGCTCCGTGGGGGAGATCCCGTGCTGATCGAGCAGCGCTCTTAAGACGGTAGAAACATTGCGTTTTTGCATAACGCGCATAGTGCTTGATCTTTTTTTCGGAGGCAAATGCAGAATTGCATAAATAGCGCATAAATTGTGTATGGACGGCAGAAATGTATCCCGCCGCTTTCATGCCTGCGTCGGGTGGACCGCCCATGTTAACCTTGCGCCCATCGCGGAAAAGCCGGGCCGATGTCCCTCCTTTGCCCTACACCTTTCAACGAATTTGCCTGATATCCGATGAATAAAGCACTCACCGATCTGTCCTCGCACACGCCAATGATGCAGCAGTACTGGCGCCTGAAGAACCAGCACCCCGACCAGCTGATGTTCTACCGCATGGGTGACTTCTACGAGATCTTCTACGAAGACGCGAAGAAGGCCGCCAAGTTGCTGGACATCACCCTGACCGCCCGTGGGCAGTCGGCCGGTCAGGCGATTCCGATGTGTGGGATTCCTTACCACGCCGCGGAAGGTTACCTGGCGAAACTGGTGAAGCTCGGCGAATCGGTGGTGATCTGTGAGCAGGTTGGCGATCCGGCGACCAGCAAGGGGCCGGTGGATCGTCAGGTGGTGCGGATTATCACGCCGGGCACCGTCAGCGATGAAGCGCTGCTGGATGAGCGTCGGGATAACCTGATCGCGGCGGTGCTGGGTGACGAGCGCCTGTTCGGGCTGGCGGTGCTGGACATCACCAGCGGCAACTTCACCGTGCTGGAGATCAAGGGCTGGGAAAACCTGCTGGCGGAACTGGAGCGGGTCAATCCGGTGGAGCTGATGATCCCGGATGACTGGCCGAAGGATTTGCCGGCGGAGAAACGCCGTGGGGTTCGTCGTCGTGCGCCGTGGGATTTCGAGCGCGACTCGGCGCTGAAAAGTTTGTGCCAGCAATTCTCGACCCAGGACCTGAAAGGTTTCGGTTGCGAGAACCTGACCCTGGCCATCGGCGCCGCCGGTTGCCTGCTCAGCTACGCCAAGGAAACCCAGCGCACCGCCCTACCCCATTTGCGCAGCCTGCGCCATGAACGCCTGGACGACACCGTCGTGCTGGATGGCGCGAGCCGTCGCAACCTGGAACTGGACACCAACCTCGCCGGCGGTCGCGATAACACCCTGCAATCGGTGGTCGATCGCTGCCAGACCGCGATGGGCAGTCGCCTGCTGACCCGCTGGCTGAACCGCCCGCTGCGGGATCTGAAGGTTTTGCTGTCACGCCAGACCTCGATCACTTGCCTGCTCGACGGCTACCGTTTCGAAAAGCTGCAACCGCAGCTCAAGGAAATCGGCGACATCGAGCGGATTCTGGCGCGGATCGGTTTGCGCAATGCCCGTCCTCGCGACCTCGCTCGCCTGCGCGATGCTCTCGGTGCACTGCCTGAATTGCAAATGGCAATGACCGAGCTGGAAGCGCCGCACATCATTCAACTGGCCAAGACCACCAGCACCTACCCGGAACTGGCGGCACTGCTGGAAAAAGCCATCATCGACAACCCGCCTGCGGTAATCCGCGATGGCGGCGTGTTGAAAACCGGTTACGACAGCGAACTCGACGACCTGCAATCCCTGAGCGAAAACGCCGGGCAGTTCCTGATCGATCTGGAAGCACGGGAAAAGGCCCGCACCGGCCTGTCGCACCTGAAGGTCGGTTACAACCGCATTCATGGCTACTTCATCGAGTTGCCGAGCAAGCAGGCCGAATCGGCGCCGGCCGACTACATCCGCCGCCAGACGCTGAAAGGCGCCGAGCGTTTCATCACGCCGGAACTCAAGGCGTTCGAGGACAAGGCACTGTCGGCCAAGAGCCGCGCCCTGGCTCGCGAAAAGATGCTATACGAAGCGCTGCTCGAAGACCTGATCGCCCAGTTGCCACCGCTGCAAGACACCGCCGCGGCACTGGCCGAACTGGACGTGCTGAGCAACCTCGCCGAACGCGCATTGAATCTCGATCTGAATTGCCCCCGCTTCGTCGACGAGCCCTGCATGCGCATCAGCCAGGGTCGTCACCCGGTGGTCGAGCAAGTGCTGACCACGCCGTTCGTGGCCAATGACCTGAGCCTCGACGACAGCACCCGCATGCTGGTGATCACCGGTCCGAACATGGGCGGTAAATCCACCTACATGCGTCAGACCGCTTTGATCGTGTTGCTGGCGCACATCGGCAGCTTCGTACCGGCGGCCAGTTGCGAATTGTCGCTGGTGGACCGGATCTTCACCCGGATCGGTTCCAGCGATGACCTGGCCGGTGGACGCTCGACCTTCATGGTCGAAATGAGCGAAACCGCCAACATTCTGCACAACGCCACCGAACGCAGCCTGGTGCTGATGGACGAAGTCGGTCGCGGCACCAGCACCTTCGACGGTCTGTCCCTGGCCTGGGCCGCGGCCGAACGCCTGGCGCACCTGCGGGCTTACACCTTGTTTGCCACGCACTACTTTGAGCTGACAGTGCTGCCGGAAGCCCAGCCGCTGGTGGCCAACGTGCACCTCAACGCCACCGAGCACAAAGAGCGCATCGTGTTCCTGCACCACGTGCTGCCAGGGCCTGCCAGCCAGAGTTATGGCCTGGCCGTTGCGCAATTGGCCGGCGTGCCGAGCGAAGTGATTGTGCGCGCTCGCGAGCACCTGGGTCGGCTGGAAGCCACCGCGCTGCCCCATGAAGTGCCGAAGCCCGCCAAAGGCAAACCGGCCGCGCCGCAACAGAGCGACATGTTCGCCAGCCTGCCGCATCCGGTGCTCGATGAACTGGCCAAACTGGACCTGGATGACCTGACGCCGCGTCGCGCGCTCGAAATGCTCTATACACTAAAGACACGGATCTAACGCACTTGCCTGCAAGCTGTTAGAATCTCGCGCGGTTTGGGATGCTGCAGGCTAAATAGCCTGGTCTGCAGACTATCGCTCCCGAACCTGGCGACCCCAACGTGAAGGGGCTCCGCTGCCGCCGCCTGAGGAGAAAATTAGAAATGACCTTCGTCGTCACCGACAACTGCATCAAGTGCAAGTACACCGACTGCGTAGAAGTCTGTCCGGTGGACTGCTTTTACGAAGGCCCGAACTTCCTGGTGATTCACCCGGATGAGTGCATCGACTGCGCACTGTGCGAACCAGAATGCCCTGCCGTGGCCATCTTCTCTGAAGATGAAGTCCCGGAAGAGATGCAGGAATTCATTCAGCTGAACGTTGAGCTGGCCGAAATCTGGCCGAATATCACCGAGAAGAAAGAATCGATGCCCGATGCCGAAGAGTGGGATGGCGTCAAAGGCAAGATCAAAGACCTCGAACGCTGATTTTCCGCGCGTTCCCGAAAAGGCCCCTTGCGGGCCTTTTTGCTTTTCTGCAGGCAAAAAAAAGGGGCGGTTTGACCCGCCCACATTTTTTCCCTATTCCCTGTGTTCCTTTTCATCGTCCTGATGAATCGCGTCCTGCAATGTCCTTTCCCCTCATCCTTGAAGGGCGTGTCTGTCCGTCGACACAACCTGAATACTAGAGAATTCCCGGGCGAGCGCAATTGCCTTCCCAAGCCAAAACCGGCTGTCACATGCGCTTAACTTTTATAAATATCTATAGATATCAGCTAGATAAAACAAGTGAGAACAAACAATAGTCGTCTGCCAAGGTGTAAAAATAACGAACACTTACGAAAGAGTAAGCAAAGACTTACAACGCAAGACTACAAACCTGAGGTGATGTGCGACGCTTCAGCCAGGCAACAAAAAGCCCCGAACCAGTCGGGGCTTTTTGCTTGCTGCTCAAGCGATTGGCTTATTGAAACAGCGACTCGCTGGACAGACCATTCTTCTCCAGAATCTCCCGCAGACGTTTCAGGCCTTCCACCTGGATCTGTCTGACGCGTTCGCGGGTCAGGCCAATTTCCAGGCCTACGTCTTCCAGCGTGCTGCTCTCATGACCGCGCAGACCGAAGCGGCGTATCACCACCTCGCGCTGCTTGTCGGTCAGTTCCGAGAGCCATTGATCGATGCTCTGGGACAGGTCGTCGTCCTGTAGCAGTTCACACGGATCGGTTGGACGGTCATCGGTAAGGGTGTCCAGCAGGGTTTTATCCGAATCCGGACCCAGCGAGACGTCGACCGAAGAAACCCGCTCGTTCAGGCCGAGCATGCGCTTGACCTCGCCCACCGGTTTTTCCAGCAGGTTGGCGATTTCTTCGGGTGAGGGTTCATGATCGAGTTTTTGCGTCAGCTCCCGTGCGGCCCTCAGGTACACGTTGAGCTCTTTGACCACATGGATCGGCAACCGGATGGTCCGGGTCTGATTCATGATCGCGCGCTCGATGGTCTGACGAATCCACCAGGTTGCGTAGGTCGAAAAGCGGAAGCCACGTTCGGGGTCGAACTTCTCTACCGCCCGGATCAGCCCGAGGTTGCCCTCTTCGATCAGGTCCAGCAGCGACAAGCCACGATTGACATAGCGTCGGGCGATTTTCACCACCAGCCGCAGGTTGCTTTCAATCATGCGTTTGCGCCCGGCCGGATCGCCACTTTGCGACAAGCGTGCAAAGTGAACTTCTTCTTCGGGGGACAGCAGAGGGGAAAAGCCGATTTCATTGAGGTACAACTGCGTGGCATCGAGCGCACGCGTGTAATCGATGTACTTGTGTTGCTTTAACGAGGCGGAGTGTTTGGATTTGGCACGAACGGAAGGTGGAGCAGCCCCTTCATCATTCGACATCGAATCCGTACCGATGCCGGTCTCCATCAGGAGAACCTCATCGTCGATGTCAAACTCCGGCACTTCTTTACTGAGAGCCATTGTTATAGTCCTTTGGTGAGTTCGACCTCAGGCTCAAGCGGCGCCTCTATCCTTGGCAACGCTGGAGCCTGTTCCCTCTACGTGACGGAACAGGCTGGTAACAAATCAACGACGTGGCAGGAACTGCAGCGGATCTACAGGTTTACCTTGTCGGCGAATCTCAAAATGCAGTTTCACCCGGTCTGTACCCGTTGACCCCATTTCGGCAATTGTCTGTCCGACCTTGACCTGCTGCCCCTCCCGAACCAACAGCCTGCGGTTGTGACCGTAGGCACTGACGTAGGTATCGCTGTGTTTGATGATGACTAATTCGCCGTAGCCCCTTAAGCCACTCCCGGCGTATACCACCGTCCCATCAGACGCAGCTAAAACAGGCTGTCCCAAATCTCCGGCGATATCAATTCCTTTATTCAAACTACCGTTTGAAGAGAATTTTCCAATCAAGATGCCATTAGAAGGCCATCCCCAGCCGGTCGGGGCCGGGCCTGCCGGAGGCATCGGAGCGGGTGCCGGCTTGTTGGCGACGGACGGTGCAACCACCGTTGTCGTCGTAGTTGCGCCATTTGGCTGGCGCCGGATTACGGTGGTTTTACTCGATGACGAAGGCGATGAACTGGACGAACTGACCACCGCCGCCGGCGTTGAATCGGTGCGACCGTCAAAGCGAATCGTCTGACCCGGATGTATCGTGTATGGCGTAGGAATGTTGTTGCGCGCCGCGAGGGCTTTGTAGTCCCACCCGTAGCGAAAGGCGATCGAGAACAGGGTGTCTTTAGGTCGAACCACGTACTGACCCGTGGTCACTGCCGGACGCTGGGCGACGGCGTTGTTGCGATCGACGACGCGCACGTCGCTCGATTTGGTGCTGGAACAACCGACCAGCAAGGTACTCAAGACAAGGCCAGTCACCAGGCGCTGAAAGCTCGTTATACCCATTCGCTGCGCAATGACTGTGAGACTCACCCGCCGCTCCCTTTGTGGTGGCTGAAATGTTGAATTGCCGTACTCCCGGCATGAAGTGTCGCAAGTATAACGGGCTGTGCAGGCTTTACCTTTAATGAAGCGAAGCACACGTTTGCTACCTGACGATGAATCCCGTTTAACGGATCGACGCCGCTGTAAGACAGAGCCGATCGAAGAGAATTCACCGCGACGAAACAAATGCTCAGGCCAGAGGCCCGTTGAGCAATGGAACGAAACGTACCGCCCCCAGAACACGCCTGGAAAACCCGTGTTCTTCACGGATGATCAGCATCAACTGTTGAACCTCACCCGACCCGACCGGTATCACCAGTCGCCCTCCGGGCGCCAACTGGTCGAGCAATGCCTGAGGCACATCCGTCGCCACCGCCGTCACGATGATGCCGTTGTACGGTGCCAGCGCGGGCCAGCCTTCCCAGCCATCGCCCCAGCGGAAGACCACGTTGCGCAGGTTGAGGTCGACCAGGCGTTCCTTGGCCCGGTCCTGCAGAACCTTGATGCGCTCGACGGAAAAAACCCGCTCGACCAGTTGCGACAGGATCGCGGTCTGATAGCCCGATCCCGTACCGATTTCCATCACCTTGTCCAGCGGGCCCGCTTCCAGCAGCAGCTCGCTCATGCGGGCCACCATGTAGGGCTGGGAGATCGTCTGGTTGTTGCCGATCGGCAGCGCCGTGTCTTCATAGGCGCGGTGGGCCAGCGCCTCGTCGACGAACAGGTGACGCGGCGTGCGGCGGATCACTTCCAGCACCTTGGCGTTGGAAATGCCTTCCTCATACAACCGCTGGATCAGACGCTCGCGAGTGCGTTGCGAGGTCATCCCGATGCCACGATGCATCGGGTCTTGTTCACGAGCCATTAGCGCAATCCCTCCAGCCAGCCATCGAGGCTTCGGAAGGCATCATTGAAGGTGCGATCCAGTTGCAGTGGCGTGATGGACACATAGCCTTGCATCACCGCATGGAAATCCGTTCCCGGACCGCCGTCTTCAGCATCCCCGGCCGCAGCAATCCAGTAACCGGACTTGCCACGCGGGTCGACCACTTTCATCGGCGCCGCCGCGCGGGCGCGATGACCGAGGCGGGTCAGCTGGATTCCACGGATGTGGTCGAGCGGCAAATTGGGAATGTTCACGTTCAGTACCGTGCGCGGTGGCAGGTCAAGGTCGGCGTGGGCTTCCACCAGTTTGCGCGCGTAGTAAGCGGCTGTGGGAAGGTTATCGACTTGCCGTGAGACCAAGGAAAAGGCAAACGAAGGAAGCGCAAGGAAACGCCCTTCAAGCGCCGCGGCCACGGTGCCGGAATACAACACATCGTCCCCTAGGTTGGCGCCCAGGTTGATACCGGAAACCACCATGTCCGGTTCGCGTTCCAGCAAGCCGTTGAGGCCCAGGTGCACGCAATCGGTCGGTGTGCCATTGAGGCTGATAAAGCCGTTGGCCAGGGTCTGCGGGTGCAACGGACGGTCGAGCGTCAGCGAACTGCTGGCGCCGCTTTTGTCCTGGTCCGGGGCGATAACCACGCATTCGGTGTAATCCGCCAGCGCAGCATAAAGCGCGGCGAGACCGGGTGCGGTTACCCCATCGTCGTTAGAAATCAGAATACGCATGGGCTGTCCGTCTGCCCCACCGGCACCAGATCAACGAGCTCACGCACCAATACGGTGGCGAAGCATCCGGCCGGCAGGACGAATTCCAGTTGCAGAATGTCAGGCTCGGGATAATGCCACGTCAACCCACCAATGGGCAGTCGCAGGATGCGACGTTCGTGGCTCATACCGGCGTTAATCAACCAATCGCGCAGATCCGCTTCGCGCGCGGCGATTGCCTGCTCCAGTTCATGGACTGCGCCCGTCGCCGGCGAGTCACCTTCGCCCCACTGCGGGCCGGTCGGGTGCAGGTCGAGAATTGCCAGGCGCGGGTCGCTGCACTCGGCCTCACCGGCCGGAAAGAAGCTTCGGCTGTCGGTGAACGCCAACAGATCACCGACCTGCGCCTGCTGCCAGGTGCCATCTTCCACACGCGCTGCCAACACCTGGTTGAACAGAAAACTGCGAGCAGTAGAAAGCAAACGCGAACGGACGTTGCGCTGCTCCGGCAAGGCCTTGCGCGCGGCCCAGCCACGGGCGTCGACCACGTTGCCGCCGTCAAAGCCGAACCGCTGGGTGCCGAAATAATTGGGGATGCCTTGTTTGGCGATCAGTTGCAGGCGCGCTTCGATGGCCGCTTTGTCGCCCGCGAATTGCGTCAGGCGCAAGGTGAAACCGTTGGCCGAATGGGCACCGCGTTGCAGCTTGCGTTTATGTCGACCGGTCTTGAGGATTTTCAGCGTATCGTTTTCCGCCGACGACAAATCAGGATCGGCCTTGCCCGGCAGTTGCACGCTGAACCACTGGCGGGTCAGCGCCTGGCGATCCTTGAGGCCGGCGTAGCTGACAGTGCGCAATGGCACGCCCGCTGCCTTGGCAATTCGCCGTGCCGCTTCTTCGGTATTCAGTCCGCGTTTTTCCACCCAGATCCACAGGTGTTCGCCATCGCCACTGAGCGGGATGTCGAGCACTTCATCGACCTGGAAGTCTTCCGCCGTGGCTTTCAACACCGCGGTGCCGAGGGCTTCACCGTAGGCACGCGGGCCGAGCAATTGCAGTTCGTTCATGCGCGCAGCAACAAGGCTACGGAGTGGACAGCGATGCCTTCTTCGCGACCGACAAAGCCAAGCTTTTCGGTGGTGGTAGCTTTCACGTTCACTTGATCCAACTCAACTTGAAGATCCGCGGCAATCTGCGCGCGCATCGATTCGATATGCGGGGCCATTTTCGGCGCCTGGGCGACGATGGTGTTATCGACGTTGCCGACTTTCCAGCCCTTGGCGTGGACCAGTGCGACGACGTGACGCAACAGCACACGGCTGTCGGCGCCCTTGAATTTTGGGTCGGTGTCCGGGAAGTGCTTGCCGATATCACCCAGCGCAGCGGCGCCGAGCAAGGCATCGCTCAAGGCGTGCAGCAGGACGTCACCGTCGGAGTGAGCGAGCAGCCCGAAGCCGTGTGCAATGCGCACGCCGCCCAGAGTAATGAAATCGCCTTCAGCGAAACGGTGCACATCATAGCCGTGGCCAATACGCATAAAAAAACGCCCCGATTTTTGTCAGGGCGTGATTCTACCTGCATTAAACGCCTAGAGCGCGTCCGTGATGTTGCAAGTGGTCGTCGATGAAGCTGGCGATGAAGAAATAGCTGTGGTCGTAGCCCGGTTGCAGGCGCAACGTCAGCGGATGACCGGCCAGTTTGGTCGCTTGTTGCAAGGCTTCGGGCTTGAGTTGCGTGGCCAGGAAATCATCACGATCACCTTGGTCGACCAATAGCGGCAGCTTCTCGTCGGCCTCGGCGATCAACGCGCAGGCATCCCATTCACGCCATTTCGAACGGTCTTCGCCCAGGTAACGGGAAAAGGCTTTCTGACCCCACGGGCAATCCATCGGATTGTTGATCGGCGAAAACGCCGACACCGACTGATACCGACCCGGATTGCGCAATGCGCAGACCAGCGCGCCGTGGCCGCCCATGGAGTGACCGCTGATGCCGCGCTTGTCGGACGCAGGGAAATGGGCTTCGACTAACGCCGGTAATTCCTGCACGACATAGTCATGCATCCGATAGTGGCGCGACCACGGTTCCTGCGTGGCATTCAGATAAAACCCGGCGCCGAGACCGAAATCCCAGGCGCCATCCGGGTCACCCGGCACGTCGGGGCCGCGAGGACTGGTATCCGGTGCAACAATGATCAGCCCCAGCTCGGCAGCCATGCGCAGAGCGCCGGCCTTGTGCATGAAATTCTCGTCGGTGCAGGTCAGGCCGGACAACCAGTACAGCACCGGCAGCTTGCCGCCCTGCTCCGCTTGCGGCGGCAGGTACACGGCAAACACCATGTCGCAGCCGAGCACGTCGGAGCGGTGCCGGTAGCGTTTGTGCCAGCCGCCGAAGCTTTTCTGACAGGAGATATTTTCCAGGCTCATGGCGGACCTCAGAAATGGATGACGGAACGGATGCTTTTTCCTTCATGCATCAGGTCGAAAGCCTTGTTGATATCTTCCAGGCCCATGGTGTGGGTGATGAACGTATCCAGCGGGATTTCGCCGGTTTCGGCCATTTCGACATAGCTTGGCAATTCGGTGCGACCACGCACACCGCCGAACGCCGAACCGCGCCAGACGCGACCGGTGACCAACTGGAATGGACGGGTCGAAATTTCCTGGCCAGCACCGGCCACACCGATGATGACCGACTCGCCCCAACCTTTGTGGCAGCACTCAAGTGCGGCGCGCATCAATTGGACGTTGCCGATGCATTCGAAGGAAAAGTCGACGCCGCCATCGGTCATGTCGACGATGACTTCCTGGATAGGACGGTCGAAGTCTTTCGGGTTCACGCAGTCGGTTGCACCGAGCTGCTTGGCGATCTCGAATTTGGCCGGGTTGATGTCGATGGCAATGATCCGCGCCGCCTTGGCTTTGACTGCGCCGATCACCGCCGACAGACCGATGCCGCCGAGGCCGAAAATGGCCACGGTATCACCCGGTTTTACCTTGGCGGTATTGAGCACCGCACCGATGCCGGTGGTGACGCCGCAACCCAGCAGGCAGACTTTTTCCAGCGGTGCTTCTTTAGGAATCCTGGCGACGGAGATTTCCGGCAACACGGTGTACTCGGAGAACGTCGAGGTGCCCATGTAGTGGAAAATCGGCTGGCCTTTGTAGGAAAAACGCGTAGTGCCATCGGGCATCAGGCCTTTGCCTTGGGTCGCACGAATGGCTTGGCACAGGTTGGTCTTGCCCGACAGGCAGAATTTGCACTGGCGGCATTCCGGGGTGTACAGCGGGATGACGTGATCGCCGACCGCCACGGAGGTCACGCCCTCGCCGATGGCTTCGACCACCGCGCCACCTTCGTGGCCGAGGATCGACGGGAAGATGCCTTCCGGATCAGCACCCGACAGCGTGTACGCATCGGTATGGCAGACACCGGAGGCAACCACACGCAGCAGAACTTCACCGGCCTTGGGCATGGCAACATCGACTTCAACGATCTCGAGGGGTTTCTTGGCCTCGAAGGCAACGGCAGCGCGCGACTTGATCATGTGGATTCTCCAGTGAATAAAAACGAGACAGGGAGTGTAATACAGCGCTTTACGATGAATAATCCAGACAAAAGCAAAACATTATTGCCGCACAGGGATAATCCTAGATGTCCGAGAACCGTTGGGAAGGTATCGACGAATTCATCGCCGTGGCCGAGTGCAGCCAGTTCACGGCTGCCGCTGAGCGTCTTGGGGTTTCTTCTTCCCACATCAGTCGACAAATAGTGCGCCTCGAAGAGCGCCTTCAGACGCGACTGCTGTACCGCAGCACCCGTCGCGTCACGCTGACCGAAGCCGGGCAGACTTTTTTGCAGCATTGCCAGCGTTTGCAGGACGGCCGTGAAGAAGCGCTGAGAGCGGTCGGCGACCTGACCAGCGAACCCAAAGGCATGTTGCGCATGACCTGCGCGGTGGCGTACGGCGAGCGCTTCATCGTGCCGCTGGTGACACGCTTCATGGGACTTTATCCACAACTTCGAATCGATATCGAGCTGAGCAACCGGCAACTGGATCTGGTGCATGAAGGGCTGGACCTGGCGATCCGCCTCGGCCGCCTTCAGGACTCGCGGCTGGTGGCAACGCGGCTGGCGCCACGGCGCATGTATCTGTGCGCGTCACCGTCCTACCTGGAACGGTACGGTCGCCCACACAGCTTGTCGGAACTGAGTCGCCACAACTGCCTCATCGGCAGCTCGGATCTCTGGCAACTGGAACAGAACGGGCGGGAATTTTCCCAGCGAGTGCAGGGAAACTGGCGCTGCAACAGTGGGCAAGCGGTGCTGGATGCGGCGTTACAGGGTGTCGGGCTGTGTCAGTTGCCGGATTACTATGTGCTGGAATACCTGAAAAGCGGCGAACTGATTTCGCTGCTGGATGCTCACCAACCGCCGAACACTGCGGTGTGGGCGCTTTATCCGCAGCAGCGGCACCTTTCGCCGAAGGTGCGCAAGCTGGTGGATTACCTGAAGGAAGGGTTGGCCGAACGGCCGGAGTATCTGTATTAAATCGGCATCGCACATCAGTGAGCGATTTGTTATCTGAACTACCGCTTTCGCGAGCAAGCCCGCTCACACATTTGATTGTGGTTGGTCACCTATTTTGGGTCTGGCGCAGAACCAGTGTGGGAGCGGGCTTGCTCGCGAAAGCAATCTGACAGACACCACAGCAGTCAGCGGCGATTAGCCCAACGCTGGCGCAACCATTCGAGGTCTTCCGGGCGAGTGACTTTCAGGTTGTCCGCGCGCCCTTCAATCAGGCGCGGCGCCAAACCGGCCCACTCCATCGCCGACGCTTCGTCAGTGATAACCGCGTCAGCCACCAGGCTGTCGGCCAAAGCCCGATGCAAGGCGCCAAGGCGAAACATCTGCGGCGTATAAGCCTGCCAGATCACACTGCGATCCACGGTTTCAACGACGCGACCGTGCTTGTCGATTCGTTTAAGCGTATCGCGAGCAGGAACTGCCAACAGCCCGCCGACAGGATCATCCGCCAACTCACTGAGCAATTTGTCCAGATCATCACGGCTCAGATTGGGCCGTGCCGCATCGTGCACCAACACCCAATCCTCATCGTCAGCACCCAGCGCATGCAAATGCAGCAAGGCATTGAGCACTGACCCGGAACGCTCGGCGCCGCCGTCAACGCGTTGAATACGCGAATCGCCAGCGCACGCCAGGTTCGGCCAGTAAGGATCATCAACAGCAAGACTGACCACCAACCCCTTCAGGGAAGGATGATCAAGGAAACAGCCGAGGCTGTGTTCGAGAATAGTGCGCCCGCCCAGTTGCAAGTATTGCTTGGGACGGTCCGCGGCCATACGGGCACCGACGCCCGCGGCAGGAATCACGGCCCAGAAGGCCGGTAACGGGGAATTCATTGAGCCAACTGGTAAAGGGTTTCACCGTCCTTGACCATGCCCAACTCATGGCGAGCCCGCTCTTCAACGGTCTCCATGCCCTTTTTCAACTCACTGACTTCAGCGTCCATGACCCGATTGCGCTCAAGCAGCCCTTCGTTCTCAGCGTGTTGATCCGCGATCTGCTGAGTCAGCTCGGCCACTTGCGCCAGACTGCCATTACCCACCCACAGGCGGTATTGCAGGCCAGCCAGCAACAGGAGCAAGACGAGGAACAACCAATTGGGACTGCGCATCGAATATCAGGTATCCAGTGAAAAAAGACAGCCATGCCAAAACTTTGAAGCGTCTGATAGCACGAAGCCTGGAATATCCAGGCTTGTGCTCTTAAGGCATCAGATTAGTGGCAAATCCATCGTTGGCACGACTTTTCCGACACAATCCGGTGTCTTTTTTACCTTGTAGCAATCAGCCGCGGAACTCGCTGCGACCGTTGTACTTGGCTTTGCCGTTCAACTGCTCTTCGATACGCAGCAGTTGGTTGTACTTGGAAACGCGATCGGAACGGCACAGGGAGCCGGTCTTGATCTGGCCAGCCGAAGTGCCCACGGCCAGGTCGGCAATGGTCGAATCTTCGGTTTCGCCGGAGCGGTGCGAGATCACGGCGGTGTAACCGGCAGCCTTGGCCATCTGGATGGCTTCCAGGGTTTCGGTCAGGGTGCCGATCTGGTTGAACTTGATCAGGATCGAGTTGGCGATCTTCTTGTCGATGCCTTCTTTCAGGATCTTGGTGTTGGTCACGAACAGGTCGTCGCCCACCAGCTGGGTCTTCTCGCCGATCTTGTCGGTGAGGATTTTCCAGCCAGCCCAGTCGGATTCGTCCAGGCCATCTTCGATGGAGATGATCGGGTAACGCTCGGTCAGGCCTTTCAGATAGTCGGCGAAACCTTCAGCGGTGAACACCTGGCCTTCGCCGGACAGGTTGTACTTGCCGTCTTCGTAAAATTCGCTGGCCGCGCAGTCCAGTGCCAGGGTCACGTCGGTGCCCAGCTTGTAACCGGCGTTGGCCACGGCTTCGGAGATCACTTTCAACGCGTCTTCGTTGGATGCCAGGTTCGGCGCGAAACCACCTTCGTCACCGACGGCAGTGCTCAGGCCACGGGCCTTCAGAACGGCTTTGAGGTGATGGAAAATCTCGGTGCCCATGCGCAGACCTTCCGAGAAAGACTTGGCGCCAACCGGCTGGACCATGAATTCCTGGATGTCGACGTTGTTATCGGCGTGTTCGCCACCGTTGATGATGTTCATCATCGGAACCGGCATCGAGTAGACACCCGGGGTGCCGTTCAGGTTGGCGATGTGTGCGTACAGCGGCAGGTCCTGGTCCTGTGCTGCTGCCTTGGCCGCAGCCAGGGAAACGGCGAGGATCGCGTTCGCGCCCAGAGAACCTTTGTTTTCAGTACCGTCGAGCTTGATCATCGCGTGATCGAGGGCTTTCTGGTCGCTTGGGTCAGTACCTTTCAACAGGTCGCGAATCGGACCGTTGATGTTGGCGACGGCTTTCAGAACGCCTTTGCCCAGGTAACGGCTCTTGTCGCCATCACGCAGCTCGAGCGCTTCACGCGAGCCAGTGGAAGCACCGGACGGCGCGCAAGCGCTGCCGATGATGCCGTTATCGAGAAGCACGTCCGCTTCCACGGTGGGGTTGCCACGGGAGTCGAGAACTTCACGACCTTTGATGTCGACGATTTTTGCCATTGTTGTAAACACTCCAAAGTTGACGAAAACGACGCAGCTGAAGGAAATCTTTTATCGCCGGCAAGTGATGTGCAACGGGCAGACTTGCGGACGATAAGGCTCAGACCCGAGGGCCTGAGCAACAAATCGTGCGGTACTTTACCGGAGAAATGAGGATTACGCGGTTTCTACCGTCGGAAAACTCTTCACCAGTTCGTCCAAAGCTTTGAGCTGGGCCAGGAATGGCTCCAGTTTGTCCAGACGCAAGGCGCAAGGGCCGTCGCATTTGGCGTTGTCCGGATCCGGGTGGGCTTCGAGGAACAAACCGGCCAGCGACTGGCTCATGCCAGCCTTGGCCAGATCGAGGACCTGGGCGCGACGACCGCCAGCGGAATCGGAGCGACCGCCGGGCATTTGCAGCGCGTGGGTCACGTCGAAGAACACCGGGTATTCGAACTGCTTCATGATGCCGAAGCCGAGCATGTCGACGACCAGGTTGTTGTAGCCGAAGCTCGAACCGCGTTCGCAGAGGATCAACTGATCGTTACCCGCTTCCACGCACTTGTTCAGGATGTGTTTCATTTCCTGAGGCGCGAGGAACTGGGCTTTCTTGATGTTGATCACCGCACCGGTCCTGGCCATCGCGACCACGAGGTCGGTCTGGCGCGACAGGAAGGCCGGCAACTGGATGATGTCGCAGACTTCAGCGACGACCGCGGCCTGCTCAGGCTCGTGGACGTCGGTGATGATCGGCACGCCGAAGGCTTGCTTGATGTCCTGGAAAATCCGCATGCCCTCTTCCAGGCCGGGGCCACGGTAAGAGGCCACGGAGGAACGGTTGGCCTTGTCGAAGCTGGCCTTGAACACGTAAGGGATACCGAGTTTCTCGGTGACCTTTACGTATTCTTCGCAGACCTGCATCGCCATGTCGCGGCTTTCCAGCACGTTCATGCCACCGAAAAGCACCATTGGCTTGTCGTTGGCAATCTCGATATCGCCTACACGGATGATCTTCTGCGCCATCGGATTTACGCCTTCTTCTGGTGTTGAACCAAAGCTGCTTTAACGAAACCGCTGAACAACGGGTGACCGTCGCGAGGTGTCGAGGTGAACTCAGGGTGGAACTGGCAAGCGACGAACCATGGATGATCCGGGGCTTCAACCACTTCTACCAGCGCGCCATCACCGGAACGACCGGAGATTTTCAGGCCGGCTTCCATGATTTGCGGCAGCAGGTTGTTGTTCACTTCGTAGCGATGACGGTGACGCTCGACGATCACGTCCTTGCCGTAGCAGCCGTGAACCAGGGAACCCGGCTCCAGCAGGCAATCCTGCGCGCCGAGGCGCATGGTGCCGCCCAGATCGGAAGTTTCGGTACGGGTTTCGACGGCGCCGGTGGCATCTTCCCACTCGGTGATCAGACCCACGACCGGGTGACCGCTTGCACGATCGAACTCGGTGGAGTTGGCGTCTTTCCAGCCCATGACGTTACGAGCGAACTCAATCACGGCCACTTGCATGCCCAGGCAGATGCCGAGGTACGGAACCTTGTTTTCGCGAGCGTACTGGACGGCGGTGATCTTGCCTTCCACGCCACGCAGACCGAAGCCGCCTGGAACCAGGATCGCGTCAACACCTTCCAGCAGCGCGGTGCCCTGGTTTTCGATGTCTTCGGAATCGATGTAGCGCAGGTTGACCTTGGTGCGGTTGCTGATGCCGGCGTGACTCATCGCTTCGATCAGCGACTTGTAGGCGTCCAGCAATTCCATGTACTTGCCGACCATCGCGATGGTGACTTCGTGCTCAGGGTTCAGCTTGGCGTCAACCACGGCTTCCCACTCGGACAGATCCGCGCCGCCACATTGCAGGCCGAAACGCTCGACGACAAAATCATCCAGGCCCTGGGAGTGCAGGATGCCCGGGATCTTGTAGATGGTGTCGGCGTCTTCCAGCGCAATCACCGCACGTTCTTCAACGTTGGTGAACTGCGCGATCTTGCGACGCGAAGAGATGTCGATCGGGTGATCGGAGCGGCACACCAGCACGTCAGGTTGCAGGCCGATGGAACGCAGTTCCTTGACCGAGTGCTGGGTTGGCTTGGTTTTGGTTTCGCCGGCGGTGGCGATGTACGGCACCAGCGTCAGGTGCATCAGCATCGCGCGCTTGGCGCCGACTTCGAAGCGCAACTGACGGATGGCCTCGAGGAACGGTTGCGATTCGATGTCACCCACGGTGCCACCGATCTCGACCATCGCGACGTCGGCATCGCCGGCGCCCTTGATGATCCGGCGCTTGATTTCGTCGGTGATGTGCGGGATCACCTGGATGGTGGCGCCCAGGTAATCACCACGGCGCTCTTTGCGCAGGACGTGCTCGTAGACACGGCCGGTGGTGAAGTTGTTGTTCTGGGTCATGGTCGTGCGGATGAACCGCTCGTAGTGGCCCAGGTCCAGGTCGGTCTCGGCGCCGTCGTGGGTGACGAACACTTCACCGTGCTGGAACGGGCTCATGGTGCCCGGGTCGACGTTGATGTACGGATCCAGCTTCAGCATGGTGACCTTAAGTCCCCGCGCCTCCAGGATGGCCGCCAATGAAGCCGATGCAATGCCTTTCCCCAATGAAGAAACAACACCGCCCGTGACGAATATGTAGCGCGTCATGAAAAACCCTAGAAGTCTGCGTTAAAGCGGTCCGAGCCGCCGGGGAAAGCGAAGGAAGGCCGAAGCCCCCGATCACCTGCATTAATCACAGTGCACCTTTCAAAAAAACCGCCGCGTTGGGACAGACCGGGAGATGAAACACCGGTACGTTGCTCGCTACACATTTTTTGGAATCGCCCAGCAAAGACTGCTTGGTAATCGGCAACTCCTGCAATTCAGGCGAATCCACAGAAGTTGTATCAAGAAGGGAGCGTAGTCTACCGGAAAGCCCCTTTCAGCTCAAACCTTGATCTTCGTCCGGTGGCTGCCAATGCAAATTCCAGCCGTCCTGCACACTGCCATCCAGACCCCGCAGGTTGGCCACCGCCAGCAATTGCTCGCCTTGGAACAGCAGCGGCAATCTGCCACGGACGAACCCTGGAACCCCGCGCTCATTGAGCAAGCGCTTCAGGTCCCGATGGCCGCGAGCGGGCAGGTTCATGGCCTCGCCTCCCTCACGATAGCGGATATGCAGCGGACCTTCGGGGATTTTTCCGGTGAGCGTGAGGACGCCGTTGTCCGGCAAAACCAATGCTTGCGAGGGATCGGGCCATCTCCCGACGTCCGGTGCAGCTCTTAGCCAATGACTGGATAACCACCAGATGCGTCCGCCCGCCCGATGCAGCTCGCCATCCGCCAACCGCCAGATCGGACGGGCATCGCCGGTAGCATCCCGTAAATCCTCCCAACCCGACCAATGGTCACTGTCCGGCAGACGCGTCAGCGCGGCGAGCCAGTGACTCAGTGCATTTCGTTGGCGGGAATCGGACAGTTTCACAAGCGTCGACAGCTCAAGTGAAGGCACACCCAGCCAATCGAATTCACCGACGGTGCGGGCATGCGCCAGATCGATTTGCGCCAGTTCATCAAGCAACCCACGGGCCTCGCTCAGATGCGCGGCGCTGCGGGCCATGTTCGCCACGGCTTGAGGCCAGCGCCGGGTCATGACTGGAAACACCTGATGCCGCAGGTAATTGCGCGAGAATTGATGATCCTGGTTCGAAGGGTCTTCGATCCACCTCAACTGATGCTCGGTCGCGTAAGCCTCAAGTTCTGCGCGCGAGACATCGAGCAGCGGTCGCAGCAGATGCCCCCGACCCAACGGGCGCTGGCTCGGCATCCCCGACAAGCCTCTGACTCCTGCCCCACGCAGCAATCGGAACAACAAGGTTTCGGCCTGATCATCGCGGTGTTGCGCGGTCAGCAGCACTTCATGGGTTTGAGTCGCCTCGATGAACGCGCCATAGCGCGCATCCCGGGCCGCACGCTCAAGGCTGGCGCCGGGTTGAACCTGGACGCGAACCACCTGCAAAGGCACACCCAGCCCATCACAGACAGACTGGCAGTGTTCCGGCCACGCATCAGCCACAGCCTGAAGGCCGTGATGAATGTGTATGGCTTTGAGCTCGGGGAGGTTTTCGGTTTTTGCAAGATGGGCGAGAAGGTGCAGCAGGACGGTGGAGTCGAGACCGCCGGAGAAGGCGATACGCCAGGCCGGGGCGTTGCGCCACGGTTTCAGATTCAGCAAAAGCCGGGCAGACAGAGCAATCATGGGCTGACTCATATCGATCACTTCGCACAAAACAAATGTGGGAGCGGGCTTGCCCGCGAAGACGGACTAACACTCAACACATATGCTGACTGTTATACCGCTTTCGCGAGCAAGCCCGCTCCCACATTGAAGCCAAGGTCAGATCAGATCAGAGACCGTAGCTCATCAGACGCTCGTAACGACGGGCCAGCAGCGCCTCGTTATCGAACTTCTTCAACATCGCCAGTTGCGAGCTCAGCTCGGCACGGATCGATGCAGCGGCCGCAGCCGGATCACGATGAGCGCCGCCCAAAGGCTCGCCGATCACTTTGTCGACGATGCCCAGGCCTTTCAGGCGCTCGGCCGTGATGCCCATGGCTTCAGCGGCATCCGGTGCTTTTTCCGCGGTTTTCCACAGAATCGAAGCACAACCTTCCGGCGAGATCACCGCATAGGTCGAGTACTGCAGCATGTTCAGCTGATCGCACACGCCGATGGCCAGAGCGCCGCCAGAACCACCTTCACCGATCACGGTGGCGATGATTGGGGTTTTCAGGCGAGACATGACGCGCAGGTTCCAGGCAATCGCTTCGCTCTGGTTGCGCTCTTCAGCGTCGATGCCCGGGTAGGCGCCCGGCGTATCGATGAAGGTCAGGATCGGCATTTTGAACCGTTCGGCCATTTCCATCAGGCGGCAGGCCTTGCGGTAGCCTTCCGGACGCGGCATGCCGAAGTTGCGGCGAACCTTCTCGCGCACGTCGCGGCCTTTCTGGTGACCGATGATCATCACCGGCTGGTCATCCAGACGGGCGACGCCGCCAACGATGGCAGCGTCGTCGGAGAAGTGACGGTCGCCGTGCAGTTCGTCGAACTCGGTGAAGATGTGTTCGATGTAGTCCAGGGTGTATGGACGTTTCGGGTGACGCGCCAGACGCGCGATCTGCCAGCTGGTCAGCTTGCCGAAGATATCCTCGGTCAATGTGCTGCTTTTGTCCTGCAGGCGGGAGATCTCATCGCCGATATTCAGCGAATTGTCGTTACCGACCAAGCGCAACTCTTCGATCTTGGCTTGCAGGTCGGCGATCGGCTGTTCGAAATCTAGAAAATTCGGGTTCATAGGCGTCCGTCTAGGGTCGACGTCCAAGAGAGCTTGGGCCGGCCGGTTGTCTATTCGCGCCCTACCTTAAGGGACAGGCGCGTTCAGGTCGAGATTAAAAATTCAGGTCGAGATCAGGGCGTATGAAAGGCACCTGACCGTCAACGGTATTGGAGGAAGACGTTGTCTCGCCCGAACTGGTCACGCAGGGCTTGAATCAACGCATCCGCCGGGTCGATTCGCCAGGTCTCGCCGAACTGCAGCAAGGCCTTCGCATCGGGACTCGTGTATTCCATGGTAATCGGGCACGCACCGCGGTGACGCTTGAACAACTCACCCAGCCAGCGTAGCTGATCGCCCTTCAAATCCTTGGTCTGCAGCTTCAATCGCAGGCTTTCGGCCAGGTTGGTGCGCGCATCTTCCATGCTCATCACCCGCTTGACCCGCAAACGCAAACCACCGGAGAAGTCATCGTTGCTGACCTCGCCTTCGACCACCACCATGGCGTCAGTCTGCAACAGCGACTGCGCTGAATGGAACGCGTCGGCGAACAGCGAGGCTTCGATCCGGCCAGAACGATCGTCGAGGGTGATGAAACCCATCTTGTCGCCCTTTTTGTTCTTCATCACCCGCAGGGCGATGATCATGCCCGCGACGGTCTGTGTATCACGCGCCGGCTTCAAGTCGATGATGCGTTGACGGGCGAAACGGCGGATCTCGCCTTCGTATTCGTCAATCGGGTGACCGGTCAGGTACAGGCCCAGGGTGTCTTTTTCACCTTTCAGGCGTTCCTTCAGGGTCAGCTCTTTCGCCTTGCGGTGATTGGCGTAGACATCGGCGTCCGCTTCGACGAACAGCCCGCCAAACAGGTCGGCGTGGCCACTGTCGTGGGTGCGCGCGGTTTGCTCGGCAGCCTTGATCGCCCCTTCCATCGCATTCAGCAAGACTGCGCGGTTCTGGTCGATGCTCGCTTGATAGGCCTTCGGTTCGTCATGGAAATAGGGTCCCAGACGATCCAGTGCACCGCTGCGGATCAAACCGTCGAGCGTGCGCTTGTTGATTCGCTTGAGATCGACCCGGGCGCAGAAATCGAACAGGTCCTTGAACGGCCCATCCTGACGCGCCTCGGTAATGGCCTCGACCGGCCCCTCGCCCACACCCTTGATCGCGCCGAGGCCATAAATAATCCGGCCTTCGTCGTTTACCGTGAACTTGAACTCCGAAGTATTCACATCCGGCGCGTCGAGACGCAGCTTCATGGTGCGAATTTCTTCGATCAAGGTCACGACCTTGTCGGTGTTGTGCATATCCGCCGACAGTACCGCCGCCATGAACGGCGCCGGGTAGTGCGTTTTCAGCCACGCGGTCTGGTACGAAACCAGGCCGTAGGCAGCGGAGTGGGATTTGTTGAAGCCATAACCGGCGAATTTTTCCACCAGGTCGAAAATGTTACCGGCCAGGTCGGCTTCAATATTGTTGGTCTTGCAACCTTCAATGAAACCGCCGCGCTGCTTGGCCATTTCCTCGGGCTTTTTCTTACCCATGGCCCGCCGCAGCATGTCCGCACCACCGAGGGTGTAACCGGCCATGACCTGGGCAATCTGCATCACCTGTTCCTGATACAGGATGATGCCGTACGTCGGTGCCAGTACGGGTTTCAGACCTTCGTACTGGTAGTCCGAGTGCGGGTACGCAAGTTCGGCGCGACCGTGCTTACGGTTGATAAAGTCGTCAACCATGCCGGATTGCAAAGGGCCCGGACGGAACAGGGCCACCAGTGCGATCAAGTCTTCCAGGCAGTCGGGCTTGAGCTTTTTGATCAGCTCTTTCATGCCGCGCGACTCGAGCTGGAACACCGCCGTGGTTTCAGCTTTTTGCAGCAGCGTGTAGGTCGGCTTGTCGTCCAGCGGAATGAACGCGATGTCCAGCGGTGGTTCGTTGACCTTGGCGCGATCGCGGTTGATGGTTTTCAACGCCCAGTCGATGACCGTCAGGGTCCGCAGACCGAGGAAGTCGAACTTCACCAGGCCGGCGGCTTCAACGTCGTCCTTGTCGAACTGGGTTACCAGGCCATCACCGGCCTCGTCGCAATAGATCGGCGAAAAGTCAGTCAGCTTGGTCGGCGCGATCACCACACCACCGGCGTGCTTGCCGACGTTACGCACAACGCCTTCAAGCTTGCGCGCCATTTCCCAGATTTCCGCGGCTTCTTCATCGACCTTGATGAAGTCACGGAGGATTTCTTCCTGCTCGTAGGCTTTTTCCAGGGTCATGCCGACTTCGAACGGAATCATCTTCGACAGACGATCCGCCAGACCGTAGGACTTGCCCTGCACCCGCGCCACGTCACGGACCACAGCCTTGGCGGCCATGGAACCGAAGGTGATGATCTGGCTTACGGCGTTGCGGCCGTACTTTTCGGCCACGTAGTCGATCACCCGGTCACGACCGTCCATGCAGAAGTCGACGTCGAAGTCGGGCATCGATACCCGTTCCGGGTTAAGGAAACGTTCGAACAGCAGGTCATATTCCAGCGGATCGAGGTCGGTGATCTTCTGCACATAGGCCACCAGCGAACCGGCACCCGAACCACGGCCCGGACCAACCGGCACGCCGTTGCTCTTGGCCCACTGGATAAAGTCCATAACGATCAGGAAGTAACCCGGGAACCCCATCTGGATGATGATATCCAGCTCGAAATTCAACCGGTCGACGTAGACCTGACGCTTGGCTTCGTAGTCTTCGGTGGTGTCCCTGGGCAGCAGAACGCTGAGGCGATCTTCCAGACCATCGAAGGACACCTTGCGGAAATACTCGTCGATGGTCATGCCATCGGGAATCGGGAAGTTGGGCAGGAAGTGCGTGCCCAGCTTCACTTCAATGTTGCAGCGCTTGGCGATCTCGACGGTGTTTTCCAGCGCTTCGGGAATGTCGCTGAACAGCTCGGCCATTTCCTCGGCGCTTTTGAGGTATTGCTGATCGCTGTAATTCTTCGAGCGCCGCGGATCGTCGAGGGCGCGGCCCTCACCGATGCAGACGCGGGTCTCGTGAGCGGCGAAGTCTTCCTGCTTGATGAAGCGCACATCGTTGGTCGCGACCAGTGGCGCGCCGATTTTCTCCGCCAGGGCCACGGCGCCGTGCAGTTGTTCTTCATCGTTGGGGCGATTGGTGCGCTGGATTTCCAGGTAAAAGCGATCCGGGAACACCGCCATCCATTCGCGCGCGAGGTTTTCCGCTTCAGCCGGATTGCCGCTGAGCATGGCCAGGCCGATCTCGCCTTCTTTTGCCGCCGACAACATGATCAAGCCTTCGCTGGCCTCGGCTACCCACTCGCGCTCGATGATGACCGAGCCATTGCGCTGACCGTCGATGAAGCCGCGGGAAATCAGTTCGGTCAGGTTGCGATAGCCGACCGCGTTCATTGCCAGCAGGCTGATCCGGCTCAGGGCGTTGTCCGGATCCTTGTTCGACAGCCACAGGTCGGCGCCGCAGATCGGCTTGATACCTGCGCCCATGGCGGCTTTATAGAATTTGACCAGGGAACACATGTTGTTCTGGTCGGTAACCGCTACGGCAGGCATGTTCATGCCGACCAGGGTCTTGACCAGCGGCTTGATCCGCACCAGACCGTCGACCAGGGAATATTCAGTGTGCAGGCGTAGATGAACGAATGAAGCCGGCATAGTGATCCTGCGTTATGTCATGAAAACAACAAGGCCCGGATTGTACCGGGCCTTGGCGAAAACATCAGCTGCGACTAGCTCACGATCAGGTTTTCCCGGGCTTCATACGCGAGGCGCACCGGGGCGAACGAGCGACGGTGAATCGGGGTCGGGCCCAGACGGGCCAGTGCTTCCAGATGAACGGGCGTCGGGTAGCCTTTGTGACCGCCGATGCCGTAACCCGGATAAATCAATTCGAAAGCGGCCATTTCGCGGTCGCGGCTGACCTTGGCCAGAATCGATGCCGCCGCGATGGCCGGAACCTTGCCGTCGCCCTGCACCACCGCTTCGGCACGCATGGACAGTTTCGGGCAGCGGTTGCCGTCGATCATCGCCAGTTTCGGCTGGATGTGCAGGCCTTCAATCGCACGCTGCATGGCCAGCATGGTGGCGTGGAGAATGTTCAGCTCGTCGATTTCTTCGACTTCCGCACGTGCGATGCACCAGCTCAGGGCCTTCTCGCAGATTTCGTCGTAGAGCTTTTCGCGGCGGGCTTCGGTGAGCTTCTTCGAATCATTGAGACCGAGGATCGGACGGTTCGGATCGAGGATCACAGCCGCCGTCACTACGGCACCACAAAGCGGGCCGCGACCGACTTCGTCAACACCGGCAACCAGATCTTCGACTTCAGCGACCAAGGTGAAATCCAGCCCCATTTGCATGCTTGTTTTACTCATTGTACTTGGCCGATCAGCTTCAGCACTGCATCCGCAGCCTGGTTGGAGGCATCCAGACGCAAGGTCCGGTGAATTTCGTCGAAGCCACGTGTCTGCTCTTCGCCACCTTCGATCAAGGGCGACAGCGTCTGGGCCAGCGCTTCAACCGTCGCATCGTCCTGCAGCAGCTCGGGCACCAACAGGCGCTGGGCCAACAGGTTCGGCAACGAGACGTAAGGGCTCTTGACCATGCGCTTGAGAATCCAGAACGTCAGCGGTGCCAGGCGATAGGCAACGACCATCGGCCGCTTGTACAACAACGCTTCAAGGGTAGCCGTTCCGGAGGCGATCAACACCGCGTCGCAGGCAGCGAGCGCCAGATGGGACTTGCCGTCGAGCAGGGTCAGCGGCAAATCGCGACCCGCCAGCAACTCTTCAAGCTGCACGCGGCGCTGGGGACTGGCGCAAGGCATGACGAACCGCACGCCAGGACGCAAGGCACGCAGACGCTGGGCGGTATCGAGGAACAACGCCCCCAGCCGACCCACTTCGCCGCCGCGACTGCCGGGCATCAGCGCGACCAACGGTCCGTCCGGCAGACCGAGCTCGGCCCGTGCAGCGGCGCGATCCGCTTCAAGCGGAATCGCATCGGCCAGGGAGTGCCCGACAAACCGCACCGGCACGCCCTTCTCTTCATAGAATTTCGCTTCGAACGGAAACAGCGTCAGCATCAGGTCGCAGCCTTCGCGAATCTTCAGCACCCGCTTTTGCCGCCACGCCCACACCGACGGGCTGACGTAATGCACGGTCTTGATCCCGGCCTGACGCAGCTTGAGTTCGATATTCAGGTTGAAGTCCGGCGCATCGATACCGATGAACACATCCGGCTTCTCGGCGATCAGGTCGGCGATCAGCTTCTTGCGGCGCTTGAGCAACTCGCGCAGCCGACCCAGCACTTCCACCAGGCCCATGACCGAAAGACGTTCCATCGGGAAACACGAGGTCAGGCCTTCGGCCTGCATCAGCGGACCACCGACACCGATGAACTCGACCGCCGGATGCTGTGCCTTGAGCGCACGCATGAGACCGGCGCCCAGAATGTCACCGGAAGCCTCACCCGCCACCAGCGCAATACGCAGATTAGCCATGATTAACGCGTGATGCCGCGGGTCGAAGACTGGATGGAATCACGGAACACCGCGACTTCCGGAAACTGCGCCGAGGGTTCGGCCAGTTCGGCGAGCGCTTGCTCGACGGTCAGGCCCTGGCGGTAAACCACCTTGTAGGCACGACGCAAGGCGTGGATCGCGTCTTCGCTGAAACCACGGCGACGCATGCCTTCGAAGTTCATGCTGCGCGCTTCGGCCGGGTTGCCGAACACGGTGACGTAGGCCGGAACGTCCTTGCCGATGGCGGTGCCCATGCCGGAAAAGCTGTGGGCGCCAATATGGCAATACTGGTGAACCAGGGTGAAACCGGACAGGATCGCCCAGTCCTCGACGTGCACATGGCCCGCCAGCGCGGTGTTGTTGACCAGGATGCAGTGGTTGCCGATGACGCTGTCGTGGCCGATGTGGGCATAGGCCATGATCAGGTTGTGATCGCCCAGGGTGGTTTCCGAACGGTCCTGCACGGTGCCACGGTGAATCGTCACGCCTTCACGGATGACGTTGTGGTCACCGATGACCAGGCGGGTTTCTTCACCTTTGTATTTCAGATCGGGCGTGTCCTCGCCTACCGAAGAAAACTGGTAGATGCGATTGTGCTTACCGATTCGGGTCGGGCCCTTGAGAATCACATGCGGCCCGATCACTGTCCCCTCGCCGATTTCCACACCTGCGCCGACGATCGACCATGGGCCGACCTCGACGCCGTCGGCCAGGATGGCCGACGGATCGATGATTGCGCGAGGGTCAATCAAACTCATACTTTTTGTTCCGCACAGATGATCTCGGCCGAGCAGACTGGCTTGCCATCAACCGATGCCTGGCATTCAAACTTCCAGATCTTGCGCTTGCAGCTGATGAAGGTGGCTTCCAGGATCAACTGGTCGCCCGGCTTGACCGGCTGACGGAAACGCAGCTTGTCGGAGCCGACGAAGTAGTACAGGGTGCCATCGGCCGGTTTCACGTCAAGCATCTTGAAACCAAGGATCCCGGCAGCCTGGGCCATCGCTTCGATGATCAATACGCCTGGCATGATTGGATGCGCAGGGAAGTGACCGTTGAAGAACGGCTCATTGATGCTGACATTCTTGTAGGCGCGAATGCGCTTGCCTTCCACGTCCAGATCCACAACCCGGTCCACCAGCAGGAACGGGTAACGGTGAGGCAGGTATTCGCGAATCTCGTTGATGTCCATCATTTCGGGGGGAAGCCTATGTAAAGATTGGGAGCGCGCGACTGACGCGCGCCCCTCCAGCAAATCAAGGAGGCAGTCTAGCGGCTGTGCACACTTGATATGAAAATGGTATCAGCCATCTGATGAAGCATTACCGTCAGGGGTCACTTCCCCTGTCCGCTTTTCCAGCTGTCGCAGACGTCGCGCGATGTCATCGAGCTGACGGATGCGTGCCGCGCTTTTGCGCCACTCGGCAGCCGGTTGCATGGCTGTACCGGAAGAATAGGAACCCGGCTCGGTAATCGAGTGGGTCACCATGGTCATCCCGGTAATGAAAACCTTGTCGCAAATTTCGATATGCCCCACCAGCCCTACGCCACCGGCGAGCATGCAATGCTTGCCGATTTTGGTGCTGCCGGAAATGCCCACGCACGCGGCCATGGCAGTGTGATCACCGACCTGGACGTTGTGAGCGATCTGAATCTGATTGTCTAGCTTGACGCCATTACCGATGACAGTATCGGCCAGCGCACCGCGGTCGATAGCGGTATTCACGCCGATCTCCACATCGTCACCGACCAGAACACCACCGATCTGGGCGATTTTCTGCCAGATGCCTTTCTCGTTGGCAAAGCCGAAGCCTTCGCCACCCAGTACCGCACCGGATTGAATCACCACCCGCTTGCCGATGCGCACGTCGTGATACAGCGTGACTTTCGGGGCCAGCCAACCGCCCTCGCCAATCTCGCTGCGGGCACCGATAAAGCAGTGCGCGCCGACAGTCACACCTGCGGCAATGCGCGCTGCGCTTTCGATCACCGCAAAGGCACCAATGCTTGCAGCCGGGTCAACCACCGCATCTTCGGCCACAACGGCTGTCGGGTGAATACCGACAGCCGCTTTCGGCTTGGGATCAAACAAATGGGAAATCCGTGCATAAGCCAGATACGGGTCAGGCACGACGAGCGCATCCCCGGCAAAACCTTCGGCGTCAGCGGCTTTCAGCAACAAGGCTGCAGCCCGGCTGTCGGCCAGGTATTTACGGTATTGAGGATTTGCCAGAAAGCTCAACTGAGCTGGGCCAGCCTCTTGCAAAGTGGCTAGCCCAGTAATTTCCTTCTCCGGGTCGCCACGCAGGGTGGCGCCGAGGAACTCGGCCAACTGGCCGAGTTTTATGGTCGCTGTCATGGATTACTTCAGCTGATTCATGCGCTCGATAACCTGGCGAGTGATGTCGTACTGAGGTTTGACATCAATCACTGCGCCACGCTCGAAGACCAGGTCAAAAGCACCTTTCTTGATGACTTCTTCCACAGCACTGTCCAGTTTCGGCTTGAGCTGCTTCAGCATTTCACGGTCAGCAACGGCTTTGGCTTCGTTCAGTTCCTTTGACTGGAACTGGAAGTCACGGGCCTTTTGCTTGAATTCAAGTTCCAGACGCTCACGCTCGCCTTGCTGCATCTTGTCGCCGCCCGCCATCAGACGGTCCTGGATGCCCTTGGCACTGCTTTCCAGTGTCTTGAGCTTGGTCAGTTGCGGACCGAACTTCTTCTCGGCATCCACGGCGTATTTCTTGGCCGCATCGGATTCCAGCAGAGCCATCTGATAGTTCAGAACGGCGATTTTCATGTCGGCAAAAGCCGGACCTGCTACCAGTACGGTCGCCAGGAGAACCAATTGAGTCAACTTACGCACGATGCACTCCTACAAAATCCATTGTCGTTATCTTGGGTCAGACGCTTAGAACGTCTGGCCGAGGGAGAATTGGAACACTTGGGTTTCAGCCTCATCCGGTTTCTTGATCGGCATGGCCAACGCGAAACTCAGAGGACCCAGTGCGGTGACCCATGTCACACCTACACCGACAGAGCTGGCCATGTTGCTCAGGCTGATGTCGTTGCACTTGGTATTGGACGACGAACCGTTTGCATTGGTGGCGTCCTTGCACTGCGAGTCGAAAACGTTACCCACATCCCAGAATACCGAGGTACGCAGGGAGCGCTGATCCTTGACGAACGGCAGAGGGAACAGAAGCTCTGCACCACCCTGTATCAGGACGTTGCCACCAAACGGCAGTGGATCCTGGTCCGGATCGAACGCGGTCCCCGGGTTCGTGCCACGGCTAGGCGTACTACGCGGGCCCAGGGTGCTGTCCTTGAAGCCACGAACCGAGTTGAAACCACCAGCATAGTAGTTTTCATAGAACGGCAAGCCATCGGTTGAACCGTAGCCGTCGCCATAACCCAGTTCAGTGTGCAGGCGCACGGTGTAGTTATCAGACAATGGCTGGAACAACTGGCCACGGTAGTCGAGTTTGAAGAACGACAGATCACTGCCCGGTGTCGTGGTTTCCAGCACAAGGCTTTGAGAGTGACCACGGGTCGCCAGTACACCTTTGTTCAGGGTCGATTCGGACCAGCCGGCCGAAGCCTTGAAGTTCAGGTAGTTGTCGCCTTCCTTGTTAACGAAGTCGAAAATCTCGTCAACGGTGTACAGGCCAGTCTTGATCTTGTCCTGTTGCGCAGTCAGGCCGAAGGTCAGACGCGACGTTTCACTGATCGGGTAACCGACGCTCACGCCTGCACCCAGGCTGTCTACGGCATAGCTGGCTACGTCGACGTCCAGATCGTCATAGTCGGTGGTGCGATAGAATGCGTTGTAGCCCAGGCTCACACCGTCAGCAGTCCAGTACGGGTCGACATAACCGAAGTTATAGCGGCTCTGGTATTCACTGCGGGTCAAGCCGACGCTGACCTTGTTACCGGTACCCAGGAAGTTGTTCTGGGTGATCGAACCACCGAGGATCAGACCGGCGCTCTGTGCGAAACCGACGCTGGCAGTAATCGAACCGGAAGCTTGTTCTTCAACGCTGTAGTTCACGTCAACCTGGTCATCGACACCCGGTACAGCAGGGGTTTCGACGTTCACTTCTTTAAAGAAGCCCAGACGCTCAAGACGGGTCTTGGACTGGTCGATCAGGTAGGTCGAAGCCCAGCCACCTTCCATCTGACGCATTTCACGGCGCAGCACTTCGTCTTCGGACTTGGTGTTGCCACGGAAGTTGATGCGGTTGACGTAGGCACGCTTGCCCGGATCGACAGCGAACGTGATATCGACGGTGTGATCTTCATCGTGTGGCTGAGGCACGCCGTTGACGTTGGCGAAGGTGTAGCCCTCGTTACCCAGACGACGGGTGATCAGTTCGGACGTGGTGGTCATCAGCTTGCGCGAGAACACCTGGCCTTTCTGCACCAGCAGCAGGGACTTGACCTGGTCTTCAGGGACTTTCAGGTCGCCGCTCAGCTTGACGTCACGAACGGTGTACTTCTCGCCTTCGTTGACGTTGACGGTGATGTAGACGTGCTTCTTGTCCGGGGTGATGGATACCTGGGTCGAAGCGATGTCCATGTTGATATAGCCACGGTCCAGGTAGTAGGAACGCAGACGCTCCAGGTCACCGGAAAGTTTTTCACGAGCGTACTTGTCGTCGTTCTTGAAGAACGACAGCCAGTTGGTGGTCTTGAGTTCGAACAGGTCGATCAGGTCTTCATCAGGGAAGACCGTGTTACCCACCACGTTGATGTGCTGGATAGCAGCGACGGTGCCTTCGTTGATATTGACCTTCAGGCCGACGCGGTTGCGCGGCTGCGGCACCACTTCGGTGTCGACGGTAGCGGAGTAGCGACCCTGAGCGACGTATTGGCGCTGCAGTTCGTTACGCACACCTTCGAGGGTGGCACGCTGGAAGATCTCGCCTTCGGCCAGACCGGATTGTTTGAGGCCTTTCATCAGGTCTTCAGTGGAGATCGCCTTGTTACCCTCGATCTCGATACTGGCGACCGACGGACGCTCGACTACCGTGATGACCAGGACGTTGCCATCGCGGCCCAGCTGGATATCTTGAAAGAACCCGGTTTTGAACAGCGCACGAGTGGATTCCACCAGGCGACGATCATCCGCCTGTTCACCGACGTTCAACGGCAAGGCACCAAAGACGCTACCCGCGGAGACCCGCTGGAGGCCATTGACGCGAATATCAGAGATAGTGAAGGACTCGGCGTGAACTTCGGCGATCATCAATACGGTGAGAACCGCAGTTAGCAGCAGACGTTTCATGAAGTCCTTTCTTATTCCAACTGGCAATAAACAAACTGCCGCAAAATGCGGCAGATTCGCAATATCAGCGAAGTGTTACAGACGACCCAAATCATTGACCAGAGCAAGCAACATCACCCCGACCACCAAACTGATGCCGATCTGTATCCCCCAACCCTGCACCCGATCCGACAAGGGACGACCACGCGCCCACTCGATCAGATAAAACAACAAATGCCCCCCATCCAGTACAGGAATGGGCAACAAATTCAGAACTCCCAGGCTAATACTCAGATAAGCAAGGAAATTCAGGAAATCAGCGACGCCCGACTGGGCAGAAGCGCCCGCCACTTTAGCAATGGTTATCGGTCCACTCAAGTTTTTTACCGAGAGCTCGCCGAACAACATTTTCTTGAGTGAATCGAGGGTCAGTATGCTCATGGTCCAGGTGCGTCGAGCCCCCTCGCCAATCGCGGCCAAAGGACCGTAGCTGACCTCGCGAATCATCTCCGGTGGCCAGTCGATCGCTTTCACCCCAGCCCCCAGATAACCGCTGGGTGCCTTCTTCTCGCCACGAGCGGCCAGCGTCACAGGGATGTCGATTTGAGCACCATCACGCTCGACGCGCAGCATGATTTTGGTATCCGGTTGCGTACGGACGGTGTCGACCACTTGCTGCCAGTCATCCAGCGCCTTGCCATCAAGTGCCAGCAACCGGTCACCGGTTTTCAGGCCAGCCGCCTGCGCCGGACCTTTCGGGTCGAGCTCGGCCAGAATCGGCGGCAGTGCCGGACGCCAAGGGCGAATACCCAGCGAACGAATCGGATCCGGCTCGTCGGCGCCCTTGAGCCATTTATCGAGGACCAGCTCACGAGGCGAATCCGCCGTGGAACCCTGCTCGCGGACCTGCACCTGAAGCGAACCGCTCTCGCCAAGGCGACGAACCAGCTGCAGATTCACTGCACCCCAGCCCGACGTCGGCTCACCATCGATGGCGACAATTTCCTGACCAGGGCTCAAACCGGCCTTGGCGGCCATACTGCCGGACTCAACGGCACCGATGACAGGCCGAACCTGCTCGCTGCCGAGCATGGCGAGCACCCAGAAGAAAATCATCGCCAATAAAAAGTTGGCAATCGGTCCCGCCGACACAATTGCGATGCGCTGACGGACGGATTTGCGATTGAAGGACTGATCGAGCTGATCGGCCGGCACTTCGCCTTCGCGCTCGTCGAGCATCTTCACGTAGCCGCCCAGCGGGATCGCGGCGACAACGAACTCAGTGCCTTTCTTGTCGTGCCAGCGCAGCAATGGCATGCCGAAGCCCACGGAGAAGCGCAGCACTTTGACCCCACAGCGACGCGCGACCCAGAAATGGCCGAATTCGTGGAAGGTGACCAGCACGCCCAGGGCTACCAGGGTGCCGACAATCATATAGAGCGCGCTCATCTACTTTCTCCGCAATCCTATCCAGTGCTGCATGGGCCAACGTGTTGCAGCACTTACCGCCCGTGACGACTCAACCATTGTTCGACCAGGACTCGCGCTTTCGCGTCAGCCGTGAACACCGCCTCGAGATCATTCACCGCAACCACAGGCTCGAGATTCAAGACCTCTTCGATGATACTCGCGATTTCCAGATAGCGAACCCGCCCGTCGAGAAAGGCCGCGACGGCCACTTCATTCGCCGCATTGAGCATGGCGGGCGCGCTATTGCTCGCCTCGGCAGCCTGACGCGCCAGTCGCAGACAAGGAAAACGCTCTTCATCGGGCGCCTGGAAGTCCAGGCGTGCGATGGCGAACAGATCCAGGGGGGCGACCCCCGAATCGATACGCTCCGGCCAGGCCAGGGCGTTGGCGATCGGTGTGCGCATGTCGGGATTGCCCAGCTGAGCCAATACCGACCCGTCGACGTAGTCGACCAGCGAATGAATCACACTCTGCGGGTGAATCACCACTTCCACCTGGGACGGCTTGGCGTCGAACAGCCAGCAGGCCTCGATCAGCTCGAGCCCCTTGTTCATCATGCTCGCCGAATCCACGGAAATCTTGCGCCCCATGGACCAGGTCGGGTGCGCACAGGCCTGCTCAGGCGAAACATCGGCCAGCTCAGCCAAAGGCGTCTGTCGGAACGGACCGCCAGAGGCTGTCAGCAAGATCCGACGAACCCCCACCGCCCCGAGCCCACGGGAAAAATCCTGTGGCATGCACTGGAAAATCGCGTTGTGCTCGCTGTCGATCGGCAGCAGCACCGAACCGCTTTGGCGTACGGCCTGCATGAACAGCGCGCCGGACATCACCAGCGCTTCTTTATTGGCCAGGAGAATTTTCTTCCCGGCTTCAACGGCCGCCAGGGTCGGACGCAAGCCCGCCGCACCGACGATAGCCGCCATGACCGTATCGACGTCAGGGTCGGACGCGACCTGACACAGGCCCTCCTCCCCCACCAGCACGCGAGTCGACAGACCGGCTGCACGCAAATCGTCCTGCAAGACCCGGGCGGCGTTCTGCTCTGGCACGACGGCGAACCGTGGCACATGCCGGACGCAAAGCGCGTGCAACTCGCTCAGACGCGTGAAGCCGCTCAAGGCAAAAACCTGATAACGCTCGGGATGACGGGCAATGACGTCGAGTGTGCTCAGACCGATCGAACCGGTCGCACCCAGAACGGTAATCTGCTGTGGGCGGCTCACGGTGCCGCCATCCACAACAGCACAGCGAATACAGGGATCGCAGCCGTCAGACTGTCGATGCGATCCAGCACACCACCGTGACCGGGCAGCAGATTACTGCTGTCCTTGATCCCCGACTGGCGCTTGAACATGCTTTCGGTGAGGTCACCCACCACCGAGACGAACACGATAATTGCCGCACCGATCAAGCCTTTGAAAAGCTGGGCAACCGTCCAGTCGCGAACCAGGCCGACAATCACGGTGATGACCAGGCTCAGCGCCAGGCCGCCATACACGCCTTCCCAGCTCTTGCCGGGACTGACCAGCGGCGCCAGTTTGCGCTTGCCGAAAGCCCGACCGGAAAAGTAGGCGCCGATATCGGCACCCCAGACCAGCACCATCACCGCCATGATCAACCAGTTGCCCAACGGCTCCTGCTTGATCTGCACCAGGCCTTGCCAGGCCGGCAACAGGATCAGCAGCCCGATCACCAGCTTGCAAGCAGCACTGGACCAAAGCTCGCTGGAGCGCGGATAAGTCAGAACCAGATACGTCGCCACGCCCCACCAAAGCACCGAGGCGCCTAACACCCAAGGCGAGAGACCCGGCAGGATGTACATGACAAACAACATCAACGCGACGACCGCTGCGTAGGCGACGCGAATCGGTTGAGCGGCGAAACCCGCCAGGCGCGCCCATTCCCAGGCACCGAGGGTTACGACAAACCCGATGAACAGCGCAAAGCCGGAACCTTCGAGCAGGAAAAACCCGCACAAGGCAATCGGCAGCAGTATCAGCGCGGTGATGATTCGTTGTTTAAGCATTAAACCCGGGCTCCAGCCTCGACCTGCTCGCTCGTTTTACCGAAGCGACGCTGACGAGAAGCGAAATCGGCCAGCGCAGTGCGCATGGCGTCGTGTTTGAAGTCCGGCCAGAACAGGTCGGAGAAGTACAACTCGGCGTAGGCCAGTTGCCACAACAGGAAGTTACTGATGCGGTGTTCGCCACCGGTGCGGATGCACAGGTCCGGCAACGGCAGGTCACCGGTGGCCAGGCAGGTTTGCAACAGTTCCGGGGTAATGTCTTCCGGACGCAGATGACCGGCCTGAACTTCCCGAGCCAGACGCTGCGCGGCTTGCGCGATGTCCCACTGACCGCCGTAGTTGGCGGCGATCTGCAGGACGAAGCGATTGGCGCCCGCCGTCATGGCTTCAGCCTCGCGCATGGCGGCCTGAAGCTCTGGATGAAAGCGCGAACGGTCGCCAATGATGCGCAGACTGATGTTGTTTTCGTTGAGGCGCTTGGCCTCGCGACGCAATGCCTTGAAGAACAGGTCCATCAAGGCACTGACCTCATCGGCCGGGCGCTGCCAGTTCTCGCTGGAGAAGGCGAACAAGGTCAGTACCTCGACCTTGGCCTCGGCACACACCTCGATCACTGCACGAACCGCATCCACACCCGCTTTATGCCCGGCGACACCCGGCATAAAGCGTTTTTTCGCCCAGCGATTGTTGCCATCCATGATGATCGCGACATGGCGCGGCACCGCGGACGGCGCAATCTGCTTGGTCTTTTCCATGAAAACGCGACCCTTATACGGCCATCAGGTCTTTTTCTTTCTGCGCCAGATTCGCGTCGATTTCAGCCACGTACTTTTTGGTCAGATCATCGATCTCGCCAGTAGCGCGACGCTCTTCGTCTTCGCTGATTTCCTTTTCCTTGACCAGATCCTTGAGCTGGCTGTTCGCGTCACGACGGATGTTGCGCACGGCAACACGGGCATCTTCCGCGACATCACGAGCCTGCTTGGTGAAGCCCTTGCGGGTTTCTTCGGTCAGGGCCGGCATGGAGATCAGCAGCAACTCACCAAGGTTGGTCGGGTTGAGGTTCAGACCCGCGCTACCGATGGCTTTGTCGACAGCACCGAGCATGTTGCGCTCAAAGGCGACGACTTGCAGGGTACGAGCGTCCTTGACGGTGATGTTCGCCACTTGCTTGATCGGAGTGTCGGAACCGTAGTACGGCACCATCACGCCTTCCAGAATGCTCGGGTGCGCCTGGCCAGTACGGATACGGCCGAAGTTGTGCGCCAGCGATTCGACGGATTTCTTCATGCGCTCTTGAGCGTCTTTCTTGATTTCGTTGATCATTGTTGGCCTTCCTCGATCAGGGTCCCTTCAGCGCCGCCATGCACGATGTTCAGCAGGGCGCCGGGCTTGTTCATGTTAAATACGCGCAACGGCATCTTGTGGTCGCGGCACAGGCAAATGGCCGTCAGATCCATCACGCCCAGCTTGCGATCCAGTACTTCATCGTAGGTCAGATGATCGAACTTCTCGGCATGCGGGTCCTTGAATGGATCTGCGGTGTAGACACCATCGACCTTGGTCGCTTTCAGCACGACGTCGGCGTCGATTTCGATCGCACGCAAGCAGGCTGCCGAATCCGTGGTGAAGAACGGATTGCCGGTACCGGCCGCGAAAATCACGACTTCCTTGGCGTTCAGGTGGCGCATGGCTTTGCGGCGATCATAGTGATCAGTCACGCCAACCATGGAGATGGCCGACATCACGATGGCCGAGATATTGGCACGTTCCAGTGCGTCTCGCATGGCCAGGGCGTTCATCACAGTGGCCAGCATGCCCATGTGGTCGCCCGTGACCCGATCCATGCCGGCTGCGCTCAGCGCTGCACCACGGAACAGGTTGCCGCCGCCGATCACCAGACCGACCTGAACACCGATGCCGACCAGTTGGCCGACTTCCAGCGCCATGCGATCCAGAACTTTCGGATCGATCCCGAACTCTTCCGAGCCCATCAGGGCCTCGCCGCTAAGCTTGAGTAGAATGCGTTTATAGCGAGCCTGATAACCACTGCCCTGCTGAGCCATTGCGAATCTCTCCTGCGGCGTATTTTAAAAATTCTTTGCGAGCTGTTTACAGCTGGCGTTCACTCTAGCTTGGCACTGCTTCAGCGCCATCGGAACATGGCTTTGTAAGCCAGTTCCGAAGGGAAACCAATAAAAAATTGGTACCCCATCTGAAAAGAGGCTGCGCGCGTAAGCGGGCAGCCTCTTCAGGGCGACAGTTAAAAAACCGTCTTATTGCTTGGCGGCAGCCAGCTGGGCAGCAACTTCTTCAGCGAAGTTGTCGACCGGCTTCTCGATGCCTTCGCCTACTTTGAAGTAGGTGAAGGAAACGATTTCAGCACCGGCTTTCTTGGCCAGTTCGCCAACCTTGATTTCAGGGTTCTTGACGAACGCCTGCTCAACCAGGCTCGCTTCGGCCAGGAACTTGCTGATACGGCCTTTGACCATGTTTTCAACAATGTTTTCTGGCTTGCCTTTGATTTTTTCTTCGTTCAGCTGCAGGAACACGGCTTTTTCGCGTTCGATAGCTTCAGCAGAAACTTCCGATGGCAGCAGGAATTCAGGGTTGCTCGCCGCTACGTGCATGGCGATGTCTTTGGCCAGCTCAACGCTGCCGCCCTTCAGAACAACTGCAACACCGATCTTGTTGCCGTGCAGGTAGCCACCAACAACATCACCTTCAACGCGAACCAGGCGACGGATGTTGACGTTTTCGCCAACCTTGCCGACCAGGATCAGGCGATCGGCTTCTTGAGCTTCGATCAGCGGAGCAACGTCAGTCAGTTTGTCAGCGAACGCTTTTTCAACGCTGGAAGCGACAAATGCCTTGAAGTCGTCCTGCAGAGCCAGGAAGTCGGTCTGCGAGTTCACTTCCAGCAGAACGGCGGTTTTACCGTCTTCTTTCAGAGCGATAGCGCCTTCAGCAGCTACGTTGCCTGCTTTCTTGGCAGCCTTGATGGCGCCGGAAGCACGCATGTCATCAATGGCTTTTTCGATGTCGCCGCCGGCCTTGGTCAAGGCCTTTTTGCAATCCATCATGCCTTCGCCAGTACGCTCACGCAGTTCTTTAACCAACGCTGCAGTAATCTCTGCCATTTCAAAATCCTCTTGGATAGGTTTTCAACCATTCCACCCGATCAAACGGGCGTTCAATTCTTCCCGAACCACCCTTGTTAGCAGCTGCAGGTTACAAATGCTGTAAATGCGCCACCGGACAAATGGTTTTCGAGGTGGCAAAAAGGGGGCCAAGCCCCCTTTTTGCTTACTGAGTCAACGCCGAGGCGTCAATTACTCAGCTGCTGCTACCGGAGCTTCTTCAACGAACTGCTCGGTGCCGCCAGCAACGTGGTTGCGACCGCGGATGACTGCGTCAGCCATCGAACCCATGTACAACTGGATAGCGCGGATTGCGTCATCGTTGCCTGGGATGATGTAGTCAACGCCTTCCGGGCTGCTGTTGGTATCGACTACGCCGATAACCGGGATGCCCAGCTTGTTGGCTTCGGTGATCGCGATGCGCTCGTGATCAACGTCGATAACGAACAGAGCGTCTGGCAGACCGCCCATGTCCTTGATACCACCCAGGGAACGATCGAGCTTCTCAAGATCGCGAGTGCGCATCAGCGCTTCTTTCTTGGTCAGCTTGGCGAAAGTACCGTCTTCGGCTTGTACTTCAAGGTCACGCAGACGCTTGATGGAAGCACGGATGGTTTTGAAGTTGGTCAGCATGCCGCCCAACCAGCGGTGATCGACGTACGGCGAACCGCAACGTGCTGCTTCTTCAGCAACGATCTTGCCAGCGGAACGCTTGGTGCCGACGAACAGAATCTTGTTTTTGCCCTGGGCCAGACGCTCTACGAAAGTCAGAGCTTCGTTGAACATTGGCAGGGTTTTTTCAAGGTTGATGATGTGGATCTTGTTACGCGCGCCGAAAATGTACTTACCCATTTTCGGGTTCCAGTAACGGGTCTGGTGACCGAAGTGCACACCGGCCTTCAGCATATCGCGCATGTTGACTTGGGACATGATAGTTCCTTAATAAGTCGGGTTTGGCCTCCACGTATCCCAATGACCAACCAGCAGCATCAGCTGAAGGCACCCAGGTCATCGTGTCGACACGTGTGTGGATTTAAGCCTTTCGGGGTATCCCCGGAAAGCGGCGCATTTTATATCACAAGGCTCGCAAAAACGGAACCCGGATTCTCAATTCCTGACGCGCGCCTTTATCCGCGCCCTTGGAATCCCTCAAGAATGCGCCTATCTATAGAGAGAAGCGATGCACAGAGGCTCAGATTTGCGCTGATCGTCTGTTAGAATCGCGTTTTTCAGGGCGGCGCGACCAATCGCACATTGCCCATTCCGTGTTAGCAAGCGCCATCGAGCGCAGAGAGAGCCTGTATGACCGTCACCCTCAAAACCCCGGAGGACATCGCAAAAATGCGTGTCGCCGGCAAACTGGCCGCCGATGTGCTGGAAATGATTGCTGAACACGTCAAGCCAGGCATCACCACTGAAGAACTGGACCGCATCTGCCACGACTACATCGTCAACGTGCAGCAGGCCATTCCTGCCCCGCTCAACTACAAGGGCTACCCGAAGTCGATCTGCACCTCGATCAACCACGTGGTCTGCCACGGCATTCCGAACGAGAAGCCATTGAAGGACGGTGACACGCTGAACATCGACGTCACCGTGATCAAGGATGGCTACCACGGCGACACCAGCCGCATGTTCCACGTCGGCACCGTGCCGGTCTGGGCCGAGCGCCTGTCGCAAGTGACCCAGGAATGCATGTACAAGGCCATCGAAATCGTCAAACCCGGCTGCCGTCTGGGCGACATCGGTGAAGTGATTCAGAAGCACGCCGAAAAGAATGGTTTCTCGGTGGTTCGCGAGTTCTGCGGCCACGGCATCGGCAAGGTGTTCCACGAAGAGCCGCAGATCCTGCACTACGGCCGTGCCGGCACCGGCATGGAACTGAAAGCCGGCATGACCTTCACCATCGAACCGATGATCAACCAGGGCAAGGCCGACACCAAAGTGCTGGGCGACGGCTGGACCGCGATCACCAAGGATCGCAAGTTGTCGGCGCAGTGGGAGCACACACTGGTGGTGACCGAGACCGGTTACGAGATCTTCACCTTGCGCAGCGATGACACCATCCCGCGCGTATCGGCCTGACCCGCGCCGCTCCCAGCCTACAGAAAGGAAAGCCAATCGATGCCGCAGGTGGATCCCGAACTCTTCGACCGTGGCCAGTTCCAGGCTGAACTGGCCCTGAAGGCCAGCCCGATCGCGGCTTTCAAGAAGGCGATCCGCCAGGCTCGCGAAGTCCTTGACGGGCGCTTTCGCAGCGGCCGGGAGATTCGCCGGCTGATCGAGGATCGCGCCTGGTTCGTCGACAACATCCTGCAAAAGGCCTGGGAGCAATTCGACTGGAGCGAAGACGCCGACATCGCGCTGGTCGCGGTCGGTGGCTACGGTCGCGGTGAGTTGCACCCTTATTCCGATATCGATCTGCTGATCCTGCTGGACAGCGCCGACCACGAAATTTTCCGTGATTCCATCGAGCGTTTTCTGACGCTGTTGTGGGACATCGGCCTGGAAGTCGGTCAGAGCGTTCGCTCCGTCGACGAATGCGCGATAGAAGCCCGCGCCGACCTGACGGTTGTCACCAACCTGATGGAAAGCCGCACCATCTGCGGCCCCGAGCGTTTGCGCCAGCGCATGCTCGACGTCACCAGCACCGCACACATGTGGCCGAGCAAGGACTTCTTCCTGGCCAAGCGCGCCGAGCAGAAAGCCCGGCACCACAAATACAACGACACCGAGTACAACCTGGAACCCAACGTCAAAGGCTCGCCCGGCGGACTACGGGATATCCAGACGATTCTGTGGGTGGCCCGGCGCGAGTACGGCACCCTGAACCTGCGGGCACTGGCCGGGGAAGGTTTCCTGGTCGAAAGCGAAAATGCCCTGCTGGCCTCCTCCCAGGAATTCCTGTGGAAAGTTCGCTACGCGCTGCACATGCTCGCCGGTCGTTCCGAAGACCGCTTGCTGTTCGACCACCAGCGCTCGATTGCCGGCCTGCTGGGTTTCGAGGGCGATGACGCCAAACAAGCCATCGAAAACTTCATGCAGCAGTATTACCGGGTGGTCATGAGCATCGCCCAGCTCAGCGACCTGATCATCCAGCACTTCGAGGAGGTCATCCTCGCGCCGGAAGATGAAGCGCCGCCGCAACCGATCAACTCTCGGTTCCAGTTGCACGACGGCTACATCGAGGCGCGCAACGACAACGTATTCCGCCGCACGCCGTTCGCCATGCTCGAGATCTTCGTGCTGATGGCCCAGCAACCGGAAATCAAGGGCGTGCGCGCCGATACCATTCGTCTGTTGCGGGAAAACCGCCATCTGATCGACGATGATTTCCGCAACGACATTCGCAACACCAGCCTGTTCATCGAGCTGTTCAAGTGCAAGATCGGCATCCACCGCAACCTGCGCCGGATGAACCGTTACGGCATTCTCGGGCGTTATCTGCCGGAATTCGGCTTCATTGTCGGGCAGATGCAGCACGACCTGTTTCACATCTATACGGTCGACGCGCACACCCTGAACCTGATCAAACACCTGCGTAAGCTGCAATACACGCAAGTGTCGGAAAAATTCCCGCTGGCCAGCAAGCTCATGGGCAAGCTGCCCAAGCCTGAACTGATCTACCTTGCGGGTCTGTACCACGACATCGGCAAGGGCCGGCACGGCGATCACTCGGAAATCGGCGCGGTGGATGCCGAGGCCTTTTGCCAGCGCCACCAATTGCCCGTGTGGGACAGCCGCCTGATTGTCTGGCTGGTGCAGAACCACCTGGTGATGTCGACCACCGCCCAGCGCAAGGACTTGTCCGACCCGCACGTGATCCACGACTTCGCGCAGATCGTCGGTGACGAAACCCGCCTCGATTACCTGTATGTGCTGACCGTCGCCGACATCAATGCCACCAACCCGACGCTATGGAACTCCTGGCGCGCCAGCCTGCTGCGCCAACTCTACACCGAGACCAAGCGAGCGTTGCGCCGCGGCCTGGAGAACCCGGTGGATCGTGAAATGCAGATCCGCCAGACCCAGAGCGCCGCCCTGGATATTCTGGTACGCGGCGGGAACGACCCGGACGATGTCGAACAGTTGTGGTCGCAACTGGGCGATGATTATTTCCTGCGCCACACCGCTGGCGACGTGGCCTGGCACACCGACGCGATCCTGCAGCAGCCGGCTGATGGCGGGCCTTTGGTGCTGATCAAGGAAACCACCCAGCGCGAGTTCGAGGGCGGTACGCAAATCTTCATTTATGCACCGGACCAGCACGACTTCTTCGCCGTGACCGTGGCGGCGATGGATCAACTGAACCTGAACATTCACGACGCCCGGGTCATCACGTCCAGCAGTCAGTTCACCCTCGACACCTATATCGTGCTCGACACCGATGGCGATTCGATCGGCGATAACCCGGCACGGGTCAAACAGATCCGCGAAGGCCTGACCGAAGCCCTGCGCAACCCGGACGATTACCCGACGATCATCCAGCGTCGGGTGCCGCGTCAGCTCAAGCATTTCGCGTTTGCGCCACAGGTGACGATCCACAACGATGCCCAGCGTCCGGTGACCGTGCTGGAGCTCAGCGCACCGGATCGGCCGGGCTTGCTGGCGCGGATCGGTACGATCTTCCTGGAGTTCGACCTGTCACTGCAGAACGCCAAGATCGCCACCCTCGGCGAACGTGTGGAAGACGTGTTCTTCATCACCGACGCCAATAACCAGCCATTGTCCGACCCGTTGCTGTGCAGCCGCTTGCAGGATGCGATTGTTGAACAGCTGACTGTCAGCAATGAACCCGATATCAAGTTGTCGCGAATCAGTATCTGAATTAACAAATTTCCCCCTGTGGAATCGAGTCTGTGTGGTGAGGGGATTTATCCCCGTTCGGCTGCGAAGCAGTCGTAAACGCGGTTTAACTTTGAAATGCCGGGGCCGCTTCGCGCCCCAACGGGGATAAATCCCCTCGCCACACAGGCTCGCCCCCACATTGAAAGAGGCCCCCGATGAACAACGCTCTGACCCAGCTCCAGCCCTACCCGTTCGAGAAGCTCCGCGCCCTGCTCGGCAGTGTCACGCCAAACCCGGACAAACGCCCTATCGCGCTGTCCATCGGCGAGCCGAAACACCGTTCGCCAAGCTTTGTCGCCGAAGCCCTGGCAAGCAATCTGGATCAGATGGCCGTGTACCCGACCACCCTCGGCATCCCGGCCCTGCGTGAAGCTATCGGCGCCTGGTGCGAACGCCGCTTCAACGTCCCGAGCGGCTGGCTCGACCCGGCGCGCAACGTGCTGCCGGTCAACGGCACCCGTGAAGCGCTATTCGCCTTCACCCAGACCGTGGTCAACCGCGGCGACGACGCGTTGGTGGTCAGCCCGAATCCGTTCTATCAGATCTACGAAGGCGCGGCGTTCCTGGCCGGGGCCAAGCCGCATTACCTCCCGTGCCTGGACGAAAACGGCTTCAACCCGGACTTCGATGCCGTTTCCCCGGACATCTGGAAACGCTGCCAGATCCTGTTCCTCTGCTCGCCAGGTAACCCGACCGGCGCGCTGATTCCGGTTGAAACCCTGAAGAAACTGATCGCCCTGGCCGACGAATACGATTTCGTGATCGCCGCCGACGAGTGCTACAGCGAACTGTACTTCAACGAACAAACCCCGCCGGCCGGCCTGCTCAGCGCCTGTGTGGAACTGGGCCGCAAGGATTTCAAGCGTTGCGTGGTGTTCCATAGCCTGTCCAAGCGTTCCAACCTGCCGGGCCTGCGTTCGGGTTTCGTAGCCGGTGACGCCGACATTCTCAAAGGCTTCCTGCTGTACCGCACCTATCACGGCTGTGCGATGCCGGTTCAGACCCAACTGGCCAGCGTGGCCGCATGGAATGACGAAGTGCATGTGCGGGCCAACCGTGCGCTGTATCGCGAGAAGTATGATGCGGTGCTGGAAATCCTCAGCCCGGTGATGGATGTACAGCGTCCGGATGGCGGCTTTTACTTGTGGCCGAACGTTGAAGGTGATGACGAAGCCTTCTGTCGCGACCTGTTCGTCCAGGAACATGTGACTGTGGTTCCGGGCTCTTACCTGTCTCGGGAAGTTGATGGGTTCAATCCGGGTGCTGGCCGGGTGCGGATGGCGCTGGTTGCGCCATTGGCTGAATGCGTGGAAGCAGCAGAGCGTATTCGCGCGTTTATTACCCGCAAGCAGTAATCCATGAAGCCGTGCCAGATAATCTGGCACGGCAACTTTCAATACATGGCCAACATCAATACAACCAACCCTGCCACCCAACAAGACACCGAAACCCTTATAAAGTCATATTGTTCGCCAAGTGCAATGCCGCGAACTTACCAACACCAAGTAACACACACTTCAAGCCTTCCACTTTACGAAACAACCCCTCTACACTAAATTCTATCTTCCGCACGAAAATCTATGCCATCCAAAAATACAACAAGGAAGTTTGATCATGTATATCAATAAAAATCACGCCACAACTGCGCCCGAAAACCTCGAAGCGCTCTACAACTTTTCAATAAAAGAGCAAACAACAAATCATATTACCCCAGGAGCTTCAGAATAATGTGGACCAAGAATAATCCTTCCAAACTATGGACTCCCGGACGCACTCTTCGCATTGCCTTTCTTAATGGCACCAGAGAATTCAAGGAGGCAACCATCTCTGCTGCCAACAACTGGCTGCCGCATATCAATTTACAATTCGATTTCGTCGAAGGTGAAGAAGGCGACATCCGCATACTCAGCGAGGAAGGAACTTTCTCATCACTCATCGGCACAGATGCATTGTTATCTATAGATGGACCGACCATGAAGCTCTGGCCTCACTCAGCCAACCAAGCACGCTACTTCGCAGCCAATGTTATGCATGAGTTCGGTCATATGCTGGGGGCAGAACACGAGCAGACTAACCCTACAGCAAACATCCCTTGGGACAAGCCGGCCATTTATCAACAACACGGGTTATCCGACGATCCTGACGGAGACAACTACCAAGCCAGTGTGACGCGCAAAAGACTGCACCAATGGTACCTTGATCGCGCAGACGCCAGCGAAAGCATTTATTCAGAGTACGACCGAAAGTCAATCATGCACTACACCATCCACCAATCCTGGACGGTAGGCGACTTCCAGATTTTTCCTAATCTTTCTCTCAGTGAAAAGGACAAAGCGTTCATGAACGAGGCTTACCCTTTTCCCAGCACTCTTTGATCAAATAAAAACACCCGCTTCACGCCAGGCCCACCGAAAAACAAAACCAAGGAAGGCAACACATGAACCAATTCAAACATTGCAACACCAACAAAACTTACGATCCGCTCAACTCTTATTCTGTTGCAATCAACGAACGCCCCAGCAATGGAGCGATGAGCAGTGGTCGTCGAAATAAAAGAAGTGTCGGGGAACACACCAAGTATTGGAGCGTTGGAAAGACCCTCAAAGTACTTGTATACAAACTTGACGAGCATTCGTTCGAAGCCGTAAAAAACGGAGCTAGCAAATGGCTGCCATACATCAATCTGAATTTCGAATTCATTGAGATGGATGAAAAGGATATCAATGCTACGGATGAATTTCTGGGTGATATCCGAGTAGACTTCCAGCCATCTTTCAATAACGCTGGAAGTTCGGCCGTAGGGACCGACTCACTCGCGGGGCACGCCCACGATCCATCGATGACGTTAGGGACTAACGTTTCTTCTCCCGATTACGAGAGCCTCATCACTCATGAGTTCGGCCACGCATTAGGCCTGGACCATGCACATCAACATCCCGACGCAGAAATACCTTGGGACCGGGAAAAAGCATATGTCCACTTCGAGAACTCTGCCAACTTTTCCAAAGCTCAAGTTGACGCGAATGTTTTCCCCCTTGAGCGCGTGCCTGGTCGGACCTACGCACCCTACGATCGATATTCAGTGATGCATTATCAAGTCCATAACGAGCTCACCGTGGGTGACTGGGAGCAACCTCTAAACAAAAACATCAGCGAAGGTGACATCGCGTTCATGCGCCAGATTTATCCATAACCTTCTTTAGCGCTATTTCATTGCACCCCGATTGACTTCAATCAGATCCAGCTCCCCACATACTTCCCGCAACACGTCATCACCCATCGGGTGATGACGGCCGAGTGGGTACAACTCCAGGTGCTGCGCCCGCAGCGCCTTCAAACGCGGCCGCCGTTCCAGCAAATCCATCTGGAACGCCAGCACCTCGCTTCAACTGGAAACACCTCCCACATAGAATTGGCGGTAGCAAAACGACCACGGCCAACGCGAAACCGTCCGGTCATGGCATAATCCTTCACCTTTTTTTTCCAGCACCTGCAAAGGGGGCAATTCCTTGACCGTTTCAAGCAAAACGTTGCACCTTTTCGGCATCAAAGCCTGCGACACCATGAAAAAGGCGCGCACCTGGCTCGATGAACACGCTGTCCACTATGACTTTCACGATTACAAAACGGCCGGAATCGACCGTGAACACCTGACCCAATGGTGCGACGAGCACGGCTGGCAAGTGGTGTTGAACCGTGCAGGCACGACCTTTCGCAAGCTCGACGACGAACGCAAAGCCGATCTCGACCAGCCGAAAGCCATCGAACTGATGCTCGCACAACCCTCGATGATCAAGCGCCCGGTGCTCGATCTCGGTGACCGAACCCTGATTGGCTTCAAGCCAGATATCTACGCGGCAGCGCTCAAGTAAGCCCGCCCGTTCAATTTTGTTAGAGGTATTTCCATGTCTACTACCCCGTTCAGCCTGGCCTTTGGTGTCGGCACTCAAAATCGTCAAGGCGCGTGGCTGGAAGTGTTCTACGCACAGCCATTGCTCAATCCTTCGGCCGAACTGGTCGCGGCCATCGCGCCGATTCTGGGTTATACCGAGGGCAATCAGGCCATCGCATTCACTACCGCCCAGGCCTCGCAACTGGCTGAAGCCGCCAAAGGCGTCGACGCTGCCCAGGCTGCCCTGCTGACCCGCCTGGCCGAGAGCCACAAGCCGCTGGTCGCGACCATTCTGGCTGAAGACGCGCAACTGACTTCCACGCCTGAGGCTTACCTCAAGCTGCACCTGTTGTCCCATCGTCTGGTCAAGCCGCACGGCCTGAACCTGGCCGGCGTGTTCCCGCTGCTGCCGAACGTCGCGTGGACCAGCCAGGGCGCGATCGACCTCGCCGAACTGGCCGAGCATCAACTGGAAGCCCGTCTGCGGGGCGAGCTGCTGGAAGTGTTCTCGGTGGACAAGTTCCCGAAAATGACCGATTACGTGGTACCGGCCGGCGTGCGTATCGCCGATGCGGCGCGTATTCGTCTGGGCGCCTACGTTGGCGAAGGCACCACCGTGATGCACGAAGGTTTCGTCAACTTCAACGCTGGCACCGAAGGCCCGGGCATGATCGAAGGCCGCGTTTCCGCCGGTGTCTTCGTCGGCAAGGGTTCGGACCTGGGCGGCGGTTGCTCGACCATGGGTACCCTGTCGGGCGGTGGCAACATCGTGATCAAGGTCGGCGAAGGTTGCCTGATCGGCGCGAATGCCGGTATCGGTATCCCGTTGGGCGACCGCAACACCGTTGAGTCGGGCCTGTACGTGACCGCCGGCACCAAAGTGGCGCTGCTGGACGAGAACAACAAGCTGGTCAAGGTCGTGAAGGCCCGCGAACTGGCCGGTCAGCCTGACCTGCTGTTCCGCCGCAATTCGGAAACCGGTGCCGTGGAATGCAAAACCCACAAATCGGCGATCGAACTGAACGAAGCGCTGCACGCTCACAACTAAGCAGAGCGTCAACGATCACCTGCACTTGTAGGAGCGAGGCTTGCCCGCGAAGGCGTTCTACCTGACGCACCGCTTTCGCGAGCAAGCTTCGCTCCTACCAGTCAGGGTCTGGCGTACACCTCGCCCATGTTTAGCAGGGCCCGACACCATGATGATTCCATCTCCCTGGCGCGCCGACTTTCCAGCCATCGCCGCTCTGCAACGGCAAGACCAGACCTACCTGGACAACGCCGCCACCACACAAAAACCTCAAGTCCTGCTGGATGCACTGGCGCATTACTACGCCAATGGCGCGGCCAACGTGCATCGGGCGCAGCACCTGCCCGGCGCGCATGCCACCCAGGCGTTCGAGGACAGCCGCAGCAAAGCCGCTCACTGGCTGAATGCCGGCGATAGCGGAAAGATCATCTTTACCCACGGCGCGACCTCCGCGCTGAACCTCCTGGCCTATGGCCTGGAGCACCAATTCAATCCGGGCGACGAGATTGTCATCAGCGCCCTGGAGCACCACGCCAACCTGCTGCCGTGGCAGCAACTGGCCCACCGTCGCGAGTTGAAACTGGTGATCCTGCCGCTGGATACCGACGGTTTGATCGACCTCGATGCCGCCGCCTCGATGATCGGTCCGCGCACGCGCTTGCTGGCGGTCAGTCAGTTGTCCAACGTGCTCGGCGCCTGGCAACCGCTGCCCGCCTTGTTGGCGATGGCGAAGGCACACGGCGCCTTGACCGTGGTCGATGGCGCCCAAGGCGTGGTCCATGGTCGGCATGACGTGCAGGCGCTGGGTTGCGACTTCTATGTGTTTTCCAGCCACAAGCTCTACGGTCCCGATGGCCTGGGCGTGTTGTTCGGGCGTCATGAAGCGCTGGAACAACTGCGCCATTGGCAGTTCGGCGGCGAAATGGTGCTGGATGCGGATTACCAGCACGCACGCTTTCGCCCGGCGCCGCTGGGGTTCGAGGCGGGCACGCCACCCATTTCCAGTGTGATCGGCCTTGGGGCGACGCTGGATTACCTCGCCGGTCTTGATCAGGACGCGGTCTCGGCCCATGAAGCGGCGCTGCACGACTATTTGTTGAAAGGCCTTGCGGCCCGCAACGGCATCCGGCTGCTGGGCAAACCGCAACTGGCCCTGGCAAGTTTTGTCGTCGAGGGTGTGCATAACTCTGATCTGGCGCATTTGCTGACGGAACAGGGAATCGCGGTGCGCGCAGGTCATCACTGTGCCATGCCGTTGCTGAAAAGCTTTGAACTGGCTGGAGCGATTCGGGTGTCGTTGGCGCTCTACAACGATTCCGAAGACCTGGAACGGTTCTTTGAAGCGCTGGATCAGGCGCTGGAGTTGTTGCGATGAGCCTCCCCGCAGATGCCATCACGGCACTCGAGACCTTTCAGGCTGCCGCTGGCTGGGAACAACGGGCGCGGCTGCTGATGCAATGGGGCGACCGACTGCCTGCGTTGAGCGATGGGGATAAGGGCGAGGCCAACCGCGTGCATGGCTGTGAAAGCCAGGTGTGGCTGGTGGGCTCGCTGCAGGACGGTCATTGGCTGTTCAGCGCCAGCAGCGATGCACGCTTGATTCGCGGGTTGGTGGCGTTGTTGCTGGCGCGGGTCAACGGGTTGTCAGCGGTTGAGTTGCAGCAGGTGGATTTGCCGGAGTGGTTCAGTCAGTTGGGCTTGTCCCGACAACTATCACCATCGCGGAGTAATGGCCTCAATGCTGTGTTACAGCGGATGAATGAATTGGCCGCGCCCCTGTAGGAGCGAGGCTTGCCCGCGAAGGCGTCGTACCCGACACACCGCTTTCGCGGGCAAGCCTCGCTCCTACAGGTTTTGTATCGGGTCAGGCAGGTTTAACCCGATCCGCCGGCCGCCGCACTCCCGCCACAATCTTATCCACAGCCTTGGTCGCCGCGACCATGCCAAACGTCGCCGTTACCATCATCACTGCGCCAAACCCGCCGGCGCAGTCGAGCTTCACGCCATCCCCGACAAAACTCTTCTGCAGGCAAATGCTGCCATCCGGTTTCGGGTAGCGCAGCTGCTCGGTGGAAAACACGCATGGCACGCTGTAATGACGGGTCACGGTGCGGGAGAAGTTGTAGTCGCGGCGCAGGGTCGAACGCACCTTCGAGGCCAACGGGTCGTTGAAGGTCCGGTTCAGGTCACAGACCTGAATCAGCGTCGGGTCGATCTGCCCTCCCGCCCCGCCGGTGGTGATGATCTGGATCTTGCGGCGTTTGCACCAGGCGATCAGCGCAGCCTTGGCGTTGACGCTGTCGATGCAGTCGATCACGCAATCGATGTTCGGGGTGATGTACTCGGCCATGGTGTCGCGGGTAACGAAGTCCGCCACCGCGTGCACCGTGCAGTCGGGATTGATTCCGCGCAGACGCTCGGCCATCACCTCGACCTTGGGTTTGCCCACAGTGCTATCCAGCGCGTGCAGCTGACGGTTGGCGTTGCTGACGCAGACGTCGTCGAGATCAAACAGGGAAATCTCGCCAACACCGCAACGGGCGATGGCTTCCGCCGCCCAGGAACCGACGCCACCGACGCCGACGATCGCCACGTGGGCCGCGCGCAAGCGCTCAAGCCCTTCGATGCCATACAAGCGGGCGATGCCTGCAAACCGCGGATCTTCTGTACTCATGACCATTACCCCAAAAACCGGCGCGCATTATAGGGCCGTCGGCGGCCAAGAGCACCTTTGGGCTATGAACGGGCGTCGTCACCTCATTATTCAGCCTGCACAGAACCAAGATTTAACCTACAAGGTCCAACGAAAGAACTTAAGCCGAGTTGGATTGCCCAACGTCCGGCTTTTCCCTGTCCGCTGTACGGTCAGGGAAAGCACGGTGTAGGATGCGCGCCCCTTGGCACTCGCCGACCGTAACTTCGTTCCACAGCCTTTGGAACCCGAAATAGCCATGTCATCGCGTAAATTTGGACTCAACCTGGTCGTGGTGCTCGCCATCGCAGCCTTGTTTACCGGCTTCTGGGCGCTGATCAATCGCCCGGTCACCGCCCCCAACTGGCCCGAACAGATCTCCGGGTTTTCCTACTCGCCGTTCCAGCAAGGCCAGTACCCGCAGAAAGAGCAGTACCCGACCGACGATCAAATGCGTCGCGATCTGGAGATCATGAGCAAGCTGACGGACAACATCCGTACTTACTCGGTCGATGGCACCCTCGGGGACATTCCCAAGCTGGCTGAAGAGTTTGGCCTGCGGGTCACCCTCGGGATCTGGATCAGCCCGGACCTGGAACGCAACGAGCGCGAAATCACCCGCGCCATCGAAATCGCCAACTCCTCCCGCAGCGTGGTTCGTGTGGTTGTAGGCAACGAGGCGATTTTCCGTAAGGAAATTACCGCTGCGGAACTGAGTGTGATCCTTGATCGCGTCCGTGCCGCCGTCAAGGTGCCGGTCACCACGTCCGAGCAATGGCACGTCTGGGAAGAACACCCGGAACTGGCCAAGCACGTCGACCTGATTGCCGCGCACGTCCTGCCTTACTGGGAATATGTCCCGGTGGACAAGGCTGGCCAATTCGTCCTCGACCGCGCCCGCGACCTGAAAAAGATGTTCCCGAAAAAACCGCTGCTGCTTTCGGAGGTTGGCTGGCCGAGCAACGGCCGCATGCGTGGCGGCACCGATGCGAGCCCGGCAGATCAGGCGATTTACCTGCGCACGCTGGTGAACAAGCTCAACCGCCAGGGCTTCAACTACTTCGTGATCGAAGCGTTTGACCAGCCGTGGAAGGCCAGTGACGAAGGTTCGGTGGGCGCGTATTGGGGCGTGTTCAACGCCGCGCGTCAGCAGAAATTCAACTTCGAAGGCCCGGTGGTCGCGATTCCGCAATGGCGCGTGCTGGCCATCGGATCGGCTGTGCTGGCCTTGCTGTCCCTGACCTTGCTGATGATCGACGGCTCGGCCCTGCGTCAACGTGGCCGCACTTTCCTGACCTTTATCGCGTTCCTCTGCGGTTCGGTATTGGTGTGGATCGGTTATGACTACAGCCAGCAGTACAGCACCTGGTTCAGCCTGACGGTCGGATTCCTGCTCGCACTCGGCGCGCTCGGGGTCTTTATCGTACTGCTGACCGAGGCGCATGAACTGGCCGAAGCGGTCTGGACCCACAAACGCCGGCGCGAATTCCTGCCGGTGGTGGGCGACTCGGACTACAGGCCGAAAGTCTCGATTCACGTCCCTTGCTATAACGAGCCACCGGAGATGGTCAAACAGACCCTCAACGCCCTGGCCAACCTCGACTATCCGGATTTTGAAGTCCTGATCATCGACAACAACACCAAGGACCCGGCGGTCTGGGAACCGGTGCGCGATTACTGCGCAACCCTCGGCCCGCGCTTCAAGTTCTTCCACGTCGCACCGCTGGCCGGTTTCAAGGGCGGCGCGCTGAACTACCTGATTCCGCACACCGCCAAGGATGCCGAAGTGATTGCGGTGATCGACTCGGATTACTGTGTCGACCCGAACTGGCTCAAGCACATGGTGCCGCACTTCGCCGACCCGAAAATCGCCGTGGTGCAGTCGCCGCAGGATTACCGCGACCAGAACGAAAGCACGTTCAAGAAGCTTTGCTATGCGGAATACAAAGGCTTCTTCCACATCGGCATGGTCACCCGTAACGACCGCGACGCGATCATCCAGCACGGCACCATGACCATGACCCGGCGCTCGGTGCTCGAGGAGCTTGGCTGGGCCGACTGGTGCATCTGTGAAGACGCCGAACTGGGCCTGCGCGTGTTCGAGAAAGGTTTGTCGGCCGCGTACTACCACACCAGCTACGGCAAAGGCTTGATGCCCGATACCTTTATCGACTTCAAGAAACAGCGTTTCCGCTGGGCCTACGGTGCAATTCAGATCATCAAGCGTCACACCGCGAGTTTGCTGCGCGGCAAGGACACCGAACTGACCCGTGGCCAGCGCTACCACTTCCTCGCGGGCTGGTTGCCGTGGGTCGCGGACGGCATGAACATCTTCTTCACCGTCGGCGCGCTGTTGTGGTCGGCGGCGATGATCATCGTGCCGCAGCGCGTCGACCCACCGTTGCTGATTTTCGCGATCCCGCCATTGGCGCTGTTCGTGTTCAAGGTCGGCAAGATCATCTTCCTTTACCGTCGCGCGGTTGGCGTGAACCTGAAGGATGCGTTCTGCGCGGCGCTGGCCGGTCTGGCGTTGTCGCACACCATCGCCAAAGCGGTGTTGTACGGCTTCTTCACCAGCAGCATTCCGTTCTTCCGCACGCCGAAAAACGCCGATAACCATGGCTTCTGGGTGGCGATTTCGGAGGCCCGTGAAGAGGTATTCATCATGGTGTTGTTGTGGGGCGCGGCGCTGGGGATCTTCCTGGTGAACGGGCTGCCGAGCAACGACATGCGCTTCTGGGTGATCATGTTGCTGGTGCAGTCGCTGCCGTACCTGGCGGCGCTGATCATGGCGTTCCTGTCTTCTCTGCCGAAACCGGCTGTGGCGGCTGAAACGGCACCGGCAGTCTAAATCTCTGCAGATGCACTAAACGGCGGCCAATGGCCGCCGTTTTGCTTTAAGATAACCGCCATTTTGTGCGCACCTTGGCGGGACTCGGTTTAACGGCCGAACTCAGTACCTGTGGGAGCGGGCTTGCTCGCGAATGCGATGTAACAATCAACATTTACATTGACTGACACACCGCGTTCGCGAGCAAGCCCGCTCCCACATTTAGCCCGCGCCCATATTCAAGCTTCCGGAGTTTTTTCCATGACGGCCCACGCCGACCTTTCGCCGACCCTTCAACTCGCCATCGACCTGATCCGCCGTCCATCCGTGACGCCGGTCGACGCCGATTGCCAGAAGCAGATGATGCAGCGCCTGGGCGATGCCGGTTTCATGCTGGAACCGATGCGCATCGAAGATGTGGATAACTTCTGGGCGACCCATGGCAAACACGACGGCCCGGTGCTGTGCTTCGCCGGTCATACCGACGTGGTGCCGACCGGTCCGGTAACGGCCTGGCAGATCGAGCCGTTCAACGCGCTGATCGACGAACACGGCATGCTCTGCGGCCGTGGCGCGGCGGACATGAAAGGCAGCCTTGCGTCCATGACCGTGGCCGCCGAGCGCTTTGTCGCCGACTACCCGGATCACAAGGGCAAAGTCGCGTTCCTGATCACCAGCGACGAAGAAGGCCCGGCGCATCACGGCACTAAAGCGGTCGTCGAGCGCCTCGCAGCGCGCAAGGAGCGCCTGGACTGGTGCATCGTCGGCGAACCATCGAGCACCACGCTCGTGGGCGACGTGGTCAAGAACGGTCGTCGCGGCTCCCTCGGCGCCAAACTGACCGTGCACGGCGTGCAAGGTCACGTGGCCTATCCGCACCTCGCCAAGAACCCGATCCACCTCGCCGCCCCGGCGCTGGCCGAACTGGCCGCCGAGCATTGGGACCACGGAAATGATTTCTTCCCGCCGACCAGTTTCCAGATTTCCAACGTGAATTCCGGCACGGGCGCGACCAACGTGATCCCGGGTGACCTGGTGGCGGTGTTCAACTTCCGTTTCTCCACCGAATCCACCGTGGAAGGCCTGCAGAAACGCGTCGCCGATATTCTCGACAAGCATGGCCTGGACTGGCACATCGACTGGGCGCTGTCCGGCCTGCCGTTCCTCACCGAACCGGGCGCGTTGCTGGATGCCGTGGCGTCGAGCATCAAAGACATCACCGGTCGCGATACCAAGGCGTCCACCAGCGGTGGCACCTCCGACGGTCGCTTCATCGCCACCATGGGTACACAAGTGGTCGAACTGGGCCCGGTCAACGCGACGATCCACCAGGTCAACGAGCGCGTACTGGCCGCCGACCTCGATGTGCTGACCGAAATTTACTACCAGACCCTGATCAAGTTGCTCGCCTGATGCTCGCCTGCCCGATCTGCAGCGAACCGCTGAACGCGGTGGACAACGGCGTGGCCTGCCCCGCCGGGCATCGCTTCGACCGTGCGCGCCAGGGTTACCTGAATCTGTTGCCGGTGCAGCACAAAAACAGCCGCGACCCTGGGGATAACCTGGCGATGGTCGAAGCCCGTCGCGACTTCCTGAACGCCGGCCATTACGCGCCGGTCGCCAGGCGCCTCGCTGAACTGGCGGCTGAATATGCGCCGCAGCGCTGGCTCGACATCGGTTGTGGCGAGGGTTACTACACCGCGCAAATCGCCGAGGCCTTGCCCAACGCTGACGGTTACGCGCTGGACATCTCCCGGGAAGCGGTCAAACGCGCCTGTAAACGCAACCCGCAACTGACCTGGTTGATCGCCAGCATGGCGCGGGTGCCGTTGGCGTCTGGCAGTTGTCAGTTTCTCGCCAGCGTGTTCAGCCCGCTGGACTGGGAAGAAGCCAAGCGCTTGCTCAGCCCCGGCGGCGGCTTGATGAAAGTCGGGCCGACCAGCGGCCATCTGATGGAATTGCGCGAACGGCTGTACGATGAAGTGCGTGAGTACACCGACGACAAGCATCTGGCCTTGGTCCCGGAAGGCATGGCTTTGCAGCACAGCGAAAACCTGGAATTCAAACTGACGCTCGCAAGTGGTCAGGATCGCGCCAACCTGTTGGCCATGACGCCCCACGGCTGGCGCGCCAGCGCCGAACGCCGGGCGGCGGTCATCGACCAGGTCGAGCCGTTCGAGGTCACCGTGTCGATGCGTTACGATTACTTCGTACTTCAATAATTTTTTGGTCTTGAGCAACGGCTTGAGGCCGGCTAAATCCGCGAATGGATTTTTCAGACCCGCAGTGAGGACATCCATGCGCCAACCCGATATCGAGATTTACCTGAAAGACGCCGACGTCGACTACAAGGCCATCGCCACCTGGCTCGGCGAAGCGTTGGGCCCGTGCACCGACTGGGTTCAGAAAGGCCAGACCTACAAGTGCAAGGCTGGCAACGTGCCGGTCACCTGGTTGCCGAAAGCCGTAGGAAAATGGAACAGCCTGTACCTGGAAAGCGACCAGACCCCGTGGGAAGACGACATCGCCTGCGCCCGCGCCGCGTTTGCCGCGCTGAACGTTGAAGTGCGTTGCGCACCGGGCAGCTGGGTCGAGGAAGAAGGTGAAGAGACAGCGGATCGCTGGATGCGCATCAGCGCCGATGGTGAAGAAGAGATCACCTGGAAAACGGTTTAACAACAGTACGCAATCGAATGTGGGAGCGGGCTTGCTCGCGAATACGGTGTGTCAGTCAATATAAACTTGGACTGACGCACCGTATTCGCGAGCAAGCCCGCTCCCACATTTGGTTTTGCGTAATCTGAAGGGTGGATTTACAGCCCCACCACATCCTCAGCCTGCAACCCCTTCTCGCCCGTCACCACCGCATACTCGACCTGCTGACCTTCGGTCAGCGACCGGTGGCCTTCACCGCGAATCGCGCGGTAGTGCACGAACACATCTACCCCGTCCGCACGCTGAATAAAACCGTAGCCCTTGGCGTCGTTGAACCACTTCACGTTGCCGGTTTCACGTGTTGCCATCTGTTCATACTCCTTTTTTATTATTGATCGGGCTTTTCGCAGGAAAGCCTCGGGAACATTGCTTGCACTGAGAGGTGCCACTATCTGGCCAGTGCGGGCTCGCCGAGTATATGACAGACGTGAAAACTCTCAACTCAACTTTACTTAGCCGCTTTTTTGCCGATTTTCGACGAATCCGGCACACTGGGGGGTGTTCTCAATTAGTTTCCGCCCCGCGCCGGGTCTGCTGTTGCGCAGGGCAAGGCGCGAGAAGCGTGGTTTGGTCATTCCAAATAAGCTTCGAGCAACGCAGCCCTGCACAACAGCAGGCCCGGCCCTTCGGGTTGTGCCTAAAAGCGGGCCAGGCTGCGTTGCAGGCCTTGGAAAGGGAACAACCATTCCCAGCGGCCTGCGCCTTGCCTGGCCCGCTTTTAGGCGACAACGCGGTGTGGAAACTAATTGAGAACACCCCCCACGCCCGCCCGAGCAAACGCTCGGTTTTATTCACTCATGCAGATGCCGTATGACCCGTTCCCCGTTCCGCCGTCTTGTGTTTGGCACCCTGCGCCGACTGCTCTATCTCTGGGTTCGCTCCGAGACGATCAACCAGTCGTCGTTCACCCTCAACCTCGACCGCAGTCGTCCGGTGTTCTACGTCCTGCAAAACCCTTCGCTGACCGACCTCGCCGTGGTCGACACCGAGTGCAGCAAGGCCGGCCTGCCCCGCCCGGTGCTGCCCGTGTCGGTGGGTAATCTGCTGGAACCCGCCGCGTTCTTTTACCTGACGCCGGAGCCTGACTGGCTCGGTCGCCAGGACAAGCGCGGTGCGCCGCCGACCCTGACCCGCCTGGTCAGCGCCCTGAGCCAAAATGCCGCCGAAGACGCGCAGATCATTCCGGTCAGTGTGTTCTGGGGCCAGTCGCCAGACAGCGAATCGAGCCCGTGGAAACTCCTCTTCGCCGACAGCTGGGCGGTCACCGGACGGCTGCGCCGCTTGCTCAGCATCATCGTGCTCGGGCGCAAGACCCGCGTGCAGTTCTCCGCGCCGATCCACCTGCGCGAATTGATCGACCACAACAAGGGTCACGAGCGCACCGTGCGCATGGCCCAACGGATTCTGCGGGTGCACTTCCGCAACCTCAAAGCCGCGGTGATCGGCCCGGACATTTCCCACCGCCGCAACCTGGTCAAAGGCCTGCTCAATCAACCGCTGGTCAAGCAAGCGATCCTCGACGAAGCCGAACGGGAAAACATCTCCCCGGAGAAAGCCAAGGCCCAGGCCTTGCGCTACGGCAACGAGATCGCCTCGGACTACACCTACACCGCCATCCGTTTTCTGGAAGTGGTGCTGAGCTGGTTCTGGAACAAGATCTACGACGGGATCAAGGTCAACCACATCGAAGGCGTGCAGAAAGTCGCCCAGGGTCACGAAGTGATCTACGTGCCGTGTCATCGCAGCCATATCGACTACTTGCTGCTGTCCTACTTGCTGTTCCGCAACGGCTTGACCCCACCGCACATCGCCGCCGGGATCAACCTGAACATGCCGGTGATCGGCAGCCTGCTGCGCCGTGGCGGCGCGTTCTTCATGCGCCGTACGTTCAAGGGCAATCCGCTGTACACCTCGGTGTTCAACGAATACCTGCACACCCTGTTCACCAAAGGTTTCCCGGTCGAGTATTTCGTCGAGGGCGGCCGCTCACGCACCGGGCGCATGCTGCAACCGAAAACCGGGATGCTGGCGATCACCCTGCGCAGCTTCCTGCGCTCCTCGCGCATGCCCATCGTGTTCATTCCGGTGTACATCGGTTATGAGCGCGTGCTGGAAGGCCGGACCTACCTTGGCGAACTGCGCGGTGCGAGCAAGAAGAAAGAATCGATCTTCGACATCTTCAAAGTCATCGGCGCCCTCAAGCAGCGTTTCGGCCAGGTGGCGGTGAACTTCGGTGAGCCGATCAAACTCGCGGAATTCCTCGACAGCGAGCAGCCGGACTGGCGCAAACAGGAGCTCGGTCCGCAGTTCAAACCGGCCTGGCTCAACGAAACCACCAACCGCCTCGGCGAGAAAGTCGCGCAGCATCTGAACGAAGCGGCGGCGATCAATCCGGTCAACCTGGTGGCGCTGGCGTTGCTGTCCACCAGCCGACTGGCCCTGGATGATCGTGCCATGGCACGGGTACTGGACTTGTACCTGGCACTGCTGCGCAAGGTTCCGTACTCGCCGCACACCACGCTGCCGGAAGGTGACGGGCGCGCGCTGATCGAGCATGTGAAGGACATGAATCTGCTGTCCGAACAAAGTGATGCGCTCGGCAAGATTCTGTACCTGGACGAGCAAAACGCCGTCCTGATGACCTACTACCGCAACAACGTGCTGCACATTTTCGCGCTGCCGGCGTTGCTCGCGAGTTTCTTCCAGAGCGCCTCGCGCATGAGCCGCGAACAGATCCTGCGCTACACCCGCGCACTGTATCCGTACCTGCAATCGGAGCTGTTCATCCGTTGGTCGCTGGACGAACTGGATGCCGTGATCGACCAATGGCTCGACGCATTCGTCGAGCAGGGTCTGTTGCGTTTCGAGAATGATGTCTACCTGCGTCCGGCGCCGAGTTCGCGACATTTCGTGTTGCTGACCCTGCTGTCGAAGAGCATCGCCCAGACCCTGCAACGCTTCTACATGACCGTTTCCCTGCTGCTCAACAGCGGCCAGAACAGCGTCAGCGCCGAAGAACTGGAAGACCTCTGCACCGTCATGGCCCAGCGCCTGTCGATCCTCCATGGCCTCAACGCCCCGGAGTTTTTCGACAAGAGCCTGTTCCGGCACTTCATCCAGACGATGCTGGACCTCGATGTGCTCAAGCGTGACGAAGCGGGCAAGCTGAGCTACCACGAGTTGCTCGGTGAACTGGCTGAAGGCGCGGCGAAGCGGGTGTTGCCGGCGGAGATTCGTTTGTCGATCCGTCAGGTGGCGTTGCATCGCAGTGAAGACGCGGCGGATCTGGCCACCACACAGCCCGAGGCCTGATGCAAAACAACTGTGGGAGCGGGCTTGCTCGCGAAGGCGGTTTAACATTCAACACCTGTGTTGTCTGACACACCGCCTTCGCGAGCAAGCCCGCTCCCACATTCGGAGATATCCAATGAAAAAACTCTCTCTATTGGCCATGACCGCTTTGCTCGGAGCCTGTCAGTCGATGCAACCTGCCGCCAAAACCAGCCTCGATGGCGAAGTCTTCTACCTGCAACGCATCGCCCTGCCCCCGACCGCCACCCTGAGCGTCAGCTTGCAGGACGTGTCTCTGGCCGACGCCCCCGCCATTGTGCTCGACGAACAGAAAGGCCCCGTCAAAGGCCAGGTGCCACTGCCATTCCATCTGAGTTACGATCCGGCACAGGTCAAACCCGGCCATCGTTACTCAGTCAGCGCGCGTATCGAAGTGAATGGCCAACTGATGTTCATCACTACCGAACACCACGCCGTGCAACTCGATGGCAGCGATCCGCAGCCACTGAAAATCCGTGTAGACGCCGCCCGTTGATTTTATTTTTTGAACATTTTTTATGAACAAGGAAGCCGCCATGTTCCGCCCTACCCTTCGCTTCGCCGGCCTGTGTGCAGGCTTGATGATTTCCGCCAGCGCGATGGCATTGTCGCTCAGTGACCTGTCGCAAAAAGACGCCACCGGCGGCCTCAAGGATGCCCTGACCCAAGGCGCGCAACTGGCCGTGAAACAACTCGGGACACCGGGCGGGTTCAGCAACAACCCGGACGTGAAGATCGAACTTCCGGGCAAGCTGGGCAAGGTCGCCAGCAAGATGAAGCAGTTCGGCATGGGCGACCAGGTCGATCAACTGGAAACCAGCATGAACAAAGCGGCGGAAACCGCCGTGACCCAGGCCCAACCGATCCTCGTGGACGCGGTGAAAAAAATGTCCGTTGAAGACGCCAAGGGCATCCTCAGCGGCGGCAATGATTCTGCGACCCAATACCTGAACAAAACCAGCCGCGAACAGATCCGCGCCAAGTTCCTGCCAATCGTCAAGCAAGCCACCGACCAGGTGGGCCTGGCCAAGCAGTACAACTCGTTCGCCGGGCAAGCCGCGACCATGGGCGTGATCGATACAAAAAATGCCAACATCGAAAGCTACGTCACCGAACAGGCACTGAACGGCTTGTTCGAGATGATCGGCAAACAGGAAGAAACAATTCGCCAGAATCCTGCTGCGGCGGCGACCAGTCTGGCGAAAAAGGTGTTTGGTACGCTTTAAGCTTCAGCGCAAAACCTGTGGGAGCGGGCTTGCTCGCGAAAGCGGTGTGTCAGTCGATATCAACCTTGACTGACACACCGTTTTCGCGAGCAAGCCCGCTCCCACAATGGATCACGTCGTTGATCCAGATCGCAGGAAAAAGACCCACTCACGTCCCATCTTGCGCTTCTCGAACACCTTCAACGTGACCAGCCCATTCAAAGTGGCCGACGCGGTGTTGTAAGAGCAATCCAGATTTTCCTTCACATTGACCGCCGTGAATTCCTTGGCCATTCCGCTCTTGGCCACCTGGAATACCGCCCTTTGCTTCTCGGTCAATCGCTCAAAAAAACCGGACTCCAGCAACCAGCGATCAAAGCTGTCGGCGTACGCCAGACTTTTCCGATAAGCCTCGGTAAAACCGCTAACAGCCCGCAGGATGACCGCACACTGAAAGTCGATGAAATACGTCAGATCGAGGTCATCCGTTTCTGTGTTCAAGTAAGACCGCCCGTATTTCACCGGCGCGTTGCGTAACAGAATGCTGATCGCAATGTAGCGAAACGCCGAGAAGTCATTCTTGAACATGAACCAGTAGAACAGCGCCCGCGCGACCCGGCCATTGCCATCGCGAAAGGGGTGCTCGTAGCCCAGCGCAAAATGCAGGGCGATGCCTTTGATCAGAGGATGAAGGTACTCCGGTTGTTCGGGATCGTTGTGAGGCTGGTTGATCCTCGTCGACAACACTCGCAACCGTGACACCAGCCCTGCTGCGGGCGGCGGCGTGTGCACGGTGTTGCCCTCGCCGTCCTGCACCACCACGTCATCGTTGTCCCTGAACTGCCCCGGCGAATATTGCGCATCATCGATGCCTTCGACGCCCACCCGGTGCATGGCTGAAATCAGGTCGACGCTCAGGGGTTCATAACGCTTTTCCCAGGCGAAGTTCATCATTTTGTAATTGCCAATCACCATTCGCTCGTCCGGCGTGCGCGGCAGGCGTTTGCGCTTGAGCATGTCCTTGGCCACCCGCGTAGTCGTCGCCGCGCCTTCGAGTTGACTGCTGCTGATCGCTTCGTCTTCGATCAGATCGTTGAGCAGATAACTGAAGTGCGCATGCTCGCCGATCTGGCTGGTCATGAACTCCAGCGCGGCCGTCGTCGCTTGTCGATCGACGGCGGAGATGGCTTTCTGCGCTAGCGGTGTAAGCACAAAGTTGCCCCACTGAAGTGGCTCGCCCAAAGGCAAAAGGCTTGAGTACTGCGCAGTTCGGGCTTTCTTTACCAGCGCCCAGCACAGGCTCGAATCCAGCCCCGGTGCCCAGCGGTGGCGCAACTCGTTGAACGGTCGATAGCGCCCTTGATCATCCAGCGGCTTAAGGAGGGCGAGGTAATCCGACAGGCGCTCTTTGTGGGGAGACTTCCCCAACAGGTCGAACACCGGATCGGTCCGACCCTTCAGCCTCGGTGGCTTTTTCATTTTGCTGTCTCAAAACCTCATGAAACCGAGGCTTGAGTACAGCATTCAGGTCCCTCTGACTCAATATCAGAGGTTTCTGAAATAGATGTAGGAGCGAGGCTTGCCCGCGAAAGCATCACCTCGCTTTGACTGATCGACCGAGGTGATGCTTTCGCGGGCAAGCCTCGCTCCTACATGGGTCAGGTCGTTTCGTTTTTTATGCGGAACCACGCCGCATACAACGCCGGCAAAAACAGCAGCGTCAACGCCGTCGCCACGATCAACCCACCCATGATTGCCACCGCCATCGGCCCGAAAAACACGCTGCGTGACAGCGGGATCATCGCTAATACGGCGGCGAGCGCGGTCAGCACGATCGGCCGGAAACGACGCACCGTGGCCTCGATGATCGCCTGCCAGGGTTTGAGCCCGGCGGCGATGTCCTGCTCGATCTGGTCCACCAGAATCACCGAGTTACGCATGATCATCCCGGACAGCGCGATGGTCCCGAGCATGGCCACAAAACCAAACGGCTGGCGGAACACCATCAGGAACAGGGTCACGCCGATCAATCCCAATGGCGCTGTCAGAAACACCATCACCGTGCGTGAGAAACTGCGCAGTTGCAGCATCAGCAACGTCAGCACCACCACGATGAACAGCGGCACGCCGGCCTTCACCGAGTTCTGCCCACGGGCCGAGTCCTCCACGGTGCCGCCGACTTCCAGCAAGTAGCCATCAGGCAGTTCGGCGCGAATCGGATCGAGCGTCGGCATGATCTGCTGCACCAGCGTCGCCGGTTGTTCCTTGCCGTAGATGTCAGCGCGAATCGTCACATTCGGCAAGCGGTTGCGGTGCCAGATGATGCCTTCTTCAAAGCCGTATTCCAGCGTCGCGATTTGCGACAGCGCCACGCTGCGACCGTTGTCGGTCGGCACCGCCAGGCTTGGCAGCAACGACAGTTCGGTGCGCTCATGCAACGTGCCGCGCAGGAGGATTTCGATCAACTCGTTGTCTTCGCGATACTGGCTGACACTCGAACCGGTCAGCGAGCTCTGCAGGAACTTCGATAGATTCGCCGTGCTCACGCCCAAGGCTCGCGCGCGATCCTGATCGACGTTCAGATAAACGACTTTGCTCGGTTCTTCCCAGTCCAGATGGACGTTGACCACGTGGGGATTTTCGCGAACCTTGGCCGCCACTTTGCGGGCCAGGGCACGGACTTCCTCGATGTGCTCGCCGGTGACCCGGAACTGCACCGGGTAGCCGACCGGCGGGCCATTTTCCAGACGCGTCACCCGCGAACGCAGGGCTGGAAACTGTTCGTTGAGCGTTTCGATCAGCCAGGTCCGCAGGGTCTCGCGGTCCTCGATGGTCTTGGCCAGGACGACAAACTGGGCGAAGCTCGCCGCCGGCAATTGCTGATCCAGCGGCAGGTAGAAGCGCGGTGAACCGGTGCCGACGTACGCTACGTAATTGTCGATGCCGGCGTGATCCTTCAGCAAACCTTCAAGTCGTTTAACCTCGTCGGCCGTGTTGCTCAGCGAAGCGCCTTCGGCGAGTTTCAGATCGACCATCAATTCCAGCCGCCCCGAGGCCGGGAAGAATTGTTGCGGCACAAAACGGAACAACACGATGGAGGCAATGAACAACACCACCGTCAGCGCGATCACCGTCTTGCGCCACCGCACGCACCATTCCACCAGACGTCTGACACGCTCATAGAACGGTGTGGCGTAAGGATCCGGTTGGCCGGTGCCGTGTTTCGCCGCATGAATCTTCGCCAGATCCGGTAGGAGTTTTTCCCCCAGATACGGCACGAAAACCACGGCGGCAATCCAGGATGCCAACAACGCGATGGTCACCACCTGAAAGATCGAACGCGTGTATTCGCCGGTGCCCGATTGCGCGGTGGCAATAGGCAGGAAACCCGCGGCCGTGATCAGCGTGCCGGTGAGCATCGGGAACGCGGTGCTGGTCCAGGCGTAACTGGCCGCCTTGATCCGGTCGAAGCCCTGCTCCATTTTGATCGCCATCATTTCCACGGCGATGATCGCGTCGTCCACCAGCAAGCCCAGCGCCAGCACCAGCGCACCGAGGGAAATCTTGTGCAGGCCGATGCCGAGGTAATACATGCAGGCGAAGGTCATCGCCAGCACCAGCGGAATCGCCAGCGCCACCACCATGCCGGTGCGCACACCGAGGGAAAAGAAGCTCACCAACAGAACGATGGCCAAGGCTTCCACCAGCACTTGTACAAACTCACCGACTCCGGTTTTCACCGCAGCGGGTTGATCGGACACCTTGCGCAGCTGCATGCCCGCCGGGAGATTTTTCTGGATTCGGGCGAACTCGACTTCCAGCGCCTTGCCCAGCACCAGAATGTCGCCACCGTCCTTCATCGCCACGGCCAGGCCGATGGCGTCTTCCGCCATGAAGCGCATGCGTGGCGCCGGTGGATCGTTGAAACCGCGACGAACGTTCGCGACATCGGAGATGCGGAACGTACGATCACCGACACGGATAGGGAAGTTCTTGATCTCTTCGACCGTCTGAAAATTCCCCGAAACCCGTAGTTGCAATCGCTCGCTGGTGGTTTCGAAGAAGCCAGCCGTGGACATCGCGTTCTGCTCTTCAAGCGCCTGCTGCACCGCGGCCAACGGCAAGCCGAGGGTGGCGAGCTTGACGTTGGAGAGTTCGATCCAGATCTTCTCGTCCTGCAACCCGAGCAAGTCGACCTTGCCCACATCCTTGACCCGTTGCAGCTGAATCTGGATACGGTCGGCGTAGTCCTTGAGCACTGCGTAATCAAAACCGTCGCCGGTCAGCGCATAGATATTGCCGAACGTGGTGCCGAATTCGTCGTTGAAAAAAGGCCCCTGAATACCCGGTGGCAAGGTATGACGAATGTCGCTGATCTTCTTGCGCACCTGATACCAGAGATCCGGAATCTCCACCGAGTGCATGGAGTCACGCGCGACGAACGTCACCTGGGACTCACCCGGTCGGGAGAACGAGACAATGCGCTCGTACTCGCCGGTTTCCATCAGTTTCTTTTCAATACGTTCGCTGACCTGGCGCGACACTTCCTCGGCGGTCGCCCCCGGCCAGTTGGTGCGGATCACCATGGCCTTGAAGGTGAACGGCGGGTCTTCGCTCTGGCCGAGCTTTGTGTAGGAAAGCGCGCCGACAATCGCCAGCAACAGCATCAGGAACAGTACGATCTGGCGATTACGCAGCGCCCATTCGGAAAGATTGAAACCCATCGGGGATTACTCCTTGTCCGCCAGATTGACCACGCGGTTGGAGCGATCCACCGGGCGCACTTGCTGTCCGTCATGCAGCACATGGACACCCGCGGCTACCACCCAGTCGCTGGCGTTCAGGCCTTCGAGCACCGGCACGGTTTTCTCGCCGAATGCACCGACCCGGACCGGGGCTTTTTTCAGGGTGTTGTTGGCGCCAAGGACCCACACGTAGGTGGCGCCGTTTTCGGCGGTAAGGGCCGACAGCGGCACCGACAGCGACACAACATCGGCGGTCTGGATGAATACCCGGGCGCTCTGGCCGAGTTCGGCCGGGACTTTGCCGGCCGTGAACGCAATGCGGGCGGCGAAGGTGCGGGACTTGGGATCGGCGGCGGGTGACAGCTCACGGATGCGCCCGGCGAACTTTTGATCGGGTTGCGTCCAGAGCTCCACCGACACCGGCTGACCGACCTTGAAACGACCGAAGCTCTGCTCCGGCAGGCTGATCAACACTTCGCGCTCGCCATCGGTGGCGAGGGTGAATACGGTTTGACCGGCGGCGACGACTTGCCCGACTTCCACCGCCCGCTTGGCCACGACACCGTCCTGAGGCGCACGCAGCACCGCGTAGCTGGCCTGGTTGGTAGAGACGTTGAATTCGGCCTTGATCTGCTTCAGGCGCGCTTCACCGGATCTGTAGAGGTTTTCGGAATTGTCGTACTGGGAACGGCTGACCATCTGACGGTCCATCAGGGTCTTGTAGCGATCGCGCTCGGCGCGTACGAGATTGAGATTGGCTTCGGCAGCCGCTACCTGGGCGCGGGTGGCTTCCAGTTGCAGGCGCACGTCCTGGGGATCGAGTTCCGCCAAAGGCTGGTCGGCCTTGACCCGCTGCCCTTCTTCGACCAGTCGTCGGCTGACTTTGCCACCAATGCGAAAGGCCAGGTCCGGCTCGTAGCGAGCACGGACTTCACCGGGGTAGCTTTCCATCGCCTGAGCCGAAGGCTCTGGCTGCACGACCATGGCCGGGCGAACAGTGACTTGCGGCGCCTCTTCGTGACCACACGCAGACAATAAAAACGCCAGACTGACTGGCAATGCGAGGGGCAAGGCATAGCGGAACATGGTGAAGGACCTTTCGCTAATGGTGCTTGGAATAATTATACTGACCAGTATGTTATTAATAGCAAACTCACCAGTCCAGTATTAAAAGCGAATATGCCGAACAATCTTTCAGCACCCAATGGTCCAGGTCGCCCCAAAGATCTGGCCAAGCGCCAGGCCATCCTCGACGCGGCGAAAATCCTGTTTCTGAGCAATGGTTATGCGAGCACCAGCATGGACGCCGTTGCGGCGGAAGCTGGCGTGTCGAAGCTGACCGTCTACAGCCATTTCAACGACAAGGAGACCCTGTTCTCCGCCGCCGTGGTGGCCAAGTGCGAAGAGCAATTGCCTACGCTGTTTTTCGAATTGCCCGACGGCATCTCAGTGGAAACGGTGCTGTTGAACATCGCGCGTGGCTTTCATCACCTGATCAACAGCGATGAATCGGTGAACCTGCACCGGTTGATGATGACACTGGGGAGCCAGGACCCGAAGCTCTCGCAAATCTTCTTCGAGGCCGGACCGGAGCGCATGCTGCATGGCATGGAGCGGTTGCTGAACAAGGTGGATCAGAGCGGCGCGTTGAGCATCGACAAGCCCCGTAACGCGGCGGAGCACTTCTTTTGCCTGCTCAAGGGCGCGGGGAATTTTCGCTTGCTGTATGGCTGTGGTGAGCCGTTGACCGGGGATGCGGCCGAGGAACATGTGCGGGAAGTGGTGGGGTTGTTTATGCGGGCTTATCGGCCAGAGACAGTCTGATAATTATTGGTTGTCCGGTCTGGCCCCTTCGCGAGCAAGCCCGCTCCCACATTGGATCTGCGTCGTATGGAGATCAAATGTGGGAGCGGGCTTGCTCGCGAAGCAGGCGACGCGGTCTTAAGGCTTCAGCGCCTTCTTCGGATAAATATCATACCGACTGGATTTCCCGTCCAGCGCATGGCTCGGCTTCGGCCCCGCAATGCACGGCGCCTTGCGCGGACGCTTCACCACCACTCGATGGCTGGCCAAGGCCAGCGCGGCCTCCAGCAACGCGGGTGCATCCGGGTCATCCCCCACCAACGGCCGGAACAGGCGCATTTCCTTCTTCACCAGCGCGGTTTTCTCACGGTGGGGAAACATCGGATCGAGGTAGATCACCTGCGGCGGCTCGCCCTCCCAGTTGCGCATGACCTCGATCGAGTTGCCCTTGAGCAAACGCATGCGCGCCACAATCGACGCCACGTCGAAATCTTCCGCGCCGCGGGCCAAACCATCCTCAAGCAACGCGCCGATCAACGGCTGGCGTTCGATCAGGCTCATCTCGCAGCCCAGGCTCGCCAGCACGAACGCATCTTTGCCCAGCCCCGCCGTGGCATCCAGCACCCGCGGGCGCACGCCCTGCGCAATGCCAACAGCCTTGGCGATCATCTGACCGGTGCCACCGCCGAACAACCGGCGATGAGCCGCGCCACCCTCGACGAAGTCTACCCGCACCGGCCCCGGCGCGTCCGGCCCCAGCTGCTGCAACTGCAAACCCTGCTCGCCCACCTGCAAGGCAAACTCGCCATCAGTGACCTGCAAAGGCAGGCCCAGGCGTTCAGCCCATTGCTCGGCCTGTGGCTGAAAAGCCGTGCCCAGGGCCTCGACATGGATGCGGCAAGCCGCCGGTTGCTCAATCATGGGAAAACACGCTCAAAAAATTAATGATCGGCAAAAACGGCCGATAACAAAACTAACGAGCATTTTGCCAGAGCTGAGCGTCGACCGAGAAAAATGTCAGCCATTCAACCCACATCGATAGGTTACATCTCGCCCCACGGCGATTTTGGCCTGCGAAACTCCCAAGCACTGAGCGGCGTCAGTCACCTGTGGCAGGATTTTTTTGCCCAGGCCCTGGCCGATCAGTCGGGCGATGTGGTGCCGGCTTCTCTCGATTTCCCAGCGGTCGATCTCGAGAGCCCGGTCGAACCTACGATTGGCAGTGAGCTACTGGCGCACATCGTTTCCCAGCGTGAATGCGACGTGAAGGAAACCGAGGTCAAGCCACCCGAGCCGCTTTTCCTGCCGATTGCCGAATTCGAAATGGAACTGGCCGACAAGCCGTTCCCACCGTTCCCGGCAGAAGAAATCGTCGCTCAGCAGAAACAGCAGGACTTCGAAAGCGGCTGGGTTCGCCCGATCGTGCTGACCAATGGCCAGGCGCTGCCTGTGCCAGGCGCTGCACCGCAACCGCGCCCACTGCACCTGCCGATCGCCGAATTCGAAATGGACCTGCTGGACAAGCCCTTCCCGCCGTTCCCGCCCGAAGAACTTGCCGAGCAACAGAAGAACTTTGATTTCGACATCGGCTGGGCGCGCCCGATCGTTCTGCAGAACCTGCGCATCGCCGCCTGACCTTCAATAGCAAGCCCTCAGCGACAGACCCACCACGGCCCGACATCCACGTGAAAATGATTGCGATGGGCGGCGTTGTAGTCCGGACTCAACACCACACTGAACACGTCGCAGGCGCCGTCGCGGACCTGGCGTAAAAACCGCGCGTCCTGATTATCCTTCGGCCAATCCTTGAGCACACTGATGGAACGCCCGTCCGCCAGGCGGAAACCGGCGATATCCAGCGCATCGGCCGTGGCATGCTGGCTGCGCCTGCCATTCTCACGGCCGTAGACGTTGCGACAGGCAAAGCTGCCGAGATGGTCGACGCGGGTGACCGCTTGCCCATAGACCGCCTGCGCCGCCGGCTGCAACGCGTGATGCTCGAACAGGGCAAACGACACCGCCAGGCGGCAACTGGCGAGGAAGCTGCTGCTCAATGCGACGTCGCCGCCCTGCACGCGCAAGGTGTCGTTCAACGGACACTTTGCGTCAGGACTGTCGGCTTGAGGGGCGACGCGTAATCCGGAACTGCTCAGGGCTTGCTCGCACAGTTGCGGATCATCGCGCAGCCGCATCAGTTTGTAGCGGGTCAACAGGTTCGGTTCGGCCTTCACGTCCAGCGGCGCCCACGGGTTCCACTGCGGCGGCAGCGAAATCCAGCCACGCCAGACGCTCACGCCCGCCACGCCGACCATCAGCACCAACACCAGCATTACCCGCAAAAACCGCATTGTCAGCCTTTGAACAATTGGTTGGCCTGCGCGTACGGCATCGACCGCGACGTAAAGTTGAAGGTGCCCGTGGTCTTTATCTCTTGGGCCGCGCGGAAGAATTCGCCATACGCCGCCAGGGCCAGCGCCGAACCGACGCTGATGCGTTTGACGCCCATTTCGCTCAACTGCTCGACCGTCAGTTTGAGCCCGCCGGACATCAACACGTTCACCGGCTTGGGCGCCACGGCGCGGACCACCGCCAACACGTCCTCAGCGCTGCGCAGCCCCGGCGCGTACAACACGTCGGCGCCCGCTTCGGCGAAAGCCTGCAAACGGCGAATCGTATCGTCCAGATCGGGATTGCCATGCAGGAAGTTCTCGGCCCGAGCCGTCAGCGTGAAGGGGAACGGCAAACTGCGAGCCGCTGCGACGGCGGCTTCAACACGCGCCACCGCATGCTCGAAGCAGTAAATCGGCGCGTCTGCACGCCCCGTGGCATCTTCGATCGAACCGCCAACGGCACCTGCTGCGGCGGCTTGCAAAATGCTTTGCGCACATTCGACCGGATCGTCGGCGAAACCGTTTTCCAGATCGACCGCCACCGGCAGATCGGTAGCCGCGACAATCGCCCGAACGTTCGCCAGCGTATCGTCCAGCGTCAATGCGCCATCGGGGCGTGCGTTGGAGAAGGCATAACCGGCACTGGTGGTCGCCAGCGCCTCGAAGCCCAGGCTGGCGAGCATTTTCGCCGAGCCGGCGTCCCACGGGTTGGGAATGACAAAAGCCCCGTCGCGTTCATGCAGCGCTTTGAACGCCTGGGCTCGAAGGGTTTGCGCATCCATTGGCAGGCTCCTGAAAAAGGCAGGGAATCCGCCTCAGAGCAGGCCAAGTTGCTCGGCGGCGGGCTCTCTGTATAGCTCAGGCAGCGGCGGCAAGCCAGGCAAACGCAGCATCAGTTTTGCGTGAAAACGTTGCGCCAGTTTTGCGGCCAACAGATTGTCGGCGGTGTGCAGGAAGATATACGGCGTGCGGCCCTCTTCGATCCACAGGGCGATTTTTTCGACCCAGGGCACCAGGAACGGATCGTTGGCTTCCAATTGCGGATGGCCAATGAAGCGCACTTGCGGGAACCGGGTGAACGCCGCCGGACGGGGCGGAACCCTGGGTTTCTTCGATTGGGCGTGGAGTACGGAAGGATCGGTCGAGGTGCAACTGAACAGCGCACGCGGATCGAGGCAGATACGTTCGACACCGCGATCCAGCAGCAGACGATTGAGCGAGCGCTCGGCATCACCCTTGGCGAAGAAATCGTCATGCCGCACTTCGATGGCCAGAGGCCGGTCCACCGCGTCGATAAAACCCGCCAGCTCGTGCAGTCGTTGGGGAGTGAAGCTTTTCGACAGCTGCAACCATAGCGGCGAGACTCGCTCACCCAAGGGGCTGAGCAGTTGCAGGAACGTTTCGGTGGCGGTCAGCTGTTCGCGCAAGTCACCGCCGTGGCTGATGTCGCCGGGGAATTTGGCGGTGAAGCGAAAATGTTCGGGCATGGTCTCGGCCCAGCGCTGCACGGTGCTGGCAGCCGGGCTCGCGTAGAAGGTCGTATTGCCTTCCACGGCATTGAATACTTGAGAATACAGATTAAGAAAGTCGGAGGTTTTCGCGTCTTGCGGATAGAGGTAATCGCGCCAGGCGTTTTCACTCCAGGACGGGCAGCCGAGGTAATAAGGCAGCTGCATCAGATGTACAGGTCGAGGCCCAGTACATCCGAATCCCAATCGACGAAACCGGCCGTGCTGAGGTAGCTGGCCAGGGCCATCGCTACGCTTTTGCTCATGGCGCGGTGGTAAATCATGTCTTGTTGACGCGCGGGGAGATTGCTCAGGCGCTGCGCAGAGGCTTTGGCGGCGCGAGCGGCCAGTTGCTCTTCCGAAGGAAATTCCAGCTCACCCTCGATATCGACGGATTCGTCCTCAACCACATGCCCTTTGCGAGGCTTGCGCTTGATGGGGTAGGACTGAGAGGAAAGGCCGTCTATACGCATAAAGTCATGCTCGGTATCGATGATGGCAGTCTAGTGGCACATAACCCACTTCGCAAACCGCCGAGTGATAACTAGAACACAGAAAAGCGAAAAGGTTTAAAAGCGGGGGGATAAAACGACGATTGGTTACATCTGTTGGATCGCCATCGCTGGCAAGCCAGCTCCCACAGGTTTTTGCGTTGCTCACACCTTTTGATTCCGACACGAATCCTGTGGGAGCTGGCTCGCCAGCGATTGGGCCAACTCGGTGCTGGCTGATTTAACGCGCTTTCGGGGTCGCAACCTTGTCGCGCAGATAAACCGGCTGTGCCTCATCCGCCACGATCGCTTCACCGCGTGCCCAGGCAAATTGCGCCAGGGTCAGCAGGTCTTCGGCGTGGGGCAACATACCCGCATCCTGCCCCATCAGGCTGACGGCAATGCGATCGGCATAACCCCAACCGGTGCCCGCGCCAAACCAGTCGCCGCTGGCATCGGCAGGCAACGCTGCCGCTTCCGGCGGCAACACGGCTTCTTTGCCGACCAGTCGCATCTCCCCCGCCGTTTCACGGTAGCAACCCCAGTACACTTCATCCATGCGCGCATCGATGGCTGCCGCGACCTGACTCACGCCATGTTCGCGATACGCCCGCTGCGCCAGCACGGCAAGGTTCGACACCGGCAACACCGGGCGATCCAGCGCAAACGCCAGGCCTTGCACCACGCCAATGGCAATCCGCACCCCGGTGAACGCGCCCGGCCCACGGCCAAAGGCAATCGCATCGACCGCTTGCAGGGTCGTCCCGGCATCGGCGAGCAATTGCTGGATCATCGGCAACAGCTTCTGCGCATGCAGGCGCGGGATCACCTCGTAATGGCTCGTGACTTTGCCGTCATGCAGCAAGGCAACGGAGCAAGCTTCGGTCGCGGTGTCCAGGGCCAGCAAGGTGCTCATCGATGTTTCCGTAAGAGAGGGTCAGAAAAAGTGCGCCAGTATAAACAACTACGGCCCGCAAGCGGGCCGTAGAAGAACAAGCGGTGATCAGTTCAGCGCTTCGAGCACCTTGCCGGTGATCGCTTCAACCGAGCCAACACCTTCGATGTGGCTGTATTTCGGTTTGCCCTGAGCAGCGGACAACTCCTGGTAGAACTTCACCAGAGGCTCGGTTTGAGCGTGATAGACCGAGAGACGATGACGCACGGTTTCTTCGGTATCGTCTTTGCGCTGTACCAGCTCTTCACCGGTGATGTCGTCTTTGCCAGCGATTTTCGGCGGGTTGTAGACGATGTGGTACACGCGACCGCTGGCCTCGTGAACGCGACGACCGGCGATACGCTGGACGATGTCTTCGTCCTTGACGTCGATTTCCACAACGTGATCCAGCTCGACCCCGGCCTTCACCAGGGCTTCAGCCTGGGGAATGGTGCGCGGGAAACCGTCGAACAAGAAGCCGTTGGCGCAATCCGCCTGGCTGATGCGTTCCTTGACCAGATTGATGATCAGGTCATCGGAAACCAGGCCACCGCTGTCCATCACGCTCTTGGCGATCAGGCCCAGCTCGGTGCCGGCCTTGACCGCGGCACGCAGCATGTCGCCGGTGGAGATTTGCGGGATGCCGAACTTTTCGGTGATGAACTTAGCCTGAGTACCTTTACCGGCCCCGGGAGCTCCCAGCAGAATGACGCGCATCGATGTGCTCCTCAATTTTTTATATAGATAACAACGGATTCGCCTCGTGGGGCCAATCTCAAAAACAGGGTCGTGACCGCCCAAACGGCCAAAGGCTGATCAAGATACACAGCAGGCCCGGACCACACAAGCCGCCGAAAGTCGGAGAAACCCGCGCCTTGCGTGACCCTGCGACGGGGTACCCCAAGTCGCAACCCCATCATTAACTGTCGCCTGGCAGCACTTTCCGGCCCTGCGCAAACCGGCACTCCACGCTCGCGCCGAGTGCCCGGACCCACGACAAAAACCTTAGCCGGTATTTCGCAAACCGGCGGCAATCCCCGCCACAGACACCAGCAACGCCTGTTCTACCGGGCTGCCCTGCGCCACTTCCTGCTGTCGCGAACGCGCCAGCAACTCGGCCTGCAATAGATGAAGCGGGTCGAGGTAGGTGTTGCGCAAGCGAATGAATTCGAGGGTGTCTGGGCTATGTGCCAGTAGCTGAGACTGACCGGTCAACCCCAGGACAACCGCACAAGCCTGCGACAATAGGTCGCGTAAATGCGCACCCAACGGCAGCAGATCCGGCTCGACCAACCGCTCATCATAGGAGCGGGCGATGTCGGCGTCGGCCTTGGCCAGGACCATTTCCAGCATATCGATGCGCGTGCGGAAGAACGGCCACTGCTCGCGCATCTGCCCCAGCAGTTCACCTTCGCCACGCTCCAGCGCCTTGCTCAGCGCCGCTTCCCAGCCGAGCCAGGCCGGCAGCATCAGCCGCGTCTGGGTCCAACCGAAGATCCACGGGATCGCCCGCAGGCTTTCGATTCCGCCGGCACGGCGTTTGGCCGGGCGACTGCCCAGTGGCAGGCGTCCCAGCTCCTGCTCCGGCGTGGACTGACGGAAATACTCGACGAATTGCGGATTTTCCCGCACCACGGCGCGGTAAGCGCTGACACCGTCTGCCGCCAATTCGTCCATCAAGTGGCGCCAGGCGGGTTCCGGTGGTGGTGGCGGCAGCAAAGTCGCCTCCAGCACGGCGGCGAGGTATAGATTGAGGTTTTGCTCGGCGATGTCCGGTAGTCCGAATTTGAAACGAATCATTTCGCCTTGTTCGGTGGTGCGGAACCGCCCCGCCACCGAACCCGGCGGCTGCGACAGGATCGCCGCGTGCGCCGGGCCGCCGCCACGGCCCACGGTGCCTCCGCGACCGTGGAACAACAGCAACTCCACTTGCTGCTCGCGGCAAATATCCACCAGACGCTCCTGCGCCCGGTACTGCGCCCAGGCCGCCGCGGTGGTGCCGGCGTCCTTGGCCGAGTCGGAATAACCGATCATCACTTCCTGCGGCCCTTGCAGGCGCGCGCGATAACCCGGCAGCAGCAACAGTTTTTCGATCACCGGGCCAGCGTTATCGAGGTCGGCGAGGGTTTCGAACAGCGGCACCACGCGCATCGGTCGCAACACGCCAGACTCTTTGAGCAGCAGTTGCACGGCGAGCACATCGGAGGCGGCGCCGGCCATGGAGATCACGTACGAACCGAGCGAGGCACCCGGCGCGGCTGCGATTTCCCGGCACGTCGCCAGCACTTCAGCGGTGTCGGCGGAGGGTTTGAAGTACGCCGGCAGCAACGGACGACGGTTGTTCAGCTCGCGCATCAGGAAGGCGATGCGCTCCTCTTCGCTCCAGTCTTCGTAGCGACCGAGGCCGAGGTAATCGGTGATTTCAGTCATCGCCGCCGAGTGTCGCGACGAATCCTGACGCACATCGAGACGCACCAGGAACAGGCCGAACGTCACGGCCCGACGCAGGCAATCAAGCAGCGGCCCATCGGCAATCACGCCCATCCCGCACTCGTGCAGAGACTGGTAACAGAGCTCCAGCGGATCGAGCAGGTCGCGATTGTTTTGCAACACATCGGCGGGCGCCGGCGTCGCGGTCGTCAAGGCCGCATGTGCCCAGTTACGGGTGGCGCGCAGGCGTTCACGCAATTGTTTAAGGACGGCACGATAGGGTTCGGCGCTATCGCCGGCCTTGGCTTTCAGCGCGTCGCTGGCCTGTTGCATCGACAGTTCGGCCGCGAGGTGATCGACATCGCGCACGTACAAATCAGCAGCCATCCAGCGCGCCAACAGCAACACCTCACGGGTCACGGCAGCCGTCACGTTGGGGTTGCCGTCGCGGTCGCCGCCCATCCACGAAGCAAAGCGAATCGGCGCAGCCTCCAGCGGCAAATGCAGGCCGGTGGCGTCATGCAGGGCTTTATCGGCCTTGCGCAAATAGTTCGGGATCGCTTGCCACAGCGAATGTTCGATCACCGCGAAACCCCATTTGGCCTCATCCACGGGCGTCGGGCGGGTGCGGCGGATTTCTTCGGTATGCCAGGCTTCGGCGATCAGGCGCTGGAGCTTCACGTGAATCTGCTCGCGCTCGGCGCTGGTCAGGTCGCGATGGTCCTGAGCGGCGAGTTGCGCGGCGATGGCATCGTATTTCTGGATCAGCGTGCGACGCGCCACTTCGGTCGGGTGAGCGGTCAACACCAGCTCGATTTCCAGTCGCCCCAACTGCCGCGCCAGTGATTCGGCACCATGGCCTTCGGCAAGCAGGCGCGCGAGCAATTCGGGCAGCACACGCGCCTCGAACGGCGCGGGCTGCGATTCTTCGCGGCGGTGAATCAGCTGATATTGCTCGGCGATGTTGGCGAGGTTGAGAAACTGGTTGAACGCCCGCGCCACCGGCAGCAATTCGTTTTCGCTCAACTGGTTGAGGCTGGCGCTCAGCTCGGCGTCCATCGAACCGCGACGGTCAGCCTTGGCGCCCTTTCGGATCTGCTCGATCTTGTCGAGAAACCCGTCCCCGTACTGCTCACGAATGGTATTGCCCAACAGCTCACCCAACAGGTGAACGTCCTCGCGCAAGCGTGCATCAATATCGGTCATCAGCCGTTCTCCAGCGAAAAATCCGGTTTGCTTCGTGGGTTCAAGAGTGCCGCCGTGAAGCGTTTCTTACAAGCAGACGACGAAGGGACTTTAAACCTTGAGCCCGCAAGCTAGTCTGAAGAGTAAGCCGTACAACGGCTTTCGCCGGCCATGACCGGAGACTTATCCTGCCTGCCACGAGCAGGCGCGCAATGAGGTTTTTATGAAAATCCGCGAGCTTGCCCATCACTGGGAAGAAAACGCCAAGGGTCGCCTGACCGACACCGGCTACGCGATCCATCTGGATGTGGAGGCCGCCGCACGACTGGCGGCGATCATCGAGATGTACCCCAAGCGGCACCCCGAAGAACTGCTCGGCGAACTGATCGGCGCTGCGCTGGAAGAGCTGGAAAAGAGCTTTCCGTATGTGAAAGGCTCGACCATCGTGGCCACCGATGAAGAAGGCGATCCGCTGTACGAAGACATTGGACCGACTCCGCGTTTTCTCGCGTTGTCCCGTCGTCATTTGCATGATTTGTCATCCAGCGAAGACAAGCAGAAGCACTGAATTCACCTCTGGACCTGTGGGAGCGGGCTTGCTCGGGAAGGCGGTGTGTCAGCCAACAGAGCTGTTGACTGACACACCGCCTTCCCGAGCAAGCCCGCTCCCACATCAGGTCGCATAACCCTTCAGCAATTGCGTATTTCCGCACCTTGAAAAGCCCGGGAATACCGTCTCACATTGCCAAAGTTCCCGATTTAGAGCCTTGTCCATTCGGTCAATGTTTTTTCCGGCGATAGGCCATCTTCTCTGAACTTTTAAAAAAAGCCTTGGGTCGTAACCAGTAACCACGCCTGGGACGGCCGTTTCAAAACGCTTCGAAATTTGATGGTTGCGGCTCCTTGCCCAGGATGGATTTTTAGTTGTTCAGGAGTTTTTCCAATGGAGTTGAAGACCATGAAAATCAGCACTGCCAAGTCCTCGTTCAATCACCTGCGCGGTCTGAAAATGGCTGCTTTGGCAATCGGCACCAGCTTCGTTCTGGCCGGTTGCGCCGGTAACCCGCCGACCGAGCAATACGCTGTGACCCAATCAGCCGTGAACAGCGCCGTCAGCGCCGGCGGCACCGAGTTCGCAGCGGTTGAGATGAAGTCCGCCCAGGACAAGCTCAAACAAGCCGAAATCGCCATGCACGACAAAAAGTATGACGAAGCCAGAATGCTCGCGGAACAGGCCGAGTGGGACGCTCGCGTCGCCGAACGCAAAGCCCAGGCGATCAAAGCCGAACAAGCGGTAAAGGACTCTCAGAAAGGGGTTCAGGAACTGCGTCAGGAAAGCCAGCGCACCGTGCAATAAGCGCCGCCACGACGTACTTCTTTCTCGACTTAAAAGGACGAAACCATGAATCGCAAACAATTGATGATCCCTGCCCTGCTGGCCGCAAGTGTTGCACTGGCTGCTTGCTCGACGCCGCCCAACGCGAACCTGGAACAGGCCCGCACCAACTACAGCGGCCTGCAAGCCAACCCGCAGGCGAGCAAAGTCGCAGCGCTTGAAACCAAGGACGCCAGCGATTACCTGGACAAGGCCGACAAGGCTTATCTGGACAAGCAGGACGAGCATACGGTCGACCAACTGGCCTACCTGACCAATCAGCGGGTTGAAGTGGCGAAACAAACCATCGCCCTGCGCACCGCTGAAGCCAACCTGAAGAACGCGTCCGCACAACGCGCCCAGGCTCGCCTGGATGCTCGCGATGCGCAGATCAAGCAGTTGCAGGACAGCCTGAACGCCAAGCAGACCGATCGCGGGACGCTGGTGACCTTCGGCGATGTGCTGTTTGCCACTGACCGTGCCGACCTGAAATCCAGCGGTCTGGTGAACATCAACAAACTGGCGCAGTTCCTTCAGGAAAACCCGGATCGCAAAGTGATCGTCGAAGGCTATACCGACAGCACCGGTACAGCGTCGCACAACCAGTCGCTGTCCGAGCGTCGCGCCGGTTCCGTGCGCACGGCGCTGGTGAAGATGGGCGTTGATCCGGCGCGCATCGTTGCTCAGGGGTATGGCAAGGAATACCCGGTCGCGGAAAACTCCAGCGTCTCGGGCCGGGCGATGAACCGTCGGGTGGAAGTAACCATTTCCAATGATAACCAGCCGGTGATCCCGCGTTCGGCGATCAGCTCGAACTAGGCTTCACGCCGTAACACAAAAGCCCCGCCTGAGTTGATCAGGCGGGGCTTTTTAAATCTGGCGATCACTTAACCTCTGTGGGAGCGAGCCTCTGTGGTGAACGCAAGATCGGGTTACTGCTCCAGCTTCTGCGGCGTTTCCTCACCCATGCAACGCACCGCTTTTTTCCGGTCGTTGATCAGCACGCCGCTCAGGCCTTTCTGTTCGGTATCGAACAGCACCAGCACGCCATCGATGCACTGCGCCACCTGCGCCGCAGGCTCCAACGACACTTTGTAGTCTTCACCCGGCACGGTCTTGAGCATGGTGAACTCGTTGAGCAGCAACGCATCCTCGGGCTTGGCGAAGTGCAGGTAGCCGTACCACCACAAGGCAGCGACGGTGCCGAGGATGCTGCAGATACCGGTGATGATCAGCGGGATGGCGTTACGTTCTTCACTCATTGCGGGCTCTCTGGTGGTTCATCTTCTGAATTCGGGGGTGCCGGGTAATTGGGGATTTCACCCAGTCGGCGCAGGCCGTTGAAATGCTGCGGGTCATCGAGATAACGCAACATCACTTTGCGCCAGACCGGGTCGGCGAACGTCTGCACATGACCGCCACGGGTCAGTTGCAGCACCCGCGGGGGCGGCGCAGCTTGATACAGACGGATGCCGTTGGAAAGGGGAACGATCGGATCGTCGATGCTGTGGTAGATCAGTTTCGGCACGCCGTTGAGCTGCTCCATGGAGTGGATCGCGCTGTCGCCGTCCGGCACCAGCCACGACAACGGCACCTGGAACGCCCAGGTCAGCCAGGAGTGGCTGAGGGCGAACTGGCCGATGCTGCGATAACTGGCAGGCACGCCGTCGAGGACAAAGGCCTTGAGTTGTTTCTGGCGTTCGGGGTGTTGCACCAGGTAGTGCACAGCCATGGAGCCGCCGAGGCTTTGGCCGAGCAGGATCAGCGGTTTGCCTTTGACCTCCGGCGCCTCGTCGAGCCACTTGAACGCGGCGTCGATGTCCTGATAGATCGCCGGCAAACTCGGTTCGCCTTCGGACAAACCGTAGCCGCGATAATCGATCAGCAGTACCTGATAACCCTCTTCCGGCAACCACCAGCTACCGCCCAGGTGCATGGGTAGATTGCCGCCGTTGCCGTGCAGGTGCAGCACCGTGCCTTTGACCTCGACACCTTTTTTCGCCGGCAGCCACCAGCCGTGCAGCTTGAGGCCGTCGGCGGTGGTGAGGGTTATGTCGCGGTATTCGAGCTTGGCTTTTTCCGGGGTGAACAACTGGCCGGGCTCGGGGTAGAACAGCAGAGAGCTGCAACCGCCGAGGGTCAGGAGAAGGCAGAGGATGCCGAGGATTCTCATCCGTTGAAACCTCGCGAAATAAGGTTGGAACACAGGTCAAATGTGGGAGCGGGCTTGCTCGCGAAAGCTGTGTGTCAGACAACAAAGATGTTTGATGTTAAACCGCTTTCGCGAGCAAGCCCGCTCCCACATTTTGACCGCGTTATCGTTAGAGGATGTTGGAGTAATCCGCTTCGATCCGGTCAAGGCTCAGGTGGTTCAGGAAGTTGGAGAAGCACATCCACGCCGACAGCGCATTCATGTCGCGGAACTGTTCCGGTAAATACTTCGGTGGCACCACCAACCCCTCATCGACCAATTGGCGCAAAGTGCGCATGTCTTCCAATGTGGTCTTGCCGCAAAACAGCAGCGGCACTTGCTCAAGCTTGCCTTTGCGCACGGCCAACTGAATGTAGTTGTAAACCATGATAAAGCCCTTGAGGTAGGACAAGTCTTTGGTAAATGGCAGACCATTCGGCACCGAACCGCGGAAAACCCGACTGGCGTTGCCGTAGCTTTCCGCCATTTCAAAGCCCTGTTCGCGGAAGAACTCGAAGATCTGCAGGAAGTCCGCGCCCTCCTCCACCATGTGAATGGCGCGGGTGCGGTTGGTCAGTTTGCGCAGGCGGCTCGGGTAGGAGGCGAAGGTGATGATTTCCATCAGGATCGCCAGGCCTTCCTGGGTCACCGTCGACGAGGGTGGACCTTTGGACAGGAAGGTGCAGATCGGCTGGTTCAGACCGTTGAGCGTGGTGCCGACATGCACCAGCCCTTCATGGACTTCAAGGGCGCGCACGTCACGCTCGTTGAACATCGCGTCGGTGCGGATCTTGATGTAGTCGGCGCCCGCCGCGGCATCGGCAACGATCCCGTCAGACTCGAACACCCGGATGGTTTCCTCGGCCTCGCCAAACACCTTGCTCAACCGGGTTTGCAGTAGATTCACTGCGTCCTTGGCGGTAAGGGTTTTCGGTTCGTCCTTCAGGTCGCCACGGCCATCGATGTTGTTCAGGTAATCGGAGAGCATCAGGCCCAGGTCGGACAGGGTCGGGTCACCCGCGTGAAACGCATCGGACGCCGCGCCGTACAACTCTTGGGAAATCAGCCCGAAATCCTCGGTGCCACGCGCTTCGAGCATGCGCACCACCATCCGGTATTCCTTGCACATGCGGCGCATGATCTGGCCGACCGGGTTGAACTGGCCGAGCTGACGGGTGATGTCACGCTCGATGTTCTGGAACTCCAGCTTCACTTTGCTGGAATCGAACGACAGCGGCCGATTGAGGTAGTAATCGCGGTCCACCGCCGGCATTTCCTTGCCCTTGCCCTTGAGGAACCCCTTGCGGATGCTGTCATCCCACTTCACCGCATCCAGGACGCGTATCGGCGTCTGCGCCAGCACAATGCGATCGGACAAAATGCGTATCGACTGCTGGTAATCGTCCACCCGAAACTCCTGTAGAAAAACCGTTATGTGCTGGGTTATTTGGCTTTGGCCAGGCGCTGATAGCGCACGGCCTCGACGAAGACATCGGAATTGGCCGGATCGTCGAGGTAAGCGAAGACTTGGTCCATGTGGGTGTTGATCAGCACGCCGTCGCCATCGTCAGTCTGAAAACCCTCGCCGCTGAGGACTTTCTGCCCCAGGGCCTGGTTGATCTGCTCGAGGTCGAGGTTGTAGACCACCAGTTCATGCTTGTCGGTGAGTTCGAAACCGGCAATGGTGAAATGCCCGCCGAATTGCGCCGGCACCTTCGCCGACAGGTACCAGCGACTGCCATGGCGTGAGACGGTAAAGGGATAGGCTTCGCGTTCCTTGGGTTTGGCCTTGAAGTAGCTGACCGCCTGATAGCGATTGTCGCCGATGCGCGTCAGCTCCAGGTTCATCGGCTCGCCCCAGGCGTTGGTGCTGGTCCATTTGCCGAGCAATCCCTTGGGCGCGGGGTCGCTCGTGGGCAGTGGCTCCTTGAAGGTCACCAGGCAGCCACTAAGCAGCAGGAACGACAAGGCGATCACAACGACGCGCCAGGCTTTCATTCAACACTCCCTATGAACACAAGTCCCCGAATGGTCACTACCTCCTGTAGGAGCGAGGCTTGCCTGCGAAGGCGTTGTGTCAGTCAACATAACTGTTGAATGTTAAACCGCCTTCGCGGGCAAGCCTCGCTCCTACAGGGGATACGGGGCTACACCGACGCCAATACCAAATGCATGTACCGCGTCAGGATGCCGAGCATTTCGGCTTCGGCGGCAGGCTCGGCTTCGTTGAGCAGGCCCTGATATTCCATCCGTCCGATAATCGCCGTCAACACTTTGGCATCTTGTTGGGGTTCACGGGAACCCAAAACCTGAAAAAGCTGACATGTGCCTTGCAGGAGAATCTGTTGATGCGAGCGCACCAACTCGGCCAGGCGGGGGTTGAGCAACGCTTCCTGACGGAACGCTTGCTCGGCCATCAGGTGTTCGCGGCGGTTGATCAGTTGCCGATGAACATAGTCCGCCATCAACCGCGCAATATCGTCCGCCAGTTGCGAGCGCGACTCGGCACTGCCGTCGCCGCTGACGACCATCTCGCGCAGCAAGCCTTCATTGTTCACCCACAATTTGGCCATGAACGCCGCGCTGCGCTCCACGTATTGGGCGAAGGTATCGGTGAGCAGGTCATCGATGTCCTTGAAATAGTAGGTGGTGGCCGACAATGGCACACCGGCTTCGGCGGCGACCGCACGATGACGCACCGCCCGCACGCCCTCGCGCACGACAATGCGCATGGCGGCATCGAGAATGTCCTGTCGACGCTGCTCGCTGCCCTGTCGGCTGGCCTTGCGGCCCTGGTACTGAACACTTTCAGCGACCGCAGTGGCGACACCCGCTGCACCTTCTAGAGCCATTGCGCGATTCACGGCAGGTATTCCTCTCTTACTTCAAAAGTAACCAATTGATACGTTTGTACCAGACAGGCAATAAAAAGCCGCCCATTTCAGGCGGCTTTTTAGTTGAAACACTTACGCTTGCGGCCGCATGTGCGGGAACAGGATCACATCGCGGATCGACGGTGAGTTGGTCAGCAACATCACCAGGCGGTCGATGCCGATCCCTTCACCCGCCGTTGGCGGCATGCCGTACTCCAGCGCGCGAACGAAGTCGGCGTCGTAGTGCATGGCTTCGTCGTCGCCGGCGTCCTTGTCGGCCACCTGCGCCATGAAACGCTCGGCCTGGTCTTCCGCGTCGTTCAACTCGGAGTAGGCGTTGGCGATTTCACGGCCGCCGATGAACAGCTCGAAACGGTCGGTGACGTTCGGGTTGTCGTCGTTACGACGGGCCAGCGGCGACACTTCAAACGGGTATTGAGTGATGAAGTGCGGCTGCTCCAGCTTGTGCTCGACCAGCTCTTCGAAAATCATCACCTGCAACTTGCCCAGACCTTCGAAGCCCAGCACCTTGGCGCCGGCCTTCTTGGCGATGGCGCGCGCCTTGTCGATGTCATTCAGATCATCGGCCGTCAGCTCAGGGTTGTACTTGAGGATCGAGTCGAACACCGACAGGCGCACGAACGGTTCGCCGAAGTGGAACACCTTGTCGCCGTAAGGCACGTCGGTGCTGCCCAGAACCAGCTGCGCCAGCTCGCGGAACAGTTCTTCGGTCAGGTCCATGTTGTCTTCGTAGTCGGCGTACGCCTGGTAGAACTCCAACATGGTGAATTCAGGGTTGTGACGGGTCGAAACGCCTTCGTTGCGGAAGTTGCGGTTGATCTCGAACACTTTCTCGAAGCCGCCAACCACCAGACGCTTGAGGTACAGCTCAGGCGCGATACGCAGGAACATTTCCATGTCCAGCGCGTTGTGGTGCGTTTCGAACGGCTTGGCCGCCGCGCCACCCGGGATGGTTTGCAGCATCGGCGTTTCGACTTCGAGGAAGTCACGCTTCATCAGGAAGCTGCGGATGTGCGCAATCACTTGCGAACGCACGCGGAAAGTCTGGCGCACTTCTTCGTTGACGATCAGGTCAACGTAACGCTGGCGATAGCGCTGTTCGGTATCGGTCAGGCCGTGGTGCTTGTCCGGCAGCGGACGCAAGGATTTGGTCAGCAGGCGCACGCTGGTCATTTCAACGTACAGGTCGCCCTTGCCGGAACGGGCCAGGGTACCTTCGGCGGCGATGATGTCGCCCATGTCCCAGGTTTTCACCGCAGCCAGGGTGTCTTCGGACAGGGTCTTGCGGTTGACGTAGACCTGGATGCGACCGGTCATGTCCTGGATCACCATGAACGAACCACGGTTGAGCATGATGCGACCGGCAACCTTGACCGGGATTGCAGCCTCTGCCAGCTCTTCCTTGGTCTTGTCCGCGTACTGTTTCTGCAGGTCATTGCAGTAGTTTTCGCGGCGGAAGTCGTTCGGGAAGGCATTGCCCTTGGCGCGCTCGGCAGCCAGCTTTTCCTTGCGCAGGGCGATCAGGGAGTTTTCTTCCTGTTGCAGGGCTTGCGGGTCGAGTTCTAGGTCGCTCATGTCTTTAAAAATTCCATCACAGGTTCGTTGCCCCCGGCTGTCGCCGGGGTTCGCGGGCAAGCCTCGCTCCTACAGGGGCATGACACCCCTGTAGCGCGTGCCTTAAAGCCCTTGTTTCAGGCTGGCCACCAGGTATTCGTCGATGTCGCCGTCGAGCACCTTGTCGCAGTCGCTGCGTTCGATGTTAGTGCGCAAATCCTTGATTCGCGACGCATCGAGTACGTAGGAGCGAATCTGGTGACCCCAGCCGATATCCGACTTGGTCTCTTCCAGGGCTTGCGAGGCGGCGTTGCGTTTCTGCACTTCCTGCTCGTACAAGCGCGCCCGCAACATTTTCATCGCGGTGTCTTTGTTGGCGTGCTGGGAGCGTTCGTTCTGGCAGCTGACCACGGTGTTGGTCGGTACGTGGGTGATACGTACGGCCGAGTCGGTGGTGTTTACGTGCTGACCACCGGCACCGGAGGAGCGGTAGGTGTCGATGCGCAGGTCCGACGGGTTGATGTCGATTTCGATGTTGTCATCGATTTCCGGCGACACGAACACGGCCGAGAACGAGGTATGACGGCGGTTGCCGGAGTCGTACGGGCTCTTGCGCACCAGACGGTGCACGCCGATTTCGGTACGCAGCCAGCCAAAGGCGTATTCGCCCTTGATGTGCACGGTAGCGCCCTTGATCCCGGCGACTTCACCGGCGGACAGTTCCATGATGGTCGCGTCGAAACCGCGTTTGTCAGCCCAGCGCAGGTACATGCGCAGCAGGATGTTGGCCCAGTCCTGGGCCTCGGTACCGCCGGAGCCGGCCTGGATGTCCAGGTAGGCGTTGTTGGCGTCCATTTCACCGCTGAACATGCGACGGAATTCGAGTTTTTCCAGGGACTCGCGCAGGCGCTCGACTTCGGCGGCGACGTCATCGACGGCGGCCTGGTCTTCTTCCTCTGCGGACATCAGCAGCAGGTCTTTGGCGTCGGCCAGGCCGGTGTGCATTTCGTCGAGGGTTTCGACGATCTGCGCCAGCAGCGAACGCTCGCGGCCCAGTTCCTGAGCGTACGACGGGTTGTTCCAGACAGACGGATCTTCAAGCTCGCGATTGACTTCAGTCAGACGCTCATGCTTTTGATCGTAGTCAAAGATACCCCCGAATAGTTTCGGAGCGCTCGGACAGGTCCTTGATACTGTTAAGGATCGGGTTGATTTCCATGGCGGGCAGCACTCGTTGGCGAACTTTTGAAAGCCGGCGAGTATAACGTAATCAGACTGTCACGGCAGCCCGCCTGGCGGCTTTAGCGGCGAATGATTAAAGCAAACGCCGAGTAAATCTGTGGCGAGGGGATTTATCCCCGTTGGGTCGCGAAGCGACCCCAGTGTCCGGCCAAACAGACTGAACTGTCAGGATTTGCGACTGCTTCGCAGCCGAACGGGGTAAATCCCCTCGCCACAGGTTTTTTTGCCAACCTGAGGATCTGTATTCGCAAACCTGGTCGGGGGTTACTCGATACCCACCTGATTACGCCCATTGTTCTTCGCCAGGTACAGCCCCTTGTCCGCCGCCGAGATCAATTGTCGGCAATCGCCGCCCGGTTGCGGGGTCATGGTCGAGAGGCCGATGCTGATGGTCAGGCTTGATCCCTCGGTCGGGAAAATGTGCGGGATCTTCAGCGCGGCCACGGTCTGACGCAGCTTTTCCGCCACCAGGCGTGCGCCGCCCGGCGTGGTGTTTGGCAGGACCAGCGCAAACTCTTCACCGCCATAACGGGCCGGCAGGTCCGAGGGCCGGGCGCTGGCGTCACGGATGGCTGTAGCGACCTTGCGCAGGGCTTCGTCGCCTTCGAGGTGGCCAAAGCTGTCGTTGTAGGACTTGAAGTAGTCCACATCGATCATCAGCAACGACAGTTGGCTCTGATCACGCAACGAACGGCGCCACTCCAGCTCCAGGTATTCGTCGAAGTGACGGCGGTTCGACAGCCCCGTCAGGCCGTCCGAGTTCATCAGCCGTTGCAGCACCAGGTTGGTGTCGAGCAATTGCTGCTGGCTGACCCGCAACGCGCGGTACGCCGCGTCGCGCTGCAGCAGGGTCATGTAGGAGCGCGAGTGATAGCGAATGCGCGCCACCAGCTCGATGTTGTCCGGCAGCTTGACCAGGTAATCATTGGCCCCGGCCGCGAAGGCCGCGCTTTTGATCAGCGGGTCTTCCTTGGTCGACAGCACAATGATCGGAATGTCCTTGGTCGCCGGGTGATTGCGGTACTCGCGCACCAGGCTCAGGCCGTCGAGGCCGGGCATGACCAGATCCTGGAGGATCACGGTCGGCTTGATCCGGATGGCCTGCGCAATCGCCTGATGCGGGTCGGCGCAGAAGTGGAAGTCGATGTTTTCTTCATTCGACAACCCGCGGCGCACCGCTTCGCCGATCATGGCCTGATCGTCCACCAACAACACCATGGCGGCATTTTCGTCGGTTTTGAAGCCGTCGAGCTGTAAGTCATTCATGTGCGGTCACCTGAGTACTGCCTGGACCAGGATTGCTGCTAAGCGTAGTCATTTGGCGAAAATCTCCAGCAATCGTGGCGCTATTCTGTCCAGCGGGCGAATCTCCACAGCCGCGTCGATGGCCGCTGCCGCTTTCGGCATGCCAAACACCGCGCTGCTTTGTTGGTCCTGAGCGATGGTCAGGTAGCCCTGTTGACGCATGAGTTTAAGCCCCTGCGCGCCATCGCGCCCCATCCCGGTCAACAAAACACCCACGGCATCGCCGTTCCAGTAACTGGCCACGCTCTCGAAAAACACATCGATGGATGGCCGATAGATCTCGTTGACCGGTTCGGCGGTGTACGCCAGCGTGCCGTTTTTCAACAGGCGTATATGGTGGTTGGTGCCGGCCAGCAATACGGTGCCCGGCTGCGGAGGCTCACCTTCCTGGGCCAGGCGCACGTTCAGGCCGCTGGCACTGCTGAGCCATTCGGCCATGCCGGCGGCGAACACCTGGTCGACGTGCTGCACCAGCACGATAGCCGCCGAAAAATCTCGCGGCAGCCCCTTGAGCAGGACTTCCAGCGCTGCCGGTCCGCCGGCGGACGAACCGATGGCGATCAATTTTTGCCGGGAGCCCGAGTGGCGCAACGGACTTGGCGCGGGTCGCACTCGATTGCCCTTGTCGCCGATCAGCCAGCTGATGTTCAGGATCTTGCGCAGTAGCGGCGCCGCGGCTTCCTGGGCATTGCCGGCACCGATCGCCGGTGTATCGACCACATCCAGCGCCCCATGCCCCATGGCTTCGAACACCCGGTGCACGTTCTGCTGGCGGTCGACGGTGACAATCACAATGGCGCACGGCGTCTCGGCCATGATCCGCCGGGTCGCCTCGACACCGTCCATCACCGGCATGATCAGGTCCATCAGGATCAGGTCCGGGGTGTTTTCCACACAACGCTGCACGGCCTCGGCCCCGTTGGCGGCGACCCAGATCACCTCGTGCGCCGGCTCAAATGCCAAGGCGCGGCGCAAAGCCTCTACCGCCATGGGCATGTCGTTGACGATTGCGATTTTCATGCCCGCGCTCCTCCGATGAGCTCAACCACTGCATCAAGCAGGGCGTCGTCATGAAAACTGGCTTTGGCTAGATAATAGTCGGCCCCGGCGTCCAGTCCACGACGACGGTCTTCTTCACGGTCTTTGTAGGACACCACCATAACCGGTAGCGATTGCAATCGATTGTCCCGGCGCAATAAAGACACCAATTCGATGCCGTCCATGCGCGGCATGTCGATATCGGTGATCAGCAGATCGAAATCCTCCGAACGCAGGGCGTTCCAGCCATCCATGCCATCCACCGCCACGGCCACGTCGTAGCCGCGATTGAGCAACAACTTGCGCTGCAACTCGCGAACGGTCAGCGAATCGTCGACCACCAGCACCCGTTTGCGCGCCGCTTCGGGCGCCTGGTTACTGTGACGGGCAATGCGCTCCAGGCGACCGGTATTGAGCAGTTTGTCCACGGACCGCAGCATGTCTTCGACGTCGACAATCAGCACCACCGAACCGTCGTCGAGCAAGGCGCCAGCGGAAATGTCCTGCACTTTGCCCAGACGTTCGTCCAGCGGCAGAACCACCAGCGTACGCTCACCGATAAACCGCTCGACCGCGACGCCGTAGATTGCATCGCGCTCGCGGATGACCACGACCTTGAGGGTTTGCTGACTGTTCTGACTCGCCGGGCGCTGGAGCAACTGGCTCGCGGCGACCAAGCCGATATGCCGGCCTTCGTACCAGAAATGCTGACGGCCCTCGACCTGCACGATGTCCGCCGGCTCCAGGTCGCACATGCGCTCGATGTGCGCCAGCGGAAACGCATACGCCTCGTCGCCGACTTCCACCACCAGGCTGCGCACCACCGACAGCGTCAGCGGCACTTCGAGGTGGAAGCGGCTGCCCTCGCCCGCCGCCTGCTCCAGCACCACCGCGCCGCGCAACTGACGAACCATGTGCTGAACCGCGTCCAGCCCGACGCCGCGTCCGGACACTTCGGTGACCTTGTCCCGCAGACTGAAGCCCGGCAGGAACAGAAACGTCAGCAGTTCCTCTTCGCTCAACTGCGCGGCGGTGTCCGGCGGGGACAACTGGCGCTCGATGATGCTGCGCCGGACCTTTTCCAGATCGACGCCGTTGCCGTCATCGCTCAGTTCCAGTACCAGCAGACCGGCCTGATGGGACGCGCGCAAGCGGATCAAACCTTCTTCCGGCTTACCGGCCAGCAGCCGTTGCTCCGGGGATTCGATGCCGTGATCGACGGCGTTGCGCAGCAGGTGCGTCAGCGGCGCTTCGAGTTTTTCCAGGACGTCGCGGTCGACCTGGGTTTTCTCGCCCTCGATCTCCAGCCGTACCTGTTTGCCGAGGCTGCGCCCGAGATCGCGGACCATGCGCACTTGCCCGGTCAGCACATCGGCAAACGGCCGCATGCGACAGGCCAGCGCCGTGTCATACAACACCTGCGCCCGTTGACTGGCCTGCCAGGCGAATTCATCCAGTTCGGCGTTTTTCTTCACCAGCAATTGCTGGGATTCCGCCAGCAACCGGCGCGCATCGTCGAGGGCTTCCCGGGCCTCCAGGCTCAATGTGTGCTCTTTGAGGTGGATGTTGAGGTTTTCCAGCGCCCGCAGGCCGTTGTTCTGCGTGCGCTTCAGGCGCTGCATGGTGGCCAGGTGCGGTTTTAGCCGCAGGGTTTCCACCAGGGATTTGCTCGACAGATCGAGCAGGCTGTTCAAGCGCTCGGCCGTGACCCGCAGGACACGTTCACCGTTTTCGGTGGTGCGTTTGGTGTTACGCGGTGCGACGGGGTCAGCCGGCACGTCGGGTGTTTCTGCCGCGACAAGGATCGGCTCGATTTCCGGAGTCAACAGTTCGGCGGATGGCACTTCTGATGCCGCCATGAACGGCGCAATCGGCGTGCTGATCGGCGCGGCGAGTGCCAGCGGATCGAGCAAGCGCGCCATCAGCGCCACATAGCCCTCGATATCCGCAGGCGCCAGTGTGTTGTTCGGCGTGGCGATGCGCATCAGCAAATCGGTGCCTTGCAGCAAGGCATCAATGTGCTCGGGCCGCAGATACAACCGGCCTTCCTGCGCACTGACCAGGCAATCTTCCATCACGTGGGCGACGCTGACCCCGGCATCGACCCCGACGATCCGCGCCGCACCCTTGAGCGAGTGGGCCGCGCGCATGCACGATTCGAGGTGATCGGCCTGGGTCGGATCGCGTTCAAGCGCCAGCAGCCCCGCGCTCAACACCAGGGTCTGGGCCTCGGCTTCCAGGCTGAACAGTTCCAGCAAAGAGGCGTCGCGCATTTGCTCGGGGGTCATGTCAGGCTCCGGGTCACGGCGGACAGCAGCTGTTCTTCATCCAGCCAACGCAGGCTGCGACCTTTGAATTGCAACACGCCACGGGTGTATTTGGCGCTCGCCTGGCTGCCGGAGCGGGACGCCGCGTCGAGGGTGCGTTCGTCGATGGCATGAATGCCGTCGACTTCGTCCACCGGCACCACCACCGGCCCACCGTGGGCGGCAATGATCAACATGCGCGGCATCACGCGCGCGCCGGAAGCCACGCTGCCGGTGGCGTCCATTCCCAGCAGTTCAACCAGCGAAAGGCACGCGACCAGCGCGCCGCGCACGTTCGCCACGCCGAGCAAGGCCCGGGAGCGCTGGTGCGGCAGGGAATGGATGGCTTGCAGCGGCGCCACTTCCACCAGACTGCGAGTGGCCAGGCCCAGCCATTCTTCACCGAGGCGAAACATCAGCAGTGAGCGGGTTTTCACATCGCTTTCGACCGCAACCGAGACTTGCCCGCGGTCTTCCTGCTGCAATGCGTAGCGGTCGAGCAACCGCGTGGCGGCGGCCGAATACACCGCGCAATTGCGGCAGTGAATGTGCTCGCTCAGCAGCGGGCAGGACTTGTCGCCGTGGATACCGATGCGGTTCCAGCAATCGTCGATGGCCTGGGCATCTTCATGGGTGAGGCTAAAGGTGTCGGCGGCGTTCATCGTTTGCGCTCACTGTCTGCGCGCTCGCTGCGGGCGGCGCGGTCCTGCAATCGTCGGGCGCCCGCCGTGTCGCCCTGGGATTGCAGCAAGGCCGCCAGGTGCATCAACGCGTCGGGATGTTGCGGTTCGAGGTACAACGCCTTGCGATAGAACCCTTGGGCTTCGAGGGCACTGCCGGCGACATCGCTCAGCAGTCCCAGCCAGTAAAACACCTGGGCCACCGGTTCATGGCTGCGCAAATAACTTTCGCACGCGGCGCGGGCATCGGCACTTTTGCCTTCGTTGGCCAGCGCGGCGATGTTGGCCAGCAACGTGGCAGCGTCCGGGTTGGCAGCTTTCGTCACCACCGGCAGCGGCGTCACGGTTGCGAAAGGCCGGTTGCGCACGGGGGGTGGCGTCACGCTGCGCACCGGCTGACGCGCCGGCAGCGCTGTTGGCACAAAGGCCGGCACAGGTTCAGGCGCCGGTGCGCTCTGACGACTGAAAGCGAACGACTGGGGGATGCCAATCGAACGCATGCCGAAGCGCCCCAGCAAACTGCCTTCGGCCGGGCCGATAAACAGCACGCCGTCGACATGGGTCAGGCGCTTGAGCACTTCGAAGACTTGTTGTTGAGTCGGCTGATCGAAATAGATCAGCAGGTTGCGGCAGAACACGAAGTCATACGGTGGTTCGTTGGCCAGCAACGCCGGATCCAGCAAATTGCCGACCTGCAAACGCACCTGCTCCAAGACTCGCTCGCTGAGGCGGTAGCCATCGTCCTCAACACTGAAATGCCGCTCGCGGAACGCGATGTCCTGGCCACGAAACGAGTTCTTGCCGTACAGCGCGCGCCTGGCTTTTTCCACCGACAGCGGGCTGACGTCCATGCCTTCGACTTTGAACTGGTGCGGCTTGAGTCCGGCATCCAGTAACGCCATGGCGATGGAATACGGTTCTTCGCCGGTCGAACACGGCAGGCTGAGGATTCGCAGCGCGCGCATGTTGTTGATGTCGGCCAGTCGTTTGATCGCCAGTTTCGCCAAGGTGGCAAAGGATTCCGGGTAACGGAAAAACCAGGTTTCGGGAACGATCACTGCTTCGATCAGCGCTTGCTGCTCATCCCGCGAGCCCTGCAAGGTGTGCCAGTATTCATCGGCCGTCTGCGATCGCGATGCGCTGCTGCGCTGGCGCACGGCACGCTCGATGATCGCCGGGCCCACCGAGGTCACGTCGAGGCCGATGCGTTCCTTGAGAAAATCAAAAAACCGCTGATCGCTGCTCATGGCCGCTCCTCAAGCATCGCCAGATTCAGTGGCGGAGACGGAAACAGCAGTGCGCGAACCTGTTCATCCAGCAGGTCGGCGACGCGTACCCATTGCAGCAAACCTTGCGCATCTTCACGAACAGGCCCGAGGTAAGGCGCCTGGCGATTGTCGAGGCCATAAGGCTGAAAATCTGCCGGGTTGCAGCGCAGCGTGTCGGTCGCCTGTTCCAGGATCAGCCCGAGCAACCGCGTTTCAGCGCGTTCATCCGCACGGTAATTGACCAGCACCAAACGCGTGCTGGTGCGGGCCTGAGCCGGCAAACCGAACGTCAGCGCACTGAGGTCGATCACCGGCACCACCGCGCCGCGATAGGCGAACACCCCGGCGACCCAGTCCGGCGCGCGGGGAATCGGCTTCAACGGCAGACGCGGCAGCACTTCCGCCACCTCGGTCGCCTGCAAGGCATAGCGCTCGCTGCCGATGCGAAACAGCAGAAACAACGCCTGCATCGCCGGTTTCACGGCGATGGATTTGGCCGTGAGTTCACTCATCAGACTTTGAATCGCGAAACGCCGCTACGCAGCCCGACGGCCACCTGGCTCAGCTCGTCGATGGCGAAACTGGCCTGGCGCAGGGACTCGACGGTCTGACTGCTGGCATCGCCCAACTGCACCAGCGCGTGGTTGATCTGTTCGGCACCGGTGGCCTGGGCCTGCATGCCTTCGTTGACCATCAACACCCGCGGCGCCAGCGCCTGCACCTGATGGATGATCTGCGACAACTGCTCGCCGACCTGCTGCACCTCGGACATGCCGCGGCGCACTTCTTCGGAGAACTTGTCCATGCCCATGACCCCGGCCGACACCGCCGACTGGATCTCGCGCACCATCTGCTCGATGTCGTAAGTGGCCACGGCGGTCTGGTCCGCCAGACGCCGCACCTCGGTGGCGACCACGGCAAACCCTCGGCCGTATTCACCGGCCTTCTCGGCTTCAATGGCAGCGTTCAGCGACAGCAGGTTGGTCTGGTCCGCCACCTTGACGATGGTCACGACCACCTGATTGATGTTGCCGGCCTTCTCGTTGAGGATCGCGAGTTTGGCGTTGACCAGATCCGCGGCGCCCATCACTGAGTGCATGGTCTCTTCCATCCGCGCCAGGCCCTGCTGCCCCGAACCGGCGGCCACCGAGGCCTGATCGGCAGCGGTGGAAACTTCGGTCATCGTGTGCACCAGATCACGCGAGGTGGCGGCGATTTCACGGGAGGTCGCGCCGATTTCTGTGGTGGTGGCGGCGGTTTCCGTGGCAGTGGCTTGTTGTTGCTTGGAGGTGGCGGCGATTTCGGTGACCGACGTCGTGACCTGCACCGACGAGCGCTGAGCCTGGGACACCAGCGACGTCAGCTCGGTCATCATGTCGTTGAAGCCGGTTTCCACCGCGCCGAACTCGTCCTTGCGCTCCAGGTTCAAGCGACTGCTGAGGTCGCCGGTGCGCATGATTTCGAGGATCTGCACGATGCGGTTCATCGGCGCCATGATCGCGCGCATCAGCAACAGACCGCAGAGGCCGGCGGCCAATACCGCCACCAGCAGGGAAATGCCCATGATGACTTTCGCGGTGATCACGGCGTCATCGATGTTCGCGACATCGACATCTGCCACCGCTTTGTTTTCGCGAATGATGTCATTGAGCTTCATGCGACCTGCGGTCCAGGCCGGGGTCAGTTGCTCGTTGAACATCTTGATGGCTTCGACCTCCTGGTTACGCTTGTGCAGGTCGAGCACCGCGGCCAGGATGTTGTGGTAGTTCTCATGGAGCTTTTCGAAGGTGGCGTACTCGACCTTGTCTTCATCGGTCGTCACGGTTTCCTGATATTTGCTCATCTGCTCTTGCAGACGCGCTTGATAGGTTTTGAATTTTTCGGCCTCTTCAGCGCTAAAACCCTGCCCTTCTTTCAAGCCGAGCATTTCCTGGGTTTGCAGGTAAGTGTCTACCCAGGCGCTACGCACCATTGAGCTGTAATACAAGCCGGGTAACGCGTCTTCGCGAACGCTGGCTTCGCTCGTTTCAATCTTCAGCAACCGTGAATACGAGACGATGACCATCAGCAGCATGATGGCGATAATTACCGCAAAGCTCGCCAAAATGCGTTGGCGCAACGTCCAGTTCTTCACAGTCAGTCCTCGGGGCCATTTCAAATGCTGGGGAGTATAGCCGAGGGCGGTGTTTCATTTATAAGACGGATGCGTGGCGCTTCTCATTGCGGCGAAAAACCATAAATAACGTGGTGGGGCTGATGACGCCATCGCGGGCAAGCCTCGCTCCTACAAGGTCGGCGTCGGTCAAGAAATTTGTAATCGACGCCGACCCTGCAGGAGCGAGGCTTGCCCGCGAAAGCGGTCTTGAGGCTTACATAGCAGCCTGGCGCACCTGTTTTTCCAGCTCGGCCTTGAGGCCCGGATCCAGCTTCAGCTGACGGGCGAGTTCATCCAGGTAGGACTTCTCCATGAAGTTCTCTTCGTCCACCAGCATCACGCTGGCGATGTACATCTCGGCGGCCATTTCCGGGGTGCTGGCGGCCCGCGCCACATCGGTTGGATCGAGCGGTTTGTTGAGTTCGGCGTGCAGCCAGTGTTGCAGCTCCTGATCGTTGTCGAGTTTGGTGAACTCGCCTTCGATCAACGCCCGTTCGCGCTCATCGACATGGCCGTCAGCCTTGGCCGCGGCCACCAGCGCCTTGAGAATTGCCTGACTGTGTTGCTCGACCTGGGCGGCCGGAACGCGGTCCACCGTTTGCGGTTCGCCCCGAGATGCAGTGCCCTGCTGGGCCTGCCAGTTACCGTAGGCCTTATAGGCAATGACACCCAATGCCGCGAGGCCACCGTAGATGGCCACTTTACCGCCGACCTTGCGAACCTTCTTGTTGCCGATCAACAGGCCCATGGCGCCCGCCGCCAGTGCGCCTCCACCGGCGCCCGAGAGCAAACTGCCGAGGCCGCCCGAGCCACCGCTGCCGCCGAGCAGCCCACCCAGGCCGCCGCTGGATGCCTTGTTCTGTGCTCCACCCGCCTTGTTCTGCAGCAGGTCCTGGCCGGACTTGAGTAGTTGATCGAGTAATCCACGGGTAATCATTTTTGCCACCTCCACGAAAGGGGTTTACAGACACTTAAGGCCACCAGCCTAGATCGAAAGTGCCCGGCCCTTCCCGGCGAGAGTGCTTCCGGATGTTGCTCATCTCCTGTAACGCTAAAAAGCCCATCGATAAAAAAGATATACACTCGAGTGAATCTATAAAAACCGCCCACCGGGTAATTCTTCATGATGACGTTGCGTCAGATCCGCCATTTCATTGCCGTGGCCGAGACCGGCTCGATCTCGGCCGCCGCGCAAACCGCGTTCATTTCCCAATCGACACTGACCCTGGCCATCCAGCAACTGGAGCAGGAAATCGGCGTCGGGCTGTTCAACCGTCATGCCAAGGGCATGACGCTTACCCACCAGGGCCATCAATTCCTACGCCAGGCGCACCTGATTCTGGCGACGGTGGACAACGCCAAGCGCAGCCTGCAACAAAGCACCGACCAGGTCGCCGGGCAATTGATCATCGGCGTGACCAGCCTCGTCGCCGGTTACTACCTCGCGGATTTGCTCACCCGCTTTCAACGCGCCTACCCCAACGTCGAGATCCGCGTGATGGAGGACGAGCGTCCGTATATCGAGCACTTGCTGGTCAGTGGCGAGATCGATGTCGGCGTGCTGATCCTCTCCAACCTCGAAGACCGCCACGCCCTGCAAACGGAAGTGCTGACCCATTCGCCTCATCGGTTATGGCTGCCGGCCCAGCATCCGCTGCTGGAACACGACAGCATCAACCTCGCCGACGTCGCTCGTGAGCCGCTGATTCAACTGAACGTCGATGAAATGGACCGCAACGCCCAGCGCATGTGGTCGGCGGCGTCGCTTCAACCGCGCATTACCCTGAGAACCGCCTCGACCGAGGCGGTGCGAAGCCTGGTGGCCGCCGGATTGGGCGTGTCGATCCAGCCCGACATGACGTACCGCCCATGGTCATTGGAGGGCGACATCATCGAAGCGCGGCCAATCGCCGACCTGAGCCAGACCCTCGACGTCGGCCTGGCCTGGCGCCGAGGCACGGCGCGCCCGGCATTGGTGGACCCGTTCCTGACCGTGGCACGCGAGCAACCCCACGGCGGGCGCAAGCCATCTATTTAATCGAACGCCACCTTCAGTATTTAGTATTTGTCGACCTCGGGTCCGGGCACTAGTCTTGGTGCATCTATAAGACGGCCGGCCCCAGTCACAGGGAGCAGCATGGCCACACAAGAAAAGAGATCCCGAAAAATGGCTGGCGCGCAGACCCCGTTGTTCACCGCGTTGTTGATCGATGGCGAACTGGTCGCGGGCCAGGGTTTTGTCGAACCGATCCTCAACCCGGCCACGGGTGAGGTGCTGACGCATATCGCCGAAGCCAGCACCGAGCAAGTCGAAGCCGCGATTCTCGCCGCTCACCGTGCGTTCGCCGGTTGGTCGCGGACCACCCCGCAGCAGCGCTCGAACCTGCTGTTGGACATCGCCAACGCCATCGAAAAACAAGCCGACCTGCTCGCCCGCCTCGAATCCCTGAACTGCGGCAAACCCTTGCACCTGGCGCGACAGGACGACTTGAGCGCGACGGTCGACGTGTTCCGCTTCTTCGCCGGTGCCGTGCGCTGCCAGACCGGCCAGCTCAGCGGCGAATACCTGCCGGGTTACACCAGCATGGTGCGCCGCGATCCCATTGGGGTTGTAGCGTCCATCGCGCCGTGGAACTACCCGATCATGATGGCCGCGTGGAAAATCGCCCCCGCCCTCGCCGCCGGCAACACCCTGGTGTTCAAACCGTCCGAGCACACACCGCTGTCGATCCTGGCCCTGGCGCCAGCGCTGGCCGAGATCCTGCCGCGCGGCGTGATCAACATCATTTGTGGCGGTGGTGAAGGCGTTGGCAGCCACTTGGTCAGCCACCCGAAAATCCGCATGGTGTCGCTGACCGGCGATATCGTCACCGGGCAAAAAATCCTCCAGGCCGCCGCAAAAACCCTCAAGCGCACGCACCTCGAACTCGGCGGCAAGGCGCCGGTGATCGTCTGCAATGACGCGGACATTCAGGCCGTGGTCGAAGGCGTGCGCACCTACGGTTACTACAACGCCGGCCAGGACTGTACCGCCGCCTGCCGGATTTACGCACAGGCCGGGATTCATGACCGACTGGTGGCCGAACTCGGCGCGGCGGTCAGCAGCCTGCGTTTCGCCGGCAAACGCGATGCCGACAATGAAATCGGTCCGTTGATCAGCACCCGCCAGCGCGACCGCGTGGCCAGTTTCGTCGAACGCGCTCTCGGCCAGCCGCACATCGAGCGGGTGACCGGCGCGGCCGTGCATTCCGGCGCTGGCTTCTATTACCAGCCAACGTTGCTGGCCGGTTGCAAACAAAGCGATGAAATCGTCCAGCGCGAAGTGTTCGGACCGGTCGTGACGGTGACCCGTTTCGATCAACTCGAGCAAGCGGTGGACTGGGCCAACGACTCGGAATACGGCCTCGCGTCGTCGGTCTGGACCCAGAACCTCGACAAAGCCATGCAAGTCGCCGCGCGTTTGCAGTACGGCTGCACCTGGATCAACAGCCATTTCATGCTGGTCAGCGAAATGCCCCATGGCGGCTTGAAACGCTCGGGCTACGGCAAAGACCTCTCCAGCGATTCGCTTCAGGACTACAGCGTGGTGCGGCACATCATGGCGCGCCACGGACAGCATCTCTGACTACGCTAATAACAAGCCGCTAACGGCATGCTTCACCACGTTCACAACTGCCCCGACCATAATTAAAGAAGAGGGAATTCCCATGTTCGTGCACAAGACCGCACTGCTCAGTGCAATCACCACCGCGCTGTTGGCCAGTGCCAGTATCCAGGCCGCCGAACCGCTGAAAGCCGTCGGTGCCGGCGAAGGTCAGCTGGATATCGTCGCCTGGCCCGGTTACATCGAACGTGGTGAAAGCGACAAGGCCTACGACTGGGTGACCGATTTCGAAAAAGAAACCGGCTGCAAAGTGAACGTGAAAACGGCCGCGACTTCCGATGAGATGGTCAGCCTGATGTCCAAGGGCGGCTACGACCTGGTGACCGCGTCGGGCGATGCGTCGCTGCGATTGATCGCCGGCAAGCGTGTGCAGCCCATCAACACCGCGTTGATTCCGAACTGGAAGAATATCGATCCGCGTCTGAAGGATGGTCCGTGGTACGTCGTCAACAAACAAACCTACGGCACTCCGTATCAGTGGGGTCCGAACGTGTTGATGTACAACACCAACGTCTTCAAGACGGCGCCTGACAGTTGGGGCGTGGTGTTCGAGGAACAGAACCTGCCGGACGGCAAGTCCAACAAGGGCCGGGTCCAGGCTTACGACGGTCCGATCTACATCGCCGATGCGGCGCTTTACCTCAAGTCCAAGCGTCCGGAACTGGGGATCAAGGACCCGTACCAGCTCAACGAAGAACAATACAAAGCCGCGCTGGATCTGCTGCGCAAACAGCAGCCCTTGATCCACCGCTACTGGCATGACGCGACCGTGCAGATGAGTGACGTCAAGAACGAAGGCGTCGTGGCGTCCAGCACCTGGGGCTACATGGTCAACGGTCTGGTGGTGGACAAGCAGCCGGTCGCCTCGGTCATTCCAAAGGAAGGTGCAACCGGTTGGGCCGACACCACCATGCTGCACGCCGACGCCAAGCACCCGAACTGTGCCTACAAGTGGATGGACCATTCGCTGCAGCCGAAAGTCCAGGGTGACCTGGCCGCCTGGTTCGGTTCGTTGCCGTCGGTTCCGGCGGGGTGCAAAGAGAGCGAATTGCTCGGCGCCGAAGGCTGCAAGACCAACGGTTTCGACCAGTTCGACAAGATCGCCTTCTGGAAAACCCCGCAGGCTGAAGGTGGCAAGTTCGTGCCGTACAGCCGCTGGACCCAGGATTACATCGCAATCATGGGCGGTCGCTGATCCAAGAGTTGACGCTGATCCCATTGTGGGAGCGGGCTTGCTCGCGAAAGCGGTGGGTCAGCCAACATCAATGTTGAATGTGATGACCCTTTCGCGAGCAAGCCCGCTCCCACATTTGATCTGTATTCCCCTGTGGGAGCGAGCCTGCTCGCGAAGCTTTTAAAGATTCTGTTTTTCGGAGCACCGCACCATGACGCTTGCAGTCCAGTTCACCAACGTTTCCCGTCTATTCGGAGAAGTGAAAGCCGTAGACCGGGTTTCCATCGACATCCAGGACGGCGAGTTCTTTTCCATGCTGGGCCCTTCCGGCTCGGGCAAAACCACGTGTCTGCGCCTGATCGCCGGTTTTGAACAACCGAGCGCAGGTTCCATCCGCATTCATGGCCACGAAGCCGCCGGGCTGCCGCCGTATGAGCGTGACGTCAACACAGTGTTTCAGGACTACGCGCTGTTCCCGCACATGAACGTACTCGACAACGTGGCCTACGGTTTGAAAGTCAAAGGCGTCGGCAAAACAGAACGCCGCACACGCGCCGAAGAAGCCCTCGACATGGTCGCCCTCGGCGGCTACGGCGAGCGCAAGCCGGTGCAACTCTCCGGCGGTCAACGCCAGCGTGTGGCCCTGGCCCGCGCTCTGGTCAATCGCCCTCGGGTGCTGCTGCTCGACGAACCCCTCGGCGCACTCGACTTGAAGCTGCGCGAGCAAATGCAGAGCGAACTGAAAAAGCTGCAACGCCAGCTCGGTATCACCTTCATCTTCGTCACCCACGATCAGACCGAAGCGCTGTCGATGTCTGACCGCGTGGCCGTGTTCAACAAGGGCCGCATCGAGCAGGTCGACACGCCGCGCAACCTCTACATGAAACCGGCGACCACCTTTGTCGCGGAATTCGTCGGCACCTCCAACGTGATTCGCGGTGATCTGGCGCAGCAGCTGAGCGGTAATCCACAGCCGTTTTCGATTCGCCCGGAACACGTGCGTTTCGCCGAAGGCCCGTTGGCCAGCCACGAAATCGAAGTCAGTGGTTTGCTCCACGACGTTCAGTATCAGGGCAGCGCCACGCGCTATGAACTGAAACTGGAAAACGGCCAGACCCTGAACATCAGCCAGGCCAACAACCAATGGCTGGACGTCAGCGCGCAGCATCAGACCGGGCAACGCCTCAGCGCACGCTGGGCGCGGGAAGCGATGATCCCGCTGCACGACACCGTTGCCGGCGGGGTGTGAGATGACCAGCGTGGCTCTCCCTCAAACCCCGGCCAGCGGTTCGCCGTTGCGCAGGTTTTCCAACCTGCTGTATCGCCGACCGAATTTTTACCTGACGCTGCTGCTGGTGCCGCCGCTGCTGTGGTTCGGCGCGATCTACCTCGGTTCGCTGCTGGTGCTGTTGTGGCAAGGCTTCTACACCTTCGACGATTTCACCATGGCGGTCACGCCGGACCTGACCCTGGCGAACTTCGCCGCGCTGTTCCAGCCCTCGAACTTCGACATCATCCTGCGCACCCTGAGCATGGCCGTTGTCGTGTCGATCGCCAGCGCCGTCGTCGCGTTCCCGATTGCCTACTACATGGCGCGCTACACCACGGGCAAAACCAAGGCGTTTTTCTATATCGCGGTGATGATGCCGATGTGGGCCAGCTACATCGTCAAGGCTTACGCCTGGACCTTGCTGCTGGCCAAGGGCGGCGTGGCGCAGTGGTTCGTTCAGCACCTCGGACTGGAGCCGGTCTTGCAGTTCGTGCTGGGCATTCCGGGCGTGGGCGGAAGTACCTTGTCGACCTCGCACCTGGGGCGCTTCATGGTGTTCGTCTACATCTGGCTGCCGTTCATGATCCTGCCGATTCAGGCCTCACTGGAACGTCTGCCGCCATCGCTGCTGCAAGCCTCCGCCGACCTCGGTGCCAAGCCGCGCCAGACCTTCATGCAGGTGATTCTGCCGCTGTCGATTCCGGGCATCGCCGCCGGTTCGATCTTCACGTTTTCGCTGACCCTGGGTGACTTCATCGTGCCGCAACTGGTGGGCCCGCCGGGGTACTTCGTCGGCAGCATGGTGTACGCCCAGCAAGGCGCGATCGGCAACATGCCGATGGCCGCGGCCTTCACGCTGGTGCCGATTGTGTTGATCGCCATTTACCTGACCATCGTCAAACGACTGGGGGCTTTCGATGCACTCTGAAAAAGCTTCTTTAGGCCTGAAAATCGCAGCCTGGGGCGGGTTGGTGTTTCTGCACTTCCCGATCCTGATCATCTTCCTCTACGCCTTCAACACCGAAGACGCGGCGTTCAGCTTTCCGCCCAAGGGTTTCACCCTGAAGTGGATCGGCGTGGCGTTCTCGCGGCCGGACGTGCTCGAAGCGATCAAGCTGTCGCTGCAGATCGCTTCCGTTGCGACGTTGATCGCGCTGGTGCTTGGCACGCTGGCATCGGCGGCGTTGTACCGGCGGGACTTCTTCGGCAAGCAAGGCATCTCGCTGATGCTGATTTTGCCCATCGCGTTGCCGGGGATCATCACCGGGATCGCGCTGCTGGCGACGTTCAAGACGCTGAGCATCGAGCCAGGGATGTTCACCATCATCGTCGGCCACGCGACCTTCTGTGTGGTGATCGTCTACAACAACGTCATCGCCCGGTTGCGCCGCACTTCGCACAGTTTGATCGAAGCCTCGATGGACCTCGGTGCCGATGGCTGGCAGACCTTCCGCTACATCGTCCTGCCGAACCTTGGCTCGGCGCTACTCGCCGGCGGCATGCTCGCGTTTGCGCTGTCGTTCGACGAAATCATCGTCACCACCTTCACCGCCGGCCATGAACGCACCCTGCCGCTGTGGCTGCTCAACCAGCTGAGCCGCCCACGGGATGTGCCGGTGACCAACGTCGTCGCAATGCTGGTGATGATGGTGACCATGCTGCCGATTCTGGGTGCGTATTACCTGACCCGTGGTGGCGAGAGCGTCGCGGGCAGCGGCGGGAAATAACTGACAACGACTACTCACTGTAGGGACCGGATCAAATGTGGGAGCGGGCTTGCTCGCGAATGCGGTGTGTCAGCCAGCATCAATGTTGAATGTTAAACCGCATTCGCGAGCAAGCCCGCTCCCACATTTGGGCCGGTTCCTTCAGAAGAAAACAACAGTTCCGAAGAGGACAGAACCATGCAAACCCAACTCCTGATCAACGGCCAACTGCTCGACGGCGAAGGCCCCGCTCAACCGGTGTTCAACCCGGCCCTCGGTCGTGTGCTGGTGGAAATCAACGAAGCCAGCGAAGCCCAGGTCGATGCCGCCGTGCGCGCCGCCGACGCCGCCTTCGACAGCTGGTCGCAGACCCCGCCGAAAGAGCGCTCGCTGCTGCTGCTCAAACTCGCCGACGCCATCGAAGCCCACGGCGAAGAACTGGCCAAGCTCGAATCGGACAACTGCGGCAAGCCCTACAGCGCCGCGCTGAACGACGAGATCCCGGCGATTGCCGACGTGTTCCGTTTCTTCGCCGGTGCCAGCCGTTGCATGAGCGGATCGGCCGGCGGCGAATACCTGGCCGGGCACACCTCGATGATCCGCCGCGATCCGGTGGGCGTGATCGCCTCCATCGCGCCGTGGAACTACCCGCTGATGATGGTCGCCTGGAAAATCGCCCCGGCCCTCGCCGCCGGTAATACCGTGGTGCTCAAGCCGTCGGAACAAACCCCGCTGACCGCCCTGCGCCTGGCGCAACTGGCGTCGGAAATTTTCCCGGCCGGCGTGCTCAACCTGGTGTTCGGCCGTGGTCCTACCGTCGGCAGCCCGCTGGTGACTCACCCGAAAGTGCGCATGGTGTCGCTGACCGGCTCGATCGCCACCGGCTCGAACATCATTTCCAGCACCGCCGACAGCGTCAAACGCATGCACATGGAACTGGGCGGCAAGGCCCCGGTGATCATCTTCGACGACGCCGACATCGACGCGGCAGTTGAAGGCATTCGCACCTTCGGTTTCTACAACGCCGGCCAGGACTGCACCGCCGCCTGCCGCATCTACGCGCAGGAAGGCATCTACGACAGATTCGTCGAGAAGCTCGGCGCGGCGGTCAGCAGCATCAAGTACGGGTTGCAAGATGATCCGGCGACCGAACTGGGGCCGCTGATCACCGCGCAGCACCGTGACCGCGTGGCCGGGTTTGTCGAGCGCGCCGTGGCGCAATCGCACATCCGTTTGATCACTGGCGGCAAGGCAGTCGAAGGCAACGGCTTCTTCTTCGAACCGACGGTGCTGGCCGACGCGCTGCAGGACGACGAAATCGTTCGCCGCGAAGTGTTCGGGCCGGTGGTCTCAGTAACCAAATTCACCGATGAAGCGCAGGTGCTGGGCTGGGCCAACGATTCGGACTACGGCCTGGCGTCGTCGGTGTGGACCGCCGATGTCGGCCGCGCGCATCGGATGTCTGCGCGCTTGCAGTACGGCTGCACCTGGGTGAACACCCACTTCATGCTCGTCAGCGAAATGCCCCACGGCGGTCAGAAATTGTCCGGCTATGGGAAGGACATGTCGATGTACGGGCTGGAGGATTACACCGTTGTTCGGCATGTGATGTTCAAGCACTAAAAGCTTCGCGAGCAAGCCGGCTCCTACAAAGGTTTTTGTGCACGACGCGGACCTGTGGGAGCTGGCTTGCCAGCGATGGCGTCAACTCGGTTTCAGGGCCGAAACCGGCAACACGCACCACCAGGTTTCAACGCAGACAACCAAAACAATAACCACCGATCCGGGCAGCGCCGCCAAGGCCCCGCCACGGTTTCGGACATCCGAAATCTGCCGATTTTCCGGAGCTAACACACCATGAGCGCAATCCCCGAACTCTCCGCAGCCGCTGCCGACAGCGATGCCGAGCAACTCCGCAAGCTGGGTTACACCTCCAACTTCAACCGCAGCATGAGCCTGTGGGAAAACTTCGCCCTGGGCTTCACTTACCTCTCGCCGGTCGTAGGGGTTTATACCCTCTTCGGCCTGTGCCTGGCCGCCGGTGGTCCACCGATGTTCTGGGCCTATCTGCTGGTCGGTTGCGGCCAGTTGCTGGTGTGCCTGATCTTCGGTGAAGTGGTCTCGCAGTTCCCGATTTCCGGTGGTGTCTACCCATGGGCGCGCCGCCTGGTGGGCAAGCGCTGGGCGTGGATGGTCGGCTGGATCTACTCCATCGCCCTGTGCGTCACCATCGCCGCCGTTGCCGTCGGCGCCGGACCTTATCTGGCTGCGATGATGGGCTTCGAACCGAACAACAACACCAACATCGTCATCGCCCTGGTGCTGACGCTGTTCGCCACACTGGTCAACCTCAGCGGCACCAAAGTGCTGGCGCGTATCGCCATGTTCGGCTTTCTCTGCGAGTTGGTCGGCGCTGTGATCGTCGGCGTTTACCTGCTGATTTTCGAACGTCATCAGCCGATCAGCGTGTTGTTCAACACCTTCGACATCAGCGTGGACGGCTCTTACCTGCCGGCGTTCCTCACCGCCTCGCTGGCGGGCATGTTCCTGTACTACGGCTTCGAAGCTTGCGGCGACGTGGCCGAAGAAACCCCGAACCCGAGCAAGCAAATCCCGGTGGCCATGCGCATGACCATCTACATCGGCGGCATCGCGGCGATGTTCGCCTGCCTGGCACTGATCCTCGCCGTGCCGGACATGCAAGCCGTGATCAACGGCACCGACAAAGACCCGGTCACCACCATCCTCAACAACGCCTTCGGCCCGGTCGGTTCGAAAGTGGTGATGGGCGTGGTGATGATTTCCTTCATCTCCTGCGTCATCAGCCTGCAAGCGGCGGCGAGTCGTCTGCTGTATTCCTACGCCCGGGATGAGATGGTCATCGGCAGCTCACTGCTGAAGAAGATTTCTCCTACCACCCAGGTTCCGGTTGCTGCGCTGTTCGTCTCCGGCGTCCTGCCGGCGCTGATCATCATCCTTGGCTTCTTCCTGCAAGACGCGGTGGCCACTATCGTCAGCTTCGCCGCCATCGGCATCTATCTGGCGTTCCAGATGATCGTCCTCGCCGCGCTCTATGCCCGCCTGAAAGGCTGGAAACCGAGTGGCAAATTTACCCTCGGCGCTTGGGGTTGGGCGGTGAACATCGGCGCGCTGGTTTACGGCGTCGGCGCCATCATCAACATGGCCTGGCCGCGTACACCGGATGCGGCGTGGTACATCAACTATGCGATGGTGTTAAGTACCGCGATCGTGATTGGGTTGGGGCTGCTATATATGTGGATTGCCAAGCCGTATGACCATGGTACGGCGCCGGCGGGGGATGCTTGGAAGGTTGGTCGGGAATAGGTCGACCGGTGTCGGGCTAGTCAGATAAAAACTCCCCCTTCTCGTCTTTAGAGGAGGGGGATATATCGACGATCATCACTTGATAAAAACGTTAGATAAATAACTCCGCCTGATCCTGCTTCAATAAAGAGATGCGATCAAAAAGTTTAATTTTCGCATCTGCTTTTTGTTTAGCGTGATCTGACATAACCGAAACCAAATCCTCAAGCTGGCTTACACTACCAACCACCTTAAAAGATTTTTCTTTATTGACAAAAACCAGCGATTTTTTCTTTCGAGACAACAATTCAATTACATTACTCAGCGTGCCCGTGCTTTTTGCATCCCATATCATCAAGCCGTAATCTGCCGCCTCAGCCATAACAATATCTTTCGCGGTAAAAAAGGCTCGCGACCCTTCGGCATGCTTGGTCGCCACCGATCTTGCCGGCCATTCCCCAAGATTGTTTCGGGGGTTGGCGCCACTACAATAAATAGTTGTTTTAGAGAGCGACAGACTCAACAGATATTCTTGAATAGAAGTATCAACTCCCCCTGCATCACCAACCAAAATATCGAACTCCGACGCAACAATATTATCGATACGCTCTTTAACCTTTGGATCAAGGTGTTTTATATTAATAGAGCCAGCAATGAATACTGTTGTCATTTAGTTCACTTCCAAGTTAATGCCGCCACGTAAATTCTCCCTACTTTTGGATACTCACGTAAAACAGCACAGGCTGCGTCCATCGACGCTCCACTGTCAAACAAATCATCGACGACCAAAACATTCCAGCAACCAGCACTCTTAATTTCATCATTGACACTGAAACTCGCCCCAATCGCAGCGACTTTTTCAGCTTTGGAATGCAGGTCCTTTAGCGATTTCCCCGTAGGTGCCTTACGGAGCAAATCCGAGAATACAGGCTTTCCGATAATTCGCCCTAACTCCACGGCGACCTCCGTGACTGGCTGACGTGGGCGTACATTTGAGGCTGGCATAGGAACGACGAATCCGACTTGAGCCAGCTTAGGAAAAACATTAGTCGCTACAGCTTGAGCAAGGGGACCCACTTGACTCCAGTCCTTCTGGTATTTGAGTTGGTAGGTCGCCTCTCCTACCTCGGTACGATGATTCTCAAAACGCGGGTTTCCATGCTCATCGTCCCCTAGAAAGGTACTACTTAGCATGTGCTTGTCCAGCACCCATCCCTGATCCCAAGGACCGTTTATCTGTTTGAGGGTTACTTTCAAGGCATTCTCCATTTCAAAGCCTGACGTTGAGCACCGAAAACTTCATGGCGCTCTGTGACCATAGGCAATGAAAAAGGAATGACACCGCTCGACCGCAAAAACAGGAAATTCCTACAGATCGAGCTTTCTGCAAAAAGCACTGATTCCTACAACACGCGGCGTCAGAGAAGACTTGGCGCCGCGAGCGCCTGACCGATAGGCTTTATCCCGACGCTGCAAAATCAGCGGCCCGGTGTCGAAGCCGGAATACAATCAATACGGCGCAACCGCGCTCCTCTGAGTGGCGGCTCCCTTTTCAACTTGGAGTCGAAAAATGATTACGCACGCTTCAAATACATCTGAAAGTCATCGCAATTTCATCCCAACCATCTTCCCCCGCCACAACCGTTTCCTCCACGCCGTCATCCAAGCAAACCAAGCCTGGTTCTGTGTCCACGACCTGGGACGTTTGATGGGCCGCCCGCTGGACCAGCGACTCACCCAAAAACTCGATCCCGATCAGCGTCGATATGTCTGGCTGCTGAAGAACGGCAAAACCGTCGAATCACTCATGGTCAGCGAATCTGGAATGTACGCATTGCTGGTCCACCATTTCATCCCGGAAAACCGCAACCTGCGCCAATGGCTGAGTAACGAAGTCATACCTGCGCTGCGTGAATCAAACGCTGCATCAGTCGAAAACACTCCAAGTCTGAGTTCGTTGCAATGGGGCGGGCTCTCGGTGCCGCTGCTGCATTGGCAACATTCCGCCTGGATCAAGTGGCGGGACATGCCTGATCTGGTGCAGGCACAGCGGCCGTTCCCGATCATGGGTACCTGTAGCTGAAGATAACGCGATACCTGTAGGAGCCGGCTTGCTGGCGATGGACTGAAGCGCGCCGCTTCGAATCAGAAAGCACGCGTTATCGTTAACGACCATCGCCAGCAAGCCGGCTCCTACACAAAAGACCGTGCCCACGTTGATAATCAAGTAGGTTTCCAAACAGTGAAAAAGCACCAAGTCAAAGGGGCAGACCTCACAGTCTGCCCCTTTGATTTGGTGCAATTTTTCAACCTCCCGAACGTGCGATCTACAACCATGGATAAACCACGCTTCACCAGCCAAAGCATTGCCGAAGTGATCCCAAGTGATAGCGCTTTTGCAGAAAACTATCTGCAACAGACCATCAAGCAGGAAAACATCGCGGCTCATTACCAAGCCATACAGCTGGGCATCGCCGACGCCGACGCAGGCAAACTGATCAACTTGGCCACCGTGAAAGCCAAATAGCTTTCACGGTAACCACCTCGACTCAAAACCGCGAAACACTCCGCATCGCATCCACCAGATACCGCATCGCGATCCGGTCACTCTCCGACAGCTCGCGATACCGTTCCACCAGTTTCATCTCCTCGGAATTAAGCCGACGCCTTCGCCGCCCGATGCCCAGGCAAGGGAAGATTCCCAACATTTCGGTGATGCCTTGTACTTTCGACATGGACGATGTCCCTCTCTACGTCAAAAAAGAAAACTTCAGAAACCGCATCGCCCTGCCCTTTTTCAGCGGTCATCTCGTGCCAACCGAATCCCACCGGCCTGAGGGCAGAAACCGGTCATGCCCATAGAATAGAAACTATCCGGGCGGTGAAAAGCGGTTTTTAGAGTAATTAGTCGAAAAAAGCAGAAACGCCCTATAAATCAGAAAGCTCTGTGGGAAACGTTTCCGGAAATGTCTTGTTTCATAGCGATGCCATTGCCACGCCATCAATCATTTTTGCTCTGCGACCGAACGGTTTAAGCTATTTGGCATCTGTTTAAAGTCCGTTGCGTTTGGCCGAAGGCATGTCCGAACCTCCATTTCTGATCCAGCACGTGCCAGGAACGGCGCGGGATTGTTCACGACAGGTTGTACTTATGCACCGCAGGAATTTGCTCAAAGCGTCCATGGCCATCGCTGCCTACACCGGCTTGTCTGCCTCCGGCCTGTTGGCCGCGCGGGCCTGGGCCGGTAATGGCACGGCTGATGGCGAGGCTCAGGCCTTCGATTTCGAAGCCCTGAAAATCCAGGCCAAGCAGCTTGCCGGCAACCGCTATCAGGACACCAAGCAGGTGCTGCCGCCGACCCTGGCGACCATGACCCCGCAAAATTTCAACGCGATCCGCTACGACGCCAATCATTCCTTGTGGAAGGATGTGAAAGGTCAGCTGGATGTGCAGTTTTTCCACGTCGGCATGGGTTTCAAGCAGCCGGTGCGCATGTACAGCGTCGATCCCAAGACGCGTCAATCGCGCGAGGTGCACTTCCGCCCTTCGCTGTTCAACTATGAAAAAACCACGGTCGATACCAAACAGCTCACGGGCGACCTGGGCTTTTCCGGGTTCAAGCTGTTCAAGGCCCCGGAGCTGGACCGGCATGACGTGTTGTCGTTCCTCGGCGCCAGTTATTTCCGCGCGGTAGACGCCACGGGCCAGTACGGTCTGTCGGCCCGTGGTCTGGCGGTCGATACCTACGCGAAGAAGCGTGAGGAATTCCCGGACTTCACCAAGTTCTGGTTCGAGACGCCGGACAAGGACAGCACCCGTTTCGTGGTGTACGCCCTGCTGGACTCGCCGAGCGCGACCGGTGCCTACCGTTTCGACATCGATTGCCAGGCCGAACGCGTGGTGATGGAGATTGACGCTCACATCAATGCACGCACCGCCATCGAACAACTGGGCATCGCGCCGATGACCAGCATGTTCAGTTGCGGCACCCATGAACGGCGCATGTGCGACACCATTCACCCGCAGATCCACGACTCGGATCGCCTGGCCATGTGGCGCGGCAACGGCGAGTGGATCTGCCGTCCGCTGAACAACCCTGCGACCCTGCAATTCAACGCCTTTGCCGACACCGACCCGAAAGGTTTCGGGTTAGTACAGACCGATCACGAATTCGCCAACTATCAGGACACGGTCGACTGGTACAGCAAACGTCCGAGCCTGTGGGTAGAACCTACAACCGCGTGGGGTGAAGGCTCTATCGATCTGTTGGAAATTCCTACAACCGGCGAAACCCTCGATAACATCGTCGCGTTCTGGACCCCGAAAAAACCGGTCGCCGCCGGCGATTCCCTGAATTACGGCTACAAGCTGTACTGGAGCGCTTTGCCGCCGGTCGGCACGCCGCTGGCGCGGGTCGCCGCGACCCGTTCGGGCATGGGCGGCTTCACTGAAGGCTGGGCGCCGGGCGAGCATTATCCCGAGGTGTGGGCACGACGCTTTGCCGTGGACTTCACTGGCGGTGGTCTGGACCGTTTGCCGGAGGGCACAGGTATCGAGCCGGTGGTGACGTGCTCCAACGGTGAGGTCAAAGACTTCAACGTGCTGGTGCTCGATGACATCAAGGGCTACCGGATTACCTTTGACTGGTTCCCTACCAACGACAGCGTTGCACCGGTGGAACTGCGGTTGTTTATTCGCACCAATGACCGGACGCTGAGCGAGACCTGGTTGTATCAGTACTTCCCGCCGGCGCCGGAGAAGCGAAAGTACACCTGATAGTAAAGGGTTGACCGGGCCGGCCCCTTCGCGAGCAAGCCCGCTCCCACATGGGTTTGGTGAACACCGAAAATCCACTGTGGGAGCGGGCTTGCTCGCGAAAGCGGCCTGTCAAACAACAAGCTTCCCCCACCTGAAAATGCAAAAAGCCCCGGTCAACCCGACCGGGGCTTTTTGCTTTTACCACCTCACTCAGTCACGCAAATCCGACTCATGAATCGGCTGATCCCGATGCGTCGCACGTTGATACTGCGCCGGCCAGATCGCCTTGTGCCCTCCCAGGTCGTCATCGGCATGCAACGGCCAGTACGGATCGCGCAGCAGCTCACGGGCGAGGAAGATGATGTCGGCCTGACAGGTGCGCAAAATGTGCTCGGCCTGCGCCGGTTCGGTGATCATTCCTACCGTGCCGGTCGCAATGCCTGACTCCTTGCGCACACGTTCGGCGAAGCGGGTTTGATAACCGGGACCTGTAGGAATTTCCGCGTTGGCCGCCGTGCCGCCCGACGACACATCGATCAGGTCCACACCCAGGTCTTTGAGACGCCGCGCCAGTTCAACGGTTTCATCAGGATTCCAGCCGTCCTCCACCCAATCGGTGGCCGACACCCGCACAAACACCGGCAACTCCTCTGGCCACACCGCGCGCACCGCTTCGGTGACTTGCAGCACCAGCCGAATTCGATTCTCGAACGAGCCGCCATATTGATCGCGCCGCTGATTGCTCAAGGGCGACAGAAACTGGTGCAGCAGGTAACCGTGGGCGGCGTGGACTTCGACGACTTTGAAACCGGCGGTCAGCGCGCGTTTCGCCGAGTCAACGAACGCCTGAATGACCTCGGCGATCTGGCCCTCATCGAGCTGCTTCGGCGGTGTGTGTTGCGGGTCGAACGCAATCGGCGAAGGCCCGACGGGGGTCCAGCCGCCGTCTTCAGGCTTGACGCTACCGTGCTTGCCAATCCACGGCCGATGCGTGCTGGCCTTGCGCCCGGCGTGGGCCAGCTGAATGCCGGCGACAGCCCCTTGGGCGGCGATGAAGCGCGTGATGCGTTGCAGGGGTTCAATCTGTTCGTCATTCCACAAGCCGAGGTCTTCAGCGGTGATGCGCCCATCGGCGGTGACGGCAGTGGCTTCGGTAAAAATCAGACCGGCGCCGCCGACAGCACGGCTACCTAGGTGGACCAGGTGCCAGTCATTGGCCAGGCCATCGACGCTGGAATACTGGCACATCGGTGATACGGCGATGCGGTTGAGCAGGGTCAATTGGCGAAGGGTATAGGGTTCAAGCAGCAGACTCATGGGGCACCTCTCGTCTCAGTGGGCAGGCTCCAGGGTTCTGTTTGAAAAGTCGACGAGTGACAGGAAAAAGGTGCAGCACCCGCCCCCGCGGGCAAAAAATTGACAAGACGTCACAAGGATTATCAAGCAGTGCTTAGAGCCTAGTCGACAATGGGGGATGAGGGAGGGTTCCGAGAGATTCGGCGTGTGGGAAATCGCTTTCGCGGCCAAGCTTCGCTCCTACGGTACAGGTGATCCCGTAGGAGCCAGCGGTGCGGCGATCCGACTTGCCCGCGAAGGGCTCAACGCGGTTCGATGTGGGCAATCATCAGCTGAACCGTCTCATTTCCGCGAAACTCGTTGAGGTCGAGCTTGTAGGCCAATTCGACCCATTTGATGGTCGGGTTCGGCCAGATATCGCGGTCAATTCCGAAAGCAATGCCGTCCAGCTTCACCGAGCCGCATTCGCTTCTCAGCACCACTTTCAGATGCCGTTCGCCAACGACGCGTTGTTCGACCAGCTGGAACACGCCATGAAACAACGGCTCCGGGAAGTGTTGCCCCCACGGACCGGCATGACGCAGCGCACGGGCCAGTTCGAGGTGAAACTCCTCGACCGCCAACGTCCCGTCCGACAACAGGCGCCCGGTCAGGTCTTCCTCGCGCAATTGCCTACGCACTTCAGCGTCAAAGGCTTCAGCGAACAACGGAAAATTCGCCTCCGGCAAGGTCAAACCCGCCGCCATGGCGTGGCCGCCGTATTTGCTGATCAGGTTTGGATGCTGTGCCGCCACCACGCTCAAGGCGTCACGAATATGGAAGCCCTGCACCGAACGCCCCGAGCCCTTGAGCATGCCGTCGCCTGCATCGGCGAAGGCGATCGTCGGACGGAAATAACGCTCTTTCATACGCGAAGCGAGGATTCCGATGACGCCCTGGTGCCACTCGGGATCGAACAGGCACAGGCCGAACGGCATGGATTCCACCGGCAAGTCCTTGAGCTGAGCCAGCGCCTCGCGCTGCATGCCTTGCTCGATGGATTTGCGGTCCTGGTTCATGCCGTCGAGCTGAACGGCCATTTCCCGGGCGAGTCCGGCATCTTCAGTGAGCAGGCATTCGATGCCCAGGCTCATGTCATCCAGCCGCCCTGCCGCGTTCAGGCGCGGGCCGACGATGAACCCGAGGTCGGTCGAGGTAATGCGCGTGTGGTCACGCTTGGCGACTTCGAGGATCGCCTTGATCCCCGGTCGTGCGCGTCCGGCGCGAATTCGCTCCAGCCCCTGATGCACCAGAATCCGGTTGTTGGCGTCCAGCGGCACCACGTCGGCGACGCTGCCCAGCGCCACCAGATCCAGCAACTCACCGATATTCGGCTGCGGTTTGCTCTCGTACCAGCCGAGGCTTCGCAGACGCGCGCGCAGGGCCATCAACACGTAGAAAATCACCCCGACGCCGGCCAATGCCTTGCTCGGAAACCCGCAACCCGGCTGATTCGGATTGACGATGGCGTCGGCCAGCGGCAGTTCGTCGCCGGGCAAGTGGTGGTCGGTGACCAGCACCTGAAGGCCTGCCTTTTTCGCAGCAGCGACGCCTTCGACGCTGGAGATGCCGTTATCCACGGTGATCAGCAACTGCGGTGTGCGGGTCAGCGCCACCTCGACGATTTCCGGGGTCAGGCCGTAGCCGTACTCGAATCGGTTCGGCACCAGATAATCAACGTGAGCCGCGCCCAACAATCGCAGGCCCAGCATGCCCACGGTACTGGCCGTCGCACCGTCAGCGTCGAAGTCGCCGACGATCAGAATCCGTTGCCGCTGCTCCAGCGCCGTCACCAGCAAATCCACCGCGGCATCGATGCCCTTGAGCTGCTGGAACGGAATCAGCCGCGCCAGGCTCTTGTCCAGTTCAGCCTCGGACAGCACGCCCCGCGCCGCATACAAGCGGGTCAGCAGCGGCGGCAGATCACCGAGGAATGGCAGGGTGTCGGGCAACAGGCGAGGTTCGATGCGCATGGGGTGACAGGTGCTTCTCTTGAATACGTAGGATAAAACCGGATGTCGCGGTGAAAAATCAGCCGCGTTCGCCGCTCAGCCACTGCAACTGAACTTCGTGCTGACCACGGTCGTCGGTGACGAAAATCGTCCCTTCGCTGATCATCACGTCCCACTTGATAACGCGGGGCATGTCTTTGGCCAGGGTTTCCAGGACTTCCTGAGGAACCGCGGCGATGTGCACGTTTTTCAGGTTCTTGATCGCCGGGATCACTTTGGTTTCCCAGACGCGCAGGCTGCCGTAGGCCAGCAGACTGGTGCGCTCGGTGCGACGCGAGCACCAGGTCAGGCGATCGGCGTCTGGCTGGCCGACTTCAATCCAGTGCAGAACACGGTCGTCCAGGCTCTTTTCCCACAGGGCCGGCTCATCCACGTCTGACAGACCACGGCCAAACGACAGCTGCTCGTTGTACCAGAAGGCGTAGGCCAACAGACGCACGGTCATGCGCTCTTCGGTTTCCGAAGGGTGACGGGCGATGGTCTGCTTCACCGTCTCGTAAACGCTGCGGTCGAGGTCGGTGAGGTTCAGTTCAAACTTGTAGGTCGTGGACGGCTGGGCCATGAACGGGCTTCTTGATACGTGGAAAGGCGGCAAGTCTAACCGATGCGGCACGCTTCGCGGCCATCAACCTTGAGCGACTGACAGCGGGCTGTGCTAAAACGCTTTATCAGCCAAGCCTTTGTCCTACAGGATCCAGCATGCCGTTTACCGCCAAACCACTCTCAGGCCTGAAAGTCATTGAATTGGGCACCTTGATCGCCGGGCCGTTTGCCTCGCGCATTTGCGGCGAATTCGGTGCCGAAGTGATCAAGATCGAGTCCCCCGACGGCGGCGATCCGTTGCGTAAATGGCGAAAAATGTATGAAGGCACTTCGTTGTGGTGGTTCGTTCAGGCGCGTAACAAGAAATCCCTGACGCTGAACCTGAAACACCCGGACGGCTTGGCCATTCTGAAAAAGCTGCTTGGTGAAGCGGACATCCTGATCGAGAATTTTCGCCCCGGCGTGTTGGAAAAGCTCGGCCTGGGCTGGGAAGTCTTGCACGCACTGAACCCGAAACTGGTGATGGTACGCCTCTCGGGGTTCGGCCAGACCGGGCCGATGAAGGATCAGCCGGGCTTTGGCGCCGTCGGTGAATCCATGGGCGGCCTGCGCTACATCACCGGGTTTGAAGATCGACCACCGGTGCGCACCGGGATTTCCATCGGCGATTCGATTGCCGCGCTCTGGGGCGTGATCGGCGCATTGATGGCCTTGCGTCATCGCGAGGTCAACGGCGGTCTGGGTCAGGTGGTGGATGTGGCGCTGTACGAAGCGATCTTCGCCATGATGGAAAGCATGGTCCCGGAGTTCGACGTGTTCGGTTTCATACGCGAACGCACCGGCAACATCATGCCGGGCATCACGCCCTCCTCGATCCACACCAGTGCTGATGGCAAACATGTGCAGATCGGCGCCAACGGCGATGCAATTTTCAAACGCTTCATGCTGATCATCGGCCGCGACGATCTCGCCAATGATCCGGCGCTGGCCAGCAACGACGGGCGTGACAGCCGTCGCGACGAGATTTATGGGGTGATTGATCGCTGGGTCAACTCGCTGCCGCTGGACGCCATCATCGAACAGTTGAATCAGGCCGACGTTCCCGCCAGTCGGATCTTCAGTGCCGAAGACATGTTCAATGATCCGCAGTACCTGGCGCGGGAAATGTTCCTGAAGGCGAAGCTGCCGGACGGCAAAGATTTCAAGATGCCGGGAATCGTGCCGAAACTCTCAGAGACACCCGGCAGTTCGGAATGGGTCGGGCCGCAGTTGGGCGAACACAATGCGCAGGTACTCAACGATCTTGGCTACGACAAGGAACAGATCGCAAAGCTGCGTGAAGACGGGGCCATCTAGGCTGAAGCGCCTGCTTTCGCTGCTCATCACCGACGGCCTGTCGCGCAGAGGGAGGGTCATGTGCGCGTTCGCGGTGATGATTTTGCTCATCGGTCCGACCCCATCGGCGATGGCACAGCCCAAGGAAACCATGATCTGGCTGTTGCGGGATCTCCCCCCGCTGACGATTTTCGAAGGACCGAAAAAGGGTCAGGGCGTCATCGATCAATTGTTGCCACTGCTGATCGCCGGCATGCCGCAATACAAACACACCTTGCTGCGGGTCAATCGCGCCCGCGCCTTGCAAATGCTCCACGAGCCGTCCCTGACGTGCGATGCCGCGTTGAACCGGAGCAAGGAACGCGAGCGCTGGATCGCCTTTTCCATTCCGGTGTTTCGGGCCATGAGTAACGGCGTGGCCGTGCGGCGCGTAGACCGCGAGACGCTCGCTCCCTTCATCCAGGACGGTGAGCTGGATCTGCTTGCCTTCCTGGCTAGCGGCGAAAAGTTGGGTATTGTTGCCGAGCGCAACTACGGTGAGTACCTCGACGCGCTGCTCAAACAGGCGCCGCCTGATTCGCTCACCCCCCATTACGGCAATGACGCCCTCGGCAGCCTGTTGCAAATGCAACGTTTGGGGCGCTTGCGACTGCTGTTGGGATACCGTCCGGAAATCCGCTACCAGGCTCAGCAGCAAGGGATCGCCGAGGATGATTTTCAGTTCTACCCGATTCGCGGCGCGGAAAAATTCCTGTCGGGTTACATCGGCTGTACCGACACGCCCATGGGCCGACAGGCAATCGTCGAGATCAACCAGTTGCTGCGCAAACTGCCCCATGAGCGATTGAGCGAGGCGTACGCGGCGTGGCTGGACCCGGAAAGTCGTAGCGCCTATCTGGAGGAATCCAGGGCGTATTTCGAACAACAGGCGCAGGAATGACAAATCGCGGGCAAAAAGAAACCCCGAGAAGTGGGGAGACGACTCGGGGTTAAACGTGGTCTACAAAAAGACCAGTGGCAGCACGACTACAAGCACCGGAGCACAATGCTTGATCCTGCTGTTACATCCTCTGACTGACCTTGGGCCCGTAAGGTTCCCATAAAAAATAATTCACTTACGCCCGACTCAGGATCTTGTCCTGTGCGGCGTTGCGCAACGCTGCGATTACGCAGGGTTCCAGGCGTCCTTCGGCAATCATCAGATCGCGATGCAACCCGTCGACCACATCCGTGAGCAGACGTTTGTCGCTCAACTGAGCCTGATTGAATTCCCGTTCGACCACGATGGCGCCGGTCGAGCTCTTCAGTGTCACCAGGCATTCGCCATGGGCGCCCGACGGGGTCAACGTCACCTGGTACGGGCTTAGAGCCTCTTCGAGCAATAGGCTGATACTTTCCATCTCGATCACCACTCAATAGTCCGAAAACGAAGTGCCTGGGGCGTGTTCACAATAAGTGACCATCGGCCCGAGAAGAAAGTTCTGGATTCCAGTTGCAGACGCGTCGGCGTCGCTGGTTGATGGAGCATGCATGGGGGAGATGACAGGTTTGTGTATTTTGGGCAGTGGGGATCGGGATTGGGATTGGGATTGGGTGAATATCCGTTTCTTTGGTAATGGCAGCTATTGGTTTCGCCCTTACGGCGAGTTACTTGGAAAAGCGCCAAGTAACCAAGCGCCTGCGCCCCTGACGTACGGTGGCTCGCTTAGGCTCGCCATGCCCTCGCTCCGGTCCTGCTCCGTGGGCCCGCCGCCATCGGCCATCCATGGCCGGGGGCGGCTACCGCGGCATCCTTGCCGCGGTGCCCACTACGCAGAACCTGCGCTCGGCCTTCCGACGGGGCAGATCAAGATCAAAAGCCAGATCAAAAACAAAGCGAGGCGGCCTGAAAGCCGGCCTGAAGTCCGTCAGGATCATCGGCGGTGAACACCCATGTCATGCCCGCCAACATTCCCCTGTGGGAGCTAGCCTGCTAGCTCCTACAGGGGAATGCGTACGATCAATGAGCCAGGTCGGCCCGAAGGCCGCCTCGCGGTGCTGTGGCGGTGGTCGCCCCCTCGAGAGGCCGAGTGCAGGTTCTGCGCAGTGGGCAACCCGGCAGGGATGCCGGGTTAGCCGCCCCCGGCCATGGATGGCCGATGGCGGCGGGCCCACGGAGCAGGACCGGAAGGAGGGTATGCCGAGCCTTAGCGAGGCACCGAACGAAAGGGGCAAAAGCCCTTTGGTTACTTTGGGGCTTTTCCAAAGTGACTCGCCGTAAGGGCGAAACCCTAAGTCGCCGTTACCGCAAAAACGGATATGTACTCAACCGTTAAAGCGGCTTCCCACGATTCCCATGCTGACCAACAAAAGCCTGCACAGCCTTGAGGTCATTTGGCAACACAGTGCAACGCTCATCCCGCTCAAACAGATCAGCCAAATGCACCGGCAATTCCAGCGCCTTGCCGACACCAGCCTTCTCCACCGCATCCGGGAATTTGACCGGGTGTGCGGTGCCAAGGATCACCATCGGAATATCCAGACTACGACGGCATTCACGCGCAGCCTTCACGCCGATCGCCGTGTGCGGGTCCAGCACTTCGCCAGTCTGCTCATAAACTTCGGCAATGGTTTCGCAAGTTTGCGCATCATCCACCGCCAACGAATCGAACAGCTTGCGCGCTTCAGTCCAGCGCTCCTGTTCAACGCTGAAACCACCGCCCTGCTTGAACGAATCCATCAGACCGGCAATCGCCGCGCCATTGCGACCGTGCAGATCAAACAGCAAACGCTCGAAGTTCGACGACACCATGATGTCCATGGACGGCGACAGCGTGGCGTGCAGGGTTTCCTTGACGTACTGATTGCCGCTCATGAAGCGGTGCAGGATGTCGTTGCGGTTGGTAGCGACGATCAACTGGTTGATCGGCAGGCCCATGTTGCGCGCCAGGTAACCGGCGAAGATGTCGCCGAAGTTGCCGGTCGGCACCGAGAACGACACCGAACGCGCCGGGCCGCCCAACTGCAGGGCTGCGTGGAAGTAGTAAACGATCTGGGCCATGATCCGCGCCCAGTTGATCGAGTTCACCGCCACCAGGCGCGTGCCTTTGAGGAAGCTCTGGTCGGCGAAGCTCGCCTTGACCATTTCCTGGCAGTCATCGAAGTTGCCTTCGATGGCGATGTTGTGGATGTTCTCGCCAAAGATGGTGGTCATCTGGCGACGCTGCACTTCGGACACGCGGTTGTGCGGGTGCAGAATGAAGATGTCGACGTTTTCGCAGTGCTTGCAGCCTTCGATGGCGGCCGAACCGGTGTCGCCGGACGTAGCGCCGACAATCACCACGCGCTCGCCGCGTTTTTCCAGCACGTAGTCGAGCAAACGACCGAGCAGTTGCAGGGCGAAGTCTTTGAACGCCAGGGTCGGGCCGTGGAACAGCTCCAGCACCCACTCGTTGCCGTTCAGCTGACGCAGCGGCGCGACGGCGCTATGAGCGAATACGCCGTAGGTTTCTTCAAGGATCTTTTTGAAATCGGCATCAGGAATGCTGCCGGTAACAAACGGGCGCATCACCCGGAAAGCCAGCTCGTGATACGGCAGGCCGGCCCAGGAAGCGATTTCTTCCTGGGTGAAACGTGGCAGGTTTTCCGGGACGTACAGACCGCCGTCGGTGGCGAGACCGGCCAGCAGGACGTCTTCGAAATTCAGGGCCGGTGCCTGGCCGCGGGTACTGATATAACGCATGACTGGCTCCAATAGACAGTGTTCGCAAACCCGGGCCCGCATGCAGGCCCGGTGAACGATAACGGCTTAGTTCAGGTGCTCGACGCGGATCCGTACAACCGGACCGACCACGCCTGTCAGGGCTTCGAGGGCGGCGATCGCATCGTTCATGTGCTGTTCCAGCACACGGTGAGTCAGCAGGATCATCGGCACCAGACCGTCATGCTCTTCGACTTCTTTCTGCATGATCGATTCGATGTTGATGCCGCGCTCCGACAGGATGCTCGCGACCTGAGCCAATACGCCCGGGTGGTCCTTGGCCTGAATGCGCAGGTAGTAAGCGCTTTCGCAGGCTTCGATCGGCAGGATCGGGTGCGCCGACAGCGAATCCGGCTGGAAAGCCAGATGCGGCACACGGTTTTCCGGGTCGGAGGTCATGGCGCGAACCACGTCCACCAGGTCGGCGATCACCGACGAAGCGGTCGGCTCCATGCCGGCGCCGGCGCCGTAGAACAGGGTCGAACCGGCAGCGTCACCGTTGACCATCACCGCGTTCATCACGCCATTGACGTTGGCGATCAGGCGATCGGCCGGGATCAGCGTCGGGTGCACGCGCAGTTCGATACCGGCCGCGGTGCTGCGCGCCACGCCCAGGTGCTTGATGCGATAGCCCAGCGCTTCGGCGTAGTTCACGTCAGCCGTGGTCAGCTTGGTGATGCCTTCGGTGTAAGCCTTGTCGAATTGCAGCGGAATGCCGAACGCGATGGAGGCCAGGATCGTCAGCTTGTGGGCCGCGTCGATGCCTTCAATGTCGAAGGTCGGATCGGCTTCGGCGTAACCCAGGGCTTGCGCCTCGGCGAGTACGTCTTCGAAGGTGCGACCCTTCTCGCGCATCTCGGTGAGGATGAAGTTGCCGGTGCCGTTGATGATGCCGGCGACCCAGTTGATGCGGTTGGCCGACAGGCCTTCGCGAATCGCCTTGATCACCGGAATGCCACCGGCCACAGCCGCTTCGAATGCCACGATCACGCCTTTCTCGCGAGCCTTGGCGAAAATTTCATTACCGTGAACGGCGATAAGCGCCTTGTTCGCGGTGACCACATGCTTGCCATTCTCGATGGCCTTGAGTACCAGCTCGCGGGCAACGGTATAGCCGCCCATCAGCTCTATAACGATGTCGATCTCAGGGTTCGTGGCCACTTCGAAGACATCGTTGGTAATCGCAATACCGGTCGTTTGGAACTGAGGCTTTGGCGTGCGCATGGCAATTTGTGCCACTTCGATTCCACGCCCGGCACGACGAGCAATTTCCTCGGCGTTGCGCTGAAGTACGTTGAAGGTACCGCCACCGACGGTCCCTAACCCACAGATGCCTACTTTGACCGGTTTCACTGTGAACTCCCCATGAAACGGCCGACTCAAGGCCGGCCGTGAAAACAGCCGCATGCTCGCGGCTCTCTATTAATGGCCCGGCAAATGTTGCCACCGGACCATGATCGTCAAAGACTGGCCGTGACGATGCGAATTTATTTCGCGCCCAGCGCCAGTTTGGCGACTTGTGGCGCAGGCTGGTAGCCCGGAATGACCTGACCGTCGGCCAAAACGATGGCCGGTGTGCCGTTCACGCCAATCGACTGCCCGAGGGCGAATTGCTTGGAAACCGGGTTATCGCACTTGGCGGCCTTGATTTCCTTGCCGTCGACCATTTTGTCCATGGCGGCTTTCTTGTCTTTCGAGCACCAGACGGCTTGCAGCTGTTCGTCACCCGGCGAGCCCAGGCCCTGGCGCGGGAACGCGACGTAACGCACTTCGATCCCGCGCTTGTTCAGCTCAGGCACTTCGGCGTGCAGTTTGTGGCAGTACGGGCAGGTGGTGTCGGTGAACACGGTGATGTGCGATTTGGTTTCGCCGATGGCCGGGTAAACCACGGTTTCCGCGAGCGGAATCTCGTTGACCAGCTTGGAAATGCCCAGGCGTTCGGCCTTCTCGGTCAGGTTGACCGGTTTGCCGTCCTTGAGCTGGAACATGTAGCCCTGAACCACGTACTGGCCGTCGGCGCTGGCGTAGAGCACGCGGCTGCCCTTGAGTTTGACTTCGTACAGGCCAGGCAACGGGCTGGCGGAAATGCTTTCTACCGGCACTTCGAGCTGGAGGTTTTCCAGGCTTTTACGAATGGCTTTGTCGGCCGCGTCATCGGCGACGGCAAAGGTGCTGACCAACGCAATGGCTGCGGCGGCGAAAATCTGGGTCAGACGCATGAGAACTCCTGAAGGCGGACAAATGGGAAGGCCAGAACGCCCGTGCCGAAACACCGGGTCTTAACCGCCCATCGTGCAAACCGGCAAAGCCTATCACATAAGGGCTGCGTGGCCGAATGCGCCTGTCGCAAGACGCTGCATTGTTAGCTGACACCCATTATTGTGGTGAGGGAGCTTGCCCCCGTTGGACTGCGAAGCAACCCCAAAATGGGACTGCTGCGCAGTCCAACGGGGGTAAACCCCCTCGCCACAGGTCAGCATTTCAATTTCGGTAACGGTGCTAGCCGCGCGGGTGGTGTTTGGCGTGCAGATCCTGCAATCGAGCCCGGGCAACATGGGTGTAAATCTGGGTGGTCGACAGGTCGCTGTGGCCGAGCAGCATTTGCACCACCCGCAAATCGGCGCCGTGGTTGAGCAAATGCGTGGCGAACGCGTGGCGCAAGGTGTGCGGCGACAGCGACTTGCCGATCCCGGCGACTTTGGCCTGATGTTTGATCCGGTGCCAGAAGGTCTGGCGCGTCATCTGCTCGCCGCGCTGACTGGGGAACATGACGTCGCTGGGACGTCCGCCGAGCAGCTCTTGGCGGCCATCGCGCATGTAGCGCTCGACCCAGACAATCGCCTCCTCGCCCATCGGCACCAACCGCTCCTTGCTGCCCTTGCCCATCACCCGCAGCACACCCTGACGCAGGTTGACCTGCTCCAGCGTCAGGCTGATCAGCTCCGTCACCCGCAAGCCGCAGGCGTACAGCACTTCGAGCATGGCGCGGTCTCGCTGGCCGATTGCTTCACTCAAGTCCGGCGCCTTCAGCAGCGCTTCCACGTCTGCTTCCGACAAGGATTTGGGTAACGGCCTACCGAGCTGAGGCATATCGACGCGCAAGGTCGGATCGACCGCGATCAACTTTTCCCGCAGCAGGTAGCGATAAAAGCCGCGCACACCCGAGAGAAATCTCGCCGTGGAACGGGGTTTGTAGTTCTGCTCCAGGCGCCAGGCCAGGTGATCGAGGATCAATTCGCGGCCAGCGTTGATCAACTCCAGCCCCTTCTCCTGCAGCCAGCCATTGAACAGGGCCAGATCGCTGCGATAGGCATCGCGGGTGTTATCGGAAAGACCTTTCTCCAGCCACAGCGCGTCGAGAAACTGGTCTATCAAGGGATGATCGATGGCGGGCATAAAGGCTCAGGCAAGACCGACAGTACGGTCAGGGAAGATAAATCGCAGGCAACAAAAAAGCAGCCCGTAGGCTGCTTTTTTCTGCATCGGAAGCTGGACTTAAGCCAGTTTTTCCTTGATGCGAGCTGCTTTACCGGACAGGTCACGCAGGTAGTACAGCTTGGCTTTACGTACGTCACCGCGACGTTTAACGGCCATGCTGTCGATTTGCGGGCTGTAGGTCTGGAAAGTACGCTCTACGCCAACACCGTTGGAGATTTTACGAACGGTGAAAGCACTGTTTACGCCGCGGTTACGCTTGGCGATAACAACACCTTCGAACGCTTGCAGACGCGAACGGTCGCCTTCCTTCACTTTCACCTGAACGACAATGGTGTCGCCCGGGGCAAAGGTAGGGATCTCTTTGGTCATCTGCTCTGCTTCGAGTGCAAGGATGATTTTGTTAGTCATGCTGTGCTCCTAAGGTAAATCGTCGGATCTACCATCGATACGTTGTTAACTATCGTCCCGCTCGCGGATGTATTCCTCGAGCAGCTTCTTCTCTTCTCCAGAAAGCGAGCGGCTTTCCAGAAGATCGGCGCGTCGTTCAAAGGTCCTACCAAGGGACTGCTGTAAACGCCAACGCCGGATGTGCGCGTGATTGCCACTTAGCAATACGTCGGGAACACGCTGATCCGCATACACCTCCGGTCGGGTGTAGTGCGGGCAATCCAGCAAACCATCCGTAAAGGAATCTTCCTCGGCGGAGTCCGCATGCCCTAAAGCTCCAGGCAGCAGTCGTGTAACCGCATCGATCAGGACCATCGCCGGCAGCTCGCCGCCAGACAGTACATAGTCGCCAATCGACCACTCTTCATCGACATGAGCATCAATAAAACGCTCGTCAATGCCTTCATAGCGGCCGGCAATCAGGATCAATGCATCCAGATTCGCCAACTCGCGTACCGCCGACTGAGTCAGTTGACGGCCTTGGGGGGACAGGTAAATCACCTTCGCCGCCTCCCCGGCTGCTGCCTTGGCCTGAACCAGAGCATCTTCCAGGGGCTTGATCTTCATCACCATGCCCGGACCACCGCCAAATGGGCGATCATCCACAGTGTGATGTCGATCCGTCGTGTAGTCTCGCGGATTCCAACAGGTGAGCTGCAAGAGCCCCTGTTTCACCGCCCGACTGGTGATGCCGTACTCGCTGATGGCGGAGAACATCTCGGGAAACAAACTGATCACTTCTACGCGCAAATTAGCCACGTTTAGAAGTCCGCGTCCCAATCCACCTTCATCTCGCCTGCCGCAAGGTCGACAGCCAACACGCATTGCTCCGTATAGGGCAACAGGCGTTCGCGATCATCCAGGCTGCCAGCGCAAGGCTTGACCACCATGACATCGTTCGAGCCAGTCTCCAGCAGGTGATCGATCTTCCCGAACAGTTGCCCGAGGGTGTCGATAACCTTGAGACCTTCCAGCTGGTACCAGTAGTACTCGCCGTCGGTCAGTTCCGGGAACAGGTTGCGCGGCACGCAGATCTCATAACCGGCCAGAAGACGAGCTTCTTCGCGATCATCGAGGTCCTTGAGCTTTGCGACCAGGAACTTGTCATTCCCGCGTCCGCTGACCAGCTCTACCTGCTTTACATTGCCGTCACGCTTGAGCGTCCAGGTTTTGTAGTCCAGCAGGTTCTTGATTGGATCAGTAAAGGAATACACCTTCACTTCGCCGCGAACGCCATGAACAGAATAAATTTTGCCGATAACGATCAAATCATCAGCAACAGCTGGCGTCGCGTTCATATTGCTCAGGCCGCAGCCTTAGCAGATTCCTTCAACAACTGAGCAACGCGCTCAGAAGGTTGTGCACCAACGCTCAGCCAGTAGGCTACGCGCTCTTGGTTCACGGACAGACGAACTTCTTGACCACGAGCAACAGGGTTGAAGAAACCAACCTGTTCCTTGTGCGAACCGTCGCGCGGGTTGCGGCTGTCGGTTACGGTCAAGTGGTAAAACGGGCGCTTTTTGGAGCCGCCAAGGGCAAGACGGATTGTTAGCATGTGAACATCGTTCCTGTAGTCGGTGCTGCAAATCTAAAGGCACAGCGGGCATAGGTGCCCGAAAGGCCGCATATTCTAAGGAATATCCGGACTTTTGCAAATGTCTTTTTCCGGCGGTCTATCGGCCGCCATCCAGATTTGCTATAGAGCCGTCGTTGAAAACGGCCAGTCAGCTCCCGCCAAGTGCGGGTTTGCTGGAGATCCCACTTCCGTGTGGGCTGCGCAAGAGCAAGCCCTTGCGCGAATTCTTTACATTTTCGGCATGCCGCCGCCGGGCAACATACCGCCCATGCCGCGCATCATTTTGGCCATTCCGCCTTTCGCGGAGAATTTCTTCATCATCTTCTGCATCTGCTTGTGCTGCTTGATCAAGCGACCGATGTCCTGCACCTGGGTGCCGGAACCCATGGCGATCCGGCGCTTGCGCGAACCGCTGATCATCTCAGGGTCGCGGCGCTCGGCCGGGGTCATGGAATTGATGATGGCTTCCATCTGCTTGAATTGCTTCTCTGCCGCGCCCTGGGCGTTGCCCATCTGCGCCAGGTTCACACCGCCGATGTTCGGCAGTTTGTCCATGAGACCGCCGAGGCCGCCCATGTTCTTCATCTGTTGCAGCTGATCGCGGAAGTCTTCGAGGTCGAAGCCCTTGCCCTTCTTCAGCTTCTTGGCCAGTTTGTCGGCCTTGTCCTTGTCGAGGGTCGCTTCGGCCTGTTCGATCAGGCTGAGCACGTCGCCCATGCCGAGGATGCGCGACGCGATACGCTCAGGGTGGAACGGTTCGAGCGCTTCGCTCTTCTCGCCCATACCGATGAACTTGATCGGCTTGCCGGTGATTGCACGGACCGACAGCGCGGCACCGCCACGGGCATCACCGTCGACCTTGGTCAGGATCACACCGGTCAGCGGCAGTGCATCGCCGAAGGCCTTGGCCGTGTTCGCGGCGTCCTGGCCGGTCATGGCGTCGACCACGAACAGCGTTTCGACCGGGTTGATCGCGGCGTGCAACGCCTTGATCTCGCCCATCATCTCTTCGTCGATGTGCAGACGACCGGCGGTATCGACGATGACCACGTCGATGAATTTCAGTTTCGCTTCTTTAATAGCCGCTTGCGCGATCTCGACCGGCTTCTGGCTCAGGTCGGACGGGAAGAAGGTCACGCCCACTTCACCCGCGAGCATTTCCAGCTGCTTGATCGCTGCTGGACGGTAGACGTCCGCGGACACGACCATGACCGACTTCTTCTTGCGCTCCTTAAGGAAGCGCGCAAGTTTGCCGGCGGTGGTGGTTTTACCGGCGCCCTGCAAACCGGCCATCAGCACGACGGCGGGTGGAACGGCGCTCAGGTTCAGGTCTTCGTTGGCCGCGCCCATCAGGCTTTCGAGTTCGGCCTGGACGATCTTCACGAAAGCCTGGCCCGGCGTCAGGCTGCGCGACACCTCGGTGCCGACGGCGCGTTCCTTGACCGAATTGACGAAGTCCTTCACCACCGGCAAGGCGACGTCGGCTTCGAGCAACGCCATGCGCACTTCGCGCAGGGTGTCTTTGATGTTGTCTTCGGTCAGCTTGGCCTTGCCGGTGACATGGCGCAGCGTCTGCGAGAGACGGTCGGTTAAGTTTTCAAACATTGCGCGATCCTTTCAGGCCCTGTGTAGACCGGGATAATGGCGGCCCAGACCGGAATCAACATGTGCTCGGCGAGCCTGCGGCGTGGGCAGGTCGCGGATTATAGCGAAGACTGCGACTGGCGGACACCTCGCACTTTCGTGCCGTGTCGGTTCTATGCCAAACTCAGCGCCTTTCGGGCTTGCCTAACAGGATTTATGCTCCCCTTGTCACCCAGTTTACTGACCACTCTCGCCGCCGCCTGCTTATATGCCGCTGCGACCATCTATCAGGGCACTCGCCTGGCCACCGGAGCCAAGGCGAACAAACGCCTGCTGGTCACGCTCGGCGTTTTGGCCGTGCTCGCTCACAGCGCCAGCCTGTTCACCCATCTGCTGACGCCCATCGGCCTGGGCCTGGACTTCTTCAGCGCCGCCAGCCTGATCGCCGCCGCGGTCATCGCCCTGACCCTGCTGGCCTGCTCGCGGATCCCGGTGGAAAACCTGCTGATATTGCTGTTCCCGCTGGGAGCCGCGACCGTGCTGCTGGCGCAGTTCGCCCCCGCCGGCACGGTGCAGATCATCGATGAAGCGCCGGGCATCCTCGCGCACATCCTGCTGTCGATCCTTGCGTATGGCATGTTCACCATCGCGGTGTTCCAGGCCTTGCTGCTGCTGGTTCAGGACCATCAACTCAAGCACAAGCATCCATCCGGGCTGATCAAGAACTTCCCGCCGCTGCAAACCATGGAAAGCCTGCTGTTCGGTTTCCTCTGGGCCGGCTGGACCCTGCTTTCACTGTCCTTGATCTCTGGCTGGCTGTTCGTCGACAACCTGTTCGCCCAGCACCTGGTGCACAAAACCCTGCTGGCGTGCCTGGCCTGGATCGTCTTCAGCGTGCTGCTCTGGGGTCGTAACCGCCTCGGCTGGCGCGGGCACAAGGCCATTCGCTGGACCCTCGCCGGTTTCTGCCTGCTGATGCTGGCGTATTTCGGCAGCAAGCTGGTCCGTGAATACATCCTGCACATCTGACGGGCGGCATTAATGGACGACTTGCCCATAGGGCCGATGCTCGCTGTAGTGGCCCTGTTGATTTTATGGTCGGGGCTGTTTACCGCGATCGAGGCAGCGCAGCAGCACTTGCTGGCCCAGCGCACGGCCTCGCGTTCCAGCGACAAGCCGGTGGCGAAGTTGAGTTTTCCGCTCAACAGCCTGATTTTCTGCAACACCCTGTGCCGCGCACTGGTGGTGGTCATCAGCACTTTGCTGGCGATTTTCACCTGGACCGACAATGGTCCATGGGCGGCTTGCGTCGGCGCTGGCGTGATTCTGCTGGTATTCGCCGACTACCTGCCGCGCACCCTCGCCGCCCGCTACCCTGACGCGATCCTGTCCCTGGGCAACACCTTGCTGGGCGCCCCCCTGAAAATCATCTACCCGGCCGCCTGGCTGCTCAATGGCATCAGCCAGTTGTTGATGCGACCGTTTGCCCGCAAGGCCAACGTGGTGCAGCAGAGCGAAGACGAAACGCCAAATGATCGGCGCGACGACCCTGAACACTCTGTCTGCCGCCCGCACCCGGTGGCGGGCATCCATGCGTTGGACAACATCACGGTCAACGACATTCTGGTGCCGCGCAGTGATGTCGACGGGATCAACCTCGACGACTCGATCGAAGAAATTATCGAGCAGCTTCGGGCCAATCGGCGCACGCGCCTGCCGGTTTTCCACAGCGACATCAATCAGGTCGAGGCGGTGCTCAACACCCGGCAGATCCGCCATCTGCTGCCCGATGGCCACCTGACTCGCGAGGCGCTGCTGGCCGCGTGTCACGATCCGTACTTCGTGCCGGAAAGCACGCCGCTGCAGTTGCAACTGCTGAATTTCCACAAGCAGCAGCGACGCCTGGGCATGGTGGTCGACGAGTACGGCGAAGTGCTGGGCATCGTCACGCTGGAGGACATTCTCGAAGAAATCGTCGGCGAATTCGAAAGCCAGCACAGCCTGGACAACCCGCACATCCATCCGCAGGCCGATGGGCGACTGGTGATCGATGGCGCAGCCTCGATTCGCGACTTGAACAAAAGCCTCGGCTGGCACCTGCCCAGCGACGGTCCGAAAACCCTTAACGGGCTGGTGACCGAGGCGCTGGAGACGATTCCGGACAGCGCGGTGTGCCTGAAGATCGGGCGTTATCGGCTGGAGATTCTGGAGACCGAGGACAATCGCGTCACTCGGGTTTTGATTTGGCATACAAGCTCAGTGCCAGTAGTTATCTGAACCCTGATTCATTCCCCTCTGTTGAAGGGTTTATCTGTGGCGAGGGGATTTATCGAAACGTCGCACCGCCCCGTTGCGTTGCGAAGCGGCGCCAAAACCTGCAACCGTGCCTTCCTGATACATACGTATACCGATCTTACGACTGCTTCGCAGCCGGACGGGGATAAATCCCCTCGCCACAACTGCATTGCCAGCCCTTAGTCACTTGTTGCCATCACAAGCCCTGGGCCACTTGTTTGATCGTTAGCCACCTTCCTATAATCGAATCCGCTTACCCAAGCCCCGCCACACCCCCGTGCTACCCGCACTTCGCATCAAACCCACATCCCTGGGTGTTCGACCATAATAATTCGCTCCACTGGGGCACATGACTGTCAGGGATAACCGCATGACGACCAGCACGACTTATACCGAAACCACGCCTACGCAACCGACAAACTCCGCCACCCGCGTGGCCACCGCGAGTTTCATCGGCACCGCCATCGAGTTCTACGACTTCTACGTATATGCCACTGCCGCGGCGCTGGTGATCGGTCCAGTGTTCTTTCCGCAGACCTCCGGCACCGCCCAGATGTTGTCGGCGTTTCTCACGTTCGGCATCGCTTTCCTGGCGCGACCGCTGGGCTCGGCGCTGTTCGGGCACTTTGGTGATCGAATCGGGCGCAAATCGACCTTGGTTGCCTCCCTGCTGCTGATGGGTGTCTGCACCACCCTGATCGGCGTGCTGCCGGGTTACGACGCCATCGGGGCCTGGGCGCCGATCCTGCTCTGCGTGCTGCGCTTCGGCCAGGGTCTGGGACTGGGCGGCGAATGGGGCGGCGCGGCATTGCTGGCCACCGAGAATGCACCGAAGGGCAAGCGTGCCTGGTTCGGCATGTTCCCGCAGCTTGGCCCTTCGATTGGCTTTCTGGCGGCCAACGGACTGTTCCTGACGCTGGCAATGACGCTGAACGACGAACAGTTCCGTTCGTGGGGCTGGCGGATTCCATTCCTGCTCAGCGCCGCGCTGGTGATGGTCGGCCTGTATGTACGCTTGAAACTCCACGAAACCCCGGTCTTCGCCAATGCCATGGCGCGCCAGGAACGGGTGAAGATCCCGCTGGTCGAGCTGTTCAGCCAATACTGGATGCCGGTGTTGCTGGGTGCCGGGTCGATGGTGGTGTGCTACGCGCTGTTTTACATTTCAACGGTGTTTTCGCTGAGTTATGGCGTGTCGACGCTCGGCTACACCCGCGAAACCTTCCTCGGCCTGCTGTGCTTCGCCGTGTTGTTCATGGCCGCCGCGACGCCGTTGTCGGCGTGGGCCAGTGACCGTTATGGGCGCAAACCGGTGCTGATCATCGGGGGCGTGCTGGCGGTTCTGTCCGGGTTCTTGATGGAGCCGTTGCTGACCCAGGGCTCGACGTGGGGCGTGGCGTTGTTCCTGTGCATCGAACTGTTTCTGATGGGTGTGACGTTCGCACCAATGGGGGCGCTGTTGCCGGAACTGTTTCCGACACACGTGCGCTATACCGGCGCGTCAGCGGCCTACAACCTGGGCGGCATCGTCGGAGCCTCGGCAGCGCCATTCTTTGCGCAGAAGCTGGTGGCGATGGGCGGTTTGAGTTATGTCGGCGGGTATGTGTCGGGGGCGGCGGTGCTGAGTTTGATTGCGGTGCTGTGCCTGAAGGAGACGCGGCATAACGATTTGAATCGGGTGGCCTGAAGAAAAAGCAAAAGCTTCGCGAGCAAGCCCGCTCCCACATTAGATTTTGGGTGTATACAAAATCTGTATTCACACCGATCAAATGTGGGAGCGGGCTTGCTCGCGAATGGCGCGCCTCGGTTTACAGCTCTACAACAACAGCCTTAGAAGCGCGGGTCGCTTTAGCGCGAGCAGCCTCGATCGACTCATCCCGCGCCAGCGCCACACCCATCCGGCGCTGACCATTGACCTCAGGCTTGCCAAACAGACGCAACGCCGTATCCGGCTCGCTCAACGCAGCGCCCAGATTGGCGAAAGCCGTCTGGGTCGATTGCCCTTCAACCAGAATCACCGCCGAAGCCGATGGCCCGAACTGACGGATCAACGGGATCGGCAGGCCCAGAATCGCCCGCGCGTGCAGCGCGAATTGCGACAGGTCCTGAGAGATCAGGGTCACCAGACCGGTGTCATGCGGGCGCGGCGAGACTTCGCTGAACCACACTTGATCGCCTTTGATGAACAGCTCGACACCAAACAGACCTCGACCGCCCAAGGCTTCAGTGACCGCCTTGGCCACACGCTCGGATTCCGCCAGGGCCACCGGGCTCATGGCTTGCGGCTGCCACGACTCCTGATAGTCGCCTTTCTCCTGGCGGTGACCGACAGGCGCGCAGAACGTGGTGCCGCCGACGTGACGCACGGTCAGCAGGGTGATTTCGTAGTCGAAGTCGATAAAACCTTCAATGATCACGCGGCCCTTACCGGCGCGGCCGCCTTCTTGCGCGTAATCCCACGCGGTCTTCACATCATCGGCGCTGCGCAGCAGGCTCTGGCCTTTGCCCGAGGAGCTCATGACCGGCTTGACCACGCACGGGAAACCCAGGTCCTGAACGGCCTTGCTGTAATCCTCGAAGGTGTCGGCAAAGTAGTACGGCGACGTCGGCAGGCCCAACTCTTCAGCGGCCAGGCGACGGATGCCTTCACGGTTCATGGTCAGTTGCGCGGCACGCGCGGTCGGGATCACGGTGAAGCCTTCGGCTTCCAGTTCGACCAGGGTCGCGGTGGCGATGGCTTCGATTTCCGGCACGATGAAGTGCGGCTTCTCGGCTTCGATCACTGCACGCAGGGCGGCGCCGTCGAGCATGTTGATCACATGGCTGCGATGGGCGACTTGCATGGCCGGCGCGTTGGCGTAACGGTCGACGGCAATCACTTCAACGCCCAGGCGTTGCAGCTCGATCACCACTTCCTTGCCCAACTCACCACAGCCACACATCAATACGCGGGTCGCGGTTGGCGACAATGGAGTTCCGATACGGGTCATCTCAGGTCCTCAAAGGAGCGGATCATCGAGGGATGCAACGCCATGCGCGCTTCCCATGGGGAGAAAGCGCGGCATTTTACATGAACCTGAGGGTTTGGCTTCAGCCGGCGACAGCCTGTTTGCGCAAGCGCCAGGCCATGATCAGCCACACGGCCGTTACGCCGGCGAACTTCGAGCCCATGGCGGTGAGGATCACGGCCGGGGTGAAGGCGTCGATCATGCCGAAGAAGATGAAGGTATCGAGGGGAATGCTCAGGGCCGAACTTATCCACAGGCGGTCGTGCAGCGGACGCTTGGTGATGCTGAATACCAGCCAGTCGATGCACTCGGACACCGCGAACGCCGTGGCGCTGGCCAGGGCGATGGACGGATCGGACGTGACATACGACAGCACCAGCGCCGCCAGCATGGCCGCGATCGCGCCATGGCCGAAGCGGGTTTGCACCATGTCGCGCAGCACAAACACCAAACCGCCCCACGCGGACCAGATGATGTCCAGGTGTGGCGCGGTGGAGAAGGCGTAGTTGATCAGCACGACGCTGCTTATGTAAGCGATCAGGAAGAGCATGGGGCGGGGGGATACCTGTCAATTTGGCGCACAGATTACTTTATCTATGATTCACACATAACCTGTGGCGAGGGGCTTGCCCCCGTTGCGCTGCGAAGCAGTGCCATACCCAGCACCCGTGCACTGTCAGGTACACGCTATTTTCCTTTTTTGCGACTGCTTCGCAGCCGGACGGGGGCAAGCGCCCTCGCCACAAGGATCTCGTCGACCAAAGAAACTCACATGGCTCAGGAATCGGATTTGGAAGGCAGCATCCACAGCAATCCGCTGGACTTGGCCCGTTCATGGCACAACCCCAACACCACCCGGCGCTCTTCGTTGTCCATCCGGCTCCAGCGCGTGATCTCTTCCACTGTGCGCTGGCACCCGGTGCAAATGTCATCGTCGTCCAGCGCGCAGATATTCACGCAAGGCGATCGGACCGGGCGTTCTGGCGTGTTCATTCTTCCTGCTCGACCAGATCGCGGGCATAGCGCTGCGAGTTATGCACATAGTGCGCGGCGCTGGCCTCCAGCATTTTCTTTTGCGGTTCGGTCAGCTCGCGAACAACCTTCCCCGGCGAGCCCATGACCAGCGAACCGTCCGGAATTTCCTTGCCCTCGCCGATCAGCGAGTTGGCGCCGATGATGCAGTTCTTGCCGATCTTCGCGCCGTTGAGGATGACCGCGTTGATACCGATCAGGCTGTAATCACCGACGGTGCAGCCGTGCAGCATGGCGTTGTGGCCGATGGTCACGCCAGTGCCGATGGTCAGCGGATAGCCCATGTCGGTGTGCATCACGGTGCCGTCCTGGACGTTGCTGTTCTTGCCGATCAGGATCAGTTCGTTGTCGCCACGCAGCACGGCGTTGAACCAGACGTTGGCGCCCTCTTCCAGCTTAACCTTGCCCACCAGCACGGCATTGGGTGCAACCCAGCTCTGCGGATGGGTTTCGACACGGGCGTCGCCCAGGCGGTATTTCATCGTGTAGTCCTCAGGCCAGGCAGGCTTGCTGGTAAAAAGCAGGTCTCACGCCATACGAATCGATGGCTTCAGGTGTTGATAAAACTCTTGGGAGGCTGGTGCAGGCTGATTTTGGCGTCATAGAGCAGGTTGATCAACTCGACGATCATGATCGCCGTCAGGCCCCAGATCTTGTACTCGCCATAACGATAACTCGGCACATACCAGCTGCGCCCCTGGTAATCGATACGATGGGTGTGTTCGCGCGGGTCCTTGCGGAAGAATTCCAGGGGCACGCTGAACACGGCGGCGATCTCGGCATCGTTGGCCCGGTACTCGACGAAATCCGGAATCACACCGACGTAAGGCGTGACCTTGATGCCGTGCAGGGAGATCAGCGGGCTCAACGGTCCGATCACTTCGACCAGTCCCGGCGGCAGGCCGATTTCTTCTTCGGCCTCACGCAGCGCGGTGAAAATCAGGTCCGGGTCTTCGGGGTCCCGTCGTCCGCCCGGGAAGGCGACTTCACCGCCATGGGTCGAGAGCCCGCTGGCGCGCAGGGTCAGAACCAGTTCCGGTTCATCACTGCGAGTGATGGGCACCAGTACCGCGGCCTCAGGGAAACGCTTGTCGGTTTCCAGTGTGCGTGGAGTGTGGTTGCTTACTCGATGCAGTAGCTCGTCCAGCATGAGTCTTCTCGATTTATTCTCTACCTCGCATCATGCACCAATCGCACCGACCGCCCAACCCCCGAACTGCCGCGTGTCGCGAAACGACAACTTGCCGACTGACACCGCCGCACGCCAAGATAGGCGCAGCATTCAGGAACCCAAGCATGAAATTTTGCAGTCAGTGCGGCAACCCGGTGACCCAACGCATTCCGGAAGGCGATTCGCGCCTGCGTTTTGTCTGTGACAGTTGTCACACCATTCACTACCAGAACCCCAACATCGTCGCCGGCTGCGTGGCGACCTGGGGCTCGAAAGTGTTGCTGTGCCGACGTGCCATCGAGCCACGGCTCGGTTACTGGACCCTGCCCGCCGGTTTCATGGAGAACGGCGAAACCATCGAGCAGGCGGCCATTCGCGAAACGGCTGAAGAAGCCTGCGCGCGGGTGCGCAACCTGAGCATCTATACGCTGATCGATGTGCCGCACATCAGTCAGGTGCATGTGTTCTTCCGCGCCGAGCTGGTGGACCTGGATTTTTCCGCCGGCCCCGAGAGCCTGGAAGTGGCACTTTTCGACGAAGCCGACATCCCGTGGTCCGACCTGGCTTTCCGCACGGTGGGCCGTACCTTAGAATGCTTCTTCGCTGATCGGCGGACCGAGGTCTACCCCGTGCGGTCCGAGTCGATTCCGCCGCTTGCTCAGCCTGCCATTACCTGAAAGCGTTTGTCAGTAAAACCACCTATAACTATTAAATCGTCGTGACACTCCTAGGGATATCGTTTCAATGCGCTGGTTGCTTGCCCTGTTTTGCCTGTCGTTCGCTGTCGTGTCCCAGGCTTCCACCGTGGTCACCCTGGATGGCAAATCCATCGAAAAAGTACTGGTGCTCAAGTCCGCCCATCAACTGCAATTGATCGCCGACGGCAAACCGTTGCGCACCTACCGCATTTCCCTGGGCAAGCAGCCTAGGGGCGCAAAGTTGATGGAAGGCGACAAGCGCACGCCCGAGGGGTTTTACTGGGTGGACTGGCGCAAGGTCAGTGACCGATTCAACCTGGCGATGCACATTTCCTATCCGAACGTCACCGACTCTGCCCGCGCCCGCCGCGAGGGCGTCGAGCCTGGCGGCATGATCATGATCCACGGCACGCCCGACACCTATGACTACCCGGAAAACCTGTTCCACACGCTGGACTGGACCGACGGCTGCATCGCCATGCGCAACATGGACATGCGTGAAGTCTGGGGTCTGGTGCCGGACGGCACGATGATCGAGATTCGCCCGTAATCCCCAATCTATGAGGGTAATGCTGTTCGGGCACCTAAATTTGTGAATTGCATCGCCGTCGGCTTTGTGTTCTGACCACTACCTTCGGTCGCCCTTCGAAAAATAAATTCAAAAGATCGCAGCCTGCGACAGCACCTGACGGGGAGATACCAATTTCCTCCGCAGGTGCTGCCGAAGGCTGCGATCTTTGCTTCCAAAATCCCCACCTCTAATACCACTTGAAACCAAAGCATATTTACGTCGCTCAACAGGGCAGGCTTTGCCGCGCCCAGAGCAAAGTACTGGCATTGACATGGTATTTAAGTGGTATTAGTTTTCGCTGCACTACCGGGCGACAACATTCCAATATCCGCATCGGACACCCCACATGAATGACCTCCAGGCACTCCGTCCTGACGACACCCAGCCCACGCCGCTGTACCTGCAACTGGCGCGCAATCTGGAAGCGGCGATCCATGCCGGCCAGTGGAAAGCCGAGCAGGCGATGCCGTCGGAACGCAACCTGAGCGAACTGCTGGGCATCTCCCGCGTGACCGCGCGCAAGGCGCTGGAGGTTCTGTTCGATCAAGGACTGATTCGCCGCAATCAGGGCTCCGGCACCTTCATCACCCCACGTCTGGAGCAACCACTGTCGCGCCTTTCGGGGTTCAGCGAGATGTTGCGACTGAAAGGCTTCGTCCCCGGTTCGCAATGGCTGGAACGTGAAATCACCCCGCCCACCCACGAAGAACTGATCCGCCTCGGTCTCTCGCCGAACGACAAGGTGGCGCGACTCAAACGCCTGCGCAAAGCCGACGACACCGTGATGGCCATCGAGATGAGCACCCTGCCCGCCTCGATCATTCCCAAGCCGCTGGCCGTGGGCGACTCCCTTTACGAATACCTCGACGGCATTGGCAAACCGATTGTCCGCGCCTTGCAGCACATTCAGGCGATCAACGCCTCGGACGAATTCGCCGCGCTGGTCGGAATCGCCCCCGGTACCGCCATGTTGCTGATGACCCGGGTCGGCTACCTCGAAGACAACACACCAATCGAAGTCACCGACACCTATTGCCGCAACGACTACTACGACTTTGTCGCAGAGCTTCGTAGATAAAGCGCTTCGCTGCTCAAACCGAGAACCGATCATGTCCGAAGACAACATCCTCACCGCCGGCGGCTGGATACGCGGCCGGCTGATTCACCAGCACGGCAAGGTCGTGTCGATCGAAGGCGTGCCCTGTAATCCGGCAGACAACGACCTGCCTTACCTGCTGCCGGGTTTCATCGACCTGCACGTTCACGGCGGCGGCGGCAAAGACATCATGGAAGGTGCGACCGCCTTCGAAACCATCACCCGAACCCACGTGCGTTTCGGCACGACTTCGCTGTTGGCGACCACCATGACCGCGCCGAGCGAAGAGATTTCGAGCGTGCTCAAAGCCGTCGGCGAGTTCTGTGAGCAACGCCCGACCGGCAGCGCCCGGGTGCTCGGCGTGCATCTGGAAGGCCCGTACATCAACCCCGGAAAACTCGGCGCCCAGCCGAATTTCGCCCACACCGCGTTGATGGCCGAAGTCGAAGAATACCTGGCGCTGGCGCCGATTCGCGTGATCACCATCGCCCCGGAAATCGCCGGCCATGACGCCTTGATCCGCGCCCTCAGCGCACGTGGCGTGCGCATGCAGATCGGCCACACCCTCGGCAGTTATGAGGAAGGCGTGGCGGCGCTGAATGCCGGCGCGACCAGTTTCACTCATCTCTACAACGCCATGAGCCCGCTGCATCACCGCGAGCCGGGCATCGTCGGCGCGGCGCTGGCCCACGCAAAATACGCGGAACTGATTCCAGACTTGCTGCACGTCCACCCCGGCGCAATCCGCGTAGCCCTGCGCTCGATCCCGTGCCTGTATTGCGTCACCGATTCCACCGCCGCCGCCGGAATGCCCGACGGTGAATACAAGCTCGGCAGCCACACCGTGACCAAATGCCTGGGCGGCGTGCGCTTGCCCGACGGCACCCTGGCGGGCAGCACGCTGACCATGGATCAGGCCCTGCGCAATCTGGTGAAGATCGGTTTGCCGATCAGCGAGGCTTCGCAGCGTCTTTCGCAATTCCCCGCCGACTACCTCGGCCTCACTGAACGCGGACGCCTGCAACCCGGCGCCTGGGCCGACTGCGTGCGGCTGGATCGCTCACTCACACTCACCGCCGTCATGGTCGAAGGAGAAGACATTGACTTCAAAAATGCTTGAAGAGGCGCTGTCCTCGTTCGAAGCCGTGCAAGCGCAATTGCAGCAGCTCGACCCGCAGATGATCGAGATCGCCGGCCGCCTGCGCCGTCAGCCGCCGCAAGTGGCGATGACGGTCGCTCGCGGCAGCTCCGACCATGCCGCCAGCTACTTCGCCTACCTGACCATGCAGCAACTGGGGATTCCCGTGGCGTCGATGCCGATGTCGGTGGTGACCATGCAGCAAGCGCCCTTGAAGGTCAGCGGGCAGGTGGCGTTCGCCTTCTCGCAATCCGGGCAGAGCCCGGACCTGGTCAACAGCCTGCGTTTGCTGCGCAAGCGCGGCGCCTTGAGCATTGCCATGGTCAACGCCGAGAGCTCGCCGCTGGAAGCCGCGTGTGAATTCAGCCTGCCGCTGTGCGCGGGAACGGAAAGCAGCGTCGCCGCGACCAAGAGCTTTATCGCCACCCTCAGTGCCAGCGCCCGCCTGATCGCGCACTGGAAACAGGACGAGGAGTTGCTGGAGGCCGGCCTTGCACTGCCAGAAGGTCTGCGCGACGCCGCCCGACAGGACTGGAGCCTCGCCATCGACGCACTGCGCGATTGCCAGCGTCTGATGGTCATCGGCCGAGGCGCCGGTTTTGCCATCGCCCAGGAAGCGGCACTCAAATTCAAGGAAACCTCGGCGATCCAGGCTGAAGCCTTCAGCAGTGCCGAAGTCCGTCACGGGCCGATGGCGTTGATCAACGAGAACTATCCATTGCTGGTGTTTGCCCCACGGGGTGCCGAGCAGGCGGGCTTGCTCAGCCTCGCCGCCGACATGCGCCAACGCGGCGCCCGCGTGTTGCTGGCCGCGCCGGATGACATCGCCGAACGCGACCTCACCCTGACCCGCGCCGAGCACCCGGCCCTTGACCCGATTCTGGCGATCCAGAGTTTCTATGTCATGGCCGCCGGTTTGGCAGTCGCCCGTGGCATGGACCCCGACCAGCCGCGGCACCTGAGCAAAGTCACGCGCACGCATTGATTCAAATGGCGAATGCATAACCCTGTAGGAGCAGAGCTTGCTCGCGAAGACGTCGGTACATCCGATGCTTCATCGGCGGCTGGAATGCCGCCTTCGCGAGCAATCGAGCGTCGACCGGCTGCTCCTACAGGAGACGGCGTTGATCCGAACTGTATTTTTAATGAGACCGAGCCATGCACAACAATAATAAAGAGCTGACCCTCAGCGCCCCGCTCAGCGGTCCGGTGCTCACACTCGCCAAAGTCCCGGACCCGGTGTTCGCCAGCGGCGCCATGGGCGACGGCATCGCCATCGACCCGCTGAACGACACCCTTCATGCGCCCTGCGCCGGGGTGGTGGTGCACGTCGCCCGCACCGGCCACGCCATCACGTTGCGCGCCGACAACGGCGCCGAACTGCTGCTGCACCTGGGCCTCGACACGGTCGAGTTGCAGGGCGAAGGGTTCTCGATGCTGGTCAAGGAAGGCGCTCGGGTCAGCAACGGACAACCGCTGTTGCGCTATGACCTGGACAGGGTGGCGCAGCAATGCAAAAGCCTGGTCAGCCTGATGATCCTGACCAACAGCCAGGACTTCCAGGCCCGGCCGATCACGCTGAAATCAGTGAAAGTCGGCGAGCCGTTGCTGCACATCATTCGTCGGCATGCGCCGGGGACGCAGACTGAAGCGGACCTGGCCGGGGAAGCCTTTGTCGGCCACATTCGTATCGCTTATCGCGGCGGCCTCCACGCTCGCCCGGCAGCGCTGATTCGCCAGACCGCTCAGGGTTTCAAGAGCAAATCGCAGCTGCACTTCGCCGGTAAATCGGCGACCTGCGACAGCCTGATCGGGCTGATGGGCCTGGCCGTCGGCGAGCAGGATGAAGTGCAGGTCAGCTGTCAAGGCCCGGACGCCGAAGCGGCGCTGCAAGCCTTGTTGGTGGCGTTATCCACCGCGCTGGCCGAGGACAATCATGCGGTTGCGCCGGCACCGATTGACCGACGCAACCGGACGGCTGAAGCGGGTGTGCTGCACGGTGTCTGCGCTGCTCCCGGTCTGGTCAGCGGGCCATTGTTTCGCTTGAACGCCATCAGCCTGCCGATGGATGCCGGCAACCACGACCCCGAACAACAACTGCACGCCCTGGATACCGCACTGACCGTCGTGCGCAGTGAAATCGGCAGCACCCTGGCCCAGGCCAAAAAGCACAAGCACACCGATGAAGAAGCAATCTTCGCCGCCCACCTCGCGCTGCTCGAAGACCCGGCGCTGCTGGAGGCGGCGAACGCCTCCATCGACCGGGGCATGGCCGCGACGCACGCCTGGAGCCAGTCGATCGACCTGCAATGCGAGATGCTTGCGCAACTCGGCAGTCCGCTGCTGGCCGAACGCGCCAACGACCTGCGCGACCTCAAGCAACGGGTGCTGCGCGCCTTGCTCGGCGAGACCTGGCATTACGACGTACCGGCCGGCGCCATCGTTGCGGCCCATGAGCTGACTCCGTCCGACCTGTTGCAACTGAGCCAGCAAGGTGTCGCCGGCCTGTGCATGGCCGAGGGCGGCGCGACGTCCCATGTGGCGATTCTCGCTCGCGGCAAAGGCTTGCCGTGCATGGTCGCGCTGGGGTCGACGCTGCTGGATCAACAACAGGGACAAGCGGTGGTGCTGGATGCCGACGGCGGTCGCCTGGAACTGCTGCCGACCGCCGAACGTTTGGCGCAAGTGCATCAGGCACAACTTGACCATCAGCAGCGCCGCGCCGAGCAACAAGCCCAGGCACATCACCCGGCACTGACCCTCGACGGTTTGCACATTGAAGTCGCTGCCAATGTCGCTTCCAGCACTGAGGCCGCCGATGCGCTGGCCCAGGGTGCCGATGGCGTCGGTCTGCTGCGTACCGAGTTTCTGTTTGTGGATCGCAACAGCGCTCCGGACGAAGAAGAACAACGCAGCGCCTATCAAGCCGTGCTCGACGCCATGGGTCAGAAGTCGGTGATCATCCGCACCATCGACGTGGGTGGCGACAAGCAACTCGACTACCTGCCGCTCCCCGTCGAAGCCAATCCAGTGCTGGGTCTGCGCGGTATTCGCCTGGCCCAGGTCCGTCCGGAAATCCTCGATGAGCAACTGCGTGCGCTGCTGCACGTCAGTCCGCTGTCGCGCTGCCGGATCCTGCTGCCGATGATCACCGAAGTCGACGAGCTGCTGCACATCCGCCAGCGCCTCGACGCCTTGTGCTCTGAACTCGGTGTGACTGAACGCCCCGAGCTGGGCGTGATGATCGAAGTCCCGGCCGCTGCGTTGCTGGCCGAGCAACTGGCCGAGCACGCCGACTTCCTGTCCATCGGCACCAACGATTTGTCGCAATACACCCTGGCCATGGACCGCGACCACGCGGGCCTCGCTTCCCGGGTCGACGCGATGCACCCGGCGCTGCTGCGGTTGATCGCCCAGACCTGCGCCGGTGCGGCGCTGCATAAGCGCTGGGTCGGCGTGTGCGGTGCGCTCGCCTCCGATCCGCTGGCCACGCCGGTCCTGATTGGCCTCGGCGTCAGCGAGCTGTCGGTCAGCCCCGTGCAGGTCGGCGAAATCAAGGACCGCGTCCGCCACCTCGACGCCGCCGAATGCCGACGCCTCAGCCAAGGCCTGCTCAAGCTGAGCAGCGCCGCGGCCGTGCGTCATGCCTGTCACCAGCAATGGCCTCTGAGCTGAACAACAAAAAAAATCCAGGGAGATCCGCCATGTACCAATATTTCATCGAAGGCCTGCAACGCCTCGGCCGCGCGCTGATGCTGCCGATCGCGATCCTGCCGATCGCCGGCCTGTTGCTGCGTCTGGGCGACACCGACCTGCTGAACATCGCCATCATCCACGACGCTGGCCAGGTCATCTTCGCTAACCTGGCGATGATCTTCGCCATCGGCATCGCGGTCGGTTTTGCCAAGGACAACAACGGCACCGCCGGCCTCGCCGGGGTGATTGGCTACCTGGTGATGATCTCCACCCTCAAGGTGCTCGACGCGAGCATCAACATGGGCATGCTCGCCGGGATTGTCAGCGGCTTGATGGCGGGTGCGCTGTACAACCGCTTCAAGGACATCAAGCTCCCGGAGTATCTGGCGTTCTTCGGCGGACGGCGTTTCGTGCCGATCGTCACCGGGTTCGCCGCGGTCGGCCTGGGCGTGGTGTTCGGGTTGATCTGGCCACCGATCCAGCACGGCATCAACAGCTTCGGCACCCTGATGATGGAGAGTGGCAGCTTCGGCGCCTTCATCTTCGGCGTGTTCAACCGCCTGCTGATCGTCACCGGGCTGCACCACATCCTCAACAACATGGCGTGGTTCGTCTTCGGCAACTTCACCGACCCGACCACGGGCGCAGTCATCACCGGCGACCTGTCGCGCTATTTCGCCGGCGACCCGAAAGGCGGCCAGTTCATGACCGGCATGTTCCCGATGATGATCTTCGGCCTGCCCGCCGCGTGCCTGGCGATGTACCGCAACGCCCTGCCGGAACGCCGCAAGGTGATGGGCGGGATCTTTTTGTCGATGGCACTGACCTCGTTCCTGACCGGCGTGACCGAGCCGATCGAATTCGCCTTCATGTTCCTCGCGCCGTTTCTGTATTTGCTGCATGCGCTGTTGACCGGGTTGTCGATGGCCGTCACCAATGCGCTGAACATCCACCTCGGTTTCACCTTCTCCGGCGGCTTCATCGACATGATTCTCGGTTGGGGCAAATCCACTAACGGCTGGCTGGTGGTTCCGGTCGGGCTGGCGTATGCGGTGATCTATTACGTGGTGTTTGATTTCTGCATCCGTCGATTCAATTTGAAAACGCCGGGGCGTGAAGGGGTCGCCATCACCGAGACAGCGGTGGTCGCCGAAAACGAGCGGGCCGGCGCTTATATCAAGGCGCTGGGCGGCGCGCAGAATCTGATCACCGTGGGTGCCTGCACCACTCGGCTGCGGCTGGACATGGTGGATCGCAGCAAGGCCAACGATGCCGAGCTGAAAGCGCTGGGCGCGATGGCCGTGGTGCGTCCGGGCAAGGGTGGGAGTTTGCAGGTGGTGGTCGGGCCGATGGCCGACAGCATCGCCGATGAGATCCGCTTGGCGATGCCGGCGCTGGGCCGCACGGTGGTGTCCACGCCACCGGCTGCCATCGACACGCCGGCACCGGCTGCGGTGCCGACGCCGGAAGCACAGCAATGGCTGAACGCGCTGGGCGGCGGAGAGAACGTGTTGCAGATGGATTGCGTGGCCATGACCCGGATTCGCCTGCAACTGGCGGATGGCAAGGCGTTGTCGGAGTGCGATTTGAAGGCGTTGGGTTGTCAGGGAGTCAGTCAATTGGAGGGTGGCGTCTGGCATCTGTTGATTGGAGACAGGGCTGCGAGTTTGAGTGATGCGCTGGAGGTATTGGTCAATCGCAGCGAGGTGAGCGCCAAGGTTTAGGCCTTCAGCGCCTGAAAGGCCGCTATCGCTGGCAAGCCAGCTCCCACAGGGGGCGGGGGTGTCAGCGGAAATCGGGTCGGCTGTCGGGCCGCCATCGCTGGCAAGCCAGCTCCCACAGGGGGCGGGGGTGTCAGGGGAAATCGGGTCGGCTGTTGGGCCGCCTTCGCTGGCAAGCCAGCTCCCACAGGGGGCGGGGGTGTCAGCAGAAAACTGGTCGGCTGTCGGGCCGCCTTCGCTGGCAAGCCAGCTCCCACAGGGGGCGGGGGTGTCAGCGGAAAACTGGTCGGCTGTCGGGCCGCCATCGCTGGCAAGCCAGCTCCCACAGGGGGCGGGGGTGTCAGGGGAAATCGGGTCGGCTGTTGGGCCGCCTTCGCTGGCAAGCCAGCTCCCACAGGGGGCGGGGGTGTCAGCGGAAAACTGGTCGGCTGTTGGGCCGCCTTCGCTGGCAAGCCAGCTCCCACAGGGGGCGGGGGTGTCAGCAGAAAACTGGTCGGCTGTCGGGCCGCCTTCGCTGGCAAGCCAGCTCCCACAGGGGGCGGGGGTGTCAGCGGAAAACTGGTCGGCTGTTGGGCCGCCTTCGCTGGCAAGCCAGCTCCCACAGGGGGCGGGGGTGTCAGCGGAGAACTGGTCGGCTGTCAGGCCGCCATCGCTGGCAGGCCAGCGCCTACAAAAAGCTGGCCGGCGCACACCCGCTTTCCACCACTCATCAGGCCGAGCGTTAGCTCGCCTGCAGCTCTTGATCTTGATCCACCCGCCCCTTCGGGAGGCTGAGTGGAGGTTCTGCGCAGTGGGCAACCCGGCATGGATGCCGGGTTAGCCGCCCCCGGCCATGGATGGCCGATGGCGGCGGGCCCACGGAGCAGGACCGGAGCGAAGGAACGCCGAGCCTGAGCGAGGGGCCGGACGCCGGGGCAAGACTTTTTGGTTCCTTTTGTGGCGTTTGACAAAAGGGACTCGCCGTAAGGGCGAAACCGCCAGCCGCCGTTACCGCAGAAATGGATATGTACCCAACCACCCAAAAACCTGGTCGGCCCAGAGGCCGCCACTACCTGTCCAGACCCTGAACACACACCTTGAATTATCCAAGACCATTGAAACCACCCCCCACCTGCCCCATCTAAGACCCATACCCCATTGCGCAGGTGCCCCATGAGCGACCAGCAAGAATTCCCCGAAGACCCGAGCGAATACGCCGACCCAGAGAACGCCGAACACCACTCCACCGGCAAAGGCCTCGCCCTGCCCGGCCAGAACCTGCCGGACAAGGTCTACATCATCCCGATCCACAATCGCCCGTTCTTCCCGGCCCAAGTGCTGCCGGTGATCGTCAACGAAGAACCGTGGGCTGAAACGCTGGACCTGGTGAGCAAATCCGATCACCACTCCCTGGCCCTGTTCTACATGGACACGCCCCAGGAAGACCCGCGCCATTTCGACACCTCGGCCCTGCCGCTCTACGGCACGCTGGTCAAGGTGCATCACGCCAGCCGCGAAAACGGCAAACTGCAGTTCGTCGCCCAAGGCCTGACCCGTGTGCGAATTCGCACCTGGCTCAAGCACCATCGCCCGCCGTATCTGGTGGAAGTCGAATACCCGCACCAGCCCACTGAGCCGACCGACGAGGTCAAGGCCTACGGCATGGCGCTGATCAACGCGATCAAGGAACTGCTGCCACTCAACCCGCTGTACAGCGAAGAGTTGAAAAACTACCTCAACCGCTTCAGCCCCAACGATCCGTCGCCGCTGACCGACTTCGCCGCCGCGCTCACCTCGGCCACCGGCAGCGAGCTGCAGGAAGTGCTCGACTGCGTGCCGATGCTCAAGCGCATGGAAAAAGTCCTGCCGATGCTGCGCAAGGAAGTCGAAGTCGCGCGCCTGCAGAAAGAAATCTCCGCCGAAGTTAACCGCAAGATCGGCGAGCATCAGCGCGAGTTCTTCCTTAAAGAGCAATTGAAAGTCATCCAGCAAGAGCTGGGCCTGACCAAGGACGACCGCAGCGCCGACATCGAGCAGTTCGAGCAACGTCTGGAAGGCAAGGTGTTGTCGGCGCAGGCGCAGAAACGCATCGAAGAGGAAATGAACAAGCTGTCGATCCTCGAAACCGGATCGCCGGAGTACGCGGTCACCCGCAACTACCTCGACTGGGCCACCTCGGTGCCGTGGGGCGTGTACGGCGAGGACAAACTCGACCTCAAGCACGCGCGCAAGGTGCTGGACAAGCACCACGCCGGCCTCGACGACATCAAGGACCGCATCCTCGAATTCCTCGCGGTCGGTGCCTATAAAGGCGAGATCAGCGGTTCCATCGTGCTGCTGGTGGGTCCGCCGGGCGTGGGCAAGACCAGCGTCGGCAAATCCATCGCCGAATCCCTTGGCCGACCGTTCTATCGCTTCAGCCTCGGCGGCATGCGCGACGAAGCCGAGATCAAGGGCCACCGCCGCACCTACATCGGCGCGCAGCCGGGCAAACTGGTGCAGGCGTTGAAAGACGTCGAAGTGATGAACCCGGTGATCATGCTCGACGAGATCGACAAGATGGGCCAGAGCTACCAGGGCGACCCGGCCTCGGCGCTGCTGGAAACCCTTGACCCGGAGCAGAACGTCGAGTTTCTCGACCACTACCTGGACCTGCGTCTGGACCTGTCGAAAGTGCTGTTCGTCTGCACCGCCAACACCCTCGATTCAATCCCCGGCCCATTGCTGGACCGGATGGAAGTGATTCGCCTGTCGGGCTACATCACCGAAGAAAAAATCGCCATCGCCAAGCGTCACCTGTGGCCGAAACAACTGGAAAAGGCCGGTGTGTCCAAAGGCAGCCTGTCGATCAGCGACAGCGCATTGAAGGCACTGATCGACGGTTATGCCCGTGAAGCCGGGGTGCGCCAGTTGGAAAAACAACTGGGCAAACTGGTGCGTAAAGCCGTGGTGAAGCTGATCGACGAACCGAAAGCGGTGATCAAAATTGCGCCGAAGGATCTCGAAGCGTCACTGGGTCATCCGGTGTTCCGCAATGAGCAAGTGCTGTCCGGCACCGGCGTGATCACCGGCCTGGCCTGGACCAGCATGGGCGGCGCAACCCTGCCGATCGAAGCGACGCGGATTCACACGCTCAACCGGGGCTTTAAACTGACCGGGCAATTGGGTGATGTGATGAAAGAGTCGGCGGAAATCGCCTACAGCTACGTCAGCTCCAACCTGAAGTCGTTTGGCGGTGATCCGAAGTTCTTCGACGAAGCGTTCGTCCACCTGCACGTCCCGGAAGGCGCCACCCCGAAAGACGGCCCGAGTGCCGGTGTGACCATGGCCAGCGCCCTGCTGTCCCTGGCCCGCAACCAGCCGCCGAAAAAAGGCGTCGCCATGACTGGCGAACTGACGCTGACCGGGCATGTATTGCCGATTGGCGGGGTGCGCGAGAAGGTGATTGCGGCGCGGCGGCAGAAGATCTTCGAACTGATTCTGCCGGAGCCTAACCGTGGGAGTTTTGAGGAATTGCCGGATTATCTGAAGGAAGGGATTACCGTGCACTTTGCCAAGCGCTTTGCGGATGTGGCGAAGATTCTGTTCTGACGGTCCTGTAGCGTTTGCAAGATCGCTTTCGCGGGCAAGCCTCGCTCATACGGTCATGTGTCGTACCCAATGTGGTGTAACACACAATCTGTAGGAGCGAGGCTTGCCCGCGAAGGCGTCAGCCCGGACGACATCTCTCCCGCTGTCCGTCACAATTTGTCTCATCTTCAGTTATGCTCGCCGTTCGTCGTGAATGCCGGAGCCACTGACCTTATGTCCCCCACCCGCCTGTTTATCCCCCTCGCGCTCGTCCTGCTGACCGCTTGTACTACGCAACCCAAACAGAACGTGACTGTGGAAAAACAAAGCGCATGCCCGGTGAAGATGCACAACGGGCAAAACCTGATCCTGACCCTGCCAAGCAACCCGACCACGGGTTACCGCTGGGCGATCCAGGATTCGGCGGGGGGTGTATTGCGCGCACTCGGGCCGGAGGTTTATCGAAACCCGGAAGATGCCGGTGTCGTGGGCGCCGCCGGTGTGTCGACCTGGCGCTTCCAGGCGTTCGCGGCCGGCTCGGGGCGTTTGCGCCTGACGTCGCAACAGCCTTGGGCACCTGAAGTGCCGGCGGTAGAAACCTTCGACTGCGCGATCTCGGTTAACTGATCGTGGGCTGGCTGATCCTGGCGCTGATGGGCGCGGTGACCTTTCTCTACGGCGTGAGTGTGCATGCCACGCTGCTTTGCCTGCTGGTCAAACCGATGCCCGTCCTGGCCTTGCTCGGTTGGCTGCACGACGCACCGCCCAGCGAGTATCGGCGCTGGATCAGCCTTGGATTGATTTTTTCCCTGCTCGGCGACGTATTGCTGGCGTGGCCGGTGGATTTGTTTGTGTTTGGTCTCGGGGCGTTCCTGGTCGCGCATCTGGCGTATCTGAAGGCCTACTTGAGCGATTGCCGGCGATTGGCGCTGCTACCGCTGATTATCGCGCTGGCTGTCGGCGCGGTGTTGCTGGGGATTTTGATTGCCAATGGGCTGGGTCCATTGCTGATCCCGGTGATTGTCTATGGCCTGGCCATCAGCGCCATGCTCTGGAGGGCGCTGGCTCGCCTGGGCACCGACATCCCAAAACGCTCGGCACTCCTGGCGGCAGCGGGTGCGCTGGCGTTTGTGTTCTCGGACAGCGTGATTGGTATCAACCGGTTTGTTGCGCCGTTTAATGCCGCGCCTTACGTGATTATCCTCAGTTACTGGCTGGGGCAATGGGGTATCACGGCGTCGGCGTTCACTCAAAAACAACACTGACCCCTGTGGCGAGGGGATTTATCCCCGTTCGGCTGCGAAGCAGGCGCCAAGCGACGACTCAAGGACTGCTGCGCAGTCCAACGGGGATAAATCCCCTCGCCACAGATAAATCCCCTCACCCCATCCGACAACCCGCGCATCCCCGCGCCAAGTTGGCTAAAATGCCGGCCTTTTCCACCTACGCCGCTGGAACCGCCGTGAGCAAAGAACCCGATCGCCTTTTCGCCCAGCCTTTGGCCCAGGTGCCTGACTTCGCCTTTAACGAGGACGTGGTGCGGGTGTTCCCGGACATGATCAAGCGCTCGGTGCCAGGTTATCCGACCATCGTCGAAAACCTCGGCGTGCTCGCCGCACAATTCGCCCAGCCCAACAGCGTGCTCTATGACCTGGGTTCGTCCCTCGGTGCAGTGACCCAGGCGTTGCGCCGACATGTGCGCACCGACGGTTGCCGCGTCATCGCTGTGGATAACTCCGCCGCCATGGTCGAACGCTGCCGCGAATACCTCAACGGTCAGGACTCGATGTTCCAGGAGTTGCTCCCGGTCGAAGTGATCGAAGGCGACATCCTCGCCCTGCAATTCCAACCCGCCTCGGTGGTGGCGCTGAACTTCACCCTGCAGTTCATTGCGCCGGATCAGCGCACTGCGTTGCTCTCGCGTATTCGCCAATCATTGCTGCCCGGCGGCGCGTTGATCCTCTCGGAAAAGCTGCGCTTCAACGACCCCGAAGAACACGCGCTGCTCACCGACCTGCACGTCGCCTTTAAACGCGCCAACGGCTACAGCGAACTGGAAATCGCCCAGAAGCGCAGCGCCATCGAAAATGTCATGAAGCCCGACAGCCTCGAAGAACACCGCGAACGCCTGCTGGCTGCCGGTTTCTCGAAAGTCGTGCCGTGGTTCCAGTGTCTTAACTTTGCCTCGTTGATTGCCTTGCCATGATTGATCTGTCCCCCCTCGCCCGCCGCTTGGCGGGCACTCCGCTGGCCGATTGGGCCAACACCCTACAAGCGCAACTCGACAAGAAGATGGAAAAGGGTCACGGCGACCTCGAGCGCTGGCAAAGTGCGCTGGACGCCTTGCCGAAGATCCAGCCGAGCGAAGTGGATTTGCTGAACGGTCTGACGCTGGACACCGATTGCGACGACGCAACCCGCGCGCAGATGCGTACAGCGCTGATGGGCTTGTCGCCGTGGCGCAAAGGGCCGTTCGATCTGTTCGGCGTGCATGTCGATACTGAATGGCGCTCGGACTGGAAATGGTCGCGGGTCGCCCCGCACCTGGACCTGAAGGGCAAACGCATCCTCGATGTCGGCTGCGGCAACGGCTACTACATGTGGCGCATGCTCGGTGCCGGAGCGGACAGCGTGATCGGCGTCGATCCGAACTGGCTGTTCTTTTGCCAGTTCCAGGCGGTGCAGCGTTACCTGTCCGAGCCGAATGCCTGGCACCTGCCGTTCCCGTTCGAAGACCTGCCGCCCAATCTTGAAGGGTTCGACACGGTGTTTTCCATGGGCGTGTTCTACCACCGCCGTTCACCGATCGAGCATTTGCTGGCGCTGAAGGATTGCCTGGTCAAGGGCGGCGAACTGGTGCTGGAAACGCTGGTGATCGAAGGCGATCAGCAGCAAGTGCTGGTGCCGGAAGATCGCTATGCGCAGATGCGCAATGTGTGGTTCCTGCCGTCGGTGCCGGCGCTGATGCTCTGGTTGCGCCGCGCCGGGTTCACGGATGTGAAGTGCGTGGATGTGAGCGTGACGACCATCGAGGAACAGCGCGGGACGGAGTGGATGAAGTATCAGTCGCTGAGTGATTTCCTTGATCCGGACGATCACAGCAAGACTGTTGAAGGGCTGCCGGCGCCGATGCGTGCCGTGATCGTCGCTCGCAAGTAAAAGCTTCGCGGGCAAGCCTCGCTCCTACGGATCACCGATTCCTGTAGGAGCGAGGCTTGCCCGCGAAGGCGGTGGATCAGTCAACATATCTGTTGGATGTTAAACTGCATTCGCGAGCAAGCTGAACTGGTCAAGTAATCTTGGACACCAATTAAGGTTTACGCCGCCAGTCTCTCCATCGTGACTGGCGGCCGGTAGTCGTTGTAACTGTGAGGCCTGGCGATGTTGTAGCGCGAGACATAGCGCTGCACATCCGCTCGGGCCTCATGTTCCGATCCGTAGCCTGTTTCGGGCACCCACTCTGATTTCAAACTGCCAAAGAAGCGCTCCATCGGAGCGTTGTCCCAGCACTCGCCCTTACGGCTCATGCTTTGCCGGAGCCCGTGTGCCAGCAGCTCATTCCTGAACTTATGGCTGGTGTACTGACAACCTTGGTCTGAGTGAAACAGTACGTCTTTTGGGCGACTGCGCAACTCAACCGCCATCCGCAAGGCTTCGCAGGTCAGGGTGGCATCGGAGATCATCGAAAACGACCAGCCCACGATCCGGCGGGCGTACAAATCCAGAACCGCCGCGAAATACAGCCACCGCTTACCGACCTTGATATACGTCACGTCCCCGCACCACACCTGATTGACCGCCGTGACATCAAACTTGCGCTTGAGGACGTGCGGCGCCACCAACGCCTCAACGCCGGGCGATTTGTACTTATGGCGCCGGCGCTGACGGCTGGCGATACCAGCTTCGCGCATCAAGCTGCGGGCCATGTACCGCCCGACACGATGTCCATCAGCTTGCAGCTCTTTGGCCAAGGTGCGTGCGCCCGCAGACTCCCTCGACGCCCTGTGATGCTTAACCAGCACGGCCTTGAGCTTCTCCCGCTCAGGGTTCACTTTGCCTTGGCGCTGACGCCAGGCGTAAAAGCTGCTGCGGTTGACACCAAAAACCCGACAGCAATTGTTAACGCCGTACTGCTCGTCCAGCTCATCGATCAACGAGAATGATCTTTGGCGTCCAAAAGCAGGAGAGCACTGGCCTTTTTTAGGATTTCGATATCCAGGTCTTTTTGCCTGAGCAAGGCTTTGAGTTTCTGGATCTCTCGCTGATCCGCGGTAATCGCCTTGGCGCCCACCGGAGTCGAGCCCAAGCGCTCCTTGCGAACTTGATCGACCCAGCGGCGCAAGGCCGTAGGACCGATATCCAGATTGGCACAGACCTCGGGAACCGACTGCCCCTCATCCAGCACCAGGCTGGCAGCCTTGAGTTTGAACTCACTCGAATAGGATTTACGCATATCCAAACACCTCAGATTTGGGCGCCATCATAGCGCCCGATTGAGATGTCCAAAATCATTAGGCCAGTTCAAGCCCGCTCCCACATTGGTCGGTGTTTATTCTGAAGGTTTTGCGCGACGGGCCTTGAAGAACTCACTCAAAACCGCCCCGCACTCTTCCGCCAACACCCCACCTTCATACAACACCCGGTGATTCAAAAAGCCCTGGGTAAAAAACTGCCCCTGACTCTGCACAATCCCCGCTTTCGGCTCCAAAGCGCCATACACCACCCGCGCAATCCGCGAGTGCACGATCAACCCGGCGCACATGCTGCACGGCTCGAGCGTCACGTACAGCGTGCTGCCCGGCAGGCGGTAGTTGCTGGCCGCCAAAGCCGCGGCACGGATCGCGACCATCTCGGCATGCGCGCTCGGGTCGTTGCCGCTGATCGGGCAATTGAAACCACGACCGATGATTTCACCGTCCTGAACCAGCACCGCGCCCACCGGCACTTCGCCCAGCGCCGCACCTTGGGCGGCCAGGGCCAGGGCTTCGCGCATGAAATCACGATCACGGCTGCGGTCGATGATCGCGGCGGGACGAATCTGACGCATCACGCCACCTCGATGGCGGCCATCAGGCCGGTTTCCATGTGGTCGATCACATGGCAATGGAACATCCACACCCCAGGGTTATCGGCGACCAACGCGACTTGCGCACGTTCGTTCTTGCCCAACAGGTAGGTGTCGGTGAAGTACGGAATCACCTTGTGCCGATTCGACGCAATGACTTTGAAGCTCATGCCATGCAAGTGAATCGGGTGCTGATACTGAGTCATGTTCTTCAATTCGAAAATGTAGCTCTTGCCCTTCTCAAGCTTGGCAATCGGACGGTCGGCGCAGGTCTTGTCGGTGATGTCCCACGCCTTGCCGTTGATCTGCCACAGGCTCGGCGGCTTGCCGTTGTCGACGTTCACCGACACCGAGCCGACCCATTCGAAATTGAAGTTGAGTTTCTCGGCATTGGCCAGGTCGGGCTCGGCCACCGGGTTGGCGGGCAGCGCGGGCGGCCACTGGGTCGGTGCATCGGCGTTCGCCACGGAGCGGAACGTACCCAGGCGAACCGGGCCGTTGCGCAGGGATAGCTCTTCACCGGCCGGTGGCGCCTTGATCGCCAGGCAAATGCGCATGCCCGGGCCGAGCCAGTATTCCTTGCCGAGCGGGCGCGGTTCGATGGGGTTGCCGTCCAGCGCGTAGATCTGCGCTTCGACGCCCGGAATGTTGAGCCGGTAGGTCAGGGTGTTATCGAGGTTGAGCAGACGCACCCGGGTGATCTGCCCGGCGGGCAAGTCGATCACCGCTTGCGAGACACCATTGATGGTCGACAGACGCCCTGCGGTACCGCCACGGGCTGCTTCGCGAGGAATACTGAACGCAACGAACGCGCCTTCTTCATCGACGTGCCAGCTCTTGAGGCTCAAGGTCTTTTCGTATTTGAAACCGGTCGGTTCGCGCTCTTCGATGATCAACGGACCCACCAGGCCCCGGCCAAGTTCTTCGCTGCTGTTCACGTGCGGGTGATACCAGTAGCTGCCGGCGTCGGGCACGCGGAATTTGTAGTCGAAATATTCACCCGGCAAGACCGGAAGCTGCGAGACGTAGGGCACGCCGTCCATTTCCAGCGGCAGGCGGATGCCGTGCCAGTGAATGGTGGTCGCCACCGGCAGATGGTTGATGAACCGCACCCGCAGCCATTCGCCCTGACGCACGCGCAACTCGGTGCCCGGCGCCGACGGGCCGAACGCCCAGGCTTCGGTCTTGTGCCCCGCCACCAGCTCGACGTCCAGCGGCGCGGCGATCAGTTCATAGTCGTGACCGGTCTCCGCGTCGGCCATCTTGCCCAGCCAATACCGCGATGCGCCCCCCGCTCCGACACCAACGACAACAAGACCGGCCAGGCCACCGAGAATTTGGCGACGGGTAAAGGACATGAACTCAACTACCTCACGTATCAGCGACAGGCCCGAGGGCCTGTAAAAGGCGAATACGATACACCTGCAATTGAGAAATATTAAGTGAAGTATTGTCGCGCCACTCCCCCAACGACGACCGCGAGAAGTGACAAGGGGCGCCTTGATGACGCCCCTGCAGTTCGAACTACGTCGCAATGTCCTTCGAAACGCTGGTTGCCCACTGCATCACAAATACGGCCACTCTTTGTTCAATGCGGCTTTCGACGGTTCGCAAGCGTAGCAAGGGAATTTCACACTTGCGCAGGATGCTGTCTTTCAAGGCATCGCGTTCAGCCTGATCCGGCTTGTCATGGCTGCCACCATCGACCTCTATCACGCCCAGCGGTTTTTTCCCGACCTTGAAATAGAGCACGAAGTCGCAACTGGCGCCGTTTCTCATGAATGAGCGCTCCCGTGGTGTCAGGCTTTCGCTGGCTGGCGAGGCCAATTGGTTCAGCACGATCTGCGAGTGGAACGTGATCGCCTGGCACGCCTCCTGACTCAGCATCTCTCGCAGTATCTGCGCAACGATCCGCTCGGACTTGTACTCCGAATCATTGCGTCGCAATCGCGCATTGAGTCGTTCGAGCGATTGGTCGTATTCGTTGTAGAGCAGGTCAAAGGCCGATATTACCGGCGCGCGGTGCATCTGCCCTTCTTCGGCGTAGTATTCGATGTAGCGCACCAACGCCGCGACATGCCCGTTGTTCGCCGTGAAGACTTCGTCTCCGGTAACCAGCGTGAAGCGATTTTTGGCTCTGGATACCGCCACATTGACCATGCGCGGATCATCCACGAAAGCCAGTAATTTCGGAGTATTGCTCTTTTTATCCAGCACGGTTGAAAAGACGATCTCGTCGCACTCTCGTCCTTGGAATTTATGCACGGTGTCATTGACGAAATCAGCCGGCAACAGCGTGCCTGAAAGCGTCGCCTGTGCCCTGAAAGGTGCAATGAAGCCCCTTCCGTCCTCTCCCTCCCATGTACTTTCGCCTTCGCCTTCAAGCATCGCCAACAGCGAATCAAGCTCTCGCAGGTTAGTTGTCTTTCGCGTGTGGTTGCCCTTAGCGGTAACGAGCAGCGACAACGGCTTTTCCCCACAGTCTTGCGTCATCGCAACCAACTGGTTGTCGTAGAACTGCTGATTGCAGAACTGAATGATTCGCGGGTGACAACGATAGTGCTCTTTCAACAAAGTCATCGGGATCGAACCCTTGAACACACTAATGCACGAATCGAGCAGGCTGTATTTCTCGCAGTCGTAGTCGTCCTTGGGCGCCGTCATGCCCAGTTCTGCCGGAATGTGCGCCAACTGCTTTCTGTCGCCGACGATAATCAGGTTCTTCGCACAACCCAGCGCCAATATTCCCGGAACGATGTCCTGTTGGGAGGCCTCGTCAATAATGACGTAGTCGAGCATCGCCCCGCCTTGAAGCGAGTTGATGATCGAATGCGTACTGCTGGAGATGATTGGATAGCGCCTCACGAATTCATCGAATTTGCGCTTGTAAGTCTTGGCGTCAAAGGGCTCGTCCGGCACATGCTGATGCAGGTGCTGCTTGAGATACTTCATCGAAGCGCCCGTCAGCTCATCCAGCAGCGCCTGGTAATTGCCGAGTCGCAACGTCTCCTGATGAGTGGCCAATGCGGCTTTTCGTTCCTGCAGTGCCTTGTCGTAGTAATGAAGCTGCAGGCCATAGAAGGTCGATTTGCGCTTTTCCCAGTTATCAAATGGCCTGATGCGCAAAATCCTGAAATTGAACAGCAGTTCGATTCTGTCCTTGACCCTGACACGGTCGCCTCCAAGATGCGTCAGGTAAGCCATCAGGTCGGCGGCCTTCTGCGGGGTAAGCTTGTACTTATCCAGGGCGACGGGAGCCTGCACGCCGTTATCCTGCTGCCATTGCCGGAGATAGCCCTGTTCCACCTCAAGCTCATGGATTTCAGTCTGCAGCTGCGCCACCACGTTCCGAACCTGCAGAAATTGCTTCAACTGCTGCAAGACGACCTGGATACGCTCCATCGAAGGCGAGGTTTGAGGAATAGCCGAAGGTCGAGGACGAGGGTTGGCGAAGAATGCTTCGCGGTTCTCTTTGCTGCCCAACTCGGCGACAAGATAATCCAGCCCGGACTTGCCCAGTTTTTCACAGACATTCGCGACGGCTGAATTGTTGTTGGACACCACCGCCACGTTTTTCCCACGCAACAGGATATTGGCGACGATGTTCAGAATGGTTTGGGTCTTGCCAGTGCCAGGAGGCCCTTCGATCAGACTGATCTGTGAGGTGAAGGCACGCTCGACGGCTTGAAGTTGGCTTTCATTGATACCGAAAGGAAAGATGAAGTCTCCCGTTTGTGTATGCCGTCCGTTCTGCCCGGAGCAGTAGGCGTGCAATGCCGTATCAGCGCATGCAGTTATTGCATCCAGCTGTCGCAACACATTTTCGGCGATTGGCTTGTCCTTCAGGTCGGCTCGATCAACTCGGGCAGTAGCCACAGAACGGAAATAGTGGAATGCCGGCTCGTCCTTCATCGCCGTCGGTGGAACCAGTTCGATCGCGTCCATCTTGAACACGTAACTCGTCGTGTTCCCCGGATACTGAATGACGGCGTACTTCTCACCGTAGATCACAGCCTTCGCAATTGCGCTTGTTACTGAGCTGCCCTTTTTCCGTAGTAGCTGGTCTTTCACCTCTCGGGTAGGAACGACCTCGCAGTCATCCAACGGGTTAGGAAAGCTCTTGCCCGATGGATAGTGGCAAGTCAGCAAAAATCCACCGCGCCTGTCACTTTTTATTGTCCAGTCACTGATCTGCCGGGTCTTGTCTACACCGCACACGTTGATGGAAACCATATTTTCCTTAAACAGGCTCGATTAACGCCTGTACACATCCATGTTGTCGGAATCCAAATCTAGCGACTTGGCGAAATTGATACTATTTTGACATCACTCTTTATCCGGGCACCAGCATCAGTGGGTACATCGAATAGACCGATATAAAAGGATTACTCCAGATGCAACAAGGGCGCCTCCCGGCGCCCTTGCTGTTTAACTTATTCCCACTCAATCGTCGCTGGCGGCTTGCTCGACACGTCGTAAGTGACGCGGGAGATGCCTTCGATTTCATTGATGATCCGGCCGCTGACGGTTTCCAGCAGTTCGTAAGGCAGGTGAGCCCAACGCGCGGTCATGAAGTCGATGGTTTCCACGGCACGCAGGGCCACGACCCAGGCGTAACGACGGCCATCGCCGACCACGCCAACCGATTTCACCGGTTGGAACACAACGAATGCCTGGCTGACCTTGTGGTACCAGTCGGCCTTGCGCAGTTCTTCGATGAAGATGTGGTCGGCGCGACGCAGCAGGTCGGCGTATTCCTTCTTCACTTCACCGAGGATCCGCACGCCCAGGCCCGGGCCCGGGAACGGGTGACGGTAGACCATGTCGTACGGCAGGCCGAGTTCCAGGCCCAGACGACGGACTTCGTCTTTGAACAGCTCGCGCAGGGGTTCAACCAGCTTGAGGTTCATTTCTTCCGGCAGGCCGCCCACGTTGTGGTGCGACTTGATCACGTGAGCCTTGCCGCTTTTCGCGCCAGCCGACTCGATCACGTCCGGGTAGATGGTGCCCTGGGCGAGGTACTTGATGTTGTCCAGTTTGTTGGACTGGGCATCGAAGACGTCGATGAAGGTGCGGCCGATGATCTTGCGCTTTTTCTCTGGGTCGCTTTCGCCTGCCAGATTGTCGAGGAACTGGTCTTCGGCGTTGGCGCGGATCACCTTGACGCCCATGTTCTCGGCGAACATGGCCATCACTTGCTCGCCTTCGTGCAGACGCAGCAGGCCGTTGTCGACGAAGACGCAGGTCAGCTGGTCGCCGATGGCTTTGTGCAGCAGCGCGGCAACCACCGAGGAGTCAACGCCGCCGGACAGGCCGAGCAAGACGTTGTCGGTGCCGACCTGGGCGCGAACCTGAGCGATGGCGTCTTCAGCAATCTTCGACGGCGTCCACAGGGCTTCGCAGCCGCAGATGTCGAGGATGAAGCGCGACAGGATGCGACCGCCCTGCTTGGTGTGGGTCACTTCCGGGTGGAACTGCACGCCGTAGTAGCCGCGAGCGTCGTCGAACATGCCGGCAATCGGGCAGCTCGGGGTGCTGGCGAGAATGTGGAATTCCTGCGGCATTTTGGTGACTTTGTCACCGTGGCTCATCCACACGTCGAGGCCGAACAGGCCGTCGGCGTCGATATGGTCTTCGATGCCGTCCAGCAGACGGCTTTTGCCGACCACGTCGACACGGGCGTAACCGAACTCACGCAGCTCGGAACCTTCGACCTTGCCACCCAGCTGTTCAGCCATGGTTTGCATGCCGTAGCAGATACCGAAGACCGGAACGCCCAGGTCAAACACCGCTTGCGGGCAGCGCGGGCTGTCGGCTACGTGCACGGACTCGGGGCCGCCGGCGAGAATGACGCCTTTTGGAGCGAATTCGCGAATCGCTTCGTCATCCATGTCGAACGGATGCAGTTCGCAGTACACGCCGATTTCACGCACGCGGCGGGCAATCAGCTGGGTGTACTGGGAACCGAAATCGAGGATCAGGATGCGGTGAGCGTGGATGTCGAGGGCCATGATTCAGTCTCGTCTAAGTCATTCAGAAACAGTCGTGATTCAGAAACAACTCGGGGCTGAATCGAACAGCCCCGGGTTACTTAACGTTTTGCTTGAAGCCTCAACCTACGCGGTAGTTTGGCGCTTCTTTGGTGATCTGTACGTCGTGGACGTGGGACTCGGCCATGCCAGCGCCGGTGATCCGCACGAACTCAGGCTTGGTGCGCATTTCTTCGATGTCGGCGCTGCCGGTGTAGCCCATCGAGGAACGCAGGCCGCCCATCAGTTGATGGATGATGGCGCTCAGGCTGCCTTTGTACGGGACACGCCCTTCGATGCCTTCCGGAACCAGCTTCTCGGCACCCGCGGAGGAGTCCTGGAAGTAACGGTCGGAGGAACCTTGAGCCTGGGACATGGCGCCCAGCGAACCCATGCCGCGGTAAGCCTTGTACGAACGACCCTGGAACAGTTCGATCTCGCCCGGCGCTTCTTCAGTACCGGCGAACATCGAGCCCATCATCACGCAGGAAGCACCGGCCACGATGGCCTTGGACAGGTCACCGGAGAAACGGATGCCGCCGTCGGCGATCAACGGAACGCCGGTGCCTTCGAGGGCAGCGGCGACGTTGGCGATGGCACTGATTTGCGGGACGCCGACACCGGCGACGATACGGGTGGTGCAGATCGAGCCTGGGCCGATACCGACCTTGACCGCGTCAGCGCCAGCTTCGGCCAGGGCCTTGGCGGCAGCGCCGGTGGCGATGTTGCCGCCGATGACCTGCACTTCAGGGAAATTCTGTTTGACCCAGCGAACGCGGTCGATCACACCTTTGGAGTGACCGTGCGCGGTGTCGACCACCACCACGTCAACGCCGGCATTGACCAGGGCCGCGACGCGGTCACCGGTGTCTTTACCGGTACCGACTGCAGCGCCAACGCGCAGACGACCTTGATCGTCCTTGCTGGCCAGCGGGTAAGCCTTGGCTTTTTCGATGTCTTTGACGGTCATCATGCCTTTGAGGGCAAACTTGTCGTCGACGATCAGGACTTTTTCCAGGCGGTGCTTGTGCAGCAGCTCGCGGACTTCGTTCTTGTTGGCGCCTTCGCGTACGGTGACCAGACGCTCTTTAGGCGTCATCACTTCACGTACGGTGGCTTCCAGACGGGTTTCGAAGCGTACGTCACGGGAAGTGACGATGCCGACCAGGTCGCCATCGTGCAGTACCGGAACGCCGGAGATATTGTGCATGCGGGTCAGTTCGAACAGATCACGAACCGTGGCGTCAGCCTCGATGGTGATCGGATCCTTGACCACGCCGGCTTCGAACTTCTTGACCTTGCGCACTTCGGCAGCTTGCTGCTCGATGGTCATGTTCTTGTGGATAATGCCGATGCCACCTTCCTGAGCCATGGCAATTGCCAGACGGGCTTCAGTAACGGTGTCCATGGCGGCAGAAACCAGGGGAATATTCAGCTCGATGCCACGGGTTAGGCGGGTCTTGAGACTGACTTCGTTAGGAAGCACCTCGGAATAACCGGGCACTAGGAGAATGTCGTCGAATGTCAGAGCTTCTTGGCTGATACGCAGCATCGCGGGGGCTCCCGAGCGGGAAAATGGAAGCGCGCCATTATAGTCAGACACCCCCTCGGGTTCAATGTAAAACTCTGTCTATTATCGATACGGTGATCGGCGGGGGTTTTGCGGCATAAATCCCGTAGGAGCGAGGCTTGCCCGCGAAGGCGTCCTCAAGTGCGCCTTCGCGGGCAAGCCTCGCTCCTACAATTCGACTTTCACCCAACTGACGGGCTGATCCAGCCAATCGGCAAATTCGTCGATAAAGCTCTGCTTGAACCCGGCCTCGGCCCAGTTGTTGAAGATAAACCCCAGGTTGGAAAAGCCGCATTCCTGCAGGAAAAGAAACCCGTTGATGTCATCTTCATGCCCGCATTCCGGGCAGGTGAAGTTATCGGTGCGCCCCGGCATCCAGTCTTCCAGGCTCTCGAACAGCGCTTCGCCGACTTCCTTGCGGCACTCGGCGCAGCCCGCCTCCTCCAGGAAGCCCTTGGCCGGCGTATAGATGCAGCGTTTGGTGATGATCTCCAGGCCATTGACCGGCTCGCCGAACGGCAGTGCTTCCGGATGCAACACCACGGCGCGGGCACCGTCGGCGATGGCATGCCCCATGCGGCTACCGGTGCGGCCACAGGTGGTCAGTTCTTCCTTGACGATGTTCTTGCGCACCAGCCAACGCACGACCGCCCGGGCCCGGGGTTCGTGCACCGGCAGCGTGGAGATTTTCGGGACAATGATGCTTTGAGAATTCATGGGTGCAAGCCTGCTGCGTCAAAATGCAAAGTTCTGCGGTGTACCGTTTGACGCCTTCGCGGGCAAGCCTTGCTCCTACAGGATTCGTGTGATTTCACGATCACCGATAATCCTGTAGGAGCGAGGCTTGCCCGCGAAGGCTTCAGGGCGGCCGGCAGCTTAATCCCTGACAAAATCCGGTCAAGTACTCAAATAACGCCCGATCAAGGCAATCCCGCTGGCCAGCACCAGCCAGGTCACCAACCGCACGAACGCCTCGCGGGACAATCTCATGGTCAACCGGCGGCCGATCCACAACCCCAATGCCATGGCCGGCAACAAACACAAAGCCAATACCAATAAGGGTAGCTCGGCATACACACCCGCGACAGCGAACAGGCTCAGGCGCACAACCGTGCTGCAACTGATCAGCGCACTCTGGGTGGCTCGGGCGGAATCCTTGGGCAGGCGGCTGTTCAGATAGATCGCATATAAAAAGCCGCCACTGCCAAACAGCGCCCCGAACATCCCGCCCACCGTGCCCATCGGCACCGCCCACGCAGCAGACAACTGCGTCGGGCGGGCTTTGACCCACAGGCTGTAAATCGCATAGGCGCTGATAAACAGCCCCATCAACAGCAATAGCAGGTCGGACTTCAGGTTCAGCAGAAAGATCACCCCCAACGTGCAGCCCACCGCCATGCACGGTAGCAATCGCAGCAATTCGGGTTTCGCCACGTCCCGGCGCGAGGGCAGCAGATTGCCGAACGCCGCGACGAAATCCAGCAGCACCAGCAACGGCACGATCTTCGACAGCGGCATGAACAGGATCAATATCGGCCCCGCCACCAACGCAGTACCGAACCCGGCGATACCGAACACGATGTAGGCCAAGGCAATACCCAGCCCGATGACCAGCCAATCCGTCGCACCGAAGGGCCATTGGCTTAACAACTCAAGCACATTCATTCCGTGTCTTCCTTGAATACCGGAGCTGACTTTAACCCTTGTGGGAGCGGGCTTGCTCGCGAATGCGGTCTGTCATTCAGCATTGATATCGATTGATACCCCGCCTTCGCGAGCAAGCCCGCTCCCACAGGGGATTTTCGTTGATTCATGGAGATTGACCGACGAATGCATTTAAACTGCGCCCCATGATTAAAGATCCCTTTGCAAGACTCGGCCTGGACCGTGAAGTCCTGACTGTCAGCCAGCTCAACGGCCGCGCGCGGGTGTTGCTCGAAGACGTGTTCAGCAACATCTGGGTGGAAGGCGAAATCTCCAACCTCGCCCGCCCGGCGTCTGGCCATGTGTATTTCACATTGAAAGACAGCGGCGCCCAAGTGCGTTGCGCACTGTTCCGGCAGAACGCGGCACGGGTTCGTCAGGCCCTGAAAGACGGCCTGGCGGTCAAGGTTCGCGGCAAGGTTTCATTGTTCGAAGGACGTGGCGACTATCAACTGATTCTCGACACCGTCGAACCGGCCGGTGACGGCGCCCTCCGTCTGGCCTTCGATGCGTTGAAGGAAAAACTCAGCGCCGAAGGCCTGTTCAGCGCCGAGCGCAAAGTGCCGCTGCCGGCGCATCCGCAACGCATCGGCATCATCAGTTCGCCCACCGGCGCGGTGATTCGCGACATCATCAGCGTGTTCCGCCGCCGTGCGCCGCAGGTGCAACTGACGCTGATCCCCACGGCCGTGCAGGGTCGCGAGGCCACGGCGCAGATTGTCCGTGCGCTGAAACTGGCGGACGCCCGCGGTTTCGATGCCTTGATCCTGGCCCGTGGCGGCGGCTCGCTGGAAGACCTGTGGTGTTTCAACGAAGAAGCCGTGGCCCGCGCCGTGGATGCCTGCGTGACGCCGATTGTCAGCGCCGTCGGCCATGAAACCGATGTGTCGATCAGCGACTTCGTGGCCGACGTTCGCGCCCCGACCCCTTCCGCCGCCGCCGAACTGCTGGCGCCGGACTCCAGCGACCTGGTGCGTCGGGTCGAAAGCCTGCATCGACGGCTGGTGATGCGCATGCGTGACCGCTTGATGCGTGATCGACTGCGCCTTGAAGGCATCTCTCGCCGCTTGCGCCATCCCGGCGAACGGCTGCGCCAGCAGGCGCAACGTCTGGATGATCTGGACATGCGCATGCGCCGCGCGTTCGAGCGCAGCCTCAATACCCGTCGCGAACGCTTGATCCGCCTGGAAACCCGCCTCGCCGGGCAACATCCGGGCCGGCAACTGGCGATGCTGCGTCAGCGTCTCGACAGCCTCGCCGAACGTCTGCCACGAGCCATCCGCGAAGGCCTCAAGTCCCGTCGACTGCAACTGCAAAGTCAGGTGCAGACGCTGCACGTGGTCAGTCCGTTGGCGACCCTGGGCCGTGGCTACAGCATTTTGCTGGACGAGCGCGGCAACGCGATCCGCAACGCCGCGCAAACCCACAACGGCCAGCGCCTGAAAGCCAAACTGGGTGAAGGCGAACTGCACGTGCGCGTCGAAGACAATCACCTGACGCCTGTCACCCTTTCTTTACTGGATTGATCCATGCCGCGTTTTCTAGCTCCACTGTTGTTGCTGTGCCTGACCTTCAACGCCCACGCTGACAGCTACATCACCCGCTTGCTGAACAAACCGGTACCAGGCGGCGTGGCGGTGGTGGACCTGGGCGTCTCCGCCCAGTCGCCGAAAGCCAGTTACCAGGGCAAACCGGTGTTGGTGGTCAAGGAACAGAATAATTGGCTGGCGATTGTCGGTGTGCCGTTGACGGTCAAACCGGGGGCGCAATCCATCAGCAGCGGCGGTCGCAACCTGAGTTTCACCGTCGGCAGCAAAAAATACCCGGAACAGCGCATCACCTTGAAAAACACCCAACAGGTCAATCCAGACCCGGACAATCTCAAGCGCATCGAGCGCGAACTGGCCGAGCAGATCGCCGCCTACCGCACGTTCAGCCCGAATACTCCGAGCAACCTGCTGCTGGACAAACCGGTCAACGGCCCGCTGTCGAGCAAGTTCGGTGTACGCCGCTTCTTCAATGGCGAAGAGCGCAATCCCCACTCAGGCCTGGATTTCGCCGTCGGGGCCGGCACGCCGATCAAAACCCCGGCGGCGGGCAAGGTGATCCTGATCGGTAACTACTTCTTTAATGGCAACACGGTGTTTGTCGACCATGGACAGGGCTTTATCAGCATGTTCTGCCACATGTCGAAGATTGATGTGAAGGTCGGGCAGCAGATGGCCCGTGGTGGTGTGGTCGGCAAAGTCGGCGCCACCGGGCGGGCGACCGGGCCGCATATGCACTGGAATGTCAGCCTGAATGATGCGCGGGTGGATCCGGCGATTTTTATCGGGGCGTTTCAGCCTTGAATTATTTGTGAGGCTACTGGCCTCTTCGCGGGCAAGCCCGCTCCCACAGGTTCCGGGGTGGAATACAAATCTGTAATCCACTGACGCCCACTGTGGGAATGGGCTTGCCCGCGAAGACGGCCTCATAATCGCCGAATCGTCCCCGGACAAATCGCGCAATTGGAATCGACACCGGCCAACTTACTCAATTGCGCATCCCTCAAACCCCGCGCAAACATCCAAACGATCACCTTGTTTCACCGCAATAAAATCTCGATAAATCCCCCCATTCGAGTATTCCTCTCAATTTTTTTCGACTGCTTGCCATCCTTTCTCCTCGCGGTTAGGGTTGAAGGCATGAAAACCTCTCACACCCTCATTCAGCTTCGCCAGCACCGCAGCCTGTGCCTTGTCAGTGCCCGACTGCCGGGCTGAATCGCGGTGCCTCGCCCCACGCCTTTCCCCAAGAACATTTGATCCACCGGCAGGCCGCCTTTTTTCGGCCCACACAATAAGGATTTCCCGATGAGCATGCTCAAAGACCCGTCTTCGAAATACCGCGCGTTCCCGACCATCGATATCCCGGACCGCACCTGGCCGTCGAAGACCATCACCGCCGCGCCGATCTGGTGCAGCTCCGACCTGCGCGATGGCAACCAGTCGCTGATCGAGCCGATGGACGCGGTCAAGAAGCTCCGTTTCTGGAAAACCCTGGTGCAGGTCGGCGTGAAAGAAATCGAAGCCTCGTTCCCGGCCGCTTCGCAAACCGACTTCGACTTCGTGCGCACGCTGATCGAAGGCAACCACATCCCGGACGACACCACCATTCAGGTGCTGACCCAGGGCCGTGAAGACCTGATCGAGCGCACCTTCGAATCCCTGCGCGGGGCGAAGAAAGCCATCGTTCACCTGTACAACGCGACCTCCCCTTCCTTCCGCCGCATTGTCTTCAACCAGGACAAGGACGGGATCAAGGCCATCGCCGTGAACGCGGCCAAGCTGTTCGTCAAATACGCCGCCCAGCAGCCGGACACTCAGTGGACGTTCGAATACTCGCCGGAAACCTTCAGCGCTACCGAACTGGAGTTCGCCAAGGAAGTCTGCGACGCCGTCATCGAAGTCTGGAACCCGACGCCTGAGCACAAGGTGATTCTCAACCTGCCGGCCACCGTCGAATGCGCGACCCCGAACATCTACGCCGACCAGATCGAATGGTTCGGCCGTCACATCAATCGTCGTGACAGCGTGATCATCAGCCTGCACACCCACAACGACCGTGGCACTGGCGTGGCCGCCACCGAGCTGGGCCTGATGGCCGGCGCGGACCGTGTCGAAGGCTGCCTGTTCGGCAACGGCGAGCGTACCGGCAACGTCGATCTCGTGACCGTGGCGCTGAACCTGTACACCCAGGGCATTCACCCTGAGCTGGACTTCTCCGACATCGACGGCGTGCGCAAAGTCGTCGAAGAGTGCAACCAGATCCAGGTGCACCCGCGTCACCCGTACGTCGGCGACCTGGTTCACACCGCGTTCTCCGGCTCGCACCAGGATGCCATCCGCAAGGGCTTCGCCCAGCAGAAACCGGACGCCCTGTGGGAAGTGCCGTACTTGCCGATCGACCCGGCCGACATTGGCCGCAGCTACGAGGCGGTGATCCGCGTCAACAGCCAGTCGGGCAAGGGCGGTATCGCTTACCTGCTGGAACAGGAATACGGCATCAGCTTGCCGCGTCGCATGCAGATCGAGTTCAGCCAGGTCGTGCAGCGTGAAACCGATCGCCTGGGCCTCGAAATGACCGCCCAGCAAATCCACGCGCTGCTGCACAGCGAGTACTTGCAGGCCAACACCCCGTACGCGCTGGTCAGTCATCGCCTGCAGGAAGAAAACGGTCACAGCGCCGTGGAAGTGGAAGTCTCCGGCAAAGGCCAGGGCGAAACCAACCTGCACTGGCGTGGCAAGGGCAACGGCGCGCTGGAAGCGTTGGTCGCCGGTCTGCCGATTCCGGTGGAGATCATGGACTACAACGAACACGCGATCGGCGCGGGCACCAATGCCAAGGCAGCGGCCTACATTGAACTGCGCGTGAATGGTGAGCGTGCGGTACACGGCGTGGGTATCGATGAGAACATCACCACCGCCAGCTTCAAGGCCCTGTTCAGCGCGCTGAACCGCTCGTTGAGCCAGCCGGAAGCGAAAGCGGCGTAAGCGTTCGCTGAAATGCAAAAGGCCCCAAGGTGCGAACCTTGGGGCCTTTTTGTTTGCCTGGTGTTTTTGTGCTGCCCGTCATGGCCTCTTCGCGGGCAAGCCCGCTCCAACAGGGACCGGATGTACACATAATATGTGCTCACCCCGCCCACTGTGGGAGCGGGCTTGCCCGCGATGAGGCCCGCTCAGACAACAACGATGTCAGGCATGGGTATCAACGCTGAACATCGCCTGCAACAACGCCGCCTGCAGCACTTGCAAGTTACTGCTGGTCACGGCGATCTGGTTCTGGATTTCCATCACCTGCTGCGCCTTCTGCTCGTCGTTCTGGCTCTTCTGTGCACTCGCCAGTTGAGCCTGCTGTTCGGCCAGCAGTTTTTGCGCTTCTTCGATCTGCTTTTTCAACGCCGTAACCGGGTCGCTGGCGCTGTCGACAGAGTCGATCCTGGCTCCGGCACTGTTTACGCGCAGCTTGCCATCCTCGTCAGTCGCGTCTTCAACCGGGACCAGCTTGCGTTCGTCAGGTTGACCGGTCGCGACATTCGGCGAGGATACGGCGTACGAGTTAATGGTGATGGTGCTCACGTTGATCATGGGTCACTCCTCCTTGGCTGACCTTGCTATCGGCCCGCCCGGAGAAATCTGTACCCATCAATCGTTCAACCTTCACCGATCAGGTGAACTCAAAGGTGTCGGCATCCAGATTCGCCGGAAAACGTGTGCGGTACGCCTGAAGGTCGGCGGCATTCAGCACCACCTGAAACACGCCATCGGCTTCGCCGGCACTGAGCAACGTCTCGCCCTGGAAATCGAGCACCTGACTGTCGCCGGTATACGCGAAGCCTTTTCCGTCAGTCCCGATGCGATTCACTGCCGCTACATAGCAAAGGTTTTCAATCGCCCGTGCAGGCAGCAAACGGTTCCAGTGCTGACGCCGCGCACCTGGCCAATTCGCGGTGTACAGCAACAGGTCGGTGTCCTGGGCGTCACGGCTCCATACGGGGAAACGCAAGTCGTAGCAAATCAGCGGCCGCACACGCCAGCCTTTGAGTTCGAACTGCACCTGGCGCTCGCCCGGTGTGTAGTGATTGTGCTCGCCCGCCATGCGGAACAGGTGACGCTTGTCGTAGTGCCAGACTTCTCCGTCCGGCCGCGCCCACAACAGGCGATTGCGATGACTGCCGTCGGCGGCCTGAACGATGACACTACCGGTGATCACAGCGTCAAGTTGCGCAGCCTGTGCACGCAACCATTTGCTGGTGGGACCGTTTTCCGGCTCGGCGAGCGTCTCGGATTCCATGGAGAATCCGGTGGTGAACATCTCCGGCAGGATGATCAGGTCAGCGCCGCGAGCCTGTTCCAGCAGTTGTTCGAAATGCTCCAGATTGGCCTGGCGGTCGTGCCAGGCCAGGGTCGTCTGGACCAGCGCAATGTTCAGATTCGGCAGTGCACTCAGATCACGCATAATTTTGCCGCTGCTTCACGCAGGGTCTCCTCACGCTTGGCAAAGCACAGGCGCACCAGGCGCTGGCCTTCGGGTGGCGTCTGGTAGAACACCGAGATCGGGATACTCGCCACCCCGTGTTCGCGGGTCATCCACAGCGCCATCTCGACGTCGTTGAGGTCCGGGCGGATCTGCGAGTAATCGACCAACTGGAAATAGGTGCCGGTCACGCGGGTAAAACTGAAGCGCGACGGCGTCAGAAGATCACAGAACAGGTCGCGCTTGGCCTGATAAAAAGCCGGCAGTTCTTCGACATGCTCCGGGTGCTCGGCCATGAAATCGGCCAAGGCAAACTGCAGTGGCGTGACACCGCAGAAACTGACGTACTGGTGAACCTTGCGCAGCTCTGCGGTGAGGGCCGGCGGTGCGACCACGTAGCCGGTTTTCCAGCCCGTCACGTGATAGGTCTTGCCGAACGAGCTGACCACAAAGGCACGCTGATACAGCTCTTCGTGGTTCAGCACGCTGACGTGAGGCACACCGTCAAACACCAGGTGTTCGTAGACTTCGTCGCTGACGAGGTAGATGTCGCGATCACGAATCAGGTCCGCCAACTGGTCCAGTTCGGCACGGCTGATCAATGCGCCGCTCGGGTTGTGCGGGGAGTTCAGCACAATCATTCGCGTGCGCGGCGTGATGGCCTCGGCCAGTTTCTGGAAGTCGATGGAGAAATCATTCAGTCCGAGCTGCACATGCACGCAACGACCACCCGCCAGTTCAACCGATGGCTCGTAACTGTCGTAGCACGGATCGAACACGATCACTTCGTCGCCGCTGTGGATAACCGCCTGAATTGCGCAGAAGATCGCCTGGGTGGCGCCGGGGGTGATGGTCACTTCGTTGTCGGCATCGACATTGATGCCGTAGCTGCGAGCGATCTTCGCCGCCACTTGCTGACGCAGCGCCGGCAGGCCGGTCATCGGCGAATACTGGTTATGGCCACTGGCAATATGCCGACCGCCCGCATCGCACAGGGCCTGCGGGGCATCGAAATCGGGAAAACCCTGGGACAGGTTGATCGCCCCGGTTTGCGCCGCGAGCTGAGACATCTGCGTGAAGATAGTGATGCCGACATTCGGCAGCTTACTGGTGATCATCGGTGATTCCCTGCTCTACACCCGGCTCTAACGGCGGCGCGGGAGAGCCCGAGGATAGCCCAAACGGCGCCCATAAAAAAAGGGCGCCAAACGGCGCCCTTCTTTCTCAACATCACTGCATTACCTGTGGCGAGGGGATTCATCCCCGTTGGGTGGCGTAGCCGCCCCAAAACCATTCACTGCGGTTTGTCAGATAAACCGCGGCGCTGGGTTTACGACTACTTCGTAGCCGAACGGGCGGTGCGACGTTTCGCTAAATCCCCTCGCCACAACAGCCCTACACACAAGATGGTGTGGGGCTGCAAATCAACGCTTGTCGCGGCGCTTCTTGTCGGCCTTCTTGTGGTGCGACATCAAGCGACGCTTCTTGTTGACCTGACGGTCGGTGAGCGAGTTCTTGTTGCCTTCGTACGGGTTCTCGCCGCCCTTGAACTCGATGCGGATCGGCGTACCGACCAGCTTCAGAACACGACGGTAAGTGTTTTCCAGGTAACGGACGTAAGACTTCGGCACCTTCTCGATCTGGTTACCGTGAATCACGATGATCGGCGGGTTCGCGCCACCCAAGTGGGCATAGCGCAGCTTGATCCGGCGGTTGTTGACCATCGGTGGCGCGTGCTCACCGACCGCATCTTCCAGAATCTGGGTCAGGCGGTTGGTCGGCCAGCGGGTGACCGCGGACTTGAACGAGTTCTGTACGGAAGCGTAGAGGTTGCCCACGCCAGTGCCGTGCAGCGCCGAGATGAAGTGGATGTCGGCGTAGTCAACGAAGAACAGTCGACGTTGCAGCTCGACCTTCACGAAGTCGCGCTCGCTCGGCGTCATGCCGTCCCACTTGTTGATCGCGATAACCAGCGCACGACCCGATTCAATGGCAAAGCCCAGCAGGTTGAGGTCGTGATCGACCACACCTTCGCGGGCGTCCATCACGAAGATCACCACGTTGGCGTCTTTGATCGCTTGCAGGGTTTTGACCACGGAGAATTTTTCGACTTCTTCGTGGATCTTGCCGCGCTTGCGCACACCAGCGGTGTCGATCAGCGTGTACTTCTCGTCGTTACGCTCGAACGGGATGTAGATACTGTCGCGGGTGGTGCCGGGCTGGTCATAAACGATGACGCGGTCTTCACCGAGCATGCGGTTGACCAGGGTCGACTTGCCCACGTTCGGACGGCCGATGATGGCGATCTTGATCCCGTCTTTTTCGCTTGGGCCAGGAATGCGCTTGGCTTCCTCGCCTTCGGCAACGATCTCTTCTTCGCCGTCTTCCGGTTCTTCTTCATCTTTCGGGAAGTCGCTCAGGGCGATTTCCAGCATCTGGGTGATGCCACGGCCATGAGCGCCGGCGATCGGAATCGCGTGGCCCATGCCCAACGGGGCGAATTCGGCGCGGGCCATTTCAGGGTCGATGTTGTCGACCTTGTTGGCAACCACGTAGGAACGCTTGTTACGTTTGCGCAAATGCTCGGCGATCATCTGGTCGGCGGCGGTGAAACCGGCCTTGGCATCTACCAGGAACAGAACGACATCGGCTTCTTCAATGGCCAGCAGCGACTGCTCGGCCATTTTTTCGTCCATACCGTGCTCGTCACCGGAGATACCGCCGGTGTCGACCAGAATGTAGGAACGCCCTTGCCACTTGGCCTCACCGTATTGGCGATCACGGGTCAGACCGGACAAGTCGCCGACGATGGCGTCGCGAGTCCTGGTCAGGCGGTTGAACAAGGTGGACTTGCCGACGTTCGGTCGGCCCACCAGGGCGATTACGGGAACCATGCGGCTCTCCACTTCGTTATTTCAGAAAATACAAAAGCCGCTGCGAGGCAGCGGCTGGTGCTCGGGGCAGCGTTTGAAAACGCTGCGAGCCCCGCAGAACGGGGCCGCTTGGGGGTTAAACCCCAAGCATAGTCCTTACTTGATGGTCAGGGCTTCCAGTTTGCCACTGTTGCCATACAGATAAATCGTGTCACCCACCACCAGCGGACGGGCACGAAGGCCATCGCTGTCGATGCGCTCGCGGCCGACGAAGCGACCGTCCACCTGGCTCAGCAGGTGTACGTAGCCTTCCATGTCACCGACTGCAACATAGCTGGAGAACACTTCCGGAGCCGACAGTTGACGGCGAGCCAGCGAGTCGTTGCTCCACAAAGCCGTGGTGGAACGCTCGTCGACGCCTTCAACAGTGCCCGAAGAAAGGCTCACATAAACAGTGCCAAAACCTTGGGCGACGCCGGCATAGCTGGAAGCATCACGCTGCCAGAGTTGACGACCGCTTTCCAGGTCCAGTGCCGCAACGCGACCCTGATAGCTGGCGACGTACAGCGTACCGCCGGACAGCAGCAAGCCACCGTCGATATCGACAACACGCTCCAGTTCCGAACGACCTTGTGGAATCGCTACCCGCTGTTCCCACACCGGCACGCCGTTGGAAATATCGAGAGCGACCACTTTACCGGTCGACAGGCCAGCCACCGCGAGGCGGTTGGTGACGATCGGAGCACTGGTGCCGCGCAGGGTCAGCACCGCTGGCGTGCTGTCATACAACCAGCGCTGGTTGCCGGTAGCGGCATCCAGACCGATCAGACGGTCGTCCTGAGTCTGAACCACCACCACGTCACCGTTGTTGGCCGGTGGCGCGAGGACTTCGCTGGACACGCGAGCGCGCCATTTCTCTTCACCGTTGGTAGCGTCCATGGCAACGATTTCGCCCTTGGTCGTACCGATCACGAGCAGGCCATAACCTACGCCAACGGCGCCGGAAACAGGCAGTTCGAGGTCTTTCTTCCATTTGACGTCGCCATTGCTGCGATCCATCGCCATCACCACGCCAGTGACGTCGGCAGCATAGATGGTATCGCCATCGATCGCCGGAACCAGCATGTTGTAGGTTTCGCCCTGACCGTCACCGATCGAACGACTCCACTGCTTTTGCAGGACCACTTCTTCTTTGAAGTCGACCAGCTCGGCAGGCGGCAATTCTTTTTTGCTGTTGCTGCTGCAACCCGCGGCCAATACGGCCAGAGCCAGCAATGCTGCATGTTTCCAACGGATCACGTCACGCATCCCCTTTGGCCAGATCGTCCAGCTTGATTTGTAGGCCACCGACTGCCGCTTCATCCGACAGTGCCGCCTTGGCTTTTTGATACGCAGCGTTCGCTTCATCGGTACGACCCAACTGCACCAGCAGGTCGCCCTTGAGTTCTTCGCGAGTGGCGAGGAATGCTTTATCGGCATCGCCTTCGAGCAGTTTCAGGGCTTCATCGGCCTTGTTCTGCGCGGCCAGTACCTGTGCCAGGCGCTGACGGGCGATTTCACCCAGTGCCGGGTTGGCCGGTTTGGCAACGATGGCTTTAAGCTCGGTGGCAGCGTCGTCCAGCTTGCCGCTGTCGACCGCGACTTTCGCCACGAACAGGCTGCCGTATTGCGCGTAGGCAGTACCGCCGAACTCGCTGTTGAGCTTGCCGGCCAGATCCGAAACACGGGCGGCGTCAGGCTTGCCGTCAGGCGTCAGCGTGGTTTCGAGCAATTGCTGATAGAGAATCGAGGCGCTTTGCGACTGATTGCTCTGATACTTGTGAAAGGCCTGCCAGCCGAACACGATGACCAGCGCCAACAGGCCGCCAGTGACCAGGGGCTTGCCGTTGCGTGTCCACCAGTCCTTCAAATCCGCAAGGTTTTCGTCTTCGGTACTCGACACCCCAATACTCCTTAATCGCTAAATCGGCTGTTTATGACAGCTTCAACCCTGCACGACGCAGGTGGCCAGGTGTGCAGCAAGCGCATCCCAGGCAATGCTTTGTTGTTCGCCCTGGCCACGCAGGGGTTTGAAACCTACCACTTGCTGGGCCATTTCGTCGTCACCGAGGATCAGCGCGTACAGCGCACCGCTCTTGTCGGCCTTCTTGAACTGGCTTTTGAAGCTGCCAGCGCCGGCATTGATCTGCAGGCGCAGGTTGGGCAATTGATCGCGAACCTTCTCGCTCAACGTCAGCGCAGCCAACTCGGCAGCCTCGCCGAATGCGCAGAGATAGACGTCGACCTGACGGGAGATCTCTTCCGGGATCTGCTCCAGGGTTTCCAAAAGCAGCACGAGGCGCTCGATGCCCATGGCGAAACCAACGCCCGGGGTCGGCTTGCCGCCCATCTGTTCCACCAGACCGTCGTAACGACCACCGGCACACACGGTGCCTTGGGCGCCCAACTTGTCGGTGACCCATTCGAAAACGGTCTTGCTGTAGTAATCCAGCCCGCGAACCAGCTTCGGGTTGATCACATAAGGAATACCGGCGGCGTCCAGGCGAGCCTTGAGGCCCTCGAAGTGCACGCGGGATTCGTCGTCGAGGTAGTCGGCCATTTTCGGCGCGTCGACCAGGATCGCTTGAGTGTCGGCGTTCTTGGTGTCCAGAACACGCAACGGGTTGGTCTTCAGGCGGCGTTGGCTGTCTTCGTCGAGTTTGTCCAGGTGAGCGGACAGGAACTCGACCAGCGCTTCGCGATAACGACCACGAGACTCGCTGGTGCCAAGGCTGTTCAGTTCAAGCTTGACCGCATCGCGGATGCCAAGCTCGCCCCACAGGCGCCAGGTCAGCACGATCAGCTCGGCGTCGATGTCCGGACCGTCGAGGTTGAACACCTCGACACCGATCTGGTGGAACTGGCGATAACGGCCTTTCTGCGGACGCTCGTGGCGGAACATCGGGCCGATGTACCAGAGTTTCTGTACCTGGCCGCCACCAGTGATGCCGTGCTCAAGCACCGCACGCACGCAGGCCGCCGTACCCTCGGGACGCAGCGTCAGCGAATCGCCGTTGCGGTCTTCGAAGGTGTACATCTCTTTTTCGACGATGTCGGTCACTTCGCCGATCGAGCGCTTGAACAGCTCGGTGAACTCGACGATCGGCATGCGGATTTGCTTGTAACCGTAGTTATCCAGCAGACGCGAAACAGTGCCCTCGAAATGACGCCACAGGGGCGTCTGTTCGGGCAGGATGTCGTTCATGCCACGTATGGCTTGCAGAGACTTGCTCACTATCAATCCTTAAATTTGTTCGGCTCTTTAGTCAGGCTCAGCCACGCGCAATAACGGCAGCGTCGGCTTCGACCTTTTCGGCCGCTTTCTGGCGGATCAAGCGTTCGAGCTCATCCACCAGATTGTCATTCGTCAGTTTCTGCGACGGCTTGCCGTCGATGTAAATCAGGTTTGGCGTGCCGCCGGTCAAGCCGATATGAGCTTCCTTGGCTTCGCCCGGCCCGTTGACCACGCAACCGATGACCGCGACATCCAGCGGCACCAACAGGTCTTCAAGGCGCCCTTCCAGCTCGTTCATGGTCTTGACCACATCGAAGTTCTGCCGCGAGCAACTCGGGCAGGCGATGAAGTTGATGCCACGGGAACGCAGGTGCAGGGATTTGAGAATGTCGTAGCCGACTTTCACTTCCTCGACCGGGTCGGCCGCCAACGAGATGCGGATAGTATCGCCAATCCCTTCGGCGAGCAGCATACCGAGGCCTACGGCAGATTTCACCGTGCCGGAACGCAAACCACCGGCTTCGGTAATCCCCAGGTGCAGCGGCTGGACGATTTCCTTGGCCAGCAAGCGGTAAGCGGCGACGGCCATGAACACGTCGGAGGCTTTCACGCTGACCTTGAAGTCCTGGAAATTCAGGCGTTCAAGGTGTTCGACGTGACGCAGGGCAGATTCGACCAGCGCGGCCGGGGTCGGCTCGCCGTATTTCTTTTGCAGGTCTTTTTCCAGGGAACCGGCGTTGACGCCGATGCGGATCGGAATCCCGCGATCACGGGCGGCATCGACCACCGCACGCACGCGGTCTTCACGACCGATGTTGCCCGGGTTGATCCGCAGGCAGTCAACGCCCAGTTCGGCTACGCGCAGCGCGATCTTGTAGTCGAAGTGAATGTCGGCCACCAACGGCACTTTGACCAGTTGCTTGATCTTGCCGAAGGCTTCGGCGGCGTCCATGTCCGGCACGGAAACCCGCACGATATCGACGCCAGCGGCTTCCAGACGATTGATCTGGGCGACGGTGGCGGCCACGTCATTGGTGTCGCTGTTGGTCATGCTCTGCACAGCGATGGGCGCATCGCCGCCAACAGGCACGTTACCGACCCAGATTTTCCGGGATTCGCGACGCTTGATTGGAGATTCGCCGTGCATGACTTATTGACCCAACTTCAGGCGAGCAGTCTCGCCACTGGTGAACGGAGCGACATCAACCACCTGCCCGTTGTAGCTGACCTGCGCGCCACGGGCGAAGCCCAGACGCACGGCAAACGGCGGCTTGCCGCTGACAGTAACGTTTTCGCCTTTGCGCTTGAGGCCACTCAGCAGCACTTTGCCAGTGCCGTCAGTGACTTGTGTCCAGCAATCGGCGGTGAATTGCAGCTGAACCTGACCCTGGCCGGCAGCCGGAGCAGCCGCTGCCGGAGCGGGAATGGTCGGCGTGACCGAAGCGCTCGCAGGCGGGGTTGATACGACAGGTGCCGTCGGAGCTGGCGCTACCGGCGTCGCGACAACCGGCGCGGTGCTGTGCGTCGGTGCAGCAGGCGCCGGGGCAACCGGTGCAGTCGGAGCGGCAACAGGTGCAGTCGCTTCAGCTTCGGCCGGCGCTTCAGTGGAGTTCTCGGCTTGCGGCAATGCCAGAGACGTCGTGCCTTCAGCCTGACCTTCCGCGACAGCCTGGTCTTCCGGCTCGTCCAGCGGATGGATCTGGGTGGTGCCGTCGGCGCCTTCGACTTCAACGTGTTCCGGGCTCAGGCTGACCTGCTCTTTGCTGCGCAAGGAGGTCTGATCCTGCCACCAGACAAAACCACCGCCGACCACCGCGATCAGCAGCAACAGGCTGACGATTCGCAAAATGGTGTGGGAAACCCGAACCGGCTCTTCGATGCGGCCAAGGCTGTGGACGTTGCTGCCCTGGGAGTCGGTACCGGTGGATTGGTCGAACTGCTGAACCAGAACGGTCTGGTCCATGCCCAGCAATTTGGCGTACGCGCGAATGTAACCGCGGGCAAAGGTGTGCCCAGGCAGCTTGTCGAAAGCGCCGGCTTCCAGATTGCTCAGGGAATTGACGGTGAGGTTGAGCTTGAGGGCCACTTCGGCCAGCGACCAGCCATTGCTTTCGCGGGCCTGGCGCAAAGTCTCACCGGGGTTAACGCGATTCGCTGCTACAACTTCAGGATGCGCCGCTTTCATCATTGCTCCGACAGGTATTGCTGATATTCCGGCGTACCGGGATAGAGTCGTTTTAGTTGCAGGCCAAAACTGGCGGCCTTGTCGCGATCTTCGAACACTTTTGCCAGCCGAACGCCGAGCAATAGACTACGTGCATTTTGCTCGGTGAGCAGGCTAAAACGGTCGTAATAGTCACGCGCGGGCACATAATGCCTGTCTTCGTAAGACAACTCAGCCATTTCCAGCAAAGCACGTGGCTGTTGGCGGTTCAAACGCAGGGCTTTTTCCAGTTGCTGCCGGGCCAGATCACGCTGGCCAAGCATCGAAGCGGTCATGCCCAGGTTCTCGAATACCCGCGAACGTTCAGGATACAGCGTATCGGCGGCGGCCTGTTCGAAGCGCTCGTAAGCCTCTTTGTAACGTTTTTGCTCGAAAAGAAAACTGCCGTAATTGTTCAGGATGCGCGCATCGCCGGAACGGGAAGACAGTGCCTTGCGAAAATGCTCGTCCGCCAGTTCCGGCTCCATCTCTGCCTGGAATACCAGGCCCAAAGCGGCGTTGGCGTCAGGGTCGGAGCTGTCCAGCTCCAAGGCCTTTTTCAGCGGGACCTTGGCGCGCTCGGTCATGCCCTGCTGCAAGTAGCCCAGCCCCAGCTGCACATAGGCGACTCGCGCTTCATCGCGGCCCTTGCTGGTCTTCATCGGGTTGAAATCGCCCGACAGGACGCAGCCAGTACAAAGACTGGCCAACAGCACAAGCAGCGCGAAGCGCAGGGACATAGAGATCCTCTCTTGAGTTATTTCGCGGCGTTCTGCGCCATATCGCTGTCGGCGCTCAACTCGCGCACGGCAATATAACGTTCGCTGCGACGGGTGCGATCCAGCACCTGCCCTACCAATTGGCCACACGCGGCATCGATGTCTTCACCGCGGGTGGTGCGTACGGTGACATTGAAACCTGCATGGTGAAGCTGATCCTGGAACCGGCGAATCGCGTTGTTGCTCGGGCGCTCGTAACCGGAATGCGGGAACGGGTTGAACGGAATCAGGTTGATCTTGCACGGGATGTTCTTGAGCAGCTCGATCATCTCGACCGCGTGCTCGACCTTGTCGTTGATGTCCTTGAGCAAGGTGTACTCGATGGTCAGCACGCGTTTCTCGCCCAGGGACGACATATAACGCTGGCACGACTCGAGGAGCATCTTAAGCGGGTATTTCTTGTTGATCGGCACCAATTGGTTACGCAATGCGTCATTCGGTGCGTGCAGCGACAACGCCAGGGAGACGTCGATGTGCTTGGACAGCTCATCGATCATCGGCACCACGCCGGAGGTCGACAGGGTCACACGGCGCTTGGAAATGCCGTAGCCCAGGTCGTCCATCATCAGATGCATGGCCGCAACGACGTTGTCGAAGTTCAGCAGCGGCTCGCCCATGCCCATCATCACCACGTTGGTGATGGCACGGTCGGCGGTCGCCGGGATGCTGCCGAACGATTTATTGGCAATCCACACCTGGCCGATGACTTCGGCGGCGGTGAGGTTGCTGTTGAAACCTTGCTTGCCGGTGGAGCAGAAACTGCAATCCAGAGCACAGCCTGCCTGGGACGAAACGCACAACGTGCCGCGTTTGCCCTGGGGAATGTAGACGGTCTCGACGCAGCTGCCGGACGCCACGCGCACCACCCATTTACGGGTGCCGTCGGTGGAAATGTCCTCGCTGACGACTTCAGGACCGCGAACTTCGGCAATAGCCTTGAGCTTGTCGCGCAAGGCCTTGCTGACGTTCGTCATGGCGTCGAAATCATCGACGCCAAGGTGGTGAATCCATTTCATTACCTGACCGGCACGGAAACGCTTCTCCCCGATCGAGTCGAAGAATTTTTCCATTTCCTGTTGAGTCAGACCCAGCAGGTTGGTTTTTACAGTCGATGTAGTCATGGATTCACCTTCACTCTTAAGCCAATGCTTAGCGAGTGGTTACTTCAGTAGCTGCGAAGAAGTACGAGATTTCGCGAGCAGCAGCGGCTTCGGAGTCCGAACCGTGTACAGCGTTGGCGTCGATGGAATCAGCGAAGTCAGCACGGATGGTGCCGGCAGCAGCTTCTTTAGGGTTGGTAGCGCCCATCAGCTCACGGTTCAGAGCGATAGCGTTTTCGCCTTCCAGAACCTGAACGACAACCGGACCGGAGATCATGAAAGCAACCAGGTCGCCGAAGAAACCACGAGCGCTGTGCTCAGCGTAGAAGCCTTCAGCTTCGGCTTTGGACAGTTGCTTCAGTTTCGAAGCTACAACGCGCAGGCCTGCTTTTTCGAAACGAGTGGTGATCTCGCCGATGACGTTTTTTGCAACAGCGTCAGGCTTGATGATGGAGAAAGTACGTTGAACAGCCATGGTGTAACTCCAGAAACGGTAATTTGTGAAAAATTAAACCCGCGAATTATACGCGGGTTCTTGGGTATTGCCTAACTGCGTACGGTGCAGACTCAGTCTGCTTCTTCGATCCAGGCGGCCTGAATGGCTTCAAGCACCTTCTCGCCACCGCGTGTCGGATCATCACTGAACTCCGGCAATGCCAGCACCCATTTGTGCAGATCGACGAAGTTTACGTAACGCGGGTCTACATCCGGCTTGGATTCAGCCAGCTGGATCGCGATTTCCAGCACATCAACCCATTTCAGACTCATGTCACTTCCTTGAATCAGTGCGGCGCTTCGGCGGCGTGGTTGAGCGAGTATTTCGGAATCTCGACGGTCAGGTCTTCAGTCCCGACGATCGCCTGACAGCCTAGACGCGATTGCGCTTCCAGACCCCAGGCACGATCAAGAAAATCTTCTTCCAGCTCATCCGCTTCTTCCAGCGAATCAAACCCTTCGCGGATGACGCAGTGGCAGGTCGTGCAGGCGCAGACGCCACCGCAGGCACTTTCCATCTCGATGTGGTGTTCATGGGCCAGCTCGAGAATGGAGATGCCGGGCTCAGCCTCGACAACCATGCCTTCCGGGCAAAACTTCTCGTGGGGCAGAAAAATGACCTGCGGCATCAGTTATCCTCGATTTCATTCAGGTTGCGCCCCGCCAGCGCGGCTTTCACCGTCGAGTCCAGGCGGCGGGCAGCAAAGGCATCGGTCACTTGCGACAGACGCTTGGTCTGCTGCTCGATGGCGTAACCATCGGTACCTTTCATCAGTTCGGTCAGTTCCTGCATCTGCAAATCGATGACCATGCGCTCTTCAGCGTCGAGCAAACGCTCGCCGTCCGCCTCGAGGGCGGCTTGCACCGCTTCGATCAGGCGCTGAGCATCGACCTGCTGCTCACGCAGTACACGGGCGACCTTGTCGTCGTTGGCGTGCTGGAACGAATCCTTGAGCATCTTGGCGATTTCGCCGTCGGTCAGACCGTAGGACGGCTTGACCTGAATGCTGGCTTCAACGCCCGAACCCAATTCACGGGCCGAAACGCTGAGCAGGCCGTCGGCGTCGACCTGGAAGGTCACGCGAATCTTCGCCGCACCCGCCACCATCGCCGGAATGCCGCGCAATTCGAAGCGCGCCAGAGAACGGCAGTCGCTGATCAGCTCACGCTCGCCCTGCAATACGTGAATAGCCATGGCCGACTGGCCATCTTTGTAAGTGGTGAAGTCCTGGGCGCGGGCGACGGGGATGGTGGTGTTGCGCGGAATCACCTTCTCCATCAGCCCGCCCATGGTTTCCAGCCCCAAGGACAACGGAATCACGTCGAGCAACAGCAATTCGCCGCCATCGCGCTTGTTGCCGGCCAACGTATCGGCCTGGATCGCGGCACCGATGGCCACCACTTGATCCGGATCGATTTCAGTCAGCGGCTGGCGACCAAAGGCTTCAGCGACCGCTTCGCGAACGCGAGGTACGCGGGTCGAACCGCCGACCATGACCACGGCGTGCACTTCTTCCAGCTCGATGCCGGAATCACGCACCGCGCGGCGGCAGGCTTTCAGGCTGCGAGCAACCATCGGCTCGATCAGCGCGTTAAAGGCTTCGCGGGTCAGCTCGGCTTTCCAGTCGCCATAAGCGACTTCGACGGACGCCGCATTGGTCAGGGCTTCCTTGGCCGCGCAAGCGGTTTGCAGCAGATTACGTTGCGCACCCGGATCGAGGTCGGCGGACAAACCGGCGCTCTCGATGATCCAGCCGGCGATCGCGTGGTCGAAATCATCGCCGCCCAGGGCACTGTCGCCGCCGGTCGCCAAAACCTCAAACACACCGCCGGTCAGACGCAGAATCGAAATATCGAAGGTGCCGCCACCCAGGTCATAAATAGCGACCAGGCCTTCAGCGTGTTGATCCAGACCGTAGGCCACCGCAGCAGCGGTCGGCTCATTGAGCAAACGCAGCACGTTCAGACCGGCCAGCTTGGCCGCGTCCTTGGTGGCTTGACGCTGAGCATCGTCGAAATAGGCCGGAACGGTGATCACCGCGCCGACCAGCTCGCCACCCAAGGTCGCTTCAGCGCGCTGACGCAACACTTTCAGGATATCGGCGGAGACTTCGACCGGGCTTTTCGGCCCCTGAATGGTGTCAATGAACGGCATGTGCGACTCGCCGCCGACAAAGCGGTACGGCAGTTGCTCGCCCAATTGCTTGACGTCGGACAGACCACGACCCATCAAGCGCTTGACCGACAGCACGGTGTTCAAGGGATCGGTAGCGGCAGCCAGCTTGGCCGACTCGCCCACTTCGACGCGATCGGCGTGATAGCGCACGGCAGACGGCAGGATGACCTGCCCGTCAGCGTCGGCCAGAGGCTCGGAAAGACCACTGCGCAATGCAGCGACCAGCGAATTGGTAGTGCCCAAGTCGATCCCCACAGCCAGACGACGCTGGTGCGGTTGAGGACTTTGGCCGGGTTCGGCGATCTGCAGTAGGGCCATCGTGATCAGGACTTATCTGTATATCAGGCGTGCGACCGGAGCGGCACTGGGTTAATCGTCGAGGCGCTCTTCTAACTGGCGCACTTCGTAGGTGAGCTTGTCGAGGAACTGCATGCGCCGCATCAGGCGCTCGGCCTGCTCACGTTGCGCTGCGTCATTCCAACAGGCTGCGAAGCTTTGGTTCAGTTCATCCTGAGCGGTTTTCAGTCGGCGCTTGAACGCTGCAATACCGGCCATGTCGGCGCTGTCTTGCAGGTCTTCGAGCTCTTCACGCAACTCCATCTGCTGCAGAAGAAACGCCGGATCATGCACCGTGACCTCCAGCGGCAGCTCGCCACCATTCAAAGCGAGCAGGTAACGCGCGCGCTTCGGGGGACTTTTGAGCGTCTGGTAGGCCTCGTTGAGGCTCGCGGATTGCTCTAGCGCCAGCCGTTGCTCACGCTCGGAAGCGTCCGCAAAACGGTCCGGATGAACACTGCGCGCCAACTCACGGTAGCGCGTAGCCAGCTGGTCGAGGTCCAGATTGAAACTCGGTTGCAGCTCGAATAAAGCGAAATGACAAGGAGTACCCACAAGAAGCCTCAGATATTGAAGCTTTCGCCGCAGCCACATTCACCGCGTACGTTGGGGTTGTTGAACTTGAAGCCTTCGTTCAACCCTTCCTTGACGAAATCGAGCTCGGTGCCGTCCAGGTAGGCCAGGCTCTTCGGGTCGATGATCACTTTTTCGCCGTGACTTTCGAACACCTGATCCTCTGCAACCACCTCGTCGACAAACTCCAGCACATAGGCAAGGCCGGAACAGCCCGTGGTGCGAACACCCAGACGAATCCCTTCACCTTTGCCGCGCCCGTTGAGGGAGCGTCGCACGTGTTGAGCAGCCGCTTCTGTCATGCTGATAGCCATCGGTGACTCCTTACTCGTCGCCAAAAATCAGATCAAGCCTTTCTTCTGCTTGTAGTCGCGAACGGCCGCTTTGATAGCGTCTTCAGCGAGTACGGAGCAGTGAATTTTCACTGGCGGCAGGGCCAGTTCTTCGGCCAGTTGAGTGTTCTTGATGGTCTCTGCTTCATCCAGAGTCTTGCCTTTCATCCACTCGGTCGCCAGGGAGCTGGAGGCGATAGCCGAACCGCAACCGTAGGTCTTGAACTTGGCGTCTTCGATGATGCCTTGCTCGTTGACCTTGATCTGCAGGCGCATGACGTCGCCGCACGCCGGGGCGCCGACCATGCCAGTGCCGACATCCGGGTCTTCGGCGTCCATCTTGCCGACGTTACGCGGGTTTTCGTAGTGGTCGATGACCTTTTCGCTGTAAGCCATGATTCTTAATCCTCACTCATCAGAGAGTCGCTCTTGAAGCCCTGGGAACCTGGGTTCGACAGGGCCGGTTTGCGGCGACTTGAAATCAGTGTGCCGCCCACTCGATTTTCGAAATGTCGACACCGTCTTTGTACATGTCCCACAGCGGCGACAGAGCGCGCAGCTTGGTAACGGCCTCGCAGACTTTCTGCGCGGCGTAGTCGATTTCTTCTTCGGTGGTGAAACGGCCGAAGGTGAAGCGGATCGAGCTGTGTGCCAGTTCGTCGTTGCGGCCCAGGGCGCGCAGTACGTACGAAGGCTCAAGCGATGCCGAGGTGCACGCCGAACCGGACGAAACCGCCAGATCCTTGAGTGCCATGATCAGCGACTCGCCTTCAACGTAGTTGAAGCTCAGGTTCAGGTTGTGCGGAACGCGGGCGGTCATGCTGCCGTTGACGTACAGCTCTTCCAGATGCTCGACCTGTTTGTAGAAACGGTCGCTCAGGGCTTTGATGCGCACGTTCTCGGCAGCCATGTCTTCCTTGGCTACACGGAAGGCCTCGCCCATGCCGACGATCTGGTGGGTCGCCAGGGTGCCGGAACGCATGCCACGTTCGTGACCGCCGCCGTGCATGGTCGCTTCGATGCGAACACGCGGCTTACGGCTGACGTACAGCGCGCCGATGCCTTTAGGACCGTAGGTCTTGTGGGCAGAGAACGACATCATGTCGACTTTCAGCTTCTGCAGGTCGATCTCGACCTTGCCAGTGGACTGAGCGGCGTCAACGTGGAACAGGATACCCTTGGAGCGGGTCAGCTCGCCGATGGCGGCGATGTCGTTGACGGTGCCGATTTCGTTGTTCACGTGCATGATCGAAACCAGAATGGTGTCGTCGCGCAGTGCGGCTTCAACCATTTCCGGGGTGACCAGGCCGTCTGTGCGAGGCTCGATGTAGGTGACTTCGAAACCTTCACGCTCCAGTTGGCGCATGGTGTCGAGGACAGCCTTGTGCTCAATCTTGGTGGTGATCAGGTGTTTGCCTTTGGTCGCATAGAAATGCGCCGCACCCTTGATTGCCAGGTTGTCGGACTCGGTGGCACCGGAAGTCCAGACGATTTCACGCGGGTCGGCGTTGACCAGGTCAGCGACCTGACGACGAGCGTTTTCGACGGACTCTTCAGCTTTCCAGCCGAACACGTGGGAACGGGACGCCGGGTTACCGAAGTTTCCGTCGACCAGCAGGCATTCACTCATTTTTTGCGCAACACGCGGATCAACCGGGGTGGTCGCAGAGTAATCAAGGTAAATCGGCAATTTCATGGACTATCTCCTAAATCAGGCTGGCTGGCGTGCCGCTAGCTCTTTGGCTGTCATTCGACGGCGGACGCTTCAATCTTGTCCAGGCGCGGCGCCTTGCTGTTGCAACGGCGCTGGTCCTGACGCTGGGCTACTTCTTGTACCTCACGGCGAGTGACAAGATCAGCCAAGCTGATACCGCTCAGAAATTCGTGAATCTGCAGGCTCAGATCGCACCACAAGTGGTGAGTCAGGCAGGTGTCGCCTTGATGGCAATCGCCCTGGCCCTGGCACTTGGTGGCATCGACCGATTCGTTTACCGCATCGATCACCTGGGCGACCTGGATGCCCTGCATGTCGCGGGACAGCTGGTAGCCGCCGCCCGGGCCACGGACGCTGGAGACCAGATTGCTGCGGCGCAATTTGGCGAACAGCTGTTCGAGGTAGGACAGGGAGATGCCTTGGCGCTCGGAGATATCGGCCAGGGACACCGGCCCGTGCTGCGCGTGCAACGCCAGATCGAGCATGGCGGTCACGGCGTATCGGCCTTTTGTAGTCAGTCGCATGGACAATTACCACGGAGTTCGGAATGGGGCGAGTATGCAATTCCCGAGTATTTAAGTCAACTATAAGACCTAGTACTTTAGTCAGGTTTACCCGCAAAAGAGCGGCCGCATCATAGCAAAGGCTGGCCGGTTACAGCCAGCAATTGCGCGTTATCGTTCTTCGCGGGCAAGCCTCGCTCCTACAAGGATCACGCTGACCTGTAGGAGCAAGGCTTGCCCGCGAAGGGGTCAGCGCGGTCTAGCCGGCCTGGCTCTGATCCTTGTCCTTCACACACGCAAAGTCTTCTTCGCGCAGCTCAGGCAGATCTTTCGCACAGTAATTACTGCCCAGGTCCTTCAGCGCCCCGCACATCCCCTCCAGACGCCCATCAACCGCCTGCAAATGATCGAGCAACTGATTGATGGCACGCGCCACCGGGTCCGGCATGTCTTCGCCGACGCCGTAGGCATCGAAGCCGATCTTCTCAGCCATGGCCTTGCGCTTGGCATCCTGCTCTTCATCGGACTTGACGATGATCCGCCCCGGAATGCCGACCACTGTCGCACCGGCCGGCACAGCCTTGGTCACTACGGCATTGGAACCGACCTTGGCTCCCGCGCCGACAGTGAACGGGCCGAGCACCTTGGCGCCAGCCCCAACCACAACGCCATCTTCCAGCGTTGGGTGACGCTTGCCTTTATTCCAGCTGGTGCCACCGAGCGTCACACCTTGATAAAGGGTGACGTCGTTGCCGATCTCGGCGGTTTCACCAATGACAATGCCCATGCCATGGTCAATAAAGAAACGACGACCTACCTTGGCCCCCGGATGAATCTCGATCCCGGTCAACCAGCGACCGAAGTTCGACACCAGCCGCGCCAGCCATTTCAGCTCGGCACGCCACAGGGCCGCCGACAGCCGATGAATCCAGATGGCGTGCATGCCCGGATAGCAAGTCAGGACTTCAAAAGCGTTACGCGCCGCCGGGTCACGATGGAAAACACTCTGGATATCTTCACGCAAACGCTCGAACATCATTAATCCTTCCGCTTTAGAAGCTCGCCACGGGCCGCTTTCTGGGTTTCCGTGAGGATGCCACGCAATATATTCATTTCCGCCCGGCTGACCGAGCTTCGTCCGTACAACCGACGCAGGCGCGCCATCAAGTGCCGTGGCTTTTCCGGATCGAGGAATTCGATGGCCACCAGGGTTTGCTCCAGGTGCTCATAGAACCGTTCCAACTCATCCATGGTCGCCAGCTCAGCGCTTTTGACGGAGGCCACTTCTTCCTTCTCGACCTTGCTCGGCTGGCCTTGGGCCGCAAGCCAGGACATGCGCACTTCATAGCTCAACACCTGCACCGCTGCCCCAAGGTTCAGCGAACTGAACTCAGGGTCTGATGGGATGTGCACGTGATAATGACATCGCTGCAGCTCTTCATTGGTCAGGCCGGAATCTTCACGACCAAAAACCAAGGCGATTTCCGCGCCCTGCCCCGCCTCCTCGACCACTTTCGTCCCGCATTCGCGAGGATCGAGCAGCGGCCAGGGAATGCGCCGGTCACGGGCGCTGGTACCGAGCACCAGATTGCAGCCGACCAAGGCATCTTCCAAGGTGGCGACGACTTGCGCGTTTTCAAGGATATCCCCGGCGCCGGAGGCACGGGCATCCGCCTCGTGATGCGGGAACAGCCGTGGTTCGACCAGCACCAGCCGCGACAGGCCCATGTTCTTCATGGCGCGCGCAGCCCCTCCGATATTGCCGGGGTGGCTGGTATTGACCAGGACGACACGAATGTTTTGCAGCACGGGAGGCGTTCTCGAACACAATAAAGGGGAGCCGAATCTTACAGTTCATCCTACCGTTAAGCTATGAAAGCGAACACCGACCTTCACCTGTAGAAAAGTTCTGATAGAATGCCCGGCTTTCTTTAACAACCTTAGGTGACACATCCATGCAGCCCATGCTGAATATCGCGCTGCGCGCCGCCCGCAGCGCCAGTGAATTGATCTTCCGCTCCATCGAGCGCCTGGATACCATCAAGGTCGACGAAAAAGACGCCAAGGATTACGTATCCGAGGTGGACCGCGCCGCTGAACAGAAAATCATCGACGCGCTGCGCAAGGCTTACCCGAACCACTCGATCATGGGTGAAGAAACCGGCATGCACGCCGGCACCGGGATCGAAGGCGAAGAGTACCTGTGGATCATCGATCCACTGGACGGCACCACCAACTTCCTGCGCGGCATTCCTCACTTCGCTGTCAGCATCGCCTGCAAATACCGCGGTCGCCTGGAACACGCTGTTGTTCTGGACCCGGTTCGCCAGGAAGAATTCACCGCAAGCCGTGGTCGCGGCGCTCAACTGAACGGTCGTCGCCTGCGCGTCAGCGGTCGCACCAGCCTGGACGGCGCCCTGCTGGGTACCGGCTTCCCGTTCCGTGACGACCAGATGGACAACCTCGACAACTACCTGGGCATGTTCCGCGCCCTGGTTGGCCAGACCGCCGGCATCCGCCGCGCTGGCTCGGCGAGCCTGGACCTGGCTTACGTAGCGGCCGGTCGTTTCGATGCATTCTGGGAGTCGGGCCTGTCCGAGTGGGACATGGCTGCAGGCGCCCTGCTGATCCAGGAAGCCGGCGGTTTGGTGAGCGACTTCACCGGCGGTCACGATTTCCTTGAGAAAGGCCACATCGTTGCGGGTAACACCAAGTGCTTCAAAGCAGTGCTGACGGCGATCCAGCCGCACCTGCCGGCCTCGCTGAAGCGCTAAGCGAGCACCCACAAAAAAGCACCCCGAAGGGGTGCTTTTTTATGCCTGGAATTCAACCTCAAGAACACCATAAACCAAATGTGGGAGCGGGCTTGCTCGCGAATGCGGTTTCACATTCAGCATTGATGGAGGCTGGCAGACCGCATTCGCGAGCAAGCCCGCTCCCACAGGGGATTTGTGGTGATGCATGAATTCCGGGCACAAAAAAGCACCCCGAAGGGTGCTTCTTTTTGAATCTGAGCGATTTATTGACCCTGCTGATTCTGCGACAGGATCAACTTACCTTCCTTATCCACAGGAATCTGATTCCCCGGATCGCGATCCATCCGCACTTTGCCCTCCTTGCCATCCAGCGAATAACGAACGTCATACCCGACAACCTTGTCGCTGATGTCATTCACAGTGTTACAGCGGGTTTGAGTCGTGGTGTAGGTGTCACGCTCCTGCATGCCTTCCTGAACCTTGTTACCCGCGTAACCACCACCGACCGCGCCTGCAACCGTGGCAATTTTCTTGCCGGTGCCGCCGCCAATCTGGTTACCCAGCAGACCACCTGCCAGTGCACCGACCACCGTACCGGCGATCTGGTGTTGATCTTTGACCGGCGCTTGCCGGGTTACTGCTACATCCTTGCACACTTCACGTGGCGTCTTGATTTGTGTCTTGACCGGTTCAACGGCTAGCACTTGCGCATACTCAGGGCCGCTTTTAACCAGGCTGTAGGTGGCAACAGCACCCCCGGCAGTCACACCGACAGCACCCAATACCGCACCAACCAGCAACGACTTGTTCACATGAACCTCCTGACCATCACCCGCGGAACATGTCCGCGCTTCTCCCAGCCTTGGAGCACAAAAAAAGGCGCGAGTTCAACTCGCGCCTTTTTGGGCTGACAACTGGAAAAGCGATGGCCGTTATGGACGGTCGTCGACTTCCTTGTCAGTGGCCACCGGAGCAATCAGATCTTCGCTGCTCAGGTTCAGCCAGATCAGCACCACGTTCGCGATGTAGATCGACGAGTACGTACCCGCCAGAACGCCGATGAACAGCGCAATGGAGAAGCCGAACAGGTTGTCGCCACCGAAGAACAGCAGTGCCGCGATCGCCAGCAAGGTGGAGATCGACGTCGCCATGGTCCGCAGCAGGGTTTGCGTGGTCGAGATGTTGATGTTCTCGATCAGGCTGGCCTTGCGCAGTACCCGGAAGTTCTCACGAACCCGGTCGAATACCACGATGGTGTCGTTGAGCGAGTAACCGATGATCGCCAGCACCGCCGCCAATACCGTCAGGTCGAAGGTGATCTGGAAGAACGACAGGATACCGATGGTCACGATCACGTCGTGGATCAGCGAAACGATCGCACCGACCGCAAACTTCCACTGAAAGCGGAAAGCCAGGTAGATCAGGATGCCGCCCAGCGCCATCAGCATGCCAAGGCCGCCCTGGTCGCGCAGCTCTTCACCGACCTGAGGGCCGACGAACTCGACGCGCTTGACCGTCGCAGGGTTGTCGCCGCCGACCTTCAGCAGCGCTTCGGCCACTTGATGCCCCAGCTGCGGGTCTTCACCCGGCATGCGCACCAGCAGATCGGTAGTCGCACCGAAGCTCTGCACGATTGCCTCGTGATAACCCGAAGTAGCCAGTTGCTCACGCACCTTGGTGACATCGGCAGGACGCTCGTAGGTCAGCTCGATGAGCGTACCGCCGGTGAAGTCCAGGCCCCAGTTCATGCCCTTGGTGGCGACGCTGAACAAGGCCAGCACGGTAAGGAACAATGTGACGCCGAACGCAAAGTTGCGAACGCCCATGAAGTTGATTGTACGTAACATGGCAGCCCCTTAAATCCACAACTTCTTGAAGTCACGACCGCCGAAGATCAGGTTGACCATCGCGCGGGTCACCATGATGGCCGTGAACATCGAGGTAAAGATCCCGAGGGACATGGTCACTGCGAAGCCTTTGACCGGGCCGGTGCCCATCGCAAAGAGAATCCCGCCGACCAACAGTGTTGTCAGGTTGGCGTCGAGAATCGCAGTAAATGCCCGGCCGAAGCCTTCGTTGATTGCCCGTTGTACGGTCATGCCCGCCGCGATCTCTTCACGAATCCGCGAGAAGATCAGAACGTTGGCGTCGACCGCCATACCCATGGTCAACACGATACCGGCGATACCCGGCAGGGTCAGCGTTGCACCCAGCAGCGACATCAGGGCCAGCAGCAACACCATGTTCACCGCCAGAGCGACGGTGGCGATGATGCCGAAGAAGCGGTAGATGGCGATGATGAACAGCGAGACAAACAGCATGCCCCACAGCGATGCATCGATACCTTTGGTGATGTTGTCGGCACCCAGGCTCGGGCCAATTGTGCGCTCTTCAGCGAAGTACATCGGTGCAGCCAGACCACCGGCACGCAGCAGCAGCGCCAGTTCGGACGACTCGCCCTGACCGTTCAGGCCAGTGATGCGGAATTGAGCACCCAGCGGCGACTGGATGGTCGCCAGGCTGATGATCTTCTTCTCTTCCTTGAACGTTTGAACCGCTACGTCTTTCTCGACGCCGTTAACCACTTGCTTGGTGTAAGTGGTGACCGGACGTTGCTCGATAAAGATCACCGCCATGCTGCGACCGACGTTGCTGCGCGTTGCGCGGCTCATCAGCTCGCCACCATGGCCATCCAGACGGATGTTCACTTCTGGCGTGCCGTGCTCGCCGAAGCCAGCTTTGGCGTCAGTCACCTGGTCACCGGTGATGATCAGGCCACGCTCGATCTGCGCCGGAGGACGGTTGCCTTCACGGAACTCGAAGGTTTCGGAGGTAGCTTTCGAAGCGCCAGGCTCTGCAGCCAGACGGAACTCAAGGTTGGCCGTCTTGCCGAGGATACGCTTGGCTTCTGCGGTGTCCTGCACGCCCGGCAGCTCAACCACGATGCGGTTGGCGCCCTGACGCTGAACGATCGGTTCGGCAACACCCAGCTCGTTGACGCGGTTACGTACCGTGGTCAAGTTCTGCTTGATGGAGTATTCGCGGATTTCCGCCAGCTTGGCCGGGGTCATCGCCAGACGCAGTACCGGTTGGCCATTGAGGTCGGCCGGAACAATGTCGAAATCGTTGAAGTTCTTGCGGATCAGTGTGCGGGCCTGTTCGCGGGAAGCTTCATCACTGAAACCCAGCTGAATGGCGCCGTTGAGTTGCGGCAGGCTGCGATAGCGCAGTTTCTCTTTACGCAACAGGCTCTTCACATCGCCTTCGTACACTTTCAAGCGTGCGTCGAGGGCTTTGTCCATGTCCACTTCCAGCAGGAAGTGCACACCACCGGACAAGTCCAGACCCAGCTTCATCGGGTGCGCGGCGAGGTTGCGCAGCCACTGCGGAGTGGTTTGTGCCAGGTTCAGTGCAACGACGTAGTCATCACCCAATGCCTTGCGCACGACGTCTTTGGCCGGCAGCTGGTCTTCAGCCTTGGTCAGACGAATCAGACCACCCTTGCCATTGGCCGCCAGCGTGGCTGCCTTGACGTTGATCCCGGATTCCTTGAGCGCAGCGCTCACACGATCCAGATCAGCCTGATTGACTTGCAGCGCAGTGCTTGCACCGCTGACCTGAATGGCCGGGTCATCAGGATATAAATTGGGAGCGGAATAAATCAGACCGACCGCCAGCACCGCCAGGATCAGAATGTATTTCCACAGAGGGTATTTGTTCAGCATCACGCCGCCCGCTTATGACGCGGGGCGCCTTGCGCGCCCCGTCGATTGAGTAGAAGTTGAAACTTAGATCGCTTTCAGCGTGCCTTTTGGCAGCGTGGCGGCAATGGCGCCTTTCTGGAACTTCATTTCGACGGTGTCGGAAACTTCCAGAACCACGAAATCATCAGCCACTTTAGTGATCTTGCCGGCGATGCCGCCGGTGGTCACAACTTCGTCGCCTTTCTGCAGGCTGCCCAGCAGGTTCTTCTGCTCTTTGGCGCGCTTGGCCTGTGGACGCCAGATCATCAGGTAGAAGATGACCAGGAAACCGACCAGGAAAATCCACTCAAAACCGCCACCCATTGGGCCTGCAGCGGCCGGTGCAGCAGCGTCAGCCATGGCATTCGAGATAAAAAAGCTCATTTAGCACTCCAGTTGCAAATGTTGAATCTTGGGGTCAGAAAACTCAGTCCAAAGGCGGAACAGGTAACCCGCGTTTGGCGTAGAAGGCATCGACAAAGGCGGCCAATGTACCCTGTTGAATAGCCTCGCGCAAACCAGCCATAAGCACTTGATAATGACGCAAGTTATGGATGGTATTGAGCATGCTTCCCAGCATTTCGCCGCACTTGTCCAGGTGATGCAGATAAGCGCGGGAGAAGTTCTGGCAGGTATAGCAATCGCAGGTCGGATCGAGCGGCGAATCATCATGGCGATGGAACGCGTTACGGATCTTCAGCACACCAGTATCAATGAACAGATGCCCATTGCGGGCATTACGGGTTGGCATCACGCAATCGAACATGTCCACACCGCGGCGCACACCCTCAACCAGATCTTCCGGTTTGCCAACGCCCATAAGGTAACGAGGTTTGTCAGCCGGCATCTGGCCCGGCAGGTAATCCAGCACCTTGATCATCTCGTGCTTCGGCTCGCCCACCGACAGACCACCAATGGCCAGGCCATCAAAGCCGATCTTGTCGAGGCCTTCCAGCGAACGCATGCGCAAATCCTGGTGCATGCCGCCCTGAACGATGCCGAACAGCGCCGCCGTGTTGTCGCCATGGGCTTCTTTCGAACGCTTGGCCCAACGCAACGACAGCTCCATGGAGATACGCGCGACGTCTTCGTCAGCCGGGTACGGCGTGCATTCGTCGAAAATCATCACGATGTCCGAGCCCAGGTCACGCTGGACCTGCATCGACTCTTCCGGGCCCATGAACACTTTGGCGCCATCAACCGGAGAAGCGAAGGTTACGCCCTCCTCCTTGATCTTGCGCATCGCGCCCAGGCTGAACACCTGGAAACCGCCGGAGTCGGTCAGAATCGGGCCTTTCCACTGCATGAAATCGTGCAGGTCGCCGTGCTTCTTGATCACTTCGGTGCCAGGACGCAGCCACAAGTGGAAGGTGTTACCCAGAATGATTTCCGCGCCGGTCGCGGTGATATCCCGCGGCAGCATGCCCTTCACCGTGCCGTACGTGCCCACCGGCATGAACGCCGGGGTCTCGACGGTACCGCGAGGGAAGGTCAAACGACCGCGACGAGCCTTGCCGTCAGTAGCAAGCAACTCAAACGACATACGACTTTGGCGACTCATTCTGTTTCCTCAGGGCCACGTGGCGCGGGGTTACGGGTGATAAACATCGCATCACCGTAGCTGAAAAAGCGGTATTCATGCTCCACGGCGGCTTTATAAGCAGCCATGGCTTCGGGATAACCGGCGAACGCCGAAACCAGCATCAACAGCGTGGATTCGGGCAAATGAAAGTTGGTGACCAGGCAATCGACCACATGAAACGGCCGGCCCGGGTAGATAAAGATGTCAGTGTCGCCACTGAACGGCTTGAGCACGCCATCGCGCGCGGCACTTTCCAGGGAACGCACGCTGGTGGTCCCCACCGCCACCACACGACCACCGCGAGCGCGGCAAGCGGCGACGGCATCGACCACGTCCTGGCCGACTTCCAGCCACTCGGTGTGCATGTGGTGATCTTCGATCTTCTCGACCCGCACCGGCTGGAACGTACCCGCACCGACGTGCAAAGTCACGAACGCCGTCTCGACGCCCTTGGCGGCAATCGCCTCCATCAGCGGCTGATCGAAATGCAGCCCCGCCGTCGGCGCCGCCACCGCGCCCAGGCGCTCGGCGTACACCGTCTGATAACGCTCGCGGTCCGAGCCTTCATCCGGGCGGTCTATATAAGGAGGCAACGGCATGTGCCCGACGCGGTCGAGCAGCGGCAACACCTCCTCGCTAAACCCCAGCTCGAACAACGCATCGTGACGCGCCAGCATCTCGGCCTCGCCACCGCCGTCGATGAGGATCTTCGAACCCGGCTTCGGCGACTTGCTGGACCGCACATGGGCCAGCACGCGATGACTGTCGAGCACCCGCTCCACCAGGATTTCCAGCTTGCCGCCGGAAGCCTTCTGGCCAAACAGCCGCGCCGGAATCACCCGGGTATTGTTAAACACCATCAAATCGCCCGGGCGCAAATGCTCAAGCAAATCAGTGAATTGACGGTGTGCCAGGGCGCCGCTGACCCCATCCAGGGTCAACAGGCGACTGTTGCGACGCTCGGCCAAAGGGTGGCGAGCAATCAGCGAATCAGGGAGTTCGAAAGTAAAGTCAGCAACGCGCATGATGGGGTTCGTCTAGCAGGGCCCGGAAGTCTAGCGGAAATAGTGAAAATTCTCCATGTACCTGATTGACCGACGGTTATCTCATCTCTATACTTCGCCGCCATTGAGCCCTGATGGCGGAATTGGTAGACGCGGCGGATTCAAAATCCGTTTTCGAAAGGAGTGGGAGTTCGAGTCTCCCTCGGGGCACCATATAGCAGTATCTGAAAGTCTCTAGCAGACTTTCAGACCCAGAGAAACCGGCCACTTGGCCGGTTTTTTTGTGCCTGTCTGTTTATGCCAGTCTCCCCCTATCCGTTGTATCCCTGTATCCCTGCTTGTATCCTGAGAAAAATACCGAACTTTGGGATACAAGGATGAAGCGCGCAGACATCAAGCGCCGCCCTCTCGCTGACACGACACTCGCGGGATTGGAGCCGGAATCAAAGGAATACCGAGAGCTGGACGGAAACGGCCTCTATTTCAGGGTCAAACCTGATGGAGGCAAGTCTTGGCAACTTCGCTACAAACGTCCGGCGGGCAATTGGGCTTGGATGGGGCTCGGGGGTTACCCGGAAGTAAGTGGCGCGCTGGCACGAGACAAAGCCGCTGATCTACGCAAAGTAGTTAGTAGCGGTGCCGACCCACTTGAACAGAAGAGATCCGCTAAAGCTGCTATCGACGCGGCCAAGACTCGAACCTTTCGAGCTGCCGCTGATGCCTGGCTGAAGGCAAAAGAGGAAAAGGGTCTCGCACCCTCCACTCTCAACAAAATCCGCACCTACCTCGACAAAGACATACTCCCGGCACTGGGAGATAAGCCGCTAGACGAAATAACCCGTACCGACTGCGCAGAACTCCAAGCATCAATCGAAGCCCGAGACGCACACAACGTGGCGGAGAAGTGCCGCACTTGGATAAATCAGATATTCGGGCGAGCCATCGGCTTGGGTCTTACCGAAAACGATCCTGGCAGTCGCCTTCGCGATATTGCGGCCCAAGCCCCAAAGACTCAACAGCACCCACATCTGCTGGAGCCTGAGCTGGCTGAATTTCTCCAAGCCCTCAAAAATACTCCAAGTAGGCTGACGGCCCGCACTGCAGCATGGCTTTGTGTATGGACGGCATCACGACCTGGGATGGTCCGCCTGGCTGAATGGAAAGAGTTCAACCTTGATAAAGGCATTTGGACCACACCAGCCGCCAAGATGAAGATGCGTCGGGATTTCGTATGCCCCCTTCCTCACCAAGCTGTTGCTGCGCTTAAAGAGCTGCACTGCTTAACCGGACGGAGTCGTTGGCTATTCCCCGGAGTCGGAGCGAAAAATCCAACCATCAGTGAAAACACGATCAACAAGGTCTTCGCCACCATCGGCTATAAGGGGCGTCTTGTTGGGCATGGGACTCGCCATACAGCGAGCACATTGCTTCGAGAACATGGTTGGCCGAAAGAACATGTTGAGGCGCAGCTTGCTCACAAAGAAGAAGGTATCTCAGGCGTGTACAACAAAGCCCAATATCTTGAGCAACGCGTAAAGATGATGCAGTGGTATGCGAATCATCTTGATGCATTAGAGGCAGGGAACGTGTCGCAGGTACAGCTTGGAAAGGTTGTATGAGAGCCAAAACACGTACCCCCCCTAAAACAGGTGTAACCGGTGTTGCGCGTGTAACGCAGCGCGACAACCCCTTGAAAATATTGAATTTATATCGAGTTACACCGTGTCTGACGCTCCCATCAAGCGCGTGTTACGTCGGCGGGATGTGTAACGGACACGAAGCCACATGCTCCCTGTCGGCAACCTCTTTCCAGGGCATTGCTCGCGGGGTCAGTCATCCTTTGTGGGGGCGAGGGGCGCTCTGATGGAACACACACTTATCACCAGAGATCTGGAACTTGAAATCGCCGGAGCAGATGTGACCAGTCTCCTTTGGGATCTTGACGAGGTCGAGCAAGCCGTCCGCGAGCTAGCGTTGTATAGCCATTTCGCTGAGAGCTTTCGCGACGCGTTTGCGTGTATCGATAACGCAACCTTCTTCTGGTTAGAGGATGGTCGGTATGCTGATTGTGCTGATTCAGTGACAAAAGCAATGTTTCACCTCCGCGCCACAATTGATGAGCACTTCAGTTTTTCCGAAACCACGTCACTGCCGAGGGTCGTCCGCCGCTTCCTCGGGATTGATCATCCGGCAAGCGACACTCAGCTCGTAGCGACTTACGCTCTCATACAAGCGGTTCAGGCGGTCGAAGCCCTTGCGAACTGGCTATTTGATTTAGAGCTATCTCTATACGACTTGGATGTCGATCTGATAGAGCAGCTAAGACAAACTGATCCTCAGCAATACCTCGCACTCGTAACCCGAGCACGAAGACGAGATAGCAGCTCAGAAATCATCGCCCGGGAAGACTTCGCCATTTTCAATGGCGAGGCCTCCAAGATCTTGATGCTAGCTTCTCTCTATCAACAGGCTGATTTCAGCGATGGTCTGCGTAACGATTTCGCTGCATCAAGTTTTCTAAGAAGTGCATTGGATAAGGCCTTTGCGGCTAAAGCTTCAGCAAGAGCCCAAGCTGCTGGAAAGGCGAATAGAAATCCAGGCGCAATAAAGCAGGAAAACAGCCACAAACTTTTCGAGGAAATTAGTACAGCCGCGAGAAGCCAAATATCCAGCAATCCAAAAATATCGGAAACCGAGCTAGTCAAAATGATAGTCGCGCAGGGCAAAGCATCTGCGCCGACCGTTAGGAAGCACTTAAGGAAAGGTGGATTTATTCCTCGATAATTTTTCAAGTTCGCAAAAAGCAAACCATGTTTGCTTTTTTTTCGCCCTCTAGTCTGTGCCTGTCTCTCACCATAAAGGCACGACTATGACTATCTCTATTGCTACTGAAAAAAACTCCCTCTCTCATCGCGACCCAGCCACGACCCTGATCAGAATATCTGAGGTCATGGCCATCATTGGCTTAGCTCGCCCCACCATCTACAAGCTTATGCAGTGCACTGAAAGCGGCTTTCCGCGCCCCGTAAAATTAAGCATGAGCAATGCTCGCGGCGCTCCTGTCGCGTGGGTACTTGGCGAAGTTCAAGCTTGGGCACGTAGTCGCATTGAGGCACGTAACCAGGTGGCCGCATGAAGCGCAATTACTGCCCTTTCAAGGGGCCATTCTTCGATTCGTACAGCATCGGATTCCGGCTCTATCAACCTGGTGAAATCAACTGGCGTCATCGCACCATTGCGGGCGTGAGCTGGAACGGCGAAGAGCAGGAAGCGTTCTTTTTTAGCCCTGACGGGTTCGTACTTCCACTCAAAGCCAATCCTTGGGAACTGCCCGAACTGATCCGCAAAAATGCGGTGCGCAGAGAGTTTTCGAGCGTTCACGGCTCCGGCTATTTTGCTATGAGCGAAAGCCGCCTCGCCTCGCTGAAATCGCGCGGCATGACTGATTGGGTTACCTACTGGCTCGTCGATCAATCAGCGGGATTCGCGAACGATCCGGCGGTATGGCAACGCATCACGGATGAGGATCTTGCCGTCGAGAAAACGACAAGCGAGCGCACTCATCAAGATATGCGCTTGACCTCCGACCTGAACGGTTATGTCGATGAGTGTGTTGCACAACGCCGCGAGCAAATGGCCGTTCTACACCGTCGCCGCTGTGTTGAAGACAGCAAGATCCTCGCCTGGCTCAAAGGCGCAACACCGCCTCCACTGTTCGCTAATGCGCAGGAGGCAGCATGAATCGCAAGATCGCTGATAACGCCTTGATGCATCCGTTCTCGGTACTGCGCCGGATCGGATTTTCTACTCGCCTCATGCAGCGCCTCGAACGCCACCGCAGCCAACAGGAAAAGCGAGGCCGTGTGGTCAGCGTACTAAGTTGGGCCGACGGCACCTGGTGCGCCCTCTCCCTCCACTGCGAAAAAACCGGCGCGGTGATCGTCGACGAGGGCCAGCAAACCCAAGCCTACGAAGACGCCCGCTCGATGCTCAGCGGCGGCTTCCTACCCCTCCTATCCCTGCGCTGGGAAGCCCATGCCTGAAACGAAAACGCCTCCGGGGGCGATCCGGAGGCGTTGAGGTCAATCTACATGCACGAACAATTTATGCCGCACCTGAAAAAACCGCAAGCCATCAGCGCAGTTGCACTTTCGAAAAACGGACGTTACTCTTTGGCCGTCGCTGCAAATTCAGTGACCGGGCTTGGTAACCCGTTGAACAATAGGCGCAACAGCGCCCATATCTCTTTTGCAGGCGCTTTTTTTGCGCCCGCAAATCCGTTTTATGGCGGCTGTGCGTGGGAGACCTTCGGGTCTGCCGGGTTCCTATTGTCCCGGTTTACCAACCTGCGCACAGCTGCCACCCATTCGCTTGGTAACGAACGTGGCAGCTCCTCAACAATAGGAGCTTCGCCAGATGCACGCCCTCAATCCGTCCAAAATTCGCGCCGCGGCACACCGTGCAATGGCTCTCGCCGCTTTACACGCCAATTCCAGCCTCGCTACACGCCTCTCCCGTTACAACGCTCACATGGCCAAAGCCCGCGCACTCGAAACCGCAGGCGGTGCCCAATGAACAATGCTTTGAGCTTCGCCCTGCCCGAAGACCTGCTCTGCGTGAATCCAAAAGCAGAAGCCGGTGTGCCTATCGACGCCATCACCTGCGCTATTACGAGAGCCGACTCGGTGCTGACGCTGCTTGAAGATCACTTCGACAGCGAGTCACCCCGCCTCGCAAACCACGTTATTGCAGCCATCCTTTGGGACGTGCGCGGCACCCTCGGCCTGATCAAAATCCTCGCCTTGCACGGTGACAACACCTCGACGGCCGCCATGCAAAAAGGCGGTGCGCTATGAACACCTCCACCACACTCGGTCACGCTACATTTACTCGCGTGAATGCCTCCGACTTGAAGTTGTTCCGGGTCAATGCCGGAGTACCGGTCGAGGATGCACTGGAGATGGTTTCCCTGCTGCAGCATCACGCCAACCAACTCAACTTAGACGCCGCCATGAGCGATAGCGGTGAGCGTTTCAGTTGGCCTGCTCTGTACCTTGGCGAGATGGCCAAAGCGCTGATTGATGACATCAACGACGCACTGTTTCTGCCGAGGGCTGACACATGAGCCAGCGCCCGAATAGCAACACGAAACGTCCAAGTTTTGCCGACGTGAAGGCCGCCGCGCTGAAAGACATTGATCGTGTCTTGTCGCACTGGCTGCCCAACGGCAAGCGCGTCGATGGCGGCAAGGAATACACCGCACCGAATCCAACCCGCAGCGACAAGCGCGCCGGTTCGCTCAAGATCAGTTTGAGCAAAGGCACATGGTCCGACTTTGCCACCGGCGACAAGGGCGGCGACCTGATTGATCTGGTGCGCTATCTGGACGGCGGCACCGACATCGAGGCCTGCAACCAACTCGCAGAATTGCTCAACGTGTCGCCCGGCGCCGCCCAGGCGAAGACAGCTCCTGCCAAAACAAAAGCACCCGAGTGGATTGCCGTTCAGCCGATACCAGCGGAGGCGATGAACAAGTGCCCCGCCAAGCATCGGCAGCACGGCGTGCCGTCCAAGGTCTGGATCTACCGTGATGCGCAAGGCCAGCCGCTTATGGCGCTCTACCGCTTCGACTTCGCCCCTGACGAGGACGGCAAGCCGAAGAAGGTTTTTGCACCCCTAACATGGTGTCAGCGCGCCGATGGCCAGACCACGCAATGGCGCTGGCAGGGTCTGCCCGATCCACGTCCGCTGCTGCGACTTGATGAACTGGCTCAACGCACTGACGCACCGGTAGTTTTGTGCGAAGGAGAGAAAGCTGCCGACGCTGCCGCCGAACTGCTGCCGAGCCACGTGGCCACCTGCTGGCCGAACGGTTCCAACTCCTGGCATAAAGCTGACCTGACACCACTTAAGGGTCGCGATGTGCTGTTGTGGCCTGACAACGACGACAGCGGCAAAGCTTGCATGAAAACCGTCGCCGAAAAGCTGCGCGAAATCGGAGCCGCCTCGGTCCGTTTCATCGCTCTGGACTCGTTCAAACGCAAGCCCACGCTGAAAAGTGGCCGCGCCGCTTTCGCCAAAGGTGGTCAATGGGATGATGGTGATGACGCTGCTGATGCTCTCACAAAAAATTGGACAGCCGCCCATTTCTCCGAGCTGGAGACCAGCGGCGAGCTGTATGGATTAGTCGAAGAAAAGCCAGCAACGGAGCAGCCTGAAGCCAAACCGGAAGCGAAGACGAAATCAGCAGCCAAGCGCCCGACAAAATCGAAAAACGATCTGATGCCCGGTGGCTTTCGCCTCACGTCCGAAGGTGTGTTTTACGCCGGTGACGACGGTGAGGCGCGTCCGGTGTGTTCCCCACTGGAGATCCTTGCCCGCACTCGCGACGACAAGGGCCAGAACTGGGGATTGTTGGTTGAATTTGACGATCCCGACGGCGCCAAGAAGCGCTGGAACATTCCGGCGCGCACCATGACCGGTGACTTCGGCAAAGATGTGCTGGGTCCGCTGGTGGACATGGGGCTACGCCTCGCAGGCAGTCGTTCTGGCCGCAATGCACGCAATGACCTGCAGAGTTATCTCGGCGGCTTCGACAGCGCGCAACGAGCTCGACTGGTCACGCGCTTGGGTTGGCATGACACTGCCTTTCTACTGCCCGAGCAGCAGGTCGGCGAGCACAACGAGCACCTGCACTTTTACGAAGCCGGCTCGCAACTTCCGCCGATCAGCGAAGCGGGCACACTTGAGCAATGGCAGGAGCAGATCGGCGCGCTGTGCATCGGTAATCACCGCTTGGCATTTGTCGTGGGCGTGGCCTTCGCAGGGCCGTTGCTGCACATGCTTGGCCATGAGTCGGGCGGCTTTCACCTGTACGGCGACAGCTCCGGCGGCAAGACCACCCACTTGCAGGTTGCCGCTTCGATTTACGGCGGGCCGCGTCTGGTGCGTTCGTGGCGCTCCACCGACAACGCGCTGGAATCCATCGCCGCCGCGCATTCCGACGGCCTTCTGGTCTTGGATGAAATCGGCATGTGCGACCCGCGCATCATCGGCGAAACGGTGTACATGCTCGGCAACGGCACTGGCAAGGCACGCGCTAACGATCGAGGCCAAGCTGGCCGACAGGTACAGGAGTGGCGCCTGCTGTTTCTCTCCACCGGCGAGAAGACGTTGGCCCAGCACATGGCCGAAGCGAACAAGGAACTGAAAGCGGGTATGGAAGTGCGCATGCTTGCTGTCCCGGCCGATGCCAGCAAAGGCCTCGGCATGTTCGATACGCTCAACGGTTTTGAAGATGCAGCGGCACTGTCCGACGCGCTCAAGGCTCGCGTAGCGAAGTACTACGGCACGCCGCTCACTGCCTTCCTGACGGCGCTGTGTGAACCCGGTAAGCGTCACGGATGGTCCGCCATCCTGCGCCGTACGCTGGAAGGCTTTATCGCCCAGTCGTTACCGGCGTCGGCCAGTGGACAAGCGCACCGTGCCGCCGCTCGCTTCGGTCTCGCCGCAGCAGCGGGCGAGCTGGCCACCGCGATGGGGATCACCGGCTGGCCCGACGGAACCGCCACCACTGCCGCTCGCGTGTGCCTCAACGCATGGATGAACGAGCGCGGCGGTGCCGGTAACTTCGAGGGCGATGCGATCTTGGCTCGGCTGCGCCAGGTCATCGAGCGCTTTGGCGAAAGTCGCTTCACCCGCTGGGAATCAGCAGCGGCAAAAATCGATGAGCACGGTCCGCGCACCATCGACCGTCTCGGTTTTCGTAAGACGCTGGAACACGGTTTGGGCGATTCCCTGCACACCACCAACACCTACTACGTGCTTCCCGAATTATGGCGCTCGGAGATCTTCCGAGGCATGAACATCAACGCGGTGAACAAGGAATTGCTGCAGCGAGGTGTTCTGGAACCCGGGAAGGACGGTAAGGCGTCGAGCCTTATCCGGCTACCCGGCCTCGGCACGCAACGTTGCTACATCGTGAAGACGATTCCGGGAATGGATGAGAGCGAGGCTAGGGCTGCCTGAGGGCATCTCTGCTGATCGAGGTAGCGCCGGCTTATTCCCGGCCTCGCCAGCCACTCAACCAACCCACAATCGAATTGAAAGAGACCAGACCATGAACGAAATTCAAGAACTGAAAGACCGCCGCGACCAACTGCGCAGCGAGGCAGAACGGCTGCACGCCGACTTGCTGCCCCTCGAAACGGTACTGGAAAGCGACGACGCCATCGAACCGGATCGCGAGCGCAAATTACGCGACGCGTACAACGAGCTGAAACGGAACTTCGATTCGCGCAATCTCAATGCTGACCTTTTGGATCGGAGGATTAGTCGCAGTGAAAACCTCGCTAATTGCGAATCCTTGATGACGGCTCACATCGAGGCAATGGATAACTGGAAGGCTGATGAGCAGGAGCTGGAGGAAAAGCGCCAGAGCCTCAGCACACGCCTGGAGCAGATTCAACAACAGGCGGAAGAGGACATGACCAAAGCCCGTCAAGCCGAAACGGACGCTGCAACTGCGTACGCGCAGGCCGTTGCTTGGGGCGATACTGAAGGCGAGAAAACCGCGAACGCCGACGCACAAAAGGCCGCAAAGAATCTGACAACTGCCGCCGAACATAACCGTCGGCAACACTTGATCATGGCCGCGCTGGAGCAGGAGCTGGTCACTGTAGATAAATACATCGCAGAAGCTCAGGTAAAGCATGAAGAGATAGAGCGCACCGCCCTGTTGCTCTCGCAGACAGTGCTCGAAGAGAAGTGGAACGAGGCCGCTAAAGCGTTGTTTGAGGCGGGCGGAAAACTGTGGGCCAACTACAACCTTCTTGGCCGCGACCAGATTGGACTCATGAAGCTGGTGGTTCCAGAGCAAGGCGAGAACTTTGGGAGGTGGACATGGGAAGAGCTATCAGCTCGCTCGCGCCAGTACCGCGCGCGGGACTTAATCCTGCTCGACGGCATACCGACACCGCACCAACCTGAAGTCATGAGCAACCTGGAACAACGTAAGGATGATTGCAATGAACAAGCCGATACAGAACAGCGCCAGCTGGTCTGACACGCTCAAAATTCGGAAGGCCCATCTCACTGCGCTGCTGAAGACCATCAACGCAGGGCCGGGAAAAACCAGTTCGATACAAGCGCTAACTATCAACGCGATTAAAGCGGAAATGGCGCATATTGAAAGCCAACTGAACCGTCGAAAATAGCGCTGAACTTATAACTAACTCGTTTTATCTTAATAACTACTCACGATCACTCAAGGTAAAGACATGTCCAAACTCGCAGAGTACCGCCAGCTGGAAAAACACCTCGCTGAGCAGCTCCAGGCACTGGAAGCACTGAAAGGTGATGACGGACTGAAGAAAGAAATCGAGTTCGAGACAAAGCTGCGCAAGCTGCTCGAACACTATGGTTTCAGTCTGAAGCACATCATCAACATTCTAGAGCCGCACACCATGGCGCGGCGTCAAGCCGCAGCTCCGGCCGCCAGCACACGTAAACCACGCGAACTCAAGGTCTACAAAAATCCGAATACCGGTGAAGTGATCGAAACCAAAGGTGGGAACCACAAAGCTTTGAAAGAGTGGAAAGCGAAACACGGAGCCAACGTCGTCGAAGGATGGCTGAGGAAGTAAATCTGCATCACCTAAAAAAGGGCCCAGTCGGGGCCCTTTTTGCTTCTTGCCTATGATCTACAAAATCACCCAACAGCTCCACGCCGAAGTGAAGAAAGACATGCGCAGTCAGGTGTTTTAACAGCAAGATTGGATTGAAGCTATCGGGTGGAAACCGGATATTCGAATCGGTTCGATTTAGATCCGTAGGATCTGGTGAGGGAAAGGCGCTACGGGTCGAAAAATCAGCCCGGTTCATGGGCACCATGGAAACTAGACAGATTGAGCATAACCACGAGCGATTACCGGAAATCCTGGCAGGGTAACGTTTCGTCAGCTTTACTGCTCCCTGACTCAAGCAAACTCGTGACATCTTCAGAGGTGAGACCGCACTCAAAGATGATCGTAGAGGTGAAGCGTATAACCTAAGACTTGAGAGCTGTTGTCGAATTTAGAGGTCCTACTGCAGGATTTCATTTGGCAATACCTAGGGGGCGAACGATGGAAACGTTCCACAATCCAGATAGGTTTATGTCCGACTTGCGGCAAGTATTGTCGCAGGGAAGAAAGCGTATCGGAATTCTTGTTGGCGCGGGAGCGCCGCTTGCAATTCGCGTTAACAAAAATAATGAGTTAGATCCTGAAGGGAATTCGCTTATTCCTGGTGTCGATGCGCTTACACAACAGGCGACTTCCGGGCTTACAGAAACTCAGACAGGGGCAGTCGACGCTATAAAAGCAAGTTTGGGTACTAGCGCGAATATTGAGTCAATTCTTTCACGCATCCGTTTATTAGAGCAGGCACTGGGAGAAACTGTTGTCCAAGGGCTGGACTCCAACGGGTATAAGGATCTAGGGAAGGAAGTATGTAAAAAGATTGGTCAAATCGTTGGTGTTTCCTTACCAAAAGAGCGCAATGCCTATTCCGATTTGATCGCATGGATTACGGGCACGGTGCGCTCAAATTCTGTAGAAATATTCACCACGAACTATGACTTTCTTTTCGAAGAAGCATTTGAAAGAGTCAGAAGCCCCTATTTCGATGGATTTTCAGGGGGCAGTAAACCTTTCTTCGACCCAGTATCAGTAGCCGGCGATGACTTACCTGCACGCTGGGCGAAACTCTGGAAGATGCATGGTTCCCTAGGCTGGGCTTTAGAAGACGGAGCAGTTGTACGAGGGCATGGGCGAGACGCTGCTGAGCTGGTCTATCCTGACCACTTAAAATATGATCTTACTCAAAAGCAGCCATACTCAGCTCTTTTTGAGAGGCTTAAAAGATTTTTGCTTACGCCAGATTCGTTATTGCTGGCGATTGGGTTTTCTTTCAGAGATGCCCATATTTGTGCAGTTCTTGATGAGAGCTTAGCAATGAATGCCAATTCAGCAGTATTGGCATTTCAATATCAAACCATGGAAAAAGAAGAGCCTGTAGTTAAGTTAGCTAACGACAGACCTAACTTGAGCGTTTATGCGGCTGACGGCGCTGTAATAGGTGGCGTTTCAGGGAAGTGGCGCCCGGGAGAACTTCCAAAGAACTGGGGAAGTATTCGCGAGAGTTTTTGGGCTCCGCGATGGCCAAAAGAGCCAGCCGTGTTTCTATTAGGAGACTTTGCAGCTTTCGCTCGCTTCTGCGCCTTAGCGCAAGCCAATGATCTGATAACAAAATCTTTGAAAAGAGACGAGCCGAGCCAGAACGAAGGCGAATTTGATGGCATTAACGGCAATGAAACTGAAGCACAGGAAGATCAGAAATGAGTGGCAATGATCCCACCTACTTAGGCGTCGTCAGTGCCGTTTCAGGAGCCACACTCACTATAAAACTAGCAGAGTCACTTGACTCAGGCTTTGCCGTTATCAAAGGCCATACATATCGAGTTGGCCAAGTTGGCAGTTTTGTTAGAATCCCTCAGGGCTATCAAGACCTATTCGGCATTGTTTCCGAAGTTGGCGCTACTGCTGCACCAAAACAGTCAGATATTTCAGGTATTGATTCAGGTAGATGGATGACGGTGCAGCTTGCTGGTGAAACGGTCGGGGGGCAATTCGAAAGAGGGCTTAGCCAGCATCCTAATATAAACGATTCGGTACACTTAGTTATCGAGTCCGATCTGAGAAGAATATACGGCTCGATCGGTGAAGATCAAGTAGTCATAGGTCACCTCGCGAGCGCTGAAAATATAGAGGTGCGCCTATCCTTGGATGCACTTGTGACGCGGCATTCCGCAATACTCGGTTCAACAGGGGCGGGGAAATCCACAACTGTAGCAAGCCTCTTACGGTCTATCATTCGGAAAGATGAAAAGACGGGATCTCCAGGCGCCCGCATTCTCATGCTCGATATCCATGGCGAATACACGAAAGCTCTTGAGGATGTAGCGACTGTATTTAGTGCAACTCCCATCCAAGGACAGGAGTCTTTGTTCGTTCCTTATTGGGCTTTGGAGGCAGGAGAGCTTTTGGATTTCATCACGGGAGGGCTATCCGATGCCCACGAAATTGCCTTCACTGATAAAATTGCGGAACTGAAAGAAAAAGGGATTAGCTCTTATCCAAGAGCAGGTGTGGATTCAAGAACTCTTACTGTAGATAGCCCAGTTCCGTTTAGTTTGAAACAGCTATGGTACGAATTGGTTAACTTTGAAACCACCACTTATCTCGGAGCAAATCGTGATGAACCTGCGCTTGAAGAAGAAGGTGACGCAGAGGCACTTGTTGCGCCTAAGTACCAGCCTCATGCAATGGGTGCCAAAGGTCCATTCACTAATGCAGCGGCCAAGGGTATCCGTAGGCCATTGAACTTGCTTCGATCCCGTTTGCTAGACAGGCGCTATGACTTTTTGCTTCATCCCGGAGATTGGGAGCCAGAACTATCTGGAAAAGTAAAAAATGACCTCGACAAGCTGCTGAAGGGCTGGCTTGGCCATGATAAACAAATCACGATATTAGACTTGTCCGGCGTACCTAGCACAGTTCTAACGCGACTCATTGGCTCTATTCTCCGTATCGTTTATGAAGCGCTTTTTTGGAGCCGAGAAAAATCAGAGGGCGGCGTAGAGCGGCCTCTCTTAGTCGTTATGGAAGAAGCTCATCGCTATCTGGGGCCTGACGCGGGGACCGTTGCTTCCGAGGTCGTGAAGCGCATCGCGAAGGAAGGTCGTAAATATGGCGTTGGAGCCATGGTGGTTTCCCAACGCCCCGCAGAAGTTGATGAAACAGTCTTGTCTCAATGTGGCACAATCATCGCTCTAAGGCTGTCCAATCCTTTAGATCGCGCACGTGTGAAAGGAACTCTGCCAGACAACCTCGCTGGACTGATGGATTTGTTACCAGTCTTGAGAACTGGCGAAGCTATAATTACTGGTGAAGCAGCCCGCCTTCCTGTTCGCTGTCGAATTGCTTTACCTCGCCAAGAGCACTTACCTAGAAGCAACGATCCCAAGGTAACTCTGGCTTGGTCTCGACGGCGCTCAGCGGAAGGATACGACCGGGTTGTTGCTTCTTGGCGCAGTCAGCAGACTAATGCCGTTATTCGTAAACTTGAAATTATCCGTTCACCTATCGAAAACGACACTGAGGAGAGCTGAAAATGGACCGCGATATTGTATCTTCGTCAAATATTATGTCTGCTGGCTATGACCCTGAGAGTGAAACCTTGGAGATTGAATTCCAGGGGGGAGCTGTCTATCAGTATTACAACGTGAACGAGCATCTTTATGAGCAATTTAAGTCAGCCTCATCCAAAGGGCAATTTTTCCATATGTACATAAAGAATGCGCTGCCATTCTCAAGAGTCTGATGAATTCAGCCATACTGACTAATGCCCCTTTAGTCGCGTAACTAGACAACACCCCACTGTTGGACGCTAGCAACTTTTCTCAAATTTAAAAGACGGACAATTATAGACGGTCAAACACATGAAAAACCGTAACAGTCACATCTTTTTCCTTCTACACCCACTATTGCTTTTGTCTGCTATTATTTAGTCTTAGCGATTTTACTGTGGAAGACATTGTCTGCGCAGCCTCCCGAAGTGCACTTCGCTTTGAAATGTAGTTCATATCATTGCTCGCAACTTTCAACTTTGCTTGCAGAATATTTTTTGCGTCAATATAGGTTTCTGGAAAGGCATCTTTGTTGGCCTCAAGAAACGCCAATCCAGAAATAACAATCCCTTGAAACTCGCCATCCGAAACAAACTCAAAACTATCAACGCTAGGCCACGAATCATAAAGAGCGACTGCTTCTAATTTTGCGTTTTGTAGGCGAGCATTTTCCGCCTCAAGTTCTCCATTCTCCTTCCAGAGCAATGTGGATACAACGGCAAATAAGAGCCCAATAGCCAATAGACTGTAAGTAAACGGTTTTTCTTTATGCTTATACAACTGGTGCGCAAATCCAAAGAGGGTAGCGAGCGTGCCAATTGTTGTTAAAATTGCCCAGACCATGAGATCCCTTATAAAGTTATGAGTGCGAGGTGTATCGACAGATAGTGTCAACAGCTTTAAATCTGGCTGGGCTGACTAACTGCTAAAGCTGTTAATATTCGAATACGGTAAAACTCTCTCTAATGGGTGCTTTATCTATTTACGAAGCTGACGCTTAACTATGCCACTTCAGTGTGGGCCCCGTCTAACTTCACAATCGTATCAATTCCGTCTCTCGCCGAAAGCCGCCCGGTCACGCGCTAACCACTTTCAACTTACTTCAGCAGCCTGATTGACTTGATTTCGCTGTTCCTCACTGATTAGAGATGGCAAGCGCTCACTCCATCGCGCACCGAAATACTCATTAAATTTTAAGTTCAATGCCACGTAATCAAGGAGCTGAATCCTCCCAGTAGCACTAGCAAATTCCACTGCTGGCGAACTAAATTTACTAGAGGTCACAACCCAGCCGCTTGTGGCTCCGGTTTCACTCACAACTCCTGCCAGCTTACGAATTACCTCAACGCCGACGGTGCCAGTGTGGTGCTTGCACTCAATTAGAATTTTTTGCTTGATGGGGGTATCGATTGAGCTGCATATTACGTCAGCCCCTCCATCCCTTGACTGCTTAGTGACTTTAGCGTGATATTTCTGCCTTCTAAACAATGCGGCGATGAGAAACTCAAAATCCCTTGAAGAGACATCGTTAAGTATGTCGCGAGGATTAGATGATAGTAGATACTTGTGGCGGATTATCGAAATCGCGTCACACAGACCCCATATACGATCATCGGAGAGGTAAAGTGTATGCGCCCGTATGAAAGCGTCCAATGCGTCAAGAGCGTGTTGAGGCCAATCGGGGAGGAGATCTAATATCCAAGTCAGACCTTCCCAACCTTCGTTTTTAACGAGGCGACGAGCATACTCGTTCGTATCAATCATCTGGGCAAGGTAACCATTATCTATCCAATGGCGAAAAAACTGATGATCATGTCCCTGAACCCCTGGGGGTATCAAAAATGAACGTATTAGGTGCTTGGTTTCAGACTCCGATCTTAGTTCAGCTGAGGCCAGATATTCAGCTGCATGGGCGTCTGTTGGAAAGCGAAAATCTATGAATCTATATTTTCTCTTCTCTTTATAAGTGAAAACCATGGAAAGCCACTCTTCGAGGCTAATATTGGTTACATCAAGAACAGGTCTTTCTTTTTTTACTCTTACCATGTCAATTTGTGGCTGCTGTGTTTTAGAATTCGGGGAGGCGCTGTGTATGGCTGCATGTTACTTACTATAGATCGTAAAGTCTCCGGCGGGTGTGGTCCACCGACTAATAACACCTAGCCAGTAGCGGTCGTTTGTGGCGGACCGCTATTGGCCGAAAGCAGATGCTCGTGGGCGGCAGCTATTTGCATTTACGGTCTTCGGTGTACCGTTCTGTCCATAGGGCAGCGCTCCTTGTTCAATTCAGTACAAGGACCGAAAGCGTTACACCTTTCGCAAATGCTACACCTCATATCTTAGGAAAAAGCAGCCAGTGTAACTCGATATTTATTCAACAAAATCAATGACTTGATTGATTACGTTACACCCGTAACACCAGTTACACGCCGTTTTTGCATGTCTGCCCCACTCCCCGTCAGCAATGGGTTCCACCAGCGGAGAGATTCCAGCGGGAACCGGGGGCCCCTGAGCAAAAGAGACATCCACGGGGTCGGAAACCCGCGTGATCGTATTAGCGGAAAAATGCCCAGCTTAGTGAACAGGTGAACCGGGTGAACTGCTGTTCACCAGTGCATCTGCACTATGAATTGGGATGTCGCTGGGGACCCTGGACATTTCGGATAGACACGGGGCAGACAACCCGCGCAATCTTGGTAGTGGCTGATTTTTTTACATTGGTTGACAGGTTGACTCGGTTGACGGCCCAAGGTGTCCATAATCATCAACACAAAAGGCCATCGTTACCGTTGCGGTAACGATGGCCTCTTTTCAGCAGAATTCTTTCGATTTCAATGCCTGAAATTTCAGTAACTTTGAAAACCTTCCACTAACGCAGTCCCGCGGGTTTCCGACCCCGTACTAGTTAATGTTTCCCAGGGGCCCCAGCTTTAATTGCAACGCCCCATGCGATGCAGGATCAATATACGACTACAAAACAAGACTTCAAATCAAATAGAATCACAACTACATAACCACTGGTTGATTTGACCAATGTCAATAATGGCATTAAGGCTTAACTTTAACTTGCACTTTCTCAATATTAGAGACTACTCTTCTCTTTTCCTTAAGTAGCTCCTCAAATAAAGCCTTATCCACGGCCGTCTTCAATATCAATCTAACACGAGTAATTTTCAGAGATTTAACACCATCCAGTAATGCCGACTTCAACAGCGCTCTATCATCGACATCCTGAACATTATCAAAGAGTTCCATTGTATACTTGTTCACATCTAACAAATGATTCATCACGACTGACGGCTTACTATCTCTCTTTTCCAAGCAGCGCTCAATCTCACCAATCTTATTATTTATTTTCTCTAATGAGCCGAATACACCCTTGCGCGCCTCTGTTCGAATGATTTCCTTTTTCTCACGTGACTTCGTTTGAAAAAGCACTTCAGAATTTATTGAGTCTGCTAGTCGCCCCACGTCAGTTACTATTGTTTTTACCCCCTCCTTATATGCTGGAAATTTCTCGGTAAAATCAAGCGCATGCCCCACCCCACCGCCAAGAAGAGCCATAATACTGCCATAAGCAGTAATCTTGGCAATAATGGACCCCTCTTGAAAATCTACAGTAATCACAACACCATCATGCAAAAAGAATTGCATGCGCTCATTAGCATATTGTGTGATTTGACTCTTAATCACATCGACTTGTCGCAACCGCTCTTTAGTACTTACTTGTGACAACCACTTAGGTTCAACATGAACGTAGGACTGCGCCAAAATATTCTTATTAATGTAATCCGCCATCAGCTCCACTTCCCTTTTTTCCACTGAATTTTATTATGACGCTAGCGTTATCACATTTCACGACTCAGCCAAGGCGCAATCCACGAAGCTAATTGATATCAATGCTGAAACGCAAGGAAAGCATAGTCAAAAATCGGAATTAGCCGATCGAATCATTTTCTCAGGTGCTGGACAGACAAGGCGGGGTCGCAAACTGAATGCTGGAACGATCCGGCTCGTTTCTGAGATGAAGCCTTTTCTCTTTCGGAAGGTTTGCATTTCGCACGCGTACTATTCCATAGTAGGCCCAGCAAAAATGATCATGTATCCCTGCATGTATCCCGAGCTAGCAAACCTCGCTGGAGGCCCCGAGTTTACTGAAAAATTACAGTCTCCCTCGGGCACCAAAATTAAGAAAGGTCTTGCTTTGCAAGGCCTTTTTTTTCGCCTGCGATAAAGTGGTTGGAACCCCGCCAGCCTGTAGGAGCTGCCGTAGGCTGCGATCTTTTGATCTTGCTTTTCAACGCCACAATCCGAAACCGCTCGGCTTACGAATCAAGGATTCACACAATGGAATTGCCACTGGAAACCGTTGCCCTTTTCGCCCTCAAGCTGGCTTATGAGACGGAAGGTGGAAGTCCGATTTTGCGGGACGATCCGATCATGAGCGACTATGAGCGGGAGGTATTCGGCTTGCTAGTGCGCAGGGGCGATGTCGACGCGATCCAGTTCAGAGTGGCGCACTGCGTGAGTTTGGCGATGGAAGCTTTAGGCGGTGTTGATACGCCACTGGGGCGTGAGTTGCACAGGTTGGCAGATGATTTCAGCAATGCGCGGGCGATGGAGCAGCTTGAAGAGCCGCTAATCGCGCTCAAGGATTATCTGAAAGACATTCAATGAAGGAAGGCATGCAGACTAAAAAGTGGGGACACCCAATAGGCAGATCGCCGCTGGCCACCCTATCCCTTTTCCAAGCCCCCTCTCCCCAGTTTTTAACTTTCGACCAAAGTTAACAACGTCCGCTTCCTGCCACTAGCTTCCACTCGCGACGGACAGCTATCGGCCAACAGCAGACGTCCACCCAAGCATGCGACCAAGGAATCAGATCATTGAAGGCAGAGGGGGGCTATTAAAGGCTTTGCAGGCTTGCAAAACCTTACTGCAGAGAAGATCAGCGTGAAACGGCCATCCAGCCCGCACAACCGGTCATTACGCCGGCTGACGCTCTATTCAGACGCTTCATTGCCTTCGGTGACTGGATGGTGCGCTTGATTCGCGATGCGGTAACCAGGTAAACCAGTTGGATGGTGAGATCGATCCCGATCCCGAGCGCGGTAATAAAGACGACTTCTGGCCAAGTCAGCGCCGTCAGATCAAATGCATGAGGCAGCACCGCGCCGAAAAATACAACGGCCTTTGGATTACTCAGAGTCAACACAGCGCCTGCAAGCAGGCCTCGGCTAGCTGAGCGCTTCGGAGGTTCTTGAAGTTGTTCGGTGTTCTTCGACCATAAGTTCCATGCGATGAACAGGATAAAGGCAACACCGAGCCATTTCACCGCGATGAACACAGGCTCGAACTGCAGTGCCAGCGCCGCGAGACCGAGGGTGGCGACCACCAGCCAGACAGCATTACCCAGCACCATTCCGCCGATGAAAGGGATCGTAGACCTTGCGCCACGCGACACCACTTGACCTAAAAGGGCTCCCTGAGCGGGGCCAGGGATTGCTGCCGCAATCGCGAAGGGCACGACAAAAAACCAGATCGAAGAAGTAGCGCTCACGTGCGAAGCCTCCATGTTGCCTTGGTTTGCAAAGCGGCATATTCGCATTGGGTGAGCAGGTAAAACAATACGGGAAACCTTTATCAGCAGCGTGGGTGAACGGCCCGTTTGTTCAATCTGATCGGCCCAAGTGACCGTCCATTAAGGGTCGTTTTCAGTCCTTCGCGACGGGCAGTAATCGACCCAAAATTGACGGTGGCGACAGGTAGAAGTCGGCAAGAAGCCGTATTTCGATTCATCCAGTTTAGCGACCGTTTCAACCAACTATCGATATCCCGCACTTGGGGACGTTCGACCTGAGTTGCTGAGGCCGCAAGCACCTATCAACAAGTCCAGGACTCCGGCACTGTTGAATTGCTGATGATATTACTCATTCAACAAGTATCCCCAGATATGATCTTTTATCGAAAACTCAGCCTCCTGTAGGTAAAGGTGAACATAGAGATATTGTTCGCCAGCGTTGAAGCCTGACACGACCCTATCCACCGAGTAATAATAACCTTCTTTTACATTGCCAATAATGTTGGAGTTTTCAGACGGCTTTTCAAAAATAGGCTTCCCAATGTAAATTGGTGGAGCTGGCACTGACTTCACTCGTTTCGGCCATTTATGCCCAGCATCAAATTCTTGCTTTTTTAAGAGAAAATCTAAAACAATATCAAGGCAGTAGTTGAAGTTCTCAATATTCAATTCGTTGGCTGCGAAATTTGTGTCGTAATCTAGGTGCCACACTCCGTTCTCTGTTTCAATTACTTTTGGAGTCAATCGCCTGAAGTTCTCAGTGTCTACCGTACTTATGCCCCACTCCATGCAGTCTGTTTTTAACTTCTCAGGATCGACTTGGATAAAGTCCGCAGGGGTTTTTACATTTGCGTCAATCCATGTTTTATTTCTAGTCCAATAGTAGGCTTTCATTCCACCGCTCAAGCCCAATCCTAGAAGACCAAAAAGCCTATTGTCGTTCGCTTCGCGATCTCTAAAAGCGTAAATGCAGTACTCGCGTTCATAGGATATATAAAATGCTTTCCTCAGTTTAGCCAGCGACTCAAGAAAGTCTCCTTTGTCTGCAGTAGAGATTGCCTCCTTTATAAGCTCTTTTGCAGAGCCATCTTTTAGAATGTCCGTAAGAAATATTTCTTGCAGCTTTGCACCGACTACGCGTTCCAACAAAGCATCAGCAAAAATACTTGCTGTATTGAAATAGTTTACGACGGAAGCTGGCTCTGACAATTGTCCATAATGCTTTGAGATAACCCTCTGCTTATTCAGTGCCTTGATAGTGCCGGATTTTATTACTGGCACATTTAGTTTTTTTAACTCGCCAAGCAGTTCGTCAAAAGATTTTGATTCTAAATTCCTTTGCTCGTTTGTATCCAGCTCGTCTAGGACGGCAAGCACAATCAACTCTACGAAATCTTGAAGCAGTATTATCCCAGCTGTGCAAGAGTGTTTGTCACCGGAATTAACTAGAGATTTGGTTTTTCCAAAAATTGCTTTTGCTACCAATAGTGTGTTTAGAGTTGATTGTTTCATCCCGCCTCGCTTTAATGCACCTAATAATTAAATCACCCCAAAACTCGTAGAAAAATCGAGTTACCGATTTTGACCGCAACAAACTCCCCGGCGAAGGTCTGCTTCTGGCCGACTGCTGTGGTCACTTCCTAATTCCTTATTCCGTAGTTGAAGAGTAAATAATAACGCCCTTAGCACGACAAAATTGTTGCTTAGCAAAAATTTTCCCCAGTGCCTGCGTCTCGTTAAGTATTTTTATGATGCATGTGCTCAACTTCTCCACTGCTGAAATCTTGCAGCACCGCCTCTACAAGATTCATAGCATCAATTTCAAGGTCTTGGTCGAACTGGGTAGACATGTACGTAACCACAACTTTACCTAGCTTTAATTCTCGGCTATCCGGAGTTACGAGATAAGACTTCTCAGGAAGCAGTGTCGTCTCGCCTTCGACACCAAATCCATGAGATCCTGACAAGACATGCCGATCAAGCCATAAATTAAAAGCACAGGGTTCATGACCTTCGTCTCTGACAACTATTTCGGTCGAGTTGGTAGACATGACCGATGGGTCTTGTTCGACAATATCCCTCGTTGCTTGATCCTTCCCGTCAAACGACAATTTGAAATCAAGGTAATGATTTCTGAGAAACTTCATTTGAATATTGATTATTTGAATATAGCCATTCCAGTCCTCCCCACGTGGTTTTCTAATAAGCTTGAGGCCCATTTCGTAAAAGCCTGCGTACTCTTTGGCGCCAGATTGAAAGCCTATGGTTGTAACTATTACTCCTGTGCTATTGGGAATGTCTGTTGTAAGCCCATGTAGGTTTCTAACGTGCAATAAACTTACTGCGTGGCTATAGTGCTTGCATTCTATGAGTACTCGGTGAGCTATCCCCGCGTATTTGTACTCCCAAAAAACATCTATTTGGTGTTCAACACCAGACTTACCCCTGATTTTCACGTTATGTCTTACGTCAATATTTTCTACACCTTGAAGAGCAAGGATCTCCTCATAAATTTTCTGAGCCAACTTCTCATAATCTGTGGAGGTTTCAGAGATTTTCAAGCCTTGCTCCTTGATGCATGACGAATAGATGTAATTACTCATAAACCGATAGTAGAGGATTCTCCGTAACTCCGCCCCGCTCCAGGGACGATATTGATGCTGGACGTAAGTTATCGGTTGACTCTGCCTGTCGTGATTGACCGCTTTTGGCCGATCACGGCCTTTGAGTGTAGTGGCTGCTCTTGCCAAAAAGGGTGCAGCACATTTTTTCGTCTTGGGGTCTTGGGATCGAAGTCTTCGAAGGTTGCAGGAACGGAATCTGCACGATAATCTCCCAAAGTCGCTGCCAATTCAGCGACCGGGTGTGAGAGCCCGAAACAATCAAGGCGCAAAGCGCCCCAAAACCTGTCGTGGCGTTTTTTTTCGTCTGCGATATGGCTTTATGGCGGCTGTGCGTGGGAGACCTTCGGGTCTACCGGTTGCCTTGATTGCCGGTTTCTCACCCCGCGCACGGCTGTCACCCAAGCCTGTGAGAAGGCTCGTGGCAGCTCCTCAAATCAAGGACGTTGACCATGAACAGAACAAATCCGTACGAAATTTGGCTTTTCCCTCTACACAATCCCCAATCGCGTAACACCCTCCCCCACCACATCTCCCACATCGGAGGTGGCAAATGACCAATCAACCCGAACTCACAACCATCGGCCTCACCCCCGCCATCTACTGCGGCGATCAAGCGTTGTTCCATGTCACGCGTAACGTGCCCGCCGGCGATGCGTTGGCCATGGCTTCTGATTTTCTGTGTATCGCCAAGGCGCTGACCAAGGATGCGGCTTATGCCAAGGACACGGATTACCACGCCTGGGCTGCACATTATTTGACGGCGATGAGTAAGGCGGTGGTAGATGATGTGGCGAAGGCGGTGACGCGGGATCGGGATAATGAGTTGGCGAATAAGCGGGCGGAGGGGATGGCTGAGGGGTAGCTCGCGTTTGGGCCGGACTTTGTCTGGTGTTTGGAGATGCGTAGGGCACTTGTGAGAGCGAGCTTGCTCGCGAAGATGGCGGCCATTCAGCGGGATGGGTGGTTGGCTTGGGTTTTTCGCGAGCGGGCTCGCTCCTACAGGGGTTGTGATTCAATGCAGGAGTTTGTGGTGAGTGGGCTGGCGCCTTCGCGGGCAAGCCCGCTCCCACAGGGATTTCGGGTGGCTGAAGCCTGTTGTTGACCTTGGGGTTTCGGGGGCTTTGGGTGCGCGGGTCAGAGCAGGTGTTGGGAGATCAGTTTTGAGATTTCTACCATCGAGGTCCGGCCGGTGAATTCGAATTTCACTTTGCCCAGCGACGAGAAGTAGATCTCCAGTTCTGAATCCAGGTCGAAGGTGCCGGAGGTTTCTACCGAGTAGGCGACGATGTTTTTGTAGGGCAGTGAGGTGAAGTCTTTTTTGCTGCCGGTGAGGCCCTGCACGTTGACGGCGATGATGCGTTTGTTGGTGAACACGACGCCATCGCGCATGGATTTGTACGAGTCGATGACGTGCTCGCCTTCCAGCAGCAGTGCGCTGACGCGTTCGGCGTATTCTTCGTTTTGCTTGAGTTTGAAGAAGCCTTTGTTGTTGAAGTCGATCATCTGTCCATCCTCCGTTCGAAGAAAAATCCCTGCGGGTTACTTCACCACTTTCACGACTCGAATGTTGACGGGGAATCCATCCTGTCCAGGCAGTTCCTTCCATCCCACGTACTGATAAACCACTTCGTCATCAATGTACTCACCCCACTGCGCGACTTTGCCACCCAGCACGGCGACGTTCCGGTTAATGGCGCAGTTGCCATCGTCAGGACCGACGGTGTAGATCACGTAAGGTTTGACGTATTTCGCGGCGCGGAAATTTTCGCCGCAACCAGAATCGACTCTGATCATCAAGGTCTTCAGATTCGCTTCACCATCCAGCTCGGCGTGCTGGTCGAGTTGACCGATTTCGCCGACGTCGGTGAAACCCAGAGAGCGAGCGCGCTTGTAATCCGAGGAGGCCAGGTGTTTGGTCTGGGCTTGCGCGAGATACTCGTCCACGTCTTTGCTGAGTTCAATTTCGCCCTTGTCCGCGATCTCTTTCGCTATGGGAACGCCGCTCTCACAACGAGCGTATTCGGGGGAGCCAAGGCTTGACTGGGGTAGGTAGTAGCGATGTAACTCAAAGGTACTCAGATGCATCTTGATAGCGGGAGTAGCTTCTTTGGGCGTCTGGCGCCCGGCCTGCACCTCGGCCACCACCTGCAGAAATTTCTGGCAATCGGAGAGGTAGCCCGCCCTGGCGTATTCCGGGGTTTCACTCGACAGGCCGGCGAGCGCCGGGGTCATCACGACGGCGAAAGTGATTGCGCAGAACAGGCGCGAGGTTCGAGCGGCAATGGGCATGTGTAGTCCGTTACGAAAAAAGTGGCTCGACGCTACTATTTTGCCGCCTTGCCGTCCACTGGCACATCTGCACCCTGGAATGCCCATGGATCTGATGCTGTTTCTTACCTGCAATGCTTGTTATACATCACCCATCGACAAGCCCTCAGGGCATTAGGCCGGTGAGTGAACGCCCTACTCCGCGTTCATCTAGACTTAATGGATAGTCGTAGGCAGAACCGAACACGTCGCTTTGGTGCAGTTCGATCAATAGCAGCGTGGCAAGCTGCCCTTTATGCCCAGTAGAGGTGCGGCGAAGACCGTGCCGGGCACAACAAGATGCCCGCCAAGGGTGCCCTGGCCAACGGCCTGAAATTGCCACGATTCCGTGACGTGGTGTGAGTGCCGCAGCCGACACTTTCGGACGACCGACAACCATCTGGTTTGTCCGTGACCGTGAGGATTGCTGAATGCCTGATGAGAGTTTGCACTTGCCTTTGGTCAACAGCCTGCTGGAGCGCCATAAGGGCTCTGCGGGTGCACTGTTGCCCATCCTTCATGATATTCAGGAACGCATCGGTTACATCCCCGATGCCGCCGTCCCCGAGATTGCCCACGCCCTCAATCAGAGTCAGGCCGAGGTTCGCGGGGTGATCAGCTTTTACCATGACTTCCGTACCGCGCCGCCGGCTCGACACATTCTTCGTTTGTGCCGGGCTGAGTCATGCAAGAGTCGCGGTGCCGAGGAGCTTGCGGCGCAGTTGCGTGAACGTCTGCAACTGGATGACCACGGCAGCAGCGCCGACGGCAGTATCAGTTTGCGTCCGGTGTATTGCCTCGGTGCTTGCGCCTGCTCGCCCGCTCTGGAACTGGATGGTCGGGTGCATGCGCGGCTCAGTGCTGAGCGTCTCGATGCCTTGCTCGACGCTTGCCGGGAGGACGCATGATGCCGACTCTTTATCTGCCCACTGATTCGCTTGCCCGTGCCGTGGGCGCCGATGAGGTGGCGGTGGCCCTGATCACTCAGGCTCGGGAACGCAATCTGCCGCTGGAGTTGCAGCGCACCAGTTCGCGCGGTCTGTATTGGCTGGAGCCGCTGCTGGAAGTGGACAGCCCGCAAGGCCGGATCGGCTTCGGTCCGCTGACTGCGGCTGATGTGCCGTCCGTGCTTGAAGCGCTGAAAGGCGAGCCGTCCTCGCATCCACTGGCCTTGGGGCTGGTGGAAGAGCTGCCTTATCTCAAGTCTCAACAACGCCTGTTGTTCGCCCGCGCCGGTATTACCCGGCCGCTGTCGCTGGACGATTATCGGGCCCATGGCGGTTTCGAGGGTTTAACAAGGGCCGTTGCCATTGGCGGCGAGCAGACCGCGACGGCGGTGTTCGATTCAGGCCTGCGTGGCCGTGGCGGCGCGGCATTCCCCGCCGGGATCAAATGGCGCACGGTGCGCGCCACTGAGGCTGCGCAAAAATACATCGTTTGCAACGCCGACGAAGGCGACTCCGGCACTTTCGCCGATCGCATGTTGATGGAAGGCGACCCCTTCCTGCTGATCGAAGGCATGGCCATTGCCGGCATCACCGTCGGCGCCAGTTACGGCTACATCTATGTGCGCTCGGAATATCCGGATGCCGTGGCCACGCTGCGTCAGGCGCTGAACCTTGCCCGAACCGCCGGTTACCTCGGCGCCAATGTCGGCGGCAGCGGTCAGGCGTTCGATATGGAAGTGCGGGTCGGTGCCGGCGCTTACATCTGCGGTGAAGAAACGGCGCTGCTGGATTCTCTTGAAGGCAAGCGCGGGATCGTTCGTGCCAAGCCGCCGATCCCGGCGTTGAAGGGGCTGTTTGGTCAACCGACGCTGGTGCACAACGTGCTGACCCTGGCTTCAGTGCCGCTGATTCTGGCCAAGGGTGCGCAGTTCTATCGTGATTACGGCATGGGCCGTTCGCTGGGCACGATGCCTTTCCAACTGGCGGGCAATATTCGTCATGGCGGTCTGGTGGAACGGGCCTTTGGCCTGACATTGCGGGAATTGGTGGAAGACTACGGCGGTGGCACCGCCAGTGGCCGGCCGCTGAAAGCTGCGCAGGTGGGCGGCCCGCTTGGTGCCTGGGTGCCGCCGTCGCAATTTGACACGCCGCTGGATTACGAGGCCTTCGCAGCCATGGGCGCGATGCTCGGTCACGGCGGTGTGGTGGTGGCGGACGACACGCTGGACATGGCCCATATGGCGCGCTTCGCGATGGAGTTCTGCGCCGAGGAATCCTGTGGCAAATGCACGCCCTGCCGCATCGGCTCGACCCGGGGCGTGGAGGTGATCGACCGTCTGTTGGCCGCGCCGGACCAGAGTGGTCGCGATGAGCAGGTGATCATCCTCAAGGACCTGTGCGACACCCTGCAATACGGTTCGCTCTGCGCGTTGGGCGGCATGGTTTCCTTTCCGGTGGCCAGCGCCCTCAAGTACTTCCCCGCCGACTTCGGTCTGCAAGCCTCGGAGGCCGAGCAATGATTACTCTCTTCGACCCGAAAACCGATATCGATCTGGGCACGCCGGCCCGCGAAAGCGACGTGCAGATAACTCTGAACATCGATGGACGCAGCATCAGCGTGCCGGAAGGCACTTCGGTGATGCGCGCTGCTGCGCTGATGGGCACCACCATTCCGAAACTGTGCGCCACCGACAGCCTGGAAGCCTTTGGCTCCTGCCGTATGTGCCTGGTGGAAATCGACGGGATGCGCGGCTATCCGGCGTCCTGCACCACGCCGGTCACTGAAGGCATGACCGTCCACACGCAGACGCCGAAGCTCGCGACACTGCGCCGTAATGTCATGGAGTTGTACATCTCCGATCACCCGCTGGATTGCCTGACCTGCTCGGCCAACGGCAACTGCGAGCTGCAAACCGTGGCCGGTCAGGTCGGTCTGCGCGAGGTGCGTTACGGCTATGAAGGCGAAAACCATCTGGCCGATGTGAAAGACACCTCCAATCCCTACTTCGACTACGACCCGAGCAAGTGCATCGTCTGCAACCGCTGCGTGCGCGCCTGCGAAGAAACCCAGGGCACCTTTGCCCTGACCATCACCGGGCGCGGTTTCGAATCCCGGGTCGAGGCCGCCGGTGGCGAGAATTTCCTCGACTCGGAATGCGTGTCCTGCGGCGCCTGTGTACAGGCCTGCCCGACCGCGACGCTGATGGAAAAAAGCGTGGTCGAACTGGGACAGCCGGAACGCAGCGTGATCACCACGTGTGCCTATTGCGGCGTGGGCTGCTCGTTCCGCGCCGAGATGAAAGGCGACCAGTTGGTGCGCATGGTTCCCGACAAAAACGGCCAAGCCAACCACGGCCACTCGTGCGTCAAAGGGCGCTTCGCCTGGGGCTACGCCACCCACCCGGATCGCATCACCAAACCGATGATCCGCAGCCACATCAACGACCCGTGGCAGGAAGTCAGCTGGGATGAAGCGGTGGCTTATGCCGCCAGCGAATTCCGTCGGTTGCAGCAAAAATATGGCCGCGATTCCATTGGTGGTATCACCTCCAGCCGCTGCACCAACGAAGAAACCTATCTGGTGCAGAAACTGGTGCGCGCCGCGTTCGGCAACAACAACGTCGACACCTGTGCGCGGGTCTGCCATTCGCCGACCGGCTATGGCTTGAAACAAACCTTGGGCGAGTCCGCCGGCACCCAAAGTTTCGACTCGGTAATGCAGGCTGACGTGATTCTGGTGATGGGCGCCAACCCGAGTGATGCTCACCCGGTGTTCGCCTCGCAGCTCAAGCGCCGGCTGCGTGAAGGTGCGCGTCTGATCGTTATCGACCCTCGCCGCATTGATCTGGTGGACTCGGTGCACGCCCGCGCCGAACTGCACCTGGCCCTGCGCCCGGGCACCAACGTCGCCATGCTCAATGCGCTGGCCCATGTGATTGTCACCGAAGGTTTGCTCAATCAGGCCTTTATCGACGCCCGTTGCGAGGGCAGTGATTTCGCCCGCTGGAGCGAGCTGGTCAGCCGCCCGGAAAACTCACCGGAAGTCCTTGGCGAGATTTGCGGCGTAGCCCCGGCCGACATCCGCGCCGCCGCCCGCCTGTATGCCACTGGCGGCAACGCGGCGATCTATTACGGCCTCGGCGTCACCGAGCACAGCCAGGGCAGCACGGCGGTGATGGGCATCGCCAACCTCGCCATGGCCACCGGCAACATCGGCCGCGAAGGCGTGGGCGTGAACCCGTTGCGCGGGCAGAACAACGTTCAGGGTTCCTGCGACATGGGTTCCTTCCCCCACGAGTTACCCGGTTACCGGCACATCTCTAACGAAGTGGTGCGGGCGCAGTTCGAACAGGCGTGGAACGTCACGCTGCAACCTGATCCGGGCCTGCGCATTCCCAACATGTTCGAGTCGGCGCTGGCCGGCAGTTTCAAGGGTCTGTACTGCCAGGGCGAAGACATCGCTCAGAGCGACCCGAATACCCAGCACGTCACTGCGGCGCTGTCGGCCATGGAATGCGTGGTGGTGCAGGACATTTTCCTCAACGAAACCGCCAGGTTCGCCCATGTGTTCCTGCCGGGCGCTTCGTTCCTGGAAAAGGACGGCACGTTTACCAACGCCGAGCGACGCATCTCTCGGGTGCGCAAGGTCATGGAGCCTCTGGGCGGCAAGGCCGACTGGGAAGGCACCGTGGCGCTGGCGCACGCCTTGGGTTATCCGATGAATTACAAACATCCATCGGAAATCATGGATGAAATCGCCAGCCTGACGCCGACCTTCACCAACGTCAGCTACGCCGAACTGGATCGCCACGGCAGCCTGCAATGGCCGTGCAACGCCGCGGCACCGGACGGCACGCCGACCATGCACATCGATCAATTCGTGCGCGGCAAGGGGCGCTTCATGCTCACCGGCTACGTACCCACCGAGGAGAAGGTCAACAATCGTTATCCGCTGCTGCTGACCACCGGGCGCATCCTCAGCCAGTACAACGTCGGCGCGCAGACCCGGCGTACGGAGAACGTCGCCTGGCACGACGAAGACCGTCTGGAAATCCACCCGACCGACGCCGAGAGTCGCGGCATCAACGAAGGTGACTGGGTCGGCATCGGCAGCCGCGCCGGCCAGACCGTATTGCGTGCGCGGGTCACCGAACGGGTGGCGCCGGGCGTGGTGTACACCACGTTCCACTTCCCTGAATCGGGGGCCAACGTCATCACCACCGACAACTCCGACTGGGCCACCAACTGTCCGGAGTACAAGGTCACCGCCGTGGAAGTCAGCCGCGTCTACCACCCTTCCGAGTGGCAAAAACGCTACCAGGCCTTCAGCGATGAACAGGACCGTTTGCTCAAGGACCGCCGTCAGGCCCGTGGCGCTAAAGAGGAGGTGCGCCGATGAGCACTGAAAACCTGATCAAGATGGTCAACCAGATCGCCCAGTATTTCGCCACCGAACCGGACCAGAAAGTGGCCGTGCTCGGTGTGCGGAATCATCTGCAGATGTACTGGACGCCCGGCATGCGCAAGGAGTTGCTGGCCTGGCAGACGGAGCATCACGGGGCGGATTTGCATCCGTTGGCGCAAGAGGCCGTCAGTGGGGCGGGTTGGGAGGCTTAGGTTCGCTTGATCTTTTGGAATAAGCCCCGAGCTTTCGGGGCATTCCATCTTTCCAAACTAGAACTCGACCCGTTGATATGCGCCTTCAGCGCCCACATTGTGACCAAAACCGCATGATTCACCGGCCGTACGCGTTACCGTGAGCAGGTCTTTTTTTATGTCGAAGTCGTATTCACAGTCGCCATCATCCCCACTCATGGCGTAATGAGCCTTGCCGTTATCAAACGCTAATACCGTTGAAAACTCACCGAGATTGGGACCGTAATACATCGCCATCAGGCCTGCGGAATAACCTTCGAAATCAACTTGGTGTTTCATACCGTGTGGCTTGATCGTCATGGAATTCCATAACGAAGCTCCGGCATATTGCCAATACCGCCCTTGCGGCTTGCTTGACTGTTTCTCCAGGGCATTCTTGATATCGCCGCTGATTTTCCCAAGGTTGAACATCGATTTTTTATCGTTGGGCAGAATATTCAACCACGCCCGGGCCTTCAGATAATTGCCTTCGTGAATGTAGGTGAGTGCTACGTTGTTGTAGGCCATCGCGACTTTTTCTTCGTCCAGCTGACAACTCTCAGACCAACCGGCTTGCTGCTCATATTGTTCCCGAGCCTTGGCATATTGCTTGAGCTTGTAATACTTCCCACCCTCGACGAAATACTCGCCAATTTTAAGACAGTTGGCGGTGGCCTCCTCCTCGGTAATGTCTGCGTGAGCAAAAAACGGGGTGATGAGCAGCAGGAGGATCGCTTCAATCTGTATGAAGCGGCGCCATTTAATGTCCATATTATTTCTCTATTTGAATGTCGACCCGTTGTTCTGATCGCGGCGATTAACGGGAATTTCTGCTGGTCTGGCCGCTGAGCGGCCAGGCCCTGTTATCAGTGCCGCGAATCTATCCTCGCCACAAGATTCTCCCGGTGCACCTTAATTTCCCCCGTCACATCCGGCCCCTCATAGACCATTGAGGTTTCATAGTTGGCCCAGCGGCCACGGTTCGCACTAAACCAGTTAAATGATCCCATACACAGCAGCTCATCGTCGGCCATGACGATTTTGCTGTGCACCCGCGCCACCACATGGGATTCAATACGCTGGCCTCGCAGGGCCTCAATGGCGTGCTTGAGTTCATCTCTTCTCGCTTGAATGTCTGGCGACTTTTCTGAAATGTTGAAATCCCTGTCGGTATAAACCCGCACCTTGACGCCTCGCTCAACCGCCGCACTCATTGCCTCCCATGCGCCTATTTCGTGGATCCTCCTCAATATGATCCATGGCGAAACGATGTGTACTTCACGCATTGCGGTGGCCAAGGTTTTCAACAAGAAATCGTCGTGAGCATCCGCGTTTATCAGATGGCTAAGTGTTGACCGGGGAGACTCCAGGTCTTTGCGCGGCAGGTACTCGAAAGCCAGCTCACTCGCAGGATCGCGTAGCAGGTAGTCAGCCAGCAGAGCACGAGGTTGACCTTTGGGCACCATGCCGAACAGGTCCATGTCGCCAAAAACCAGGAAGCTATCTTTGGCCCGGGAGACCGCTACGTTGAGCATGCTCGGTCGACGATCGATGAAGCCACCATCGGCGTGCTTGGAATACACCGCAGAAAAGATCACCACCGGCCGCGCAGCCCCCTGAAAGGAGTGAACGGTGCCGATGGTCAGCTCGCCTTCGCCTTTGCCAGTCTGGATGCCCAGTGCGGCGCATGCCTCCGCAATCGCTTGGGATTGCGCGCCGAAGGGCGTGATCACACCCACGATCTTCCACAACTCCAGCCCGTAGCATGCCTCCAGTTTCTCGCGGTGAGCAGCGATCCACGCCGCGATAGTTTCGGCCTCGAGACGGTTCATGCGGCTACGGCCGTTCTGCTGTCGGCAGATACCATCGACGTGAAGATAACCCAAACCTGGCAACAGGCCGCCTTGAGGTTTAGTGCCACGTTTGGGCACCAGTTTGCCCTGGTAACACAGGGTGTTGCAGTAATCGACGATTGAGTCATAACAACGACGATGTTCGTACAAGAACATGCCCCGGTCCATGTCGGGGTCGTACCAGTAGCGACTGGCATTCTGGGCGATTTGCATCACGCTGCCCGAGGCTGCACTTACACCCGTGACGCAAAGTTTTCCATACGCTTCATCGACACCGACACGTGGCAACAGATCGGCCCCCAACAGATTGCCGATGTCCACCGAATCCGGGATCGACCAAATCGGTTCGATTTGCAACGTGTCCCCGATGACCAGGGCCTTCTTGCCCAGAGCAAAGGAAGCACCTGCGACTTCGGGCAAAACCTGGCCGGCTTCGTCGACGATCAATAGATCGATGAGGTTGTACATGTAGTCTTCAATCAGACCCTGGCCGTTGTGCTTGCTGCCCTTCATATGGGCGGGCAGCATGAAGAAAGTCGACACGACGCAGGGTGTCAGCTTCATCCAGCGATACCATTTTTTTTCCAGGGCCTTTCGGCCGTTCCTGCTTTGATCCTTGAGGATTTGCGGCAATGTTTGCTCGACTTCAAGCAACCAGCGCCCTTCCCAGTAGTGCGTGCTTAACAGGAAGATCGGAAAGCGAATCCGAGTGTCGGCCAACGGATCGCAATCGTTCAGGGTCATGTCATCGGTCACAACATCGGGAGCCAGCTCCAGCGGCGACAGTGCTGATCGCCAACTCGCCAGGCGCTGCTTTAGCGCCAACTGCAACTCTTGTGCGGCGTTGATTTTCGCCTCAAGTTCGCTGATCTCGGCGCTTGTCGTGGCACGCCAGGCGGCCAGTTTTTCGCTGATTTCCGACACATTATCCAGCGCGAGTAACTGGGCCAGTTGCGCCTCGTTCAGCAACGGCTCCGATGCGTGCAAAGCGTCGTGGCTCTGTTCGAGATGCAGCCGTGCGCGAAGCAAGCGCTTTTGTTGAATAGGTGCAAACCAAGCGAAGATCACGTACCACAGCGATTCGTCGGCCAGGTACTTGCGGAACGAATTCTCCAGCGCTTTTTGTTGGGTGCTTTTGGCCTTGAGTTTCTGCACGTCTTGCTGCACAGCCGTGATACCGGCCTCAGGATCATCGCCCCACACCGCCACAAGTGCCTGGCGAGCGGTCGCCAGGGCTTGCCATGAGCGTTCGATGTTGTGCAATTCATTGGAACGAGCTTGTAGCGCGTGGTGCAACTGTCCAACTGCCCCTTCCACCGTGGGCGACGGCAAGGAGGGGAAAGCCGTTGATGCTTTGCTCAACCACTCGTCTTTGGCCTGTTCCAGGTAACTGGCAGACTCGGTATCGGCAAAGAAGCTTTGGCACTGATATTTGCTCGACGTTACCGGGTCTGTGAATTTGCTTGGGAAATAAGCCCCAAAACTTTTGATTTTCGGCAACCAGCGCCCGGCAAATGGCCCACTGCCATAGGCGAAATCGGTAGCGAAGGCATCGAGAATGTTGGTCACAGCCTGGTTATTGGTAGAGCTGGCGACAATCACCGGCGGCTCTGCTCCAGCCAACGCGGCCTTGGCCCATAACGAAGCCACAACCGATAGCAACAAGGTGGTCTTGCCCGTACCGGGCGGCCCGTTCACCCCTAGAATGTCTCCGTCATTGGAGGCCAGGAAATGTGCCAGGGCGTCACGTTGCTCACTGGCCAACGCATACTCATCGCTGGCATGGCCCAAACGTGCGGCAAAACCGGCATTTGGCGGCAAGCACGGTTCAGGGTCGAGCGATGCCTGGCTGGCGTAGCGTTCAAAGAGTGCGCTTTGAGGGGCCGTGTCACGCAGGTGGTCATACAGACGCACAATGTGCTGACTGGCGCCGGATACCTTTTCTTCTTTGAACAGACACCATTCATTCGACCGTTCGTAGCCGTTATCGCCTTGCAGCCAGCCTGAACTGACTTCGTCAACAAAGCGCTGACAAAAGCCTAGATACGTTGCCCACCGTTCGGCATATTCATCGATCGCGGCTGCCTGGCCTTCTTCGGGGGGCTCGAATGCTGGCAGCGTGTTGACCGCCAGAAACCGATCGACGTCCGCGACATCGCCCAACGCAAAACAGCCGGACTCCAGAGGTTCCAGAATATCTCGCGGAATAACAGTGTTTTTAGTCGGGAAAAGTTGCCCGTGACGGTTGATCTGCACATGCCCAAGCAGTGGCGTCACCAGCGCATGCATCCCGTTACGGGGTTTTCCGTGTTCCAGTCGCGCCTTGAATACCCACGGCCGGATGGTGACTTCAAGCGTATGGCATTGCCGAGGCTCGTCCTTGAATAACGCTTCGACGGTCTCGCTGCCCAAGTAACCGGCGTGCAAGGCTTCGAGCGGGAGGAGAACATGGCCAGCCAAGCCATCGAGTTTCAAACCGCCGCTGCCATTTTCGGCATCGACGAGGGAGTTGCGCCAGTACTTGGCGAATTTTAGAGAGTTTTCGTTCATCGTCCTGATTCAGTCGTGTCGTGCACCTGATGCCACTGTGTATGGCCAGGCATTACCGGAAATAGGCCATGCGTTCATCGCAAGCCCACTGGCTGGGGAATCCATCATGCGCAGGCAGGCTCTGCCCCGTTCAATCAGACCTTGGCAACAACGATAGCGCGGGTTTCAACAGACTCGATCACACGCCCGTCATCAATGAGCAACGCCTGATTGGTCAACACACCTTCGTTGAGCAAACGCAGAGCTCTTTTCTCCTGCAGCTTGGCGACCAGGCTTTCGCGATGGGTCAGGGTGTGATTGATGAATGTCGTACGAGAGAGAATCAAACGGACAGGCGTTGGCAGCATTTCATAAGCTTTTTCGACCAACATGATGAAGACCTCATCATCCTTGAGCTTTTCTTCCGTGACCGTCAGCAGGCCATTGACCAGAACGTTTTCGACCTTGCCCCAGTTATTGTCCAAAAACTCCGAGGCTTTCGATGTGCCTGCTGAAAAATTGCCGGACACATTGTCTTTGGCTGCCATGGCCTTGTCAGCGATCCCGCCTGACAGTGCTCTCGCTTTATCCGTAAGAGACTTGAACATCTTCTACTCCATGAGATGTGGATCCATTTATGCGCAAGAACCTTAGCAGACGAAAAAGTGATGGCATAGAGCCTTCACTCACGAGGTGACCGAAGGCGATTGGATAACCTTTGCCTACCCCACCTGCACCGGCAACACCACCAACGCTTCCAGCCCGCCCTTCGACCGATTACGCAGCGTTAACTCCCCACCGTGCTCCAACACAATAGCCCGCGCCGCTGATAACCCTAGCCCAACGCCACCGGTACTTTTGTTACGCGATCCTTCCATGCGAAAGAACGGCGCGAACACTTGTTCAAGGCTGGCCTGCGGAATTCCCGGCCCACGATCCAGTACCTTGATCCGCACTTCTCCAGCATCAGGCATCAGTTCAATCACCGGCTCGCTTCCATACTTGATCGCGTTATCCAGCAAGTTCGTCATCACCCGCTTCAGCCCCAACGGCCGCCCGAAATACACCAGCCGCAACGGCCCGTTGAAGGCAATCTCGACCCCTTGATCCCGGTAATCGTCCAGCAAGGTTTGCAGCAGTTCCGCCAGATCAAACTGGGTCGCCGGTTCAAGCCGCGCATCATCGCGAAAGAATTCCAGCGCCGAATTGATCATCGCCTGCATTTCATCCACGTCGCGAAACAGTCGCTGCTGTTGCTCGGCATCCTCAATGAACTCCCCGCGCAAACGCATCCGCGTCAACGGTGCGCGCAGGTCATGGGAGATGGCGGCGAGCATTTGCGTACGGTCGCGAATAAAGTGTTGCAGCTGCGCCTGCATGGCGTTGAACGCGAGGATCGCCTGGCGAATTTCCTGGGGGCCCAGCGGTTCGATGGGCGGGGCGCGGAAGTCCGCGCCGAAGCGGCGGGCGCCGTCGGTGAAGTGTTGCAGCGGCGTGGCGAGACGGCGGGTGGCGATCAGTGCGACCAGGGCCGTGGAAATCAGCGCCAGCAGAATGACGATCAGGTAGCGCGGCGTATCGTCGAGGCCCCAACTGCGTGTGGGGGGCGAGAACAACAGCCACGAGGCGTCGGACAGCTCGATCAGCAGCATGTAGCGGGCGTCCGCCGAGTGCTCGGGCCAGTCGCTGGGCTCATAGGCTTCGACGCGGCCACCGGCCGATTTGAGCAATGGCTGAAGGATTCTCGAGCCCTCTTCGGAGATCGGATCGTCCACGGGCGGTACGTTGAGACCATGTCGATCAAGGTGCCAACTGACCACGAAGCCGTCTTCGGTAGCCGCCTTGGCCAACTGGCCACGAAGTGATGCCGGAGCGGCATCGATGACGCGGGTGACGGCCGCCGCTTTTTCCAGCAAGCCGGTTTCGATCAACGGCGGCCGCGCCCAGACGCCAGCGAGTTGGATAAACAGGCCGTTCAGCGCCAGTGAAATGAGCATGGCGAGGATGATCGTCAACGCGATCCAGCGCGCCACCGTGTCGCGGCGAATCCGCTTCAGCCAGCTCATCGCCGCGTCACGCTGGGGGTGAACAGGTAACCGCCATTACGCACGGTGCGAATCATCGCCGGGCGCTTGGTGTCGGACTCGAGTTTGCGTCGCAGGCGGCTGACTTGCACATCGATGCTGCGATCGAACGCGTCGTGGCAGTGCCCGCGCGCCAGGTCCAGCAGTTGTTCACGGGTGAGGATGCGTTGCGGGTGTTCGACGAAGACCAGCAGCAAATCAAACTCACCGGCCGAGAGCGGAATCATCACGTTGTCCGGCGAGCGCAGTTCACGGCGGGTGACGTCGAGGTGCCAGTCGGCGAAGTCGATCAACGGCCGTGGGCGTTCCTGTGTCAGCGAACGGCGGTCGTCCACGCGGCGCAGCACGGCGCGGACCCGGGCTAACAATTCACGGGCGTCGAAGGGTTTGGTCAGGTAATCATCGGCGCCCAGCTCGAGGCCGACCACCCGATCACTGAGTTCGCCCATGGCGGTGAGCATGATCACCGGTATCGCGTGGCGGATTCGCAATTGCTGACACAGGATCAGCCCGCTGTCGCCGGGCAACATCACGTCGAGGATGATCAGGTCTGGCGCCTGGCGCTCGATGGCCGTCCACAGCGACGCGCCGTCGGTGGCGACCTCGACGCTGTAGCCGTGCTGGACGAAGAATTTTTTCAGCAGATCGAGGACTTCGAGGTCGTCATCGACAATTAACAGGCTGTTCACCGAAGGTCACTTAAGAGCGAATGGAACCGCCATCTAAAACCATTCGCGGCAGCGCGTCATATATTTCAATCCTGCAATAAAACGACAGCGGCGCAATAAAGCGGACATCTTTGCGCAAGGCTCTGGGCCCAGCATCACCGCGAATTCCTCCCGAGACTCGCGTCCATGTTGCCTTTCAAATGTGCTCCCTGGCTGGCCCGCCACACCTCGATTGCCGTGCTGGCCGCCGGGTTGGCCGGTTGCAGCAGCCAACCGTCGTCCACCGCCCAAGTGAGTTGCGCCGACATTGCCTATTCGGTGAACGACCCGGCGGAACCGTTCAATCGCGGGGTCTTTGCGTTTAACCGGGTGGTGGATGACTACGCCCTGGCACCGGTCGCTCGCGGCTATCGCTACTTGCCGGACTTTTTCCAGACGGGTGTGCATAACTTCGTGGAGAACTTCGGTGAGCCCAAGGTGTTCATCAATGACGTGCTGCAAGGCAACCCGCGGCGCTCGGTCAATACCCTGGGGCGTTTCGTGCTGAACACAACGGTGGGCGTAGTGGGCTTGATCGACGTTTCCGGCAAGGTCGGCATCCCGCGCCACGACGCCGACTTCGGGCAGACCTTCGGCGTGTGGGGCATCGGCAACGGCCCGATCGTCGAGTTGCCGTTGTTCGGCACGTCCAACAGCCGCGATGCGGCCGGGCGCGTGCTCAGTTTCGTCGTCGATCCGTTCGGCAGCAATAGCGACACCGTCGACACCTTGTCGACGATCAACACGGTCGGCGGCATCGTCGACGGTCGAGCCGAAGCCTTGCCGCTGACCGACAGCCTGCAAAAACTGCCGGACTATTACAGCGCGTTGCGCAACGTGGTGGCGGAGCATCGTGCGGCTTACGTGGCCGATGGCAAACAAGGCTCGCCCGACAACACCAAGCCTCAATGCACAGGAGCACCCGCCGATGGTTTCTGAAGGACTGATTCTTCAACAACGGATGACCCGTGACGCCGAGGCCAATCTGCACTGCCGGGAAATCACCCTGCGCCTGTCGGCAGATTGCCGCCAACTGGTGCTCACTCGTTACACCGAACACTACGGCCCGGCCGTAGTGCGCTGGATCGAGCGCAGCCATACGGTGTCAGTGAGCGAGGTGTTTCGCTGGTTGGTCGCCAATGGCGAGGCGGATGTCAGTCAGCAGCTATCACCGCCTCCAGCACCCGCGCTACACATTGCACCGCCGCGTCTTCATCGCGTCGTTTATGCCAGGCCAGATGCAATGCAAAACCCTCCACCTCTATCGGCGGTTCCACGGTGTGCAGCGCATTGGCCATCGGCATCGACAGGCACTGGCTCGGCAGCATCGCAATCAGGTCCGAGCCCAGCAGCAGATCCGGAACCATGACAAAGCTCGGCACGACGATTCCGACCCGTCGCGACAGCCCTTGGCCCTTCAACTGTTCATCGAGCGGACCCCAGGTTGCGCCGCGCCCGGACACCAACACATGTGGATAACTTAGCCAGCGGTCGAGATTGAAGTCCTTGATTGCTGGGTGTCCGCTTCGCATCGCCACCACGAAATGCTCGTGCAATAGCAGGCGTCGGGTGAAGTCCGGGCCGAGGGGCGGGAACACCGACATGGCCAGATCGCTTTGGCCGCGACTCAAACTTTCCTGTGCCGCCTCACCGCCCTGCCAGGGTTGGATCACCAGGTCGATGCCCGGCGCCAGTTCCGCCAGCCGATGGTGCAATCGCTGGGCGATGACGATTGCCGGGAAGTCGGCCATGACGATGCGCACGGTCTGGCGCAGGGTGCTCAGCTCGGCACTGGCGGCACCGACGAGGGTGCTGACCGAGCCCAGAATCTGCTTCAACAGCCCGCGCATGGCCTGCGCCTTGGGGGTCAGTTGCATGCCGCCCGGTCCGCGTTCGACTGCGCACCGCTGTCAGTGGGCCTGGAGAGAACCGTTTCTGGTTTATCGGGCGAATAAATTGTCGGGGGCTGAATTGGAAAATAATATGCATGATAAAAAGCGTTGTAACGGGCCTATCAATTCGAAAAACTTGGTGATCTTGCGATCACCAAGCAGCCCACTTAAACTTACTACTTCGTCCACCAAGCAAAAGTGACTGATTTCTTTTCTTTACCTTCATCAGCTTTAGATGCGTTGAACTCCTGAACTGCTACCTCAGCCAATCGTGAATCAGCAGGCAAACTTGCAACACACATATTACTTAGTACTTTCAACTCATCGTAACTTGCCTTTATTTGATTAGACATAGAATCCAATCCACGAGCATAATTTTCGGAATTTTTATAGGCACTCCCTTGCAAACTCAATTTATGAGCGCCAATCGACGCTATCCCATTAGCCAATCTGTCAAGTTGCGGGGCGGAGTCCTTTATTAAGGAGGTTTTCTCGGAGTCCGACAGCCCCTGACTCTTTAAATCCACGATTAATCTGGATGCACTTTGCTGCACTGTTTCCAATTTAGCTACAAGACAGAATACTTTCCCTGAAAAATCAGCCTCTTTACTAGTAGCCACTATTGAAGGCGACGAAATATTAATGCCTGACATGTTCATTCCCAACCACCTCAAAAACCATTATAAATATTAACTATTGAACTCAAAGCCTAAAAACCAAACACACTATCACTCTATCAATTTTCGCTCTTTCATGAAGATTTCTTCACCATCTTATTTCAGTCTATTTCAAATGTATTCGATTCGATCTGGCCATATCCATCCCAAAGAGTACAAGACGCACAATGCTTAACAGGCAACCCTGACCACCTGCGTTATCATCACCCCCCTACGCGCCAAGAGCCTTGACCCCGGATGTCCGAACCGCAGCCATTGCCTGACCATCAAACCCCATTGCCACCCGTCCTCGTCGGCCCCATGCTGCGGCGCCTGGAGCCGACGCGCCTGGTGCTTTGGCTGGTAGGAACCCGATCGCTGTCGCTGACATTACGCCTGGCGGGCATCGGCGATATTCCCTTGAACGCCGGGCAGTGCACGGTCATCCCGATTGGCCTCCATGCCTTTATCCATTTGATCGATGTGCCACTGGACACCGCCCTGCCCTGCGACACGCTGATCGAGTACGACCTGCTGATAGATGACGCCGCAACGGGCATCGCCGACTGGGCGCCGCATCTGCTGTATGGCGAAGCACGCCGCCCGAATTTTGTTTTGCGTTCCCGGATCGATCAGCTGCTGCATGGCTCCTGCCGCAAACCGCACTATCCCGCCGCCGATGGCTTGCTTTGCGTTGATCGCTTGCTGGCGTCGGAACATGAAGCAACGGAACGCCCGGCGCTGCTGATGATGAGCGGCGATCAGGTGTATGCCGATGACGTCGCGGGGCCTATGCTGCGCGCTATTCACGCCTTGATCGCACGTCTGGGGTTGTTCGGCGAACACCTCGAAGGCGCGGTGGTCAGTGACAGCGCCAAGCTCTATCAGCATGAAGCCAGCTACTACCACCGTGCGGATTTGTTACCAGCGCTGCAGAGCAACGAAACCCTGCGCGAGCGATTTTTCGGCGGTGCTCGTAAGCCGATTTTCACCAGCAGCAGTGCCGACAATCATCTGGTGACGTTCGCTGAAGTCATGGCCATGTACCTGCTGGTGTGGTCGCCGACACCCTGGACGCTGATCGCGCCAAAACCGCCAAAACTGATTCCCGAACGGCGCGAGCGTTATGCGCTGGAGCAGACGCGTATCGATGATTTCAAGGCTGGCCTTGGCGGTGTTGCACGAGCCTTCGCGCATCTGCCGTGCCTGATGATTTTCGACGACCACGATATTACCGATGACTGGAATCTTTCCGCGCAATGGGAGGAAACGGCCTACGGCCATCCGTTCTCCAAGCGCATCATCGGCAACGCGCTGATTGCCTATATGTTGTGCCAGGGCTGGGGCAACAATCCGGATGCGTTCGGTGCGTTGCTGGAGAAGACGGACGGTTTTAGCGCGACCGGGGACGATGGCTATCTCGACAGTCCGGTGCAGGACGCTTTGATCGATGAGTTGTTGAAGTTTCAGCACTGGCATTACGTGCTGCCGACCACTCCGGCGATGGTGGTGCTCGACACCCGCACCCGGCGCTGGCGCAGTGAGATGACGCTCAAGCAACCGTCGGGTCTGTTGGACTGGGAAGCCCTGAGCGAACTGCAACAGGAATTGCTCGATCACCCTTCGGCGATCATCGTTTCACCGGCTCCGGTGTTCGGCGTGAAGCTGATCGAAACCGTGCAACGGGTGTTCAGCTGGTTCGGTTATCCCCTGCTGGTGGACGCCGAGAACTGGATGGCCCATCGCGGCGCGGCGCAGGTGATCCTGAACATTTTCCGACACTCGCGTACACCGGGTAACTACGTGGTGCTGTCAGGCGATGTGCATTATTCCTTCGTCTATGAAGTCTTTATCCGACACCGCACGGCCGGCCCGAGGATCTGGCAGATCACCAGCAGCGGCATCAAGAACGAATTTCCACCGGCGCTGCTTGAGTGGTTCGACCGGCTCAATCGCTGGCTCTATTCCCCGCGCTCGCCATTGAACTGGCTGACCAAACGCCGGCGGATGCGCATCGTGCCGTATGTTCCGGAGCACGCCGAGGCGGGTGAACGGCTGTGGAATTCGGCGGGGATCGGGCAGGTGTTCTTTAATGAAAAAGGGCAGCCGCAGGAGATTTTTCAACACAACTCGGATGGTTCGCCGAAGACACGGATGGTGGCGCCGAAGACTGAGGATTGAAGGTGCTCGCTCACTGATGATCGTTCCCACGCGTGGGAACGATCTGACTTGACGGTGACGCTTGTGAATCTCACTCGAACGCTGATCATCGGCAACTCCGGCTCGGGCAAGAGCTGGCTGGCCGAGCGCTTGGCTGAACACCTGCGATTACCGTGGATCGATCTCGATTCGATCCACTGGCTGTCTGACGAACACAGCATCTCTCGTCCACGCGCCGAAGCATTGGGCATGGCGCGGATCGCCGCAGATGAAGAGCGCTGGGTGATCGAGGGTGTTTACGGCTGGATCGCCAGCGAACTTATCCACCGCGCTACCGCGTTGATCTGGTTGTGTGTTGATGATCAACATTGCGTCGCTAATATTCGCCAGCGAGAACACAAACCGGAGGATGACGAGTTGTTGATGGCGCTGCTGGCGTGGGCCGGCAGCTATCGTGACCGCGAAGACTCCAGTGGTTTTTTGGCGCATCAGCAGCTGTACGAAGCTTTCGCAGGTTCGAAAATCAAACTGATGAATGGGAATGAGATCACGGCATTCGTGAAAATCCTGAAGCGGCCGAAAGATGGCGTTTGAATCGGACGCGGATTACATCGTTCACGGAAACGTCTTTCAGTTAGTCGATGGATACTGATGGCTCTTGAAATCGGGGAACACCATGCGAGCCATCCGCCAATCAATGAATCGCGAACGCCTCGGAGAAAGGGCTGCGACTCACTCCAAGGCAACCGATGAAACCGCCTACCTTCTAAGTTCTAAATTCAATGCAGAACGTCTGCTCAAATCGATCGATAATTTGAGAGCAGGGAAGCTGATGACACTGAATCCTGTAGGAGCCACAGAAGGCGGCACCTACAGGTAATGGGGTGTAACCCGAGAAAGGTTCAGGCCGCACCCACCGCCCGACAAACCCCTCTGACAATCATCTCCACCTCCCGCTCATCAATCGTCAGCGGCGGCAGCAACCGGATGGTCTTGCCCCGTGTCACGTTGATCAACAAACCGTGATCCCGGGCGGCGATCAGGGTCAGGTCGCGAATCGGTTGCTTGAGTTCGATGCCGATCATCAGGCCCTGGCCACGGATGGCCAGTACGTTCGGGTCATCGGCCAGCTCGGTGCGCAATCTGTCGAGCAAGCGTTCACCCTGCACTTTGGCGTTTTCCAGCAAGCCCTGTTCTTCGATGATGTCCAGCACGGTGCAACCCACGCGACACGCCAGTGGATTGCCGCCGAAGGTGCTGCCGTGGCTACCGGGGGTGAAGAGGTCGGCGGCTTTGCCCCGGGCCAGGCACGCGCCGATAGGGACGCCATTACCCAGACCTTTGGCCAACGTTATGACGTCCGGAACGATGCCTTCGTGCTGGAACGCAAACCACTGGCCGGTGCGACCGATGCCGGTCTGGATTTCGTCGAGCATCAGCAGCCATCCGCGCCGGTTGCACAGGTCACGCACGGCTTTTAGGTATCCCGGCGGTGCCAGTTGCACACCGCTTTCACCTTGAATCGGTTCCATCAGGATCGCCACGATGCGCGGGCCGTGGGCCTGTTGCACCTTGTCCAGCGCCTTGAGATCGCCAAACGGCACTTTGACGAAATCCCCTGGCAGATCATTGAAACCCAGGCGCACCGCCGGGCCATCACTGGCGGACAGCGTGCCGAGCGTCCGGCCATGGAAGGCATTTTCCATGACGACCACCAAGGGCTGCTCGATGCCTTTGTGCCAGCCATGCAGCCGTGCCAGTTTCAGCGCGGTTTCGTTGGCTTCGGCACCGGAATTGTTGAAAAACGCCCGCTCCATGTCCGCGAGCCGGGTCAGTTTCTGCGCCAGCTGCTGCTGCCAGTCGATGCTGTAGAGGTTGGAGGTGTGCAACAACAGCCCCGCCTGTTCGCTGATGGCGGAGACAATTTTGGGGTGGGAGTGGCCGACATTGGTCACCGCCACGCCCGCCACCGCGTCCAGGTATTCACGACCGGCCTGATCCCACAAGCGTGTGCCCAGGCCTTTGGTGAAACTCAAGGCCAGTGGTTGGTAAGTGCTCATCAGGCAGGCGGCGGTCATGACATCAAGCTCCATCAATAGTCGGTGTTTTTGCAGTATGGTTAGCCACCTGAGCTGGATAAACGCTGCAACACTTCAATCATTTTAAAGTCGGGCTTGATAATGGATTTGTTCCAGGCAATGACCGTTTACGTCAGAGTGGTGGAATCCGGCAGCATGACCGCTGCCGCTTTTCAGTGCGAAATGTCTACCACCATGGTGGGCAATCACTTGCGGGCACTGGAACAACGCTTGGGCGTGCGCTTGCTCAACCGTACGACGCGGCGCCAGCGGCTGACGGAATTTGGGACTGCGTACTATCAACGCTGCCTCGAAGTACTGGGGCTGGTGGCCGATTCCGAACGCCTCGCCGAGCAAGCCCTCGACGAGCCGAGCGGCACCCTGCGCCTCACCGCACCGCTGACGTTCGGCACCGAAAAACTCGCGCCTGCGCTGAGCGAATTCGCCCTGCTTTGTCCGCGAGTGAAACTGGACGTCGTCCTCACCAACCGGCGTCCGGACCTGCTCGAAAACGGTTTCGACGTGGCGTTTCGGCTGGGCAACATGGAAACGACCAACCTGATCGCCCGCCCACTCGAGGACTACACGTTGACCATGTGTGCCTCACCGAGCTACCTGGCGCGTCGAGGCAACCCGGAAAAACCGGATGACCTGCGACACCATGACTGCCTGTCCTTTGCCTACCCGGCCGGCGATGACTGGCATTCGGTGGAAAAGGAATGGCGCCTGACCGGGGCCGATGGCGAGGTGACCGTGGCGGTCAGTGGGCCCATGCTGATCAACAGTTCCGCCGGCTTGCATCAGGCGGCACGCACCGGCATGGGCATCGTGTTGTTGCCCGACGCCTTGGTGGACCAGGATCTCAAGGACGGAATACTGGTGGCCGTGATGCCGGATTACCTGCCGCCGAACCGGCCAATGAGCCTGATGTATGCTCAGGATCGCTACCGTTTGCCGAAACTGCGCAGTTTCGTCGACTTCGCCATGCGGATGTGGGGCAAGCACTAGCGGGCTGAAGGCGCCATCGACTAATCTCCTCGACAGACGGGTCACTTCAGTCAGGGAGAGCGGCGATGGGTGGGGTCTCGGATATCGAAGCGTTGAAGTTCAATCTGTCCGATTTGAACGAAAACATGCTGCACACCGTTATGGAACTAGTCAGTGACGGCATCTGGGACTGGAACGCCAATACCGGGTTCGTTTACCGCAACCCCGGCTGGTACGAAATGCTTGGCTATGCACCTCACTCCCTCGACAACACGGTATTGACCTGGGAAAACGTGATGCACCCCGACGATTACCCGCGTGTCATGGCCCTGTTTGACGACTACCTGAGCCAACGGGCTCCCGGTTATCAAGCCGAGTATCGTTGTCGCACACAGGACGGGCGCTATATCTGGATCGAAGACCGGGGCCACGTGCTTGCACGCAATGTCGACGGCTCGGTCGCGCGAATGGTCGGAGCGCACCGCTGCATTGAAGACAAGAAGCGCCTGTTTGAAGCGCTTGAACAAAGAAATCAATCCCTCGAAGCCATCGTCGAAGAACGCACTCGAGAGCTATCCCGGGTCAACCAGCAATTGCAGATTCAGCTCGAAGAAAACCGCAAACTGGCGGAAACCGACGCGCTGACCTCAATCGCCAATCGACATCTTCTGAGTAAAACCCTTCCCCAGGCCTGTGATCGCGCCCAACGCTTTCGACAGCCACTGTCGCTGATTGCCATGGACATCGACGACTTCAAGAACATCAACGATCACTACGGTCATGCGCTGGGTGATGCCGCATTGGTGCAGGTGGTCGAGAGTGTGAAGCGCTGTGTCCGCGAGGGCGATTTGCTGGCGCGTTGGGGCGGTGATGAATTCATCATGGTTCTGCCCAACACCCCCCTGGCCGACGCCAGAACCCTCGCCGAAACCATCCGCCATAGCCTCGCCGACTTGCCGCCCGTGGGAGACTTTCAACTGACCCTCAGTTTTGGTGTGGTTCAGCGCTTCGACGAAGAACAGCAGACCGGACTGTTGGCCAGGGCTGATCAGGCGTTGTATCGGTCGAAGGTGGCGGGCAAGAATGTGATTTCGGGGTGAGCGTTGTGCTCGCCCCTCCTCTTACATCCCCGACTTCACCAGCACCGGTTTTTCCTGATACCGCTCTGGATACAACTGCTTCAGCTGCGCCACTTTCGGTAGATCGTTGATCACGATGTACGGGTAAGTCGGATGCTCGGTCAGAAAATCTTGATGTTCCTCCTCCGCCGGGTAGAAACCGTTATAGGTTTCCAGTTTGGTGACTATTGGTTTGTTGAATGATTTCGCAGCGTCGAGCTGGGCAATGTAGGCCTGGGCGACACGCTGTTGTTCGCTGCTTTCCGGAAAAATTGCCGATCGGTACTGAGTACCGTGGTCAGGTCCCTGACGATTGAGTTCGGTCGGGTTGTGCGCGACAGAGAAGTAGATCTGCAACAAGGTACCGTAGCTGACCTGAGCGGGATCGAAGGTGACCTCGACAGATTCCGCGTGACCGGTATCACCGTCGCTGACGCGTTCGTATCGAGCGGTGTTGGCCGCTCCGCCGGCATAGCCGGAGACCGCTTTCTTCACGCCTTTGACATGCTGAAACACACCTTGCACACCCCAGAAGCAACCGCCGGCGAAGACCGCCGTTTCGCTGTGGGCCTGGGTAGTTTCGTCGAGAGCCGGCGGGGGAATGATGACCGCTTCTTCGGCAGCGCCGAAAGAGAATGCCGAGCATTGACCGATGATGCCTGCGGCAGCCAGCCCCAGCAGGGTGCGGCGCCAGGTGAACTGGGTTTTCATGAGGCTGACTCCTGAATCAGTGAAGGGGGGCTGTCAACCGAACGTAAAGGCATACGCCGAGACGCCGGGGTCGAGAAATTCGATGCTGAAGGTTCGATCCGTGACACCGCCGGGTTGGCGCACCAGTTGATACAACCGTTGCTCGGTCACGCTGCCGCTGCCATCGGGGGCGACGTCCGTACCGTGAGCATCACCAGGGGCTTTTCCGTCAATCAGGACTTTGAAGCGCACCGGTTTTCCATCAGCGGCGGGCCCCAGTACCAGGTGCAGATCGCGAGCGTGGAAGCGGTAGACGATGCGACTGGCCGGCGCGCTTGAGGTGGCTCGCTCCGAACCGACAGTCCACTGACCGCCCAGGCTCCAGTCATTCAGGGCCAGTTGCGACGGTGGGTTGTAGGCCGTCGACTTGTCGGGAACCAGACCGGTTTCGGGGACGAAATGCTCCGAGCGTTGGTAGCCGACATAGGTTTCCGGTGACTGCACTTCGTTCATGTCCGGCGCGAGTTGAACCCCCTCAGCATTGGCGTTGATCAGCCCGTCGGCCACCTTGGCGGCACCCGCTTCACGCAACAACTGCTGGATCACCCGCTCCGACTCGGCGTAATTTCCTTCGCCAAAGTGGTGATAACGAATGCGCCCCTGAGCGTCGGCAAAATAGTGGGCTGGCCAGTATTCGTTGTTGAAAGCACGCCAGATCTTGTAGTCGTTATCGATCGCCACCGGGTAGTTGATGCCCAGGTCCTTCATGGCTTTGGTGACGTTGCCTACATTGCGTTCAAAAGCGAATTCGGGTGCATGGACGCCGATCACCACCAGCCCCTGATCACGATACTTTTCCGCCCACGCCTTCACATACGGCAGGGTGCGCAGGCAGTTGATGCAGGAGTAGGTCCAGAAATCCACCAGCACCACTTTGCCCTTCAACGCCTCAGCGCTGAGAGGGGGTGAATTGAGCCATTGCACGGCACCGTCCAGCGGTGGAAGGTTGCCTTCGATCGGCAGCGCACCCGGCGTTTTGTCAGCCGCTTTCATTGCACCACCGGGGTCACGCGCCATCATTGCCCCGCTTTCATTTGGAGACCTGGCCAACCGACCAACCAGCGCCTGTTCGATACCGCCCGTGGACGCCGTCGAAAACCGCGCCAGAATCCCGGTGTCGAGCCCCAGTGCAATCGCCGCCACACCCGCCAGCATTGCCGCACCCAAACCTCGACGAACCCACTCGCCAGCACCGATGGAACGCTTCATTGCAGCGAATACTTTACCGCCCAGCAGCAGCGCCACCGCGAGGGAAGTGGCGGCACCGGCGGCGTAGGCCAGCAGTAACAGGGTGGTTGCGATGCTTGCCCCTTGCAGTGCCGCACCGGTCAGTACCAGACCTAGAATCGGCCCCGCACACGGCGCCCAAAGCAGGCCGGTGGCAACACCGATCAGGAACGAAGCACCGGGACGCGGCCGCGAATCGGCGCCTGCCGCTTCCGACAAACGACTGCCCGCCGCCACCAGCGGACGCGTCAGGCGCTCAGCCAGTTGCGGCAGCAATAACGTCAAGCCGAACAGTGCGACAAACACCAACGCGAGCCAGCGCCCGTACTGATTGAGTTGCACCACCCAGCCGCCACCCACCGCTGCCAATGAGGCCACCAGCGCGAAGGTCAGTGCCATCCCCGCCAGCAGCGGCAAGCTGCTCTTCATGAACGGCTGCCCGGTGCGAGCGAAGACAAACGGCAGTACCGGCAGAATGCACGGGCTGACGATGGTCAGCACACCACCGAGATAAGCGAGAACCAGAAGCCACATAGCGTCGACCTGCATGAAGTGAAAGAGAGGGTTAAGCCGCCTGTGGCTTGAAGGTCATCGCCAGTCCGTTCATGCAGTAACGCAGGCCGGTGGGCTTGGGCCCGTCATCGAAAACATGCCCCAGATGACCGCCGCAACGCCGGCAGTGAACCTCTTCGCGCAGCACGCCGAAGGATCGGTCCTGACGGGTCGCCACGGCCTTTTCCAGCGGGGCCCAGAAACTTGGCCAACCGGTGCGGCTGTCAAACTTCGTGCTGGATGAAAACAACGGCAGGTCGCAACCGGCACAGGCAAAGGTGCCCTCACGGTGCTCGTTATTCAGCGCACTGCTGTAGGCCCGTTCGGTGCCCTCCTCGCGCAGGATTTCGTACTGCTCGTCGCTGAGCAGGGCGCGCCACTCGCTGTCGCTGTGGGTCACCTCGAAAACCTCCTCGGCACTGGCCTCGCTGACCAGTGCGGAACGGGCGGCAAATTTTGGCAATACACCGATCACCAGGGCTGCAGCCCCCAGCCCGCCGCTTACCAGTAGAAATTGTCGCCGTGAAAACATGGCCGCCTCCAACAATCCAAAGTGCCTTTCATGGAACACAGCCTAGGCTTGGGTTGTTCGCCAAATCCTCACGGGAAGTTAAACAATTCGTGATAACTCTGGCCCTGGAAAACCCGCACAATGCGCTCATTGCGCCGAAGGATTGAGCCTGATGGAACCGACCAAACGCGTCCTCGTGGTCGAGGACGACCTGCATATCGCCGACCTTATCTGCCTGCATCTGCGCGATGAGCAGTTCGAGGTAGTGCACTGCGCCGATGGCGATGAAGGCATGCGCTTGCTGCAACAAGGAAACTGGGACGCGCTGATCCTCGACCTGATGCTGCCGGGTGTCGACGGCCTGGAAATCTGCCGCCGCGCCCGTGCCATGGCCCGCTACACCCCGATCATCATCACCAGTGCGCGCTCCAGCGAAGTGCATCGGATACTGGGGCTGGAACTCGGCGCCGATGACTACCTGGCCAAACCCTTTTCCATGCTCGAGCTGGTTGCCCGGGTCAAGGCGCTGCTGCGACGGGTCGACGCCATGGCGCGCAACCTGAAAATGGACGCCGGCAGCCTGATCATCGACGGCCTCTCCATCGACCCGATCACCCGCGAGGTGTCCCTCGACGGTCGGCGTCTCGACCTCACGCCACGGGAGTTCGACCTGTTGTATTTCTTCGCCCGCCAGCCTGGCAAAGTGTTTTCGCGCATGGACCTGCTCAATGCCGTGTGGGGTTACAGCCATGAAGGCTACGAGCACACGGTCAATACCCACATCAACCGTCTGCGCGCAAAGATCGAGGCCGATCCGGCACAACCGGTGCGCATCCTCACGGTGTGGGGTCGAGGCTACAAATTCGCGGCCAGGGAGGAACAGCCATGAGTCTGACCCTGACGCAACGGCTGTCGCTGGTTTTCGCCGTGCTGTTGCTGGTGTGCTGCGGCACCTCGGCCTGGATGCAGGTGCGTTCCAACCAGATGCATGAACAGGAAGTGGTGCAAGGACTGTCGCGGGACCTGGCCCAACATATCGCCCGCGACACGGTGCTGATGGACACCCAGGGCCTGATGCCCGATGCCGTGCGTGACCTGTTCAGCAAGCTGATGCTGGTCAATCCCAGTGTCGAGGTCTATCTGCTCGACATCGGGGGCAGGATTGTCGGCAGCGCAGCCCCCGAAGGCCGGATTCACCGGGAACGGGTCGACCTTGCGCCCATCCAGCGCCTGCTCAAGGGTGATGCCCTGCCGATTCTCGGCGACGACCCGCGCAGCGTCGATGCCCGAAAAGTGTTCAGCGCTGCGCCGCTGAAGGTCGACGGCAAGTCTGTCGGTTATCTTTACGTGGTGTTGCTCGGCGAAGACCACGATCGCCTGGCGGAACGGGGCGCCACCAGCGCAGCCCTCAACACGGCCCTGCTGTCGATCGGACTGGTCGCATTGCTCTGCCTGATTGCCGGTCTCACCGCGTTTGCGCTGATCACCCGGCCGTTGCGCCGTTTGACCGAAACCGTCAGCCAGTTCGATATCGACGGCGTCCCGGCAACGGCACCTGAACCGGCGCCGGTGGAAAAAACCGCCAGTCACGACGAAATCGCCATTCTCGACGCCACCTTCCGCCAGATGCAGGCGCGCCTCAGCGAACAATGGCGTTCGCTGACCCGCCAGGATCAGGAACGCCGCGAACTGGTGGCGAACATTTCCCACGACCTGCGTACGCCTCTGGCGTCGCTGCACGGTTATCTGGAAACCCTGTCGCTCAAGGACGCCACGCTCTCCCCCACCGACCGTCGCCGCTACCTGGGCATCGCTCTGGATCAAAGCCGCAAGGTCGGCGGTCTGGCGCAATCGCTGCTGGAACTGGTGCGCCTGGAACACGGTTTCGTGCAGCCCGTGCTGGAGCGCTTCTCCCTGACCGACCTGGTGCAGGACATCTTCCAGAAATTCGAACTGACCGCCGAGGCGCGCCAGGTGCAGTTGAAGGCGAGCTTTGCACCAACGGTGCCCGGGGTGTTTGCCGACCTTGGGCTGATCGAGCGGGTACTGACCAACCTGTTCGATAACGCCCTGCGTCATACGCCAGTGGGCGGGAAAATAGGCATCAGCCTGGTACCGCTGGGCAAGTTTGTCGAGATCACCGTCTGCGACAGCGGGCCAGGTATTTCTGCGCAGCTGCGCGAAGGGTTGTTTTTACGGCCGTTCAACATCGGCGGTGCGCGGCGTGACGGTGGTTTGGGATTACGGATTGTGCAGCGGATCCTGCAGCTGCATGGCCGAGAGATTCGGCTGGTGGATGTACCGGAGCAAGGGGCCACGTTTGTGTTTTCGTTGCCTATGGATGAGGAGACTGCGACGGCGTTGGCGGTGCGTTCGATGAATCTGAATACGCCGAGGCATGTCTGAAAGACCGTGGTGCCCGCATCGCGAGCAGGCTCACTCCCCACAGTTGAACCGAGTGGCACACAAATCCCTCTTACGCAGGAGATCTCTGTAGGAGTGAGCCTGCTCGCGATTGCGGTGTGTCAGGCAGCACATCTTCGGTTGGAAGAGCATCGCCCCCGTTTTGGAGCTTGGCCAACAAAAAAAGCTCTTAGAACTGTCAACTTTGACAGTATCCCCTCCCCTGAGAATGTGCGTTAAATGTTCTATGACTGCTGAGGCCTGTGAACAAGGGCAGTTATTACATCGATCGTATTCTTCAAGGGAGAAGAATCATGCTTAATATTACAGAAGCCATCCGGCGACCTTTCTGGATGCTGTGTATTACTTCGCTGACAGCGTTGCTTATTGCGTGTACGCATCCAACGCCGCCTGCCGGCACCCAATCAAAAAGCTGGGTAACCGAAAATGTTGCAGCCAAGAGCACGGACGAGCTATACAAGCCTTTTATCGGGTCTTCCCGGTTTGAGCGATCGAGTTCGAGAATAGTCGATGGTTACACCATTGAGAGTGGTAATTTACGGACTGATGAGTCTACTGGATCACTAGTTACTGTCCGAGCCAAGGACGGTAGTCTGACGGCGATAGTTGATACACAGGGTACTGTGGGCGTTCTACGGATCAATACAGATGGCCAGAGTAGATTCACCGCGGAAAAACCTCCTGCGTCCATATTGGACGGCGTCGTTAAAAGAGCAAATGATTCATCCACGGTATCTCCCCCAGCAAAGCCAACTGCCGCCAATGAAAATTTTATCATTACAGTACTTGTAGCTTACTCTCGCCCGTATGCTGATAGGGTTGTCGACGCTCGCGCATATGCACTGGCAGAGTTGGAGACGGTAAACCTAGCTCTTCGAAACTCCCTGGTTACAAACGTTTCACTTGAACTCGCAGGGATTACGATTGTTGAGGCAGACCTCGCTTTAAGTCCCTCGCTATTTTGGTCTCTTAGTCCCATTTTGATACCAATCATAGAGCTATATAACCCTGATATTGTGGCAGGCTTTTTTATCGATCATGATTACAAGTATGCTTGGCTGGCTTTTGATGGGCCGAACCGTATAACGCTCATGGGTTATAGCACTTACTTTCGTGCCGCAGTGGGAGTCAATGCCGGTGCCAAGAACAGGTGTTCACCTAACGATCCCGCTCAGGGCTACAACTTTGGGTATAAGACTTCAATTATGTGTACCGAACACGGGCCAGAACCTTTTTATTCGACACCTTTAGTTCTTGATGAGAACGGAGAACCGCGCGGCGATGCCGCCACCGCCGATATGGCGCGAGTCTGGCGTGAAAATGCACAGCGGATGGCTCATTACGGTGTAGACACCCCCAAAAATTTTAGAAAACAGTATTTTACGCCAACGCCACCTAGGATTGTATTTTTCTGGGACGCGTCGCCTGGCGCTGTCGGGTATGAGGTTTACTACACATCGTCAACAAACCCAGACCCGGTAAAACACTCTAATGTAACAGGTACATCCTTTACCGCGCCCATGGAAGCGCAACCGGTACGTACCTGGTATGTTAAAGCAGTAAGTCCTATTGGGCAGAAGTCCGGCTTGAGCAATGGGGCGCAATGAACACTTTCAACCCTAACCTTCACACCACACAGTTAATTGCTAGTGATTGTCAACACCGCTTATTTAGCTACTTCCAAAACGTGTTCAATTGATTACACTTTACGGTCCACCCAAGTCCCACAGCGGTTATCATCCCAGTACTATTTTTCGGCAAGGACGCTGCGCGATGTTGAATGTTCTGGAAAATACACCACTGTGGGTTTACACGGTACTTATGCTGCTCTGCTACTTTGGTTTCAAAACTCTCTCCCCGACGCGCGAAAGCAAAACCGCACTGCTGAGCACGCCACCGGCCCTACTCGGTTGGTCGCTGTATTCGTTGGATCTGACGCTCCCTCCAATACTGGCCCTAAGCTGCTGGCTGGTCGCGATCATGTTCGGCAGTATCGTTGCGCTGGCGGTTTTTTCGCGCAAAGGGGTGGAGTTGGATGACGCTGGTACCGCACTGATCGTGCCGGGCACCGCAAAAACCCTGGTGCTCTACCTGCTGTTTTTCGCCGTTAACTATTTCTTTGGCTATCAGGCAGCGGTTGATCCGGAGCACTCGGCCACGCTGCCGATGGTGTTGCTCAAGGCCTGTGCATCAGGCTTTGCGAGCGGTTTGTTCTGCGGACGGTCGATCAGGTTTTATCAGATGTTCCGATCCCTGAAGACCGCACCCGCCAGGAATCCGTGACAACGCCGCCCCGGTCCAATAGATTAGGCGGCCTGAAAAGGCCCAGCGCTTTCTCGCCTCAACCCAAGTTTAAAGAAGTAGTGAAATTTCAATGTCCGATTCCAATACCGCTGAATCCGTAGTCACCTTGTCGTCCAAAGCGGAATACGAAAACTCCATCAATCTTTCACAGCACGTGCCCCAGGCCAAGACCATCAGCGAGATGGTCCTGGATGCTTTCCAGTCCACCCGTGAAAGCGATCAGATCCGCGAGCTGCGCGCCGCGATTCGTCAGGCTCACGACCGCTTCGACGACGACACAGCCTACGAACTGATGGGCGAACTCAAGCAGCTCAAGGACGCTGAAGCGGCCGACATCGCCGCTCTCGAAGACCTGAGCAGCAAGTTCTCGATCAGCCGAATTCTTTCCAGCTTCAAGGACGATCCGGCGTTTCAGGAAATCGTCTACGGCCTGGCATTGAAGGTGCTGAACCAGACGCATCAGGCCATCAGCAACCCGACCAGTGGCAAGAGCAAAACGGCTCGTGCCAAGAAAGAAGTCGAAGTGTTTACCATCAGCAAGGATGGCGTGAGCGTCACTTTGCCGCTGCGTACACCCCGCTCGCGACTGAACGTTGACCGTGAAGCGCTGGAATTCCTGGGTTTCACGTTCGTCGGTGAGGGCGATGAAGCCGAGCTGGAAAGCGAAACGTTCCTGGACAGCGCCGGGACTGAACAAGCGGTCAACCGCAAGAACATCATTACCGCGCTTCAGCAGCAAACCGCATTCGATGGCTACAGCATCGCCGCGCAGTAACACGATCAATCAGCAGCGCTTCAGGCGCCACTGACCTAAAAGCCCCGCCCTAGAGCGGGGCTTTTTATTGCCCGCGATTCCGCTAAAAGCCCGATTACTCTCACAGTATCGACACCCGAATAAACACTTCCCTTCACCCTTGAGCACCACGGGTCCGCCTGCGGGGAGCGTCAACTCACTTTCCAGCTCAAGACTTCAGTGGTGCGATTGCTGAGGTCATCATGCACACAACCCCTTTGTACCGTCAGTTAGCCAATCATTACCTTGACGCGATCCGCAGCGGCACCTTGAAAACCGGTGAACGTTTCCCCTCCATTCGGCTGATGATGGAAAAACACGCCGTCAGCCTGTCGACCGCCGTGCAGGTTTGCCGGGAGCTTGAAGACTACGGCGTCCTGGAAGCCCGCCCGCGTTCCGGCAACTACATTCGCCAGCCCGACACCTTGCCCAAACCTGTCGTGACTGCTCCCCCGCCCCTCGACACCGACGTCTACTTCGGCATTCACGAGCAGGTGTCATCGGTGCTCAAGGCCAGCCAGCGTGCGACGATCAAGGTCAATTTCGCCAGTGCCTACTGTGCACCGGAGCTCTACCCGTTGAAGATTTTGCAGGAGCACATGATCAAGGCGCTGCGTCAGGATCAGCGTCTGCTGGGTATTCAAGGCTCGACCAGCGGCAACCTCGCATTGCGCAACATCCTGGCGCGACGGGCGCTGACCACCAAAGCCAATTTGACCGCCGAGAAGATTGTGATCACCAACGGCGCAACCGAAGCGATCAACCTGGCCTTGCGCGCGGTCACCCAACCCGGTGACACCGTGGCCGTGGAGTCGCCAACCTTCTACGGTTTGCTGCAAATTCTCGAAAGCCTGAACCTGCGCGCACTGGAAGTCCCGGCGACGGCCCACGCGGGCATCAATCTGTTTGCACTGGAACAACTGCTGCAAAAGCCCGAACGTATTCGGGCGCTGATCGTCATTCCCAACCTGCAGAATCCACTGGGCAGCATCATGCCCGACGCCAACAAGGCGCGGCTGGTGCAATTGTGTGCCGAGCACGGCACGGTGCTGATCGAAGACGACACCTATGGTGATCTGGTGGACACCGAGCAACCACTGTCCACCCTTAAACACTGGGATCGCAGTGACAACGTGATCTATTGCGCCTCGTTGAACAAAACCCTGGCACCGGGCCTGCGCCTGGGCTGGATCAGCGCAGGGAAATGGCACGAGCGCGTGGAAATGCTCAAACACACCCAGACCCGCGGTTGTGAAGCATTGTCGCAATTGGCGGTCGGTGCGTTCATGAAAACACCGTCCTACGAGCGTTACCTGCGTCGCCTGAGGAAAACCCTGACGCAACAACGCCAACAGATGAGTGCCGCGATCACCCGCTACTTCCCACCCGGCACCTGCGTGACCGACCCTCGGGGCGGCACATTGCTGTGGGTGGAACTGTCACCTCGACATTCGTCCATGGCGCTTTTTCATGAGGCGTTGAAGGTGGGGATCCAGGTTTCACCTGGGGTTATCTTTTCCAATACCCGGCGCTTCGATCACTTTGTGCGGATTGGGTGTGGGGCGCCGTTTTCGCCGAAGATTGATGAGGCACTGGCGACGTTAGGCCAACTCCTCAAAAACCAAGGCTGACACATCTCCTGTAGGAGCGAGGCTTGCCCGCGAAGAACGATAACGCGGTTCTCCTGAATGACCGCGTTATCGTTCTTCGCGGACAAGCCTCGCTCCTACAGGGAATGCGTTCAGGCCGGGGGTTGGTGGAGGCAAATGATATGCGGGTCGTCATTCCAGTGCGGGAAACGCTCGGCAATGAGTGGGTCATGACCGGGAATGACGTGGTCCTCGCTGTCAGCCAAACGGTCGATTTCGATAAACGCCTCAAGCGTCTGCGCCAGATCATCCAGTATCGGAAACGGACTGCGCTGGCGAATGTTCGCCCACAAATGCGCAGCATCCGACGCCAGAACAATCCACCCGCGTTCGGTGTTCACCCGTACCACCTGGCTGCCCGGCGTATGCCCGCCCACCGGGTGCAGCGTCACGCCGGGAACCACCTCGACCGTACCGGTGTGCAAGCGCATCCGGCCTTCGAACAGCGGTGGCAACGCCGACATCACGTCGTCGACTTCGTAGGTTTTGTTCACCGTGCGATGGGCCATTTTCGGCCCGGTGCAGAAGCGCAATTCCGCTTCCTGCAAATGCACCGTGGCTTTCGGAAACAGCCCCAGGTTGCCCGCGTGATCCCAGTGCAAATGGGTGAGGATCAGGTTCTCGACCTGCGCCGGATCGATGTCCAGTTGACGTAGGGATTCTTCCGGCAGGCGATACATCTGACGGTTACGCCGATCCGCCGTAGCCGGTTGAAAACAGGTGTCGACCACGATGACCTGTTGCTCGTTGCGAATGACCCAGAAGTAGTAATCCAGTGGCATCGACGCATTGGGATCACCGCAGCAGGCGTCGTAAAGAAAGTTTTCCCGGGCGGTGCGCTGGGCATTGGCGCCGACACGGATGGCAAACACTTCGTACACAGGAACGGACATTTTCACCTCCTGAGTCAGGCCACGGCCGCCGCTTTGAGAGTCGGTCGGAAGTCGAAATCAATCTCGTCGGTAATCCCCAGATCCTGCGCCAGACGATGCAGGCCGCTGTAGTCACGCATGATCGTGGCGTTCTTGTTGCTCTCCCGGGTATCGGCAATGATCAGCGCCGCATCCTCGACGCCAAGCTGCGTCAGAATCGCCTCCCACATCGAGTAGTCCTGAGCGACAAAGGCACTCAGCGCCTCCGACAACGTCTGTGCGAAAAATGCCCGCTGAGGTACCTGCATGTTCGCGTACATGACTTTCGCCACTTCAGCGAGAATCTTGCTGTGGGCGTATTCGTCGCGGTTATGCAGCTCTGCCACGCGGCGGTTTTGCGGCTGAATGGTCTGATCGTCGGCCAGCAGATCCAGGTAAGCGTTGACGCTGATCTCGGCTACCACTGCAAAGGTGATCGCCGCCAGGTCGCGCTGCCATTGCTCGGGCAACGTTTCACGCAGCGCGACAAGTCTCAGGTAGGTGACCGACGGCGGCAACTCCAGGTCCTGATCGAGTGCGCGGTCCTCTTTGGTTCGCTCGATGGCACGAAGGTGCATGAGCGTGTGGTAGTGCTCGTCGATCAACGTCTGCTGCATCGCCTCGCGAAAATGCCAGTCGTTTTTACCCAGGTACTGATTGGCGATGACGCTCAGCGCCGGGTTCACAACGTGCTCTTCGGCCGTGACCGTGCGCAGGTTGTAGCCGATCCAGCCCCAGGTCACCACGGTGCTTTTGAGCTCGTCGCTCAGGGCCTGGAATTTCGGGTGATGGAAAAACGGCACCATGCACTCCGGATAATCCGGGCGCGCCGGGTCGAACGCTTCGCTGACCGAGGCCTTGTCCGGCGCGCACACCGTGGCCCTTTTGGTCCAGGCCTGATTGAGCCGAACGACCAGTTGATGATCGACCTTGGCGATCTCGATTGCTGTTTGCATGACGCGATACCTGTAGGACGCGTACCCGCCGTGGGGTACGCCAATGGAATGGTGGGCGACGGATGAATCAGGCCAGCCAGTAGCGGGTCAGGTTTCGCGCCGGGTCAGTGTATCGGCTACGGGCATGGATCATTCGCCAGTTGTCCCAAATCAGCATGCAGCCGTCGGGAATCAGCACCGGCGTGTTGTTCCGAATGAAGTACTCCTCGCCCAGCACCGCGAACTTCGCCAGTGGAGATGAGCTGTTGGCCACCTTCGATTGCTGCAAATCCTCGACGGAAGGATTCACGTCGCCGTAGTGAAACTGGTTGTAGCTGAAGCGGAAAATGTCCCCTTCTTCTGTAGGCGTCAGGATGTACTCCTTGACCCTGGTTTGCGCCGCCTCACCCGGTTTGGCGGTGGCGACGAACTCTACGGGCGTGTCGTCGATCCATTCACGCAACTCGGGCTCGGTGCGCTCCAGGAACCTCAGCAGCTCATACCCGTCTACCAGCCCCGTATGCCCGCCGCCGCATGTCGCTTGTTGGTGACAATGCAGTGCCAGATAACGCGGCGGCGGTCCATAGACCGGCGCTTCGGTGTGCGGGCCGATGCCGTTCATGCTCTGGGAGTACGGCAACGCTTCATAGCCCGGCTTGCGGGTGATCGCGAACGCCGTCTGCCCGTTGAATTGCGGAATGATCCGGCCGAACGCCTGCAACGTGCCGACGACATCGTAGGCAAATTCGCCTGGCGTCAGCACCGTCCAGCCACGGGACGACAATTCATCATGGCGATGGCCCAGTGAAACGTAAGGTGTAGACGCAACAATCCCTTGATCTGACATGGTGGTGTTCCTGGCGGTTTATCAGGCGTTAACGGTTGAGGTGTAAGCGGCAATGAATTCGCGACAGGCGTTGCCCGGTCGATAGCGCTGTTCGTCGATGCTCTGTACGGGGGTGATTTCAGCGGCGGTGCCCGTCAGAAAACACTCATCGAATTCGCCAAGCTCCGTAGGAAGAATCGTGCGCTCGACCACCTGGTAATCCAGCGCACCGGCCAATTCGATAACGGTCTGGCGGGTGATGCCATTGAGGAAACAATCGGGCAGCGGCGTGTGCAGCGTCCGGCCCTTGACGAAGAACACGTTGGCGCTGGTGGCTTCGGCGACGTGGCCGCGCCAGTCGAGCATCAGCGCATCGTGATAACCGTTGTTTTCCGCATCGTGCTTGCTGAGCGTGGCGATCTGATAATGCCCGGACGCCTTGGCCTCGAACGGGCTGCTGCTGGGTGGCGGACGACGCCACTCGGCGGTCTTCAAACGGATGCCGCCCATGTGCCCAGCCGGATCGAAATAGCTCGGCCATTGCCAGCAGGCGATCGCCACGTGCACGCGGTTGAAACGGGCCGAAGTCGAGATCATTTCACTGCCGCGCCACGCCACCGGCCGCAGATAACCGTCGACCACCTTGTTGCGTTGCAACAGTTCATGACTGGCCGCTTCCAGATCGGCCAGCTCATAGGGAATCGCGAAATCCATCAACTGCGCCGAGCGATACAGCCGCTCGCTGTGCTCACGCAGTTTGAAGATCTTGCCGTTGTAGACACGCTCCCCTTCGTACACGGTGCTCGCGTAATGCAAACCATGGGTCAGCACATGCAAGCGCGCCTCGGACCACTCGACGAACTCGCCGTCGAGCCAGATAAAACCTTCTCGCTGATCAAACGGAATGCCGCTCATATCCCTATCTCCTGATGAATTTTCCTACGCCGTTTCGAGCAAGACCGGTATCAATTCGGGCGCTGCAACAGGCTCCGGCTGAAAGAAAAACGTGCGCTCACCAAATGCCGGTCGCAACTCGTCGAACCAGGTTGCTTGCGGATCGAATCGCGCATAGAAGGTGCGCAATACCCACTGCGGATCGCGCGCCTGAAGAAACTGCAACACGAAGACTTTTTCCCCGGCCACGGTCTCGATGCCGTTGATCAAGACCTTCCCGTAAAACGTGCTCATCGATGGCCCGCGCACCGTGCGCGCCAGCCCGGACACCGTTCGGTAAGCCGCCTGGAAAATCTCGAACGCCCGCACCAGCGGCATCGCGAAGTAGTGGCTCGGCCCGGTATCGCGCTCGACAAACATGTAATAAGGCACCGCCCCCAACCGCACGCCCTCGGTCCAGAGCGCCGCCCAGTCGGCGGGGTTTTCGTTGATGTGGCGGATCACCGGCGCCTGCATGCGCAAGGTCGCCCCGGTGGAACGAATGCGTTCGACAGCCTGGCGGGCGATGTCCTGACGGATCTCCACCGGGTGGTTGTAGTGCCCCATGATCGACAGGTGTTTGCCCGCCGCGACGATCCGTTTAAACAGCTCCAGCAGTTCCGGCGCGTCCTTGTCGCTGACAAACCGCTGCGGCCAATACGCCACGGACTTGGTGCCGATGCGGATGCTTTTGAGGTGAGGCAGTTCCAGCAGCGGCTCGATGTACCCCGCCAGCGACCGGGTGTTCATGATCATCGGGTCGCCACCGGTGATCAGCACGTCGGTTACCTCGGTGTGCACCCGCAGGTAATTCACCAGCTCCTGGGACTCACGCGCGTTGAACTTGAGTTCTTCCTCGCCGATGAACTGCGCCCAGCGGAAACAGAACGTGCAGTACGCGTGACACGTCTGACCGGCACCAGGGAAAAACAGCACAGTCTCGCGGTACTTGTGCTGTATGCCAGGCAGGACTTTTCCGTCGAGGGTCACGCCGTTGTGTGTCAGCTGTCCGGCCGGATGCGGGTTCATGCGCAGCCAGATGGCTTCGATCCGACGCTTGATGGCGACGGCGTCATCCCGTTCGATCAGTTGCTTGAGCGACGCGTACTCGTCCGGCAGCAGCATGTCCTTGTGGGGGAAGGTCATGCGGAAAATCGGATCATCCGGAATGTTGTTCCAGTCGATCAGCGTACCGAGCACATATTCATTGGTGCGAAACGGCATGACCCGGGCCACCACCGTCATGGCTTCCTGCAACGCAGGTGTCAGTTTTTGCCAGTACGGCGTGTCGCGAATGGTGCGTGAGTTATAGGGTTTGTATCTTTCCTGCTCCGACAGTCCCTGCATGGCAGCGCTCCTGATGATTGCCTGGCGTGGGCCTTAATGTTTCAAGGGCAAAATGGCCGGCGCTGCGCGCTCTATATCCATCCAGGCCCGGACGCTGTCGCGATCCCATTGCCGGCGCACATACGCCGCGAGCCGCTCAGGCACCCGATCACCATTGGCGACCAGTCGGTTGAGCATGATTGCCAGGTCGGTGTCGGCGATGCTCCAGTCCCCGAACAGGTGATCGGCGCCCTCCTCCAGCAACCGGTCCGCCACAAAGAACAGTCGGTCGACAGCGGCCAGCGCCTCGTCAGACAGGGAGTTATCTTTTTGGCCGAAGTAAATGAGGTCTGCCGGACGCTCTTTGCGAATGACCAGCAGATCACTGCGCAACCACGCCTGGAGCTGACGGGCGCGGGCGCGTTGCTTGATGTCCAGCGGGAACAGTTTTGGATGCCCTGGTGCTATCTCTTCCAGGTATTCGGCAATGGCCGAAGATTCCGACAGCGCAAAACCATCGTGAACCAGCGTGGGGATCTTGCAGGTCAACGAAATATCTTGATAACTCGCCTGATAGTTCTCACGCGCTTTCAAGTCCAGCGTGACAAGTTCGAACGAAAGTTGCTTTTCTTTCAACGCTACAAATGCCGACATTGCAAAAGCACTGACAAAATCTGCGCCGACATACAGTTTCAGCTTCGTACTTTCCATAGAACGCTCCCTTGCTTAACCACAATAATCCGTTGCATTGGAAACGATCGTAGTTAGTTGGTTAAGCGCTGAACAGATACAGAAATTATCTGTTTCTACGGATACAGAACTTCAAAAACACAGCGAGCAGAAACAAAAAAGGGAGCCTGCGAATGCGGACTCCCTGGTGGGTAACAGAGGTGAAGATCGAGCGTGTCAGACCGTGGCGTCTGCCGCATTGGAGAGCTGCGCCATTTGCGGCATGTTGCTCATGTTCAGCATGGCCAGCGGTTCAGTGGTGCTGGTGTTGACGAAGCCGTGCCGGGTCCAGGCCGGCACCAGCAACACGTCGCCAGGGCTGACGTTTACTGCATCGGCATCGCCCAGGGTCAACGCGCCGCTGCCGGACTGAATGATGAACAGGTGCCACCACGAATGCGCATGGCCATTCAGCGACGTGCCCGGTTTCAACCATTGCATGGACACCGCCATCCCCGGCGTCAACTTGCAGCCTTCAGTGTCGTCGGCGTGAGCCAGCGCGACAATATCGACCTCGCTGTCCTTGAGCTGCTGACGCATGCCGGTGAGTTCATCACCTGTCCACACCCGCGCATTGACCGGCGGTCGGTTCAAACTCTGGCGAAAGTCCTTATATGAAAAAAAACCGCCTTTAATGTTATTCATCCGCACACACCGACTTATTATCGACTTTAAGTGACCAGACACTAGGCGAACTATCGATCACTGTAAAGTCGACCAACTAACACTCACAATACCGAAGGCCGCAGTGCCACGATCATGTCAACTTCCACGGCGGCATTTTTCGGTAGCTGATAGACGCCGACAGTGGTTCGGGTATGTTTCCCCGCATCGCCCAGCACATGACTGAAGACATCCGATGCACCGTTGGCCACTTCACTGAGATCAACGAAGTCCGCCGTGCACTTCACGTACACCGTGACCCGTATCAACGACTTGATTTTGTCCAGCGAACCGATGGCATCAACGATCAGTGCCAGCCCGCGCATGGCGCTGATGCTGGCGGCCGCTTGTGCATCCGCCAGGCTGAGTTCCAGCCCGACCCTGCCCGGGTATTGCATTTTGCCGCTCATGCGCGGGACCAGGCCGCTGACGTAGATTTCATCGTGATGCCGCACCAGCGGTGCGTAACGTCCGCCCACGGTGTTCTCGCCGTAGATGTCGTAGTTGAGTTCTTTCGCCAGGGCGATGAACCGTTCGTCACACGACATTTTTTGCTCAATCATTCACTCAACCCTCTTAAACCAATAATGCTTGAAACTTTGATCCCGAAGGCTCAACCCACGGCTCTCGCCGGCGCCGCCAGACAGGTGACTTCGACGCGCGATTCGATCGCCTCTGCCAGCCGCAGCAAGTTGTCGCTGAGCTGCCCGTAGTCTTCGCTGAACAAAACGACGTGGCCGATAAACGACGTGTTGTCCTTCACCAGTGCGGTGACGGAATCACTGAGGCGCTTGGCGTACACCGCCTCGACCAGCTCGATGTCCAGCTCCCGGGCAAGGGATTCGATGTCCGGCACGTAGCGCAAAAGACCACCGGCCGGCGCCCGGAGCAGGCGAATGCCGCAATAGCCGCGGGCAACGGGGTCGTGATGGTCGACCTTGCCTTCCACCGCCCAGCGGACCCAGCGTTCCCATGGATCGAAATCGACAAACGCCAGACGCGCCAGGTCCCAGATGTGCATGCCTCCGGGGCGCATGTTGGTTTCCACCGCCGAGGTCAGGCCGTCGCGGCGCAGGAAGATCTCGTTGTGATAGGCGCCGTTTTCCAGCGAGACCAGTCCGGACATGTGCCGGCCGGCCGCCGCCAGGCGCGCCTGGACGTCAGCCGCCAACGGCGCCGGCACCACTTGCTGGATCTCCGCGCGATAGGCGCCTTCGGTGGTGGTTTTCTCGGTGACCCAAGTGCTGCCCGCGACGTAATCCCAGCTGTATTCCCGGGCGTTCTGAATCAACTCTTCGAGGACGATGCCGCCTTCGCGATAGGGCTTGAGCGCCTGCCAGGCCTCGTCACATTCGGACGGATGATGGATGACCCGGCAACCTCGGCTCGCGCCTTCGCAGGCCGGTTTGATGAAGGCTTTGCCGCCCAGTTCGACCACCCGCTGACGCAGTTCGCCGAGGCTTTCGACACGGGCGGAAAACACCGGACGGTAATCGTCGGGCGCCGTGTCGGTGGCCGCTTCGAGCTTGCGAAAAATCTGTTTGTCCAGCCCCGCCCGCGCTTCGCCGGGGGTAATGCCGGGCAGGCCGAAATGCGTGGCCAACGCGGCACCGAGCAACACGCCACGGTCGGAAAATGGCAGGACGCCGATCAGCTTCCAGCAATCGGCACCGAGACAACCGACCAGCAGATCGACGGAATCGGCGATGTCCTGCGGCGCCATCGAGGCCGTGCAGACGTGATCCGCCACCTGATCGTCATCGGGTTGAATCTGCTCGACCACCAGGATCAGCCTGGCGTTATAGAGCGTCTTGCAGAGGTCGCGCAGCTTCCGGATATCGTGAACCCGGTTGCCGTTGTACCCGACCACTACTACGCATGACGTCGTATTCATGAAGCCTCCGACCTGTGGAGTGAAAAGCGCAAACGCGGTGACTCAGTCGTGCAATGACGCGTTGGATTTACGGTTGAGCCAGTACCAGGCGAGGATGCCGCCCGCGCCGATGGCCGCCAGTACCAAGGCGTTATAGGGCGGTGGCATGACCCGCATGATCAGCACCGTCAGCCCGGCGCCGACGCCCAGGGACACTTCCTTGACGAACATGTTGTTCTGTTTGACGGAGAAGTAATCGAGGTAGCTGAACGCGCACTCGGCGATGGACAGCAGCGCGACCCAGATCAACGCCCCGGCGAGGGTTTCGACGCGGAACGCGGCCGGCGACGAGAGCACGGCGAAGCCGCCGATGATGATCCCGATGACAGCGACCACCTTGAAGCGCCCGGTGCGCTCGATCAGTTTCATCACCGGCACCTGGGCGAACACCACCACGGCGCTGTTGAGGATCAGCATCAAGCCATACCAGGCCGGCAATTCACCGGTCTTGAGCAGGATCGCCTGGGGCAAAATCGAGAACACGCCAAACAGCTTGATGCCCATGATGATGCCGGCGATGACCCACGGCAGCTTGTTGCGCCAGCCGCTGCCATCGTGGGCGACCGGGCTTGCAACCACCGGTTGGGTGGTGAAGGTCGCACCCATGGCGATGGGCAGGCACAGCAGGACGAAACCTGCGGCGCCGAGGAAAAACAGGGTTGGGGTCAGCAGCGGCGAGAGCAGGATCAGCCCCGCCACCAGGCTGCCCATGTTCATGGCGACTCGGTTGTAGGCTGCGCCCTCTTTGGTCTGGGCGGCTTCGCTCTTGATCAGGTAGCCGGCAATGGCAATGCCGTAGGCGAACAACGCCGCGGCGAACATCACCATGCCCTGGTTGCTGGTGACCGCCAGCAACACCAGGCCGAGGGCGGCGCACATCAGCGTAACGCTGAGGGAGCGGCGGCCGAGTACCAGCAACGTCAGCGGTAGTAACAGCAATAGCGCCCGATACCCGAGGGCGAGGATGCTGTTGGTGGCGGTGTCGAGCCAGACGTTGGCCTTGCCCAGAACGGCAAACAGCGACACGGCGGTGATGATCCGGATCGTGAACAGGCGGATGTTGATCACCGGTTTGGCGACGGCGACCGTAGTTTGAACACTCATGCAACACCTCTGGAACCAGCGATTGTTCAGGCGTCCAGCGCGAACAATCAGGAAAGTCTGTAAGGTGATGGTAGAGAGAGTCGCTTGTTTTCATCAGAGCAAGTTCGTATAGAATCAAACGAACTTTACTGCCGGAGAGACCAGTAAAATGCAGGTTCAGCGTGCAGTGATCGCCGCTATCGAGTTCCAGCCGGGTGTACCGCTGGTCCAGCAGATCGTCGATCAATTGTCGGTGGCGATCAGCCAGGGCGGGCTGCCTCACGGTTCGCGGCTGCCACCGATTCGCGAACTCTCCGAGTTGATGAACGTGGGCAAGTCCACGGTGGTGGATGCGCTGGATCGCTTGCGGGCCAAGGGTCTGGTGGTTTCACGCCAGGGTTCGGGGCATTACGTGCACCGTTCCAGTCTCACGCACAAGTCTGATGCCGGCCCGGACCTGCAACCTCAAGACACACTGAGCGTGGTCCGCCGCGCGGTACTGCAGGACAACGGTGCGCTGCGCCCCGGCGCCGGTTTCCTGCCTTCCTCGTGGCTGCCGGCAGACGAACTGTTGAAAGCGGTGCGCGGCACCCTGCGCGCCACTTCCCTGCGCATGGGCGAATACGGCGTCGCCGCCGGTTATCTGCCACTGCGCGAAGCGCTGCGGGTCAAACTGGCGACCTTGGGCATCGAAGTGCCGGTGGACCAGATCATCACCACCGCCAATACCGTGCAGGCCATCGACATGCTGATGCGCCTGCTGGTCAAACCCGGCGACACGGTGCTGCTCGACGACCCGTGTTACTTCACCATGCACACCAATCTGGCGTTGCATGGCGCCAAGGTCATCACCATCCACCGCGGCGTCGACGGCATGGACCTGGACGCCTTCGAGCAATTGCTGATCGTCCATCGGCCCGTGCTCTACATGACCAACAACACCCTGCACAACCCGACCGGGCATTCGTTCTCCCCGGCGCAGGTTTATCGCTTGCTGGAGTTGAGCCACCGGTATGGTTTTCACATCGTTGAAGACGATTTGTATTGCGACATGCAGCAACGAACGACGCCACGCCTGGCGGCGGGCGGGCTGGACAATGTCAGTTACGTGTCCGGTTTCTCCAAGACCCTGACGGCGAACAGCCGTGTCAGCTATGCCGTTCTTTCGCCACAGCTGGCGGCACGGATGGTCACCCTGAAAATGGCCTGCGGTGGCATGACGTCGGAACTGGCGGAGCAGATTATCTGCACGATGCTCAGTGATGGCAGCTACGCCAAACACACCCGGCGCACGGTGGACCGGCTTTACGAATCGAGCAGTCGGGTATCGAACTGGCTGGTCGAGGCGGGTTGTTCCGTTTCATCGCTGCCCCATGAAGGGTTGTTCATCTGGACGCGATTGCCCGACGGGCATCATGCCGAAACGCTGGCGAGGAAAGGGCTGGACATCGACCTGGTGCTGGCGCCTGGCACCCTGCTCAGCAAAGCACCGGATGCCAGTCATTTTCTGCGTTTCAACGTGGCGCACAGCGATAACGTTCAGGTGCGGGAACGGTTCCTTCGGTTGCTCGACGATTACAAAACGTAACCGCTTCACTCCCCCTGTGGCGAGGGAGCTTGCTCCCGCAGGAGTGCGAAGCGCTCCCCCCTCAACTTCTTCTGAAACACCGCATTTACAGGCTTATGCGACTGCTGCGCAGCCGAACGGGGATGAATCCCCTCGCCACATTGACCGTGTCCGACACGGCAGTTGCTGGCGGCATGACATCCACCGCCACCAGATCGCTACGATTGTGATCCTCACCTCCCCCACGCTAACTTCGACCCGTCGCTGCCCATTCAGCGACCGGGCCTGATAACTCGAACACGATGTAGGCACCAATCGGAGTTCTCTTTTATGCACGCCAACAATCCGTTCAAAATTTATGCATCTGTGCCACCTTTCCCCCGTCACCTCCCAACCACAGGAGGTGCCCAATGACCAACCCCCAAGACCTGAAAACCATCGGCCTCACCCCTTCTCCTATCACGCCAACCAACCGCTATTCCGCATCAATCGTGACGTCCCGATAATCCAGGCGCTACACCACGCTTCCGACCTGCTCCATATCGCCAAACTACTTGCATCCGACGCCGCCATGATTCGCGATAGCGACCGGCATGCCTGGGCGTCGCATTTTTTGCAGGATATGAGCAAGGCAATCATCGATGATGTGGCGAAGGTGCTCGATGCACCGTGTAACAACGGGACGTAAATGAAAAAGCCCCGTGCAATTCTTAATACACGGGGCCCTCAGCGCGAAATTCCTCAGTTTTAATCAGATCAACCATTTTTTCTTGAGCGGACCAATAAAATCTTAAGATTTCCAGATCGTCTCGATTTTTTCTTAAATGTCGTGCTCGACCTCAGTACCCGCCATGTCTTGCGCCGCCAAATCAGAATCAGGGATGTCCTGAATTGACGTATTGCGCAACTTGGTCTTGCCTTCGCGTTGAGCCGACATCTCCTCGACTCCCTGCATCAATTCTGCAAACAGGTCGCGCGCGTTCATGAGTCAGTTGCACGCTGCTCAGCTTCATAATGTCGCGTCTGAAAAGGCATAAGCGTTTGAGCCTTCAATCCAAGGCCCTCACTCAACCCCCACGAGACTGCAAGTTCATCACGGCGTCGACGCAGCGGTGCGACAGCCAGCGGTATAACCGCTTGCCTGCATGTTGAATGAGCAAAAAGCTGAAGAGCACTGAGGGCTTCCGAAACGCGGCTATCGGATACGCACGCAAAACGAGTGAACCGCTCAAGCAAGTAGCCAGCGCGTCGAAGCTCTACCTCGTCAGTATGGCAATTCAGAAAGGCCGTAACTTCACTCTCAAGATTCGAACTGGAATACCAGACCGCTTTGGCGGCGTTCACCAGCGCAGCGTCATCTGCTTGATTTAATGGATTCTTGACCAGTGTGTCCAAGGCCGATGAGAGGACGTGGCCATCAACGGGACTCTTCATCCGTACTCTCCAGGTAATCTTCCAGAATTTGAGTTAGAACCGAAGTTGGAGGCTCTTTGTTCCCAACATATACATCAATTGCCTGCAATGCCAGCCGATGGAAATCGGCACTCAGTATGAAGCCGCTCCGCAGAAGCGCCATGACATCGCTAATGTCCTGCTCGGTCGCTCTGCCCAATTTTGAAATCGCAATATCGATCGGTGCGGCAATGTGCACGTACAGAGGGGATTCAATCGGAAACTCCGCGAGCGGAATGCTGCGATCCCAATAATCCTCGTGAATGGGGCCGAAGCTGGTGTTGTATTGGAGGTCATAGTTCAGCTCCATTAGCCGACCTGACTGCTCATCTACAAATTGCTCGGGTATCTGCGCAAGCATGGTTTGAAGGTGAAGCGCTTCAGGCACATTTGCCTCGTAAATCTCTGCGTCGACGTCTGTCGAAAAACGATGATTTGTATACAGGTGAACCGCACAACCACCAAACACGATAATTTTGACTGCCCCGGGTTCTGCGCTCTCGAGTACCAGTTCCGCTTCGAGGGATTTGAACATCGAAATCAAAGCTTGGCCCAATGCTTTGCTCGTATTAACGCTCGGGGTAATTGCGTCCTGCTCTGCCATTGTCGGTCCTCTAATACTCTTGGAGCGTGGCGCGGCGCGCGAGTATTTCTGCCGCTGAATTGCGCACGTCCCGAAGTTAGAGAGGCGACTTCCGACCGACAACCTGAAAGCGGTGTGGGAAGTTTCTGCAGTTTTACAGATTGATAGTCTTCGTCTGTCAGGCCGCCATCGCGAGCAAGCTCGCTCCCACAGGGGGGTTGGCGGCGAACATAAAATTGCGTCAACGCAGATCCAATTGTGGGAGCGAGCCTGCTCGCGAATGGGGTGACACGGTTCACCAAAATTCACCCAATAAAAAACCCCGCGCTTCTCTCGAAGGCGGGGTTTTTCATTACAGCATCCAACGCTTAAGGCGCGTACGTCAGCAACAGCTCGCTCGGCACTTTGAAGTCCAGGGACATCATCACGCTCAACGCGGTAATGGTAAAGATCGAGAACACGAACAGCTTGCGTGCCCAGACCGTGTCATCCACTGCCTTGTAGCCGGTCCAGGCCATGTACAGCCAGTACATGCCCATGGCCGCGGCGACGGCGAGGTAGCTCATGCCGGCGTAGCCGCTGAAGGTCAGCATCAAGGTCGCCACGAGGAAGGCCAGGATGTAGATCAGGATGTGCTTCTTCGCCACTTGAATCCCGCGCTTCACTGGCAGCACCGGAATCGAGGCGGCCAGGTAATCGTTGAAGCGGAAGATAGCGATGGCGTAGGAATGCGGCATCTGCCACAAGCTGAACATCACCAGCAGCGTCAGTGCGGCCATGTCGAAGCTGTTGGTCACGGCGACGTAGCCAATCACCGGCGGCATGGCGCCCGACAGACTGCCCACCAGCGTGCCGTGAACCGACTTGCGCTTGAGGTACAGGCTATAGAAGCCGACGTAGATGACGAAACCGATCACCGCGAACAGCGCGGCCAACGGGTTGGCCACCTTGTACAGCAACGCAACGCCGGCGACACCCAGGACGGTCGCGAAGACCAGCGCCAGTTTCAGGGAGATCAAGCCCTGGACCAGCACGCGGTTCTTGGTGCGTTCCATCTTCAGGTCGATGTCGCGGTCGATGCAGTTGTTGAACACACAACCGGAAGCCACCACCAGGGACGTGCCGATCATGGCGGCCAGGAAGATGGCCAGATCGACATGCCCTTTCGAGGCCAGGAAAAATCCGCCTGCCACTGAAAGCACGTTACCGAAAATGATCCCCGGTTTGGTGATTTGGATAAAGTGCTTCAAGGACATCCGGATTTACCTCACTTCGCCATCATGTTGGTGTGGATGCTGAACATGATCCACAGCGACAGGCCAACCAGCAGGACAATCACGATCGCGGCGAACACAAATGCAATCACGTTGTTACGCTGCGCGGCGGAACGGTCCAGGTGCAGGAAGTACACCAGGTGCACCAGCACCTGGATCACCGCAAACGCCAGGACGATCCACAGGGTCAGCGATTTCGGCAGCGACGGGTACATCACCAGGCCGAAAGGAATGACGGTCAGGATCACCGACAGGATGAAACCGATAGCGTAAGACTTGACGCTGCCGTGGCCGGCGTCGTGGCTATCGTGGGAATGAGCGTTAGCCATTTACATAGTCCCCATCAGATAAACAACGGTGAATACGCAGATCCACACCACGTCCAGGAAGTGCCAGAACAGGCTCAGGCAGCTCAGACGGGTCTTGTTGGTCGCCGTCAGGCCTTTTTTCTGCACCTGGTACATCATGATCGCCATCCAGATCAGACCGCTGGTCACGTGCAGACCGTGGGTGCCGACCAGGGTGAAGAACCCGGACAGGAAGCCGCTGCGGCTAGGACCGAAGCCCTCGGAGATCAACACGTGGAACTCGTTGATTTCCATGCCGATGAAGCCGGCACCGAACAGGAAGGTCATGGCCAGCCAGCCCAGGACCTGGTTCTTCTTGCCCTTGAACAACGCCAGCATGGCGAAGCCGTAGGTGATCGAGCTGAACAGCAGCAGAGCGGTTTCGCCCAGTACGTATGGCAGCTCGAAGATGTCGTGGCCCGACGGGCCACCCGCTACGTTGTTAACCAGTACCGCGTAGGCCGCGAAGATCGACGCAAACAGAATGCAGTCGGTCATCAGGTAGAGCCAGAAACCGAATACGGTCATCTCGCCCGAGTCGTGGTGATGGTCATCGTGCCCATGTCCATCGACATGGGTGTGTCCAGCATTGGTCACTAAGTTCGACATGGTTTAAGCCTGTTCCAACGAGGTTTCAACACGGGTGGCGGTAGCTGGGACTTTCCCGGCCGCTACCAGACGCTTGTGCTGCTCGGCTTCGATGCGCTCGATCACGTCGACCGGCACCATATAGCCTTGATCATCGCGGGCAGCGTGGATCACGAAGTAGCCCACGGTGCCGACCAGACTGATGATGGCCAGCCACCAGATGTGCCAGATCATCGCGAAACCGAACACGGTCAACAGAGCACCCATGACCAGGCCGGTCGCGGTGTTGTTTGGCATGTGGATCGGTTCGTAACGAGCAGGAGCCTGGTACGCGGTACCGTTTTCCTTGGCTTCGGTGAACGGATCGATGGTTTCCGCTTTTGGCAGCACGGCGAAGTTGTAGAACGGTGGTGGCGACGAGGTCGACCATTCCAGCGTGTGGGCATTCCACGGGTCGCCGTGTTCGCACATGTTTTCCGGCTTGTTGCGGTCACGCACGCTGACGTACAGCTGAATCAGCTGGCAGGCGATGCCCACAGCGATCATCACCGCACCGAACATGGCGACGTACAGGTACGGCACCCACTCAGGGTTGGTGGTGGCGTTCAGACGACGGGTCATACCCATGAAGCCCAGTGCATAGAGCGGCATGAACGCGACGAAGAAGCCCGAGATCCAGAACCAGAACGCTGCCTTGCCCCAACCTTCGTGCAGCTTGAAGCCGAACGCTTTAGGGAAGTAGAAGCCGAAGCCGGCGATGTAGCCGAATACCGCGCCGCCGATGATCACGTTGTGGAAGTGAGCGATCACGAACAGGCTGTTGTGCAGGACGAAGTCCGCACCCGGGATGGCCAGCAGTACGCCGGTCATGCCGCCGATGGCGAAGGTCACCATGAAGCCCAGGGTCCACAGCACCTGGCTGGTGAAACGCAGACGCCCTTGGTAAATGGTGAACAGCCAGTTGAACAGCTTCACCCCCGTCGGGATCGAAATCAGCATCGTCGCCAGACCGAAGAAGGCGTTGACGCTGGCACCCGAACCCATGGTGAAGAAGTGGTGCAGCCAGACCATGAAGCCCAGGATCGAGATCGCGCCCGATGCGTAGACCATCGAGTGGTGGCCGAACAGACGCTTGCCGGTGAAGGTCGAGATGACTTCGGAGAAGATCCCGAACGCCGGCAGAATCAGGATGTAAACCTCAGGGTGACCCCAAGCCCAGAACAGGTTGACGTACATCATCGGATTGCCACCAAGTTCATTGGTGAAAATGTGGAAATCCATGTAACGGTCAAGCGTCAGCAGTGCCAGGGTAGCGGTCAGGATCGGGAACGAAGCCACGATCAGGACGTTGGCCCAGGTGCAGGTCCAGGTGAAGATCGGCATGTCCATCAGCTTCATGCCAGGGGTACGCATTTTCAGCACGGTGGCCAGGAAGTTGACCCCCGTCAGCGTCGTACCCAACCCGGAAAGCTGTAGCGCCCAGATGTAGTAGTCCATCCCCACGCCCGGGCTGTATTGCAGGCCCGACAACGGTGGATAGGCAACCCAGCCGGTCTTGGCGAATTCGCCGACGCCCAGGGACAGGTTGATCAGCACGACGCCGGATACCAGCAGCCAGAAGCTCAGGGAGTTCAGGAACGGGTAGGCAACGTCACGCGCGCCGATCTGCAGCGGCACTGCCAGGTTCATCAGGCCGGTGAAGAATGGCATCGCCATGAAGATGATCATGATCACACCGTGAGCGGTGAAGATCTGGTCATAGTGTTCAGGCGGCAGGTAGCCAGGCGAACCCTCGGTGGCCATGGCCAACTGGGTACGCATCATGATGGCGTCGGCAAAACCGCGCAGCAGCATGACCATGGCAACGATGATGTACATCACGCCGATTTTCTTGTGGTCGACCGAAGTCAGCCACTCGGACCACAGGTAGGTCCACTTCTTGAAATAGGTGATTGCAGCGAACAGCGCCACACCACCGAGCGCGATCATGGCGATGGTAATCATCACGATCGGTTCGTGGAACGGGACCGCTTCCCAACTTAATTTACCAAACATCGTTTACTCCTCTGCCCCGGCAGCTGAATGCGAGTTCATGTCCGTAGCGGCCACTTCTTTCTCTTTCTTCTCGTGATGCACCGGCTTGCCCGGTTTCATACCTTCGTACTTGTCGACGATGATCTGGAACAGGTTCGGCGTGACCGAGGAGTAGAGCTCGACCGGGTTGTTCTGGCTCTGCTTGGCAAGCGCTGCGTATTCAGCCTGTTCAAGCTTTTTAGGTGCCTTTTTGACTTCACTTACCCAGGCGTCGAATTCTTCCTGGGTCGTTGCGGTCGCTTTGAATTTCATGCCAGTAAAACCAGCGCCGCTGTAGTTGGCGGAGATACCGTCCATTTCAGCGTTCTGGTTGGCGATCAGGTGCAGTTTGGTCTGCATGCCGGCCATCGCGTAGATCTGGCCGCCCAGCGCCGGGATGAAGAACGAGTTCATCACGGAGTCCGAAGTCACCTTGAAGTTGATCGGCGTGTGCGCCGGGAACACGATCTTGTTGACGGTGGCGATGCCTTGCTCCGGATAGATGAACATCCACTTCCAGTCCAGCGCGACCACTTCAATGGTGATTGGCTTGACGTCGGATTCCAGTGGCTTGTAAGGATCCAGCGCGTGGGTCGACTTGTAGGTGACATAACCCAGGGCAATGATGATCAGCACCGGAACAGCCCACACCGCGATTTCGATCTTGGTGGAGTGCGACCACTTCGGCGTGTAGACGGCGTCAGTGTTGGACGCGCGGTATTTCCAGGCGAACAGGAACGTCATGACGATGACCGGAACCACGACCAACAGCATCAGCAGCGTTGCGGTGATGATCAGGTTTCGCTCATCCAGGCCAACCTGGCCCTTGGGATCGAGCAAGGTCATGTTGCAGCCTGACAGCAACAACGTGCCGATCAGCGGCAATAAGCCTAGTAGTCTGGGGTACCTGTTTTTACTCATCTCACGACCTCTAAAGCAGCTTGCGCAATGCAGTTGGGTTTTGATCGCCAACACTTCACCCTGCCAAGGGTTGGCATTTTCTTGGATTGAATAAGGGCTGCCCGTCGCGCGTCAGACGCTGCTCGACAAATCCTGGGCCAGCGGTGAGTTCTTATTCGAATTCGTGGTCAAAGGCCTTGTTACAGACCAATTCCATTTGGTGCGGATAGTTGGAAGGCACCGACACCAGAGGAGCCGCATGAAGCCATCCGGCTTCTCGACGTCCTATTGCTGCTCATGCACCTGAGTCAGGGTGAGCAGTGCCGGGAATTCAGTGCGGGCGATTGTAGATATGTAACGATTCATAAACCATGTCTCATCCCGAAATAATTTTTATCCAATCCAGCAACAATCCTTGACGGTTTTTGCAAAAGTGCGCCATGTTATCGAAATTGATTCTCAACAAAAACACCAAAAATAGTAGGTCTACCACCCGCAGTTCAGACAGTATCGGAGGCTCTGCGCTCCCCTTCGACCCTGCCCAAGCCCCCATGCGACAAGGGCTCTGGCAAATCGCCAGGGCCTGTTAAAACTGCCTGTTCCGGGTTGAGAGGATCGAAATTGGCAGAGGCACCAAAAGACCAATTTCATTGCGTCGACGTGCACCAATCCGGCCCCCTGAAATGCCTTGCGACACTCGCGCTGTGACAACATGTCGCACACGTGTCGCACCCCTCGTTGCCACACATCACGAACTTTTAACCCGGCCTCTGAAATGCAAAACGCCCCGACCCTCTCAACGAGGACCGGGGCGTTTTTTTGTGTCACGCGGCGATGTGGCGAATGACCTCAGCGCAGCGCCTTGCGGTTACGCGAAGTGAGCAACGGCACCAGCACCACCACCAGGACAAACGCGATCAACGCCCACTGCGCCAGCGACAGACCGAGGATCGGCGGGTACGGCGTGGAGCAGAAGCCATCGACCTGGAACCCCAGCGGGAAAATCTTCGCCAACGGCAGGCCATCGACAATCGGCTGAAGCACATCGATGCCGCAGCTGACCGCCGGATAGAACTGGGTATAGACGTGATGCCCGGCCACCCCGACGCCTGCCAGGGCGCAGATCACCACCAGGGTTTCAAACACCGTGATGCTGCGGCGGGTGCGCATGGCTGCGCCGATGAACGCGAAGATGGCGATCAGCAGCAAGGCATAGCGTTGCAGGATGCACAGCGGGCATGGCGCCTCGCCCAACACAATCTGCATGTACAGCGCGCCGCCGATCAGCGCCAGGCAGATGATGCCCAGCAACACCAGATAGCGCCGCTCACGGCCCAACCGCATCGTTTCCTCGCTCATTGCGTTTCCCTTCTAGATATCGATTGACCGGAAGTCTACACGCTGGCCCGGACCTTGGAGAGCCCGGGATGCGCGGAATAGATGTCGGGAAATAAACGATAAGGCGGTTAAGAAGGGATTAAATTCGAGCAATTTCCAGAGTTTTGAATAAGCCAACGGGCCCTTTCGCGAGCAAGCCCGCTCCCACATTCGATCTCCATTGAACACAAGGTTTGTGTTCAACATAGAACCAGTGAGGGAGCGGGCTTGCTCGCGAATGCGTTCTATCAATCGCCGTAGATATCGGACTTGAAGTACTTGTCCGAAATCTTCTGGTACTCGCCGCTGGCGCGAATACCGTCGATGGCCGTGTTCAGCTGGCTGACCAACTCGCTGTTGCCCTTGCGCACCGCAATCCCGGCGCCCTCACCCACGTATTTCGGGTCCTTCAGCTCCGGGCCGGCAAAGGCATAACCCTTGCCACGCGGCATCGACAGGAAGTCATTCAGCGGGATGGTGTCGGCAAAAATAGCATCGAGCCGACCGGCCGCCAGGTCCATGTAGATCTCTTCGTTGTTGCCGTAGCGCTTGACGTTGATGCCCTTCGGTTCAAACACCTCGGTGGCGTAGCGGTCGGTGGTGGTGGCACGCTGCACGCCGACGGTTTTGCCTTTGAGGCTGGCGTACTGGTCATCGACGACCGCGCCTTCCTTCATCACCAGACGCGATGAAGTGAAGTAGTACTTGTGGGTGAAATCCACTGACTTCTTGCGGTCTTCGTTGATGGTCATCGACGACAGCGCCATGTCGATTTTCTTCACCTTCAGGGAAGGAATCAGGCCATCGAACTCACCTTCGACCCAGACGCACTTGACCTGCATCTGCGCGCACAGGGCATTGCCGATGTCGTAGTCGAAACCGACGATTTCGCCTTTGTCGGTTTTGGACGCGAACGGCGGGTAAGCCGCTTCGATGCCGATGCGCAGGGTTTTATCGGCGGCGAACAAGGTGCTGCACGCCAACAGGCTCAGGGCCAGACCGGTGATGAGGGGGAATTTCTTCATGTTCGTTCTCTCGCGGGTTGTTGTTGGTTTGGCAAGACAGAAGAAAGAGCAGAAACGGGGGGAACGCCTTTTTTGTACTTATAATTCCATACTGGACTTTTATGTATCAGGCGTCAATTGGGGGAAATCGCCGGGCGATAGTCGGGAGGTGGGTCTGGAGGATATTAGGTGTTGCGGATGGCCTCTTCGCGGGCAAGCCCGCTCCCACAGGTGTTGTGGCGTTCACATGATGTGTGCACGGCGCAATACCTGTGGGAGCGGGCTTGCCCGCGAAGGCGTATTTGAACGTACCGACCAAAGTTACTGCTTCCAGCGATCCGCCGCCGCATGATCGCTGTCACGCCCCTCAACCCAACGCGCGCCATCGCTGGTGTTTTCCTTTTTCCAGAACGGCGCACGGGTTTTCAGGTAGTCCATGACAAAGGCGCAGGCGTCGAACGCCGCCTGACGGTGAGCGCTGGCGGCGCCGACGAAGACGATCGGCTCGCCCGGTTCCAGAGCGCCGATGCGATGCAGCACTTCCAGCTTGAGCAACGGCCAGCGTTGCTCGGCCTCGGTGGCGATCTTGCCGAGTGCCTTCTCAGTCATGCCCGGGTAGTGCTCAAGAAACATCCCCGCCACATCGAGCCCGTCATTGAAGTCGCGCACGTAGCCGACAAAACTCACCACCGCCCCGACACCGACATTGGCGGCGTGCATGGCGTTGACTTCGACGCCCGGATCGAACGCCGTGGATTGCACACGAATGGCCATGGTTCAGCCCCCGGTCACGGTCGGAAAGAACGCCACTTCGTCGCCGTCACTGACCGGTTCGTCGAGTTGGCAGAGGTCTTCGTTGCGGGCGCACATCAGGTTCTGTTCGCTCAACACATCGGCGCCATCACGCTTGGCCAACAGCGCGCGAACGTCATCGACCGTGGCGAAGTCACCTTCAACCTTCACCGAGTCGACGCCCAGTGCTTCTCGATAACGAGCGAAAAACTTCACGGTGACGTTCATGGCTGATCCGCCTGGAAATGGCCGCTCTTGCCGCCGAGTTTCTCCAGCAGGCGCACGCTTTCAATGGTCATGCCGCGATCGACGGCCTTGCACATGTCATAGATAGTCAGCGCCGCAACGCTCGCGGCGGTCAGCGCTTCCATTTCCACGCCGGTCTGCCCGGACAACTTGCAGCGCGCGACGATGCGCACGGTGTCGTCACCTTCAGCGCTGAGCTCGACTTTGACACCGGTGAGCATCAGCGGGTGGCACAGAGGAATGAGGTCGCTGGTTTTCTTTGCCGCCTGAATGCCGGCGATGCGCGCCACGGCGAACACATCACCCTTGGGATGGCCGCCGCTGACGATCATCTGCAGGGTTTCGGGCAGCATGCGCACCAGCGCCTGGGCCGTCGCCTCACGGAACGTCACGGCTTTATCGGTGACGTCGACCATGTTGGCGCGACCTTGGGAATCGAGATGAGTCAGCACAGGGTTACTCCTGATCAAGAGCTTCGATTGTAAACCTGTGGGTCAAATTTCCGCACGCACGATTGCAATGTCTTTGTAGGAGCAAGGCTTGCCCGCGAAGGCGGTGTGTCAGGTGGATTGATATTGGATGTGCCGCCGTCTTCGCGGGCAAGCCACGCTCCCACAAGGTTTTGCGACAAGCACAAAAAAACCGGGCGGCTTTGAGGCCGCCCGGTTTTGGTGAGGCGATTACAAATGCGATTCGGCGTATTCGGCCAGAATCGAACGCGGCACCCCTTGCAGGGTGATGTGGACGCCGTTCGGAAAATCCTTGAAACGTTCAGTCAGGTAGGTCAGCCCGGAGCTGGTCGCGGACAGGTAAGGGGTGTCGATCTGCGCCAGGTTGCCCAGGCACACCACTTTGGAACCGGCGCCAGCACGGGTGATGATGGTTTTCATCTGGTGCGGCGTGAGGTTCTGGCATTCATCGATCAGGATCAGGCTCTGCTGGAAGCTGCGGCCCCGGATGTAGTTGAGGGATTTGAACTGCAACGGCACTTTGCTGAGGATGTAATCGACGCTGCCATGGGTGTTTTCGTCATCCATGTGCAAGGCTTCGAGGTTGTCGGTGATGGCGCCCAGCCAAGGCTCCATTTTTTCCGCTTCGGTGCCGGGCAGGAAGCCGATCTCCTGGTCCAGCCCCTGTACGCTGCGCGTCGCGATGATCCGGCGATAGCGCTTGCTGACCATGGTCTGCTCGATCGCCGCCGCCAGTGCGAGGATGGTTTTACCGGAACCCGCTGCCCCGGTCAGGTTGACCAGGTGGATATCCGGATCGAGCAAGGCGTACAGCGCCAGGCTCTGATAGATGTCACGCGGTTTCAGGCCCCAGGCTTCCTGGTGCAACAGGGGTTCCTGATGCAGGTCGAGAATCAGCAGCTTGTCTTCGTCGATCTCCTTGATCCAGCCGACAAAGCCCTGTTCGTCGATGATGAACTCGTTGATGTGCACCGCCGGCAGGTTGTCGATCATTTTCACCTGATGCCAGGTGCGACCGTGATCCTGACGGGTTTCGACATCCTTCACGCGGTCCCAGAAGGAGCCGTCCATGGTGTGGTAACCGTTGGGCAGCAACGATACGTCGTCAACCAGTTGGTCAGTGCTGTAGTCCTCGGCCGCGATCCCGCACGCACGGGCCTTGAGGCGCATGTTGATGTCTTTGGTGACCAGCACCACGGGCAACTTTGGCTCGCGCGCGTGCAGGTCGATCAACTGGTTGATGATGATGTTGTCGTTCAGGTGTTCGGGAAGAATGATGTTCGGTTCGGCACGTTTGCTCATCAGAATTGACAGCAAACCCTTCGGCCCACTTTTGCCACGCTGGATCGGCACACCCAGTTCAACGTCTTCAGGGCTGGCATCGCCCAGGGTCTTGTCGATCAGGCGAATCGCCTGACGGCATTCCGCAGCCACGCTGTGATGCCCGCTCTTGAGCTTGTCCAGCTCTTCAAGCACGGTCATCGGGATCGCGACGTGGTGTTCTTCGAAGTTCAGAAGGGCGTTTGGATCGTGAATCAATACGTTGGTATCGAGTACATAAAGGATTGGCTGGTTGGAGGAAGAACTACGTCCGTGATCATCCATACTCGGTCACCTTTGTGGGAGCCATTCGACGCAATACCTTGGCGGTGCTGCGCCTCGAAGTGACTGCCGAATTCACCTGTGATGATTCAAGTGAACTGCTCACAAAATGGGTCTTGGGAGACGCCACCTGTGTTGCAGGTTTCGGCGGTCTGTCTTCGTAATACTCCAAAACCTGTGACAGAAAAAAGCACTTTGACGCTTTTTTGAAGTTTATTTTTCAGAGTGACGAATAGCCCTTGGCGTGCAGGCAATGTGCCGTTAAAGTCGGAAGTCCGCCTGCATCGAATTCTTGCCTGAAATCACCCCTCGCCCAATGTTTACGGGGTTTTCCCGTTTCAGCGAAACCCGTCCTGACAGTCCTCCCAACCGATCCCGCTGGGCGCCGTTTGCGTAATGAGCCAAGGCATCGCCGTTTTCACGCCATCCTGCTTGATGTTGAAGTTGATCACTCCGTGCCGCCACAACAGCATCAGGGTCAACACCCGCTGCGCACTTTGATTGGCCTTGAGCTTGCCCGCGCCGTCCTGGGCATCGATGTCCCACAACGCCACCTGCAAGCCCTGGGATCTGAAGAAGCCTTCCGCGTCCGAACGGCGCTGGCCATCGGGCGGACGGAACAGCGGCACGTAGTTCTCCGGCAATTTGCTTCTGACCAGTTCGGCGCTGCGCCGCACCGAGTCCTGCCAGTCCTGCCAGTGGCTGTGGGAGCGGAACTCCCAGCCTTGCACGCCGATGCACTGCGCGGCGTAAGTGGCCTGCAGGCTCGCCACTGAGCGCTCGCCCAGGCGCGCCTGAACATCCTTGCCGAGGACAAAGAACGTACCCGTCATGTTGGCCTTTCGCAGGTACTCGGTGACCCACGCCGTGTTGTCCGGCGCGGCATTCGCGGCGCTGTCGAAGGACAACAGGAACAGCCGGTCATGCATCGACTCGCCGTTGCGCTCGTAGTCGCCAAAACGATCGACTTCGCTGCTGGTTTGCGGAAACAGCGCAGCCTTGCGCAACTGCTCGTCGAGGTACTGCGCATGGAACAGCCGGCTCGGTTCAGCCCACTTTATGTAGTAGCTGTCTTCGCTGACCTGAAACTTGGCGGCTTGCTCGCGCAAGGTGGCCATGTCTTCGACCAGGAAACAGAACGAGGCATCCTGATCGCAGCTCTGCTGGGCGAAGTTGTAGTTGGTCAGCAGGCGTTGCCACAGGCGCTGACGCAGGTTGTTGACCGAATCCAGATTGATCGTGCGCAGGCCCAGGCGCTGGGCCAGGCTTGCCTCGTCCAGCGATTCACTGGCCAGCAGCACGCGAGCGAACATCAGAATCTCAGCGCGCGAGGCGACATCGAACAGCGTCGGACTGCTGAGCTGTTCAGGCCAGGTGCTGCGATCAAGTGTCGCCACATCGCCCGGCGCCGCCACGGCACCGAAACTCAACAGCCAGGCCGAAAAAAGAAAAACGATACGCAATGGGATGTCTCCATAACAAAACCCGCGCGGCACTATAGCTGATCCGACCCCGACTCCCGCAGCAACACTGATCTACTGTGGGAGCGGGCTTGCTCGCGAATGCGGTGGCTCAGCCAACATCATGGGTAACTGATACACCGCTTTCGCGAGCAAGCCCCCACAGGTTTTGTGTATAGACACCGATCATCACCTATGGACGTGATAGCTGGAGTCAACACCGACAACCCCCTAGAATCGCCCCCACGATTAAAGGAGACGACTTCATGCTGATGGTGATTTCCCCCGCCAAGACCCTCGATTACGAAACACCGCCGGCGACCCAGCGCTTCACCCAACCGCAATACCTCGACCATTCCCAGGAGCTGATCCTGCAGTTGCGCGACCTGACGCCAGCGCAAATCAGCGAGCTGATGCACGTCTCCGACAAGATCGGCGGGCTCAACGCCGCGCGTTTCGGCAGCTGGACCCCGGCGTTCACACCGGAAAACGCCAAGCAGGCATTGCTGGCGTTCAAGGGCGACGTTTATACCGGGTTGAACGCTCAGACCTTCAGCGAAGCCGATTTCGATTACGCCCAGCAGCATCTGCGCATGTTGTCCGGCCTGTATGGCCTGTTGCGTCCATTGGACCTGATGCAGCCGTATCGCCTCGAAATGGGCACCAAACTGCCCAACGCCCGCGGCAAGGACCTGTATGCCTTCTGGGGTACGCGGATCAGCGAATGGTTGAACGAAGCCTTGGCTGACCAGGGTGATGACGTGCTGCTGAACCTGGCGTCCAACGAGTATTTCTCGGCGGTCAAACGCACGGCCTTGAAGGCTCGCATCATCAATACCGAGTTCAAGGACCTGAAAAACGGTCAGTACAAAATCATCAGTTTCTACGCGAAAAAAGCCCGGGGCATGATGAGCCGCTTCGTCATCGAAGAACGCATCAACGACCCGGCAGCCCTCAAGCAATTCGACGTTCAGGGCTATCGATACAGCGCTGAGCAGTCAAAACCGGACAATCTGGTGTTTCTGCGCGATCACGCTCCCGAGTAACGCACCCGATCGGTGCACGACAACCCATTTTTTCGTCGTGCACCGACGTCCGATCGTCCAACAATTTCCCGCCCGAATCGCCAACCTCTTGGCGTCAAAAAACCAACAGTCGCTTTTCTAACTTTAGTTTCACTCGACTTCGATGATTTTTTTCAGTAGTGGCACTGAAATTTTTTATCGGTAGTGGCACAAAACTATCTTTCTTGCTTATCGCCCCGTGTAACAAGGGTGAGACAGCAAGTGCCATCAATTTGAAAGTAGTGCCATCTTTCTCAATATTTCAAGAAATTTCAGAATTCGCGATGGGCGGACAGGAACTATGTCCAAATGCGTAGCTCATACCACCGGTAACGATTATCTCTGAACATGTACGAGATAACTTACGCAGAGAAGAGATCACATAGCGAAGTTGTCACAATAACTTCGGCTAAATAATCCCTGATTTGGGCAACACATGAAGGACAGGAGATAACGCATCACTACTATCCCCTACACGGCCAAGGCTGCGCCCCTATAAACGTGCTCACCCGAGCACCCGAACCGCTTGATTTACGGGCTTCTGGCCTGGCATTGAGCGCGCAAGACCTTTGCACGGATGACCTCTGACCAGAGGACTCGGCTGCATAACAGGGCAATCATAATAATAAGGCCTAGTTGCGCACACCTTGAGTGCACTTATTTAGACACTCGGAACTTAGTATGCCTGCACACGGCATTGCGGCGCCTGTCGCCAAAACTTCCGAGTGCACTATGACCGCTGAACACCATTAACTCCGGCCATGTAATGGCTTGATAAATACAGAGGTAAATGCGATGCGCATCAGCATATTTGGTTTGGGTTACGTCGGTGCAGTATGTGCCGGTTGCCTGTCTGCACGGGGCCATGACGTCGTTGGCGTCGATGTCGCCAAAGACAAGATCGATATGATCAACGCCGGCAAATCGCCGATCGTTGAACCGGGTCTGGGCGAACTGCTGGCCAAGGGTATCGAAACCGGCCGTTTGCGCGGTACGACCAACTTCTCCGAGGCGATTCGCGACACCGACCTGTCGATGATCTGCGTCGGCACGCCGAGCAAGAAGAACGGCGATCTGGAACTGAACTACATCGAAGCAGTGTGCCGCGAGATCGGTTTTGTCCTGCGTGACAAGACCACCCGCCACACCATCGTGGTTCGCAGCACCGTATTGCCAGGCACTGTCGCAAACGTTGTCATCCCGATTCTCGAAGATTGCTCCGGCAAGAAAGCCGGCGTTGATTTCGGTGTGGCAGTGAACCCTGAGTTCCTGCGTGAAAGCACTGCGATCGCCGACTACGACCTGCCACCGATGACCGTCATCGGCGAGTTCGACAAGGCATCCGGCGACGTTCTGCAATCGCTGTACGAAGAACTCGACGCGCCGATCATCCGTAAGGACATCGCCGTTGCCGAGATGATCAAGTACACCTGCAACGTGTGGCACGCCACCAAGGTGACCTTCGCCAACGAGATCGGCAACATCGCCAAGGCGTGCGGCGTCGACGGTCGTGAAGTGATGGAAGTGGTCTGCCAGGACAAAACGCTGAACCTGTCCCAATACTACATGCGCCCAGGCTTCGCGTTCGGCGGCTCCTGCCTGCCGAAGGACGTGCGCGCCCTGACCTACCGCGCCGGCGCCCTGGACGTGGAATCGCCGCTGCTGAACTCGCTGATGCGCAGCAACGAATCCCAGGTGCAGAACGCCTTCGACATCGTTTCCAGCCACGACAAACGCAAAGTCGCCCTGCTGGGCCTGAGTTTCAAGGCCGGCACCGATGATCTGCGCGAAAGCCCGCTAGTGGATCTGGCCGAAATGCTGATCGGCAAGGGTTACGACCTGAGCATCTACGACGCCAACGTTGAATACGCCCGCGTTCACGGTGCGAACAAGGATTACATCGAGTCGAAGATCCCTCACGTCTCGTCCTTGCTCAATTCCGACTTCGACGAAGTGATCAACAACTCCGACGTGATCATCCTCGGCAACCGTGACGAGAAATTCCGCGCTCTGGCGGAACAGGCTCCACACGGCAAGCAAGTGATCGACCTGGTCGGCTTCATGTCCAAAGCCACCAGCGTGAGTGGCCGGACTGAAGGCATCTGCTGGTAATACCCGCTCCCTGTAGGAGCCAGGCTTGCCGGCGAACCAGGCGTCCCGGTGTGTCAGGCAGGCAGCCTTCGCGGGCAAGCCTCGCTCCTACAGCTTTTATGCCTGCCTTAACCCCATCGGGCCACCCCACAGGCTCGCCCGAGATAGAGACGGATGCAGATTATGCACAGGCTAAAGCACGGCCTACTTCAGGCCGCCGGTTGGCTGTTTTACTTAAGTATTCTGATGGGCATCGCCATGGCGTTGCCTGCGACTACGTTCGATTCCGAGTCGAAGGATTTCATCTTCCTGATCGGCTTCATCGGGATCTGGCGCTATTCGATGGGTGCCACGCACTTCCTGCGCGGCATGCTGTTTCTGTACGTGGTCTACCCGCACCTGCGGCGCAAAGTGCGCAAGCTGGGTAAAGCGGCAAACCCGTCCCATGTGTTCTTGATGGTCACCAGTTTCCGTATCGACGCGCTGACCACTGCCCAGGTCTATGCCTCGGTGATTCGCGAAGCGATCGACTGCGGCCTGCCGACCACCATGGTCTGCTCGATCGTGGAAATGTCCGACGAGAAGCTGGTGAAAAGCCTTTGGGCCCGGATGAATCCGCCTGAGCGGGTCAAGCTCGACTTCGTGCGCATTCCCGGCACCGGCAAGCGTGACGGCCTGGCCTACGGTTTCCGCGCCATCTCCCGCCACCTGCCGGACGACCGTGCAGTGGTTGCCGTGATCGATGGCGACACCGTGCTCGCCGAGGGCACCGTGCTCAAGACCGTCCCGTGGTTCCAGCTGTTCGGCAACGTCGGCGGCCTGACCACCAACGAATTCTGCGAAGTGCGCGGCGGCTACATCATGAGCGAATGGCACAAACTGCGATTCGCCCAGCGCCACATCAACATGTGCTCGATGGCCCTGTCCAAGCGCGTGCTGACCATGACCGGCCGGATGTCGGTGTTCCGTGCGACCGTGGTCACCAACCCGGACTTCATCGCCGACGTGGAAAGCGACTCGCTGCAACACTGGCGCCTGGGCCGCTTCAAGTTCCTCACCGGTGACGACAAGTCGAGCTGGTTCAGCCTGATGCGCCTGGGCTACGACACGTTCTACGTACCGGACGCCGCGATCCACACCGTGGAGCATCCGCCAGAAAAAAGCTTCATCAAGGCCAGCCGCAAACTGATGTTCCGCTGGTACGGCAACAACCTGCGCCAGAACGCTCGCGCTCTGGGCCTGGGTGTCAAACGCCTCGGCCTGTTCACCTCGGTGGTGCTGTTCGATCAGCGTGTATCGATGTGGACGTCCTTGCTGGGCCTGACGGTCGCGATCATCGCGTCCTTCAAGTACGGCACCGCGTTCATCCTGGTGTACCTGCTGTGGATCGGCATCACCCGTCTGATCCTGACCCTGCTGCTGTCCTGCTCCGGTCACCGGATCGGCCCGGCCTACCCGGCGATTCTCTATTACAACCAGATCGTCGGCGCGCTGGTGAAGATCTACGTGTTCTTCCGCCTCGACCAACAATCCTGGACTCGCCAGCCCACTTCCCTGACCCGTGATCTCGCCAGCTTTCAACGTTGGTTCAACACCTGGTCGTCTCGGACCATGACCTTCTCCGCCGGCAGCATTTTTGTCGCCGTGCTGCTGATGATGGTCTGACCGAACTCGCCTGAATTAACTAGGAAATCGCCCATATGAATACCGCCGTCAACGCCAACGTAGTGCATGAGTCAGAAGCCCAGCGCCAACACGCCCGAGTGAAAATTCCGGCCAAGCTGCGTTTCTTCGGTCCGGACCGGACGCCGATGGAAGCTCGAGTGATCGACCTCTCCGCAGGTGGCCTGGCGTTCAACGCCGGTCAACTGCCACTGAAGATCGGCGACGTGTACAAGGCTCGCCTGCAGTTCGTCATCGATAACCTCGGCCTGGCCATGGACGTGGAGCTGCAAGTGCGCTCCGTCGACCGCCAGACCGGTCGTGCCGGCTGCCAGTTCCAGAACCTGGAACCGCAAGACATCTCGACCCTGCGCCACCTGATCACCTCGCACCTGGCCGGCGATATCGTCAGCATGGGTGAAGTGCTGGCGACCCTGCAGCGCGACAACTTCACCAAGGCGCGCAAGGTCAAGGATGGCGGCCACGGCATGTCTGCGTTCGGTCGCCTGCGTGCAGTGACCTTCAGCCTGGCGATTTTCCTCGTCGGCCTGGCGGCGTTCGGTTTCATTTTCAAATCGGTGTACGGCATGTACTTCGTCAGCCACGCCCAGGCCGGTCTGGTCAGCGTGCCAGGCATGAACATCACCATGCCGCGCGACGGCACCGTGCAGAGCCTGATCAAGGCTGACGGCATCGCTGCCAAAGGCGCGCCGCTTGCGACCTTCAGCACCAGCATGCTCGACGTGCTCAAGGGTCATCTTGACGACAATCAACTGCAACCGGCCAAGGTTGAAGAACTGTTCGGCAAGCAAATGACCGGCACCCTGACGTCGCCGTGCGATTGCACCGTGGCCCAGCAACTGGTCGCCAACGGTCAGTACGCCAGCAAGGGCGACGTGATCTTCCAACTGGTGCCGCGTAACAGCGAAGCCAACGTCGAAGCACGCTTCTCCTATCGCCAGTTCGGCGATGTGCGTCCAGGCACCAACGTCAGCTTCCAGATTGCCGGCGAAGACAAAACCCGCACCGGCAAGATCGTCAGCAGCACCAGCCTGAAAAGCGCCGACCTGTCATCCGACATCCGCGTGTTGATCCAGCCTGACGAACCGCTGGACAGCAAATTCGCCGGCCGCCCGGTTGAAGTGAACAGCGACCGTGGCCCGAACCTGAACTGGCTGATCGATAAAGCCATGGCTTCCGGTATTTAAGCAGAGGACATGCCTGTGACCATTATCAGTCTCTTGAAAACACCGCAAACCCTGTGGGAGCGGGCTTGCTCGCGAAGGGAACAACGCGGTCTGCCTGATGCATCGCAGCGCCTGCTTCGCGAGCAAGCCCGCTCTCACATGTGTTACGCGTTCTGTTCGCTGGCCCTGGCCGTAAGCCTGGCCGGTTGCGCCGGTCTGCCCGACCAGCGCCTGGCCAATGAAGCTCTCAAGCGCGGCGACACCACGCTGGCGCAGCAGAACTACAAGCAACTGGCCGACCTCGGCTACAGCGAGGCTCAAGTAGGCCTCGCCGATATCCAGGTCGACAGCCGCGACCCGGCGCAGATCAAGCAGGCCGAGGCGACTTACCGCGCCGCAGCCGATGTTTCGCCGCGGGCTCAGGCTCGCCTGGGTCGCCTGCTGGTGGCCAAGCCCGGTTCCACCGAAGCCGAACAGCACGAAGCCGAAGGCCTGTTGAAAAAAGCCTCGGCCAATGGCGAAGGCAATACGCTGATTCCGCTGGCGATGCTGTACCTGCAATACCCCCACAGTTTCCCGAACGTCAACGCGCAACAGCAGATCAGCCAATGGCGCGCCGAAGGCAAGCCTGAAGCGGGCCTGGCCCAAGTGCTGCTCTATCGCACCCAGGGCACCTACGACCAGCACCTCGACGAAGTCGTCACCATCTGCAAAGCCGCGTTGAACACCACCGACATCTGCTACGTCGAGCTGGCCACGGTTTACCAGAAACAAGGCAAACCGGAACAGCAGGCCGAGCTGATCAAACAGATGCAAGCGGCGCATGCCCGTGGAACCGTTTCTGCTCAGCGCGTTGACAGCGTCGCTCGTGTGCTCGGTGATGCAAGCCTGGGCAAGACCGACGAGAAAACCGCTCAGTCGCTGCTCGAAGGCATCGCCCCCGGCTACCCCGCTTCGTGGGTCAGCCTGGCGCAATTGCTGTACGACTTCCCGGAACTCGGCGACGTCGACACGATGATGAAGTACCTGGACAACGGCCGTGCCGCTGACCAGCCGCGCGCCGAACTGTTGCTCGGAAAGCTCTACTACGAAGGCAAAATGGTGCCGGCCGACGCGAAGGTCGCCGAAGAACACTTCAAGAAAGCCGTCGACAGAGAAGTGGCCGCCGATTACTACCTCGGCCAGATCTACCGTCGCGGTTACCTGGGCAAGGTTTATTCGCAGAAAGCGCTGGACCACCTGCTCAAGGCTGCGCGCAACGGCCAGAACAGTGCCGACTTCGCCATCGCCCAGCTGTTTTCCCAAGGCAAGGGCACCCGGCCCAACCCGCTTAATGCTTATGTCTTCAGCCAATTGGCCAAGGCCCAGAACACCCCGCAAGCCACCGAGCTTGCGCAGACACTCGAAGCCCAACTGCCGCCTGCCCAGCTCGCCGAGGCCCAACGCCTGTTGAAACAAGAACAGGCCGTTCGTGGCGCCTTGAGCCAGAACACGCTGGAACTGCATGCCCTGGAAGAAGAAGACGGCGAGGAATCCCTATGAAGTTGAATCCATTCATGAAGGCCGGTATCGGTCTGACGTTCGCGCTGATCTGGTCTTGTCCAACCCTGGCGGCAGAGACCGAAGCCAAGAATTTCGGTCTGGACGTGAAAGTCACCGGTCAGTCCGAAGATGACCGTGACCTCGGCACCGCCAGTGGCGGCGACGTCAACGGCGTCGGCCTCGACCTGCGTCCATGGGTCTATGGCGAGAGCGGCTCGTGGAGCGCCTACGCCATGGGTCAGGCCGTGACGTCCACCGACATCATCGAAACCGACACCTTGCAGCAGTCCGACAACGACGGCACCCAGGCCACCGACAACGGTGATCGCAAGACCAAGAAAAACTACCTGGCCATGCGCGAATTCTGGGTCGGCTACAGCGGCTTCACGCCGTATCCGGGCGAGCAATTGAAGCTCGGTCGCCAACGCCTGCGCAACGACGACGGCCAATGGCGCGACACCAACATCGAAGCCCTGAACTGGACCTTCGACACCACCTTGTTGCGCGCCAACGTCGGTATTGCCGAACGCTTCAGCGAATACCGCACCGACCTGAAAGAACTGGCACCGAAAGACAAGGATCGCCTGCACGTCTACGCCGATACCGCGTATCAATGGACGCCGGGCAACTGGGTCGGGATTCGCGGTCATCATACCCACGATGACGGCAAGCTCGATTACCCGGAACCGGGTGTGGCCGGCGACTCGCTGGACAAGAAACAGAACGGCGACATCAGCTGGCTCGGCCTCACCGCCGACAGCGACGCCTACAACTACCGCAACACCAACACCGTCAATTACTGGGGCAGCGTCACCGGCATGAGCGGCGACACCGACACGGTGAATCAGCTCAACGCCGACGGCACGCGTCCAACCGACGCCAAGCGCGGTGAAGACCTCAACGGCTGGGCCACCGATGTCGGTGTGCGCCTGCGCCTCGATCCGCAATGGCAAGTGGGTGCAGCCTATGCCCGCGCCAGTGCCGACTACGAACAGAACGGCCTGGAAAGCAACCGCTCGAACTACACCGGTACGCGTTCGCGGGTTCACCGTTTCGGCGAAGCCTTCCGTGGCGAAATGAACAACATGCAAACCGCAACGTTGTTCGGCTCGTGGATGCTCAACGACGAATACGACGCCAGTGTGATCTACCACAAGTTCTGGCGCGTCGACGGCAACAAGCCGGTCGGCAGCAACGGCATCAACGCCGTCGAGAACGACACTGACCCGACCGGCGCGATTCTCTCCAGCACCTCGTTACCGCTGGAAGATGGCAACAAAGACCTCGGCCAGGAAATGGACCTCGTGGTCACCAAGTACTTCAAGCAAGGCCTGTTGCCTGCCGCGCTGAGCCAGTCGATCGACGAACCGTCGGCCCTCGTGCGCTTGCGTGGCGGTGTGTTCAAGCCGGGCGATGCCTATGGCAAAGAAGTCGACTCGTACATGCACCGCGCGTTTGTCGACGTGATCTGGCGCTTCTGATGCGAACCGCTAAGGGAGTTCCTGACATGAACAGTCCGAAGAGAGGCTCACTGACCTTGCTGGCCGGCGCGATGCTGCTGGCAAGCTCGGCGTGCTTCGCCAATGTGGAGCCGGTCAAGCCGGTGACCACGGCCAAGGAATTGCAGCAGGCCAAGACCTACACCGTCAGCAGCGCGCCCACCGCGCCGCTGGAGCTGGAAAAACCGAAACTGCCGGACACCTCCGGCTACACCGCCGAAGCCATCGCCGCGAAAGTCGTGCGCACCAAGGCCGGCAAGATCAGCGTGCGCCGGATGATGCAGGAAAACGCCCTGAAGGACTTCATCGGCGGCGATAACAAAATGGCTGAATGGGTGGTGCGTCAGCACGGTATCCCGCAGGCGATTTTCATCGACGACGGCTACATGAACCTCAAGGACCTGGCGAAGAAACTGCCCAAGCAGTACTTCAGCGAAACCTCGCCGGGCGTGTTCCTGGCGAAGTTGCCGATTGTGGTCGGCGAGAAAGGCATCCTGGAAATCGACAAGCAGACCCAGGAATTGCGCCTGTCCCAGGAGGCCGGTTCGTTCATGGTCAACGACGGCCAATTGTTTGTGCGTGACACCAAAATCACTGGCTGGAGCGAGAAGGCAAACGGCCCGGCGGCCTTCAAGTCGCCGAAGGAGTTTCGTCCGTTCCTGCTGTCCTGGGGCGGCACCCAGACCTACATCGCCAACAGCAAGATCGCCAGTTTCGGTTACGCCAACAGTAAGTCGTACGGCGTGAGTATTTCCCAGTACACGCCAAACATGGCCAAGGTGCTCAAGCGCCCTGAACCGAGCGGCTGGATCGTCGGCTCCGAGTTCTCGGACATGTGGTACGGCTTCTACTGCTACGAAACCCGCGACTTCGTGGTCAAGGGCAACACCTACAAAGACAACATCGTCTACGGCATCGACCCGCATGACCGTTCCCACGGTCTGATCATCGCGGACAACACCGTCTACGGGACCAAGAAGAAGCACGGGATCATTATTTCCCGTGAGGTCAACGACAGTTTCATCTTCAACAACCGCAGCTACGACAACAAGTTGTCGGGCCTGGTGATCGACCGGAACAGTGTCAACAACGTCATCGCCTACAACGAGATCTACAAGAACCACACCGACGGCATCACCCTCTACGAGAGTGCCGACAACCTGCTATGGGCCAACAAGGTGATCAGCAACCAGCGCCACGGCATTCGTATTCGTAACAGCGTGAACATCCGCCTCTACGAAAACCTCGCCATGGCCAACGGACTGACTGGCGTCTACGGCCACATCAAGGATTTGAGCGACACCGACCGTGACATCAAGCTCGATCCGTTCGATGCCCAGGTGTCGCTGATCATCGTCGGCGGTGAACTGGCCGGCAATGGCAGCGGACCGCTGTCCATCGACTCGCCGCTGAGCGTCGAGCTGTACCGCGTCTCCATGCTCGCCCCGACCAAATCCAGCGGCATCAGCTTCAACGGGATTCTCGGCGAGCGTCAGGATGAAATTCTCGACCTGCTGGTGCGCCAGCAGAAAGCCGTGCTGATCGACCCTGTCGAACGCCAGACCGAAATGCGGGACTGAGGATAATTTTATGCACCCACACTTGATCAAATTACTCAGCTTGTCGGCCCTGACGGTCGGCATTCTCGCGGCCAGCGCGGGCGCCCGTGCCGATGAAGCCAAGGCACCGGCATTCAACGCCGAGCCGTGCTGCAACCTGTGCCCCGAAGCCCATGACGCGAAGAACTACACCACGCGTTACCAGCAGAACTTCACCACGCTGGTGCAGGCCCAGGGCGACTGGCTGTTCCGTACGCAGGAAGACTTGCGCACCGAATTCGACACCACGCCCGCCGGCTACAAACGCATGAAAGAACTGCACGATGCGTTCAAGAGCAAAGGCGTGGAACTCGTTGTTGTTTATCAACCTACGCGTGGCCTGGTGAACCGCAACAAGCTCAATCCGGAAGACAAGGCCAAGTTCGATTTCGACAAGGCGCTGAAGAACTACAAGACCATGCTCGGCCGTTTCGAGCAGATGGGTTACGTAGTGCCGGACCTGTCGCCGCTGACCAACGAATCGCTGCCCGACACCTTGCCCGCCCACGACTTCTACTTCCGCGGCGACCAACACTGGACGCCGTATGGCGCCCAGCGCACGGCGAAAATCGTCGGTGAGAAAATCAAGCAATTGCCTGAATTTGCTGGCATTCCGAAACGCGAATTCGAGAGCCACAAGTCGGGTCGCATGGGCAAGACCGGAACGTTACACAACATGGCTGGTCAACTCTGTGGCACCAGCTACGCGATCCAGTACATGGATCAGTTCACCACCGAGCCGAAAGGCGAAGCGGCGGATGGCGATCTGTTCAGTGACTCCGGCAATCCCGAGATCACCCTGGTCGGCACCAGCCACAGTGGCAAGAACTACAACTTCGCCGGTTTCCTCGAAGAGGCCATCGGCGCCGACATCCTCAACGTGGCATTCCCCGGCGGTGGCCTGGAAGGTTCGATGCTGCAGTACCTGGGCAGCGAAGAGTTCCAGACCAAGCCGCCGAAGATTCTGATCTGGGAATTCTCGCCGCTCTATCGCCTCGACCAGGAAACCATCTACCGCCAGATGATGGCGCTGCTGGACAACGGTTGCGAAGGAAAGGATGCACAGATGAGCGGCAGTGCCACGTTGAAACCGGGCAAGAACGAATTGATGGTCAACAGCAAGAACCTGAACCTGCAAAACAGCAGTCACCAGGTTGATATCCGCTTCGCCGATCCATCGGTGAAAACCCTGCAAGCCACCCTCTGGTACATGAACGGTCGCCACGAGGACATCAAGATCGATAAACCGGAAACCTCCGATACCGACGGGCGTTTCGCCTTCGAGTTGCGCACGGACGAAGACTGGGCCTCGCAGAATCTGCTGGCCGTCGAAGTCCAGGGCCCTGAAGCAGGTGCCGCGCCACAGAAAGTCGAAGCGAAAATCTGCAAACGCAACGTGTTCCCAGGCGCTGAGCAACGTACCGCTCAGGCCGGGCAATGAGGCAATCATGCAAACCCGAACTTTGAAAAGACTGATCGCACCGTCCCTGTTGAGCCTGGCCATGTTTGCCGGTGCGACTCAGGCCGCCGCGCCCCTGCGTCCACCCCAGGGTTACTTCGCGCCGATCGAAAAAGTCAAAACCGGCGACAAGAGCGAAGGCTGTGACGCAATGCCGACGCCCTACACCGGCTCGCTGCAATTTCGCAGCAAGTACGAAGGCTCCGACAAGGCTCGTTCGACCCTGAACGAAGCCTCGGAAAAAGCCTTTCGTGACACCACCGCCGACATCACCAAGATTGAGCGCGGCACCAGCAAGCGCGTGATGCAGTACATGCGTGACGGTCGCCCGGAACAGCTCGAATGCACGCTGAACTGGTTGACCGCGTGGGCCAAGGCCGATGCGCTGATGTCCAAGGACTTCAACCACACCGGCAAGTCGATGCGCAAATGGGCGCTGGGCAGCATGGCGTCTTCGTACCTGCGCCTGAAATTCTCCGACTCGCATCCGTTGGCCAACCACCAGCAAGAGTCGCAGCTGATTGAAGCCTGGTTCAGCAAAATGGCTGATCAGGTGGTCAGCGATTGGGACAACCTGCCGCTGGATAAAACCAACAACCACTCGTACTGGTCCGCCTGGTCGGTGATGGCAACGTCCATCGCCACCAACCGTCGCGACCTGTTCGACTGGTCGGTGAAGGAATTCAAGGTCGGCGCCAATCAGATTGACGCCCAGGGTTTCCTGCCCAACGAACTCAAGCGCCAGCAACGCGCCCTCGCCTATCACAACTATGCCCTGCCGCCACTGGCGATGATCGCCAGTTTCGCCCAGGTCAACGGTGTGGATTTGCGTCAGGAAAACAACGGCGCGCTGAAACGCCTGGGTGATCGAGTGCTCGCAGGGGTCAAGGACCCGGAAGAATTCGAGAAGAAGAACGGCAAGGAACAGGACATGACCGACCTCAAGGTCGACTCGAAATTCGCCTGGCTCGAACCGTTCTGCACGCTCTACACCTGCTCGCCGGATGTGCTTGAGAAAAAGCGCGAGATGCAGCCGTTCAAGACCTTCCGCCTCGGGGGTGACCTGACCAAGGTCTACGACCCGGCCAACGAAAAAGGCAATAAGGGGAGCTGACACAGATCCCCTGTGGAATAGAGATCCTGTGGGAGCGGGCTTGCTCGCGAATGCTGTCTGACATGCACCAATGATGTCGACTGATACACCGCTTTCGCGAGCAAGCCCGCTCCCACATTGAAGTTGTGTTGCCCCTCAAATATCACAGGGGGGTTTGGGGGGGCTGCGGCCCTTGACTGTTGGTTAAACATGGAGAGACCGGGATGGTATTTTCATCCAACGTGTTCCTGTTTTTGTTCCTGCCGATCTTTCTCGGCATGTACTACTTGAGCGGAATACGCTATCGCAACCTGCTGCTGCTGATCGCCAGCTATGTGTTCTATGCCTGGTGGCGCGTGGACTTCCTCGCGTTGTTCGCCGCCGTCACGCTGTGGAACTACTGGATCGGCCTCAAAGTCGGCGCTGCAGGCGTCAGGACCAAACCGGCCCAGCGCTGGCTGCTGCTTGGCGTGGCCGTCGACCTGTGCATTCTCGGCTACTTCAAGTACGCCAACTTCGGCGTCGACAGCATCAACGCGATGATGACTTCGGTCGGTCTGTCGCCGTTCATCCTGACCCACGTGCTGTTGCCGATCGGGATCTCGTTCTACATCTTCGAGTCCATCAGCTACATCATCGACGTCTACCGCGGTGACACCCCGGCGACCCGTAACCTGATCGACTTTGCAGCGTTCGTGGCGATCTTCCCGCACCTGATTGCCGGCCCGGTCTTGCGTTTCCGCGACCTCGCCGACCAGTTCAACAACCGCACCCACACCCTCGACAAGTTCTCCGAAGGTGCCACGCGGTTCATGCAGGGTTTCATCAAGAAGGTCTTCATCGCCGACACTCTGGCGGTGGTTGCCGACCATTGCTTCGCCTTGCAGAACCCGACCACGGGCGACGCCTGGCTCGGGGCCCTCGCCTACACCGCGCAGTTGTACTTCGACTTCTCCGGCTACAGCGACATGGCCATCGGCCTGGGCTTGATGATGGGTTTCCGCTTCATGGAAAACTTCAAGCAGCCGTACATCAGCCAGTCGATCACCGAGTTCTGGCGTCGCTGGCACATCAGCCTGTCGACCTGGTTGCGTGACTACCTGTACATCACGCTGGGCGGTAACCGCAAAGGCACGCTGATGACCTATCGCAACCTGTTCCTGACCATGCTGCTCGGTGGTCTGTGGCACGGCGCGAACATCACCTACATCGTGTGGGGTGCGTGGCACGGCATGTGGCTGGCCATTGAAAAAGCCCTGGGCCTGAACACTTCACCGCGCAGCATCAACCCGATCCGCTGGGCGCTGACCTTCCTGCTCGTGGTCATGGGCTGGGTGATCTTCCGTTCGGAAAACCTGCACGTCGCCGGCCGTATGTACGGTGCGATGTTCAGCTTCGGCGAATGGTCGCTGTCGGAACTCAACCAGGCCAGCCTCACCGGTCTGCAAATCGCGACCCTGGTGGTGGCTTACATGACCCTGGCGTTCTTCGGCATTCGTGATTTCTACAGCAACCTGCCACCTGAGAAGACCAAGCCTGCCGTGAACGTCGAGGCCGACGGCCCTGCCGCCGCGACACCTGGAATGATCAAGGCTGTACCAGGCGACAACCCGGCCAGCATCCACGAACCGGGTTACACCGTTGGCGTTGAAGCCTCCGTGCAACCGGCTTACTGGACCGCGGACTGGTCGCGTTACGTGATGCGCACGCTGGTACTGGTGCTGTTCATCGCTTCGATTTTCAAACTCTCGGCGCAAAGCTTCTCGCCGTTCCTTTACTTCCAGTTCTGAGGGATCTGACCATGACCCGCTCATTACGTATCTTCTACATCACCTTGTTCATGGTGACCCTGCTGGTCCTGGGCCTGTGGTCGACGCGCAGCTTCCTCGGCTTCAGCACCAACGCCGATGCGACGGTGCTCAATGGCCGCTGGGCCAAAGCCGTGGAAACGCACTACGACGACGAGTTCCCGATCAAGCGCCTGGGCACCAACCTCTGGGCCGCGCTGGATTTCAAACTGTTCAACGAAGGTCGTCCGGGCGTCGTGCTCGGTCAAGACCAGTGGTTGTACAGCGATGAAGAATTCAACCCGATCGTCAACGAAGAACTGAACCTGCAAGGCAACTACGCGCTGGTCGAAGGCGTGCGCCAGGAACTGAAAGCCAAAGGCGTGAAACTGGTGATGGCGATCGTGCCGGCCAAGACTCGCCTGTACCCGGAACACCTGGGTGAAGTGAAGCCTTCGAGCATTCACGCCAACCTCTATGAGGACTTCCACGCTCGAGTGGCGGCCAACAAGGTCCTTGCTCCTGACCTGTACGGTCCGCTGCTGAAGGCCAAGCTCGACGGTCAGCAAGTGTTCCTGCGCACCGACACCCACTGGACCCCGGAAGGCGCGCAAATCGCTGCCGAGACCCTGGCCAAAACCATTGCCGAAAAAGCCCCGCTCAGCGGCGAGCCTCAGCGCTTCGTCACCGAGCCGGCAGAGACAGTGACCCACAAGGGTGACCTGCGTTTGTTCCTGCCGCTCGATCCGCTGTTCGAAAACCTGATGCCGAAGCCAGAGCCGTTGCAGAAGCGCAACACCGTTGTGGCACAAGACCAGCCGGCCGGTGATGACGCGCTGTTCGCCAACACCGAAGTGCCGGTGGCCCTGATCGGCACCAGCTACAGCGCCAACCCGAACTGGAACTTCGTCGGCGCGCTGAAAGAAGCACTGAACAGCGACGTGGTCAATTACGCCGAAGACGGCCACGGTCCGATTCTGCCGATGCTCAGCTACCTGAAAAGCGATGCCTTCAAGAACAGCCCGCCACAGGTGCTGATCTGGGAGTTTCCTGAACGTTATCTGCCTGTGAACAACGAAATCGGCGACGCCGACCCGCAGTGGGTCGCAGAGCTCAAAGAAGCCGGCGCCCGCCAACAAAACGTAGCCGCAAACACTAAATCCGAGACGCCCGACCGGGCGCAAAACTGAAAGAGAGGTACACCATGACTTTCACTACTACTCCTCGCCGTCTCGCCAAGACCTTTGCTCTGGCCGCGACCTTCAGCGTCCTTTCCATGAACGCCTTCGCCGGTGGTGACTCCGCGCTCTACGGCCCGACCGCACCGAAAGGCTCGAGCTTCGTGCGTGTCTACAACGCCGGCAACGCTGAAGTCAGCGCCACCGTCGGCAGCACCAACCTGGCCGAAGTCGCGCCGCTGTCCAGCACTGACTTCAGCTTCATGCCGGGCGGTGACTACAGCGCCAAGGTCGGCAGCCAGACCCTGCCGGTGAAACTGGCCGGCGATCACTATTACACCCTGGTCAACAACGCCAGCGGCGCGCCGCAACTGATCGAAGAGCCGCCGTTCAAGAACAAGCAGAAATCCCTGGTTCGCGTACAGAACCTGAGCGACAAGGCCCTGACCCTGAAAACCGCTGACGGCAAGACCGAAGTAGTGCCATCCGTGGCCGCCAAGGGCCGTGGCGAGCGTGAAATCAACCCGGTCAAAGTCAGCCTGGCCCTATACGATGGCGCCACGAAAGTAGGCGACGTGAAACCGGTTGCCCTGGAACGCGGCGAAGCAGCGGTGCTGTACGTCACCGGCAACGGCAGCAGCCTGTCGCCAGTCTGGGTAAAACGCCCGGTTTCGACGCGCTAAATAATTTTCCGGATTGACGCATCCCCTCTGTGGGAGCGGGCTTGCTCGCGAATACGGTTTTACATTCAACGATGATGTTGACTGACCCACCGCTTTCGCGAGCAAGCCCGCTCCCACCTTGGACCGGGTCGTCAATCCGGACACGGAATAAGAACAAGAGTGAAACGACAGAACGCAGTAGCTCTGACCCATACGATTTTCAAGGAGTAACAACATGATTCCGGTAATCTTGTCAGGTGGTAGTGGCTCACGTCTTTGGCCGCTTTCCCGTAAGCAGTTCCCTAAGCAATTCCTCGCCCTGACCGGCGAACACACGCTGTTCCAGCAAACCCTGGAACGCCTGGTGTTCGAAGGCATGGACACCCCGATCGTGGTCTGCAACAAGGACCACCGCTTCATCGTCAACGAGCAGTTGACCGCGCGCAAACTCGAAACCCAGCGCATCCTGATGGAACCGTTCGGCCGCAACACCGCGCCGGCCGTGGCCCTGACCGCGATGATGCTGATCAACGAAGGTCGTGACGAACTGATGCTGGTACTGCCGGCCGATCACGTTCTGGAAGACCAGAAAGCCCTGCAACGCGCCCTGGCCCTGGCCACCGTTGCCGCCGAAAACGGCGAAATGGTGCTGTTCGGTGTCCCGGCCACCAAACCGGAAACCGGTTACGGCTACATCAAGTCGACCAACGACTCGCTGCTGCCAGAAGGCGTCAGCCGCGTCTCGCACTTCGTTGAAAAACCGGACGTGAAACGCGCCACCGAGTTCGTCCAGTCCGGCGGTTACTTCTGGAACAGTGGCATGTTCCTGTTCCGCGCCAGCCGCTTCCTCGAAGAGCTGAAAAAACACGATCCGGACATCTACGACACCTGCCTGCTGACCCTTGAGCGCAGCGAACAGGATGCCGACACTGTCACCATCGACGAAGCCACCTTCGCCTGCTGCCCGGACAATTCCATCGACTATTCCGTGATGGAAAAAACCCAACGCGCCTGCGTCGTACCGTTGACCGCCGGCTGGAGCGATGTCGGTTGCTGGGCGTCGCTGTGGGAAGTGAATGACAAAGACGTCAACGGTAACGTCACCAAAGGCGACGTGGTCATTCAGGACAGCAAAAACTGCATGATCCATGGCAACGGCAAACTGGTGTCGGTGATCGGCCTGGAAAACATCGTGGTCGTCGAAACCAAGGACGCCATGATGATCGCGCACAAGGACTCGGTCCAAGGCGTGAAACAGATGGTCAACACCCTCAACGAACAGGGTCGCAGCGAAACCCAGAACCACTGCGAAGTCTATCGTCCGTGGGGTTCCTACGACTCGGTCGACATGGGCGGGCGCTTCCAGGTCAAGCACATCTCGGTGAAACCGGGCGCGTGCCTGTCCCTGCAAATGCACCACCACCGCGCCGAACACTGGATCGTGGTCAGCGGCACGGCTGAAGTGACCTGCGATGAGAATGTGTTCCTGCTGACTGAAAACCAGTCGACGTACATTCCGATTGCTTCGGTTCACCGTTTGCGCAACCCGGGCAAGATTCCACTCGAGATCATCGAAGTGCAATCGGGCAGCTATCTGGGTGAAGACGATATCGAGCGGTTCGAAGATATCTATGGTCGGTCTACGCCGATCGAGCGTGGCGTGTCGGTGAAAACCATCGCGCAGTAAGCGTTCAGTAAAACGAAAAGCCCCCGTCCAGCCCACTGCGCTCCCTATCCGCAGTGGGTTGGGTGGGGGCTTTTTAAGTTAGAAACCAAAATACCTTTTTTGAACCTCATTGACATTCAAGGCATGAATCAGACTTTCTACGCTGGATGCGTTTAGGAGATTTACCTTTATTCGCAATGAAGCATCAGTTTTATACTTTTCCAAACTGGCCGAAAGTACGGGCTCGACGCCTTGAACCATAATATCCGCGACGGCTCCGATGCCGTCGATCGCTCCAATCAAAAGCCCAACATTCAATCTGCTTCCTGCGGAGAGTGGATCTTTGGCGACTTTCACTGCCTCCAGCCTCTCAAGATCCTGATAATGCTTCAACCCAGTGCTGGCCATACGCTGGTTTTTGTATGACCAAATATCATCAGTATTATTGTATGAATGACTACTTTCATGATTGATCACTCGAGAAAAAAAGGCTCCACTCGCCCGGTCATTAACTTGGGATGTTATGTATATTCTGGGATCACCTTGAAATGTAAATACTGGACCACTCTGGCTAAAGTCGACCATAAATATGTCTTCCCCTGCTGTCATTAAATGATGCTCTACGCCTTCACCGAGAACTTTTAAAACCTCAACTGTAGCGAGAGCGGCTTCACGCACATCAACTTCACTCTCAGGGGTATTACCGAAATAATCTTTGAGAATGCTCCCCACAAACTCAACCTGCGCCGGATCCTGCAACTTATTTATAGCCACAGCGACAAACTCTTTACTTCCAGCGATTCCAGCAGAAATACCTTCTTCGATTTTCGGGTATGTTTTGCCTATTTCTTTCGCACCTCTTTTTAGTACATCAATACCTCGCTCCTTAAAATAACTGGATTCGGCGGTACCCCCCCCTACCAAACCTGCATTGTCCTTTAAAACTAATGGGCAGTTATTGACCATCGAGTAGAGGTTCAGACCATCAATCTGTCCCGCAGGATCGGAATTGCACCACCGCTGTAACCAAGACACGTAATACCTGAACCCATAGTAATAAAGCCCCGTCGCATCCAGCTCCTTGCCCGAGTACCGCGCCGTTTTGTAGCTCACCTGCACCGCCTCGCCGTTACTCCACGCCGTGCCACCAAACGGGTAATACCTTTCCTGGGTGATAATGCTGGCGTCCTGATCCAGCTCCAGCGTGCTTGAACCCAGATGATCCGTCAGGCTGTAACGCTGCTGGTTGTTGGTGATCCCATTCGGCTTTCCCGCCTCCCAGTGCAACACCCGCACGTTGCCGCGTCCGGTCGCCACTTCGATGACATGCAGCACTTCGCCGGTACCGCTGTGGGTACGGATTTCCAGACCGGGCAAGTAACGGGTTTCGATGACCACCGTTTGCGCATTGGTCTGCAGCGAACGAACCTTGCGCACGCGCATGCCGTCAGCACCGTAGTCGTAGCGCTCGTAATCGTCAGGCCCCGTGTCGCGTTCGACCGGCCGGACTTCGCGCAGTTGATTGCGCAGATCCCAACTCAGCGTTTGTCCCGGTCCCAATTTCAGCAAGTTGCCGTTGGCATCGAAGCCGTTGCGGAAATCGTCTTCGCCCGGCTCGATGCCATCGCGCACCGGCAGGCAGCGGTTGCTGTGGGCAGCGGCGATCAGGCGATGGCCGTGATTTTGCGGGCCGAAATGAGTGAGTTCGAGCAGGTTGTTGCCGGCGTCGTAACGATAGGTTTGGCGGTAGTTGCCGGGGGTGGCGGGATCCGCCGTCGTCGCCGACGACGACGGACCGTGGTTGACCGATCCGGCCTCCCATCCCGTTGCTTCGATCAACCGATAGAGCGTGTCGTACCAATAATGGCTGACCGGTTCGATGCGCTGATTGGCGAAGTAGCGGATCGGCAGCGCGGCGTCTTCGATACTCAGCACATTGCCGACCGGGTCGTAGGTGTAACGCAGATCCTGCAACGGCTCATTCTGACCGAGTCGGGATACCAGGCGTTGCAGGCGCCCATCCTCGGCGGTGTATTTGAGGGAAGTGATCACGCCATTGCCGGCGACTTCCCTTTCGACCTGGAGGTGGGCGTTGTATGCGATGGAGCTGACCATGGGCAGCCATTCCAGCGTGTTGTTCAAGCGCAGATCCACGGCGCATAAATGGCCGCCCACGGTCTGGCTGACACGTTGTTCGTTACCTTGGGCATCGGTTCGAGACAACAGGTCACCCAATGGGTTAAGGCGTGAATGCGTGGAAAAAGATTGCGCGATATCACCGATACGCCGCTCTTGCTCGAGTGCCGCGCCGGTCAATCCGTAGTCGTTGAACAGCAGCATACCGGCGGCGTCTTCGTGGCTGATCAGCCGACCGCACTGGTTGTGATCGGCGAACGCAGGATCGTTCGTCGCGTAGCTCAAACGCTCGGCGCAAACTGCTTCCCCCTCTGCAGTTTGCTCGAACAATGCGGTCAATCGTTGCTGATTGTCATAGTGCATCCAGCGCTGCGCACCCCGGCCATCCCAGCTGTGAACTGGCTGACCCGCCTCGCCGAACAGACTGACACGCAACCCGGCGTCGACGCTGACGGTGCACACGGCGGTACCGGAGAGCCCATGAATCGTACTCACATTGGCCGGCGCCGAGGCATCGACGAACAGACGCGGGTCCCGCTGGGCAATCGCCCGTCCTGCCGGGTCGTGGGCCGTGTGGTTGACCTGCGCTTCAGCGTTATCACCGGAACCGGCACGGTAATAATCCATCGAGCGTACAACCAGATCACGGGGCTCGATGGCAATCAGCTTTGGGGTATGCCTGTGCGTTACCTGTAGTTGAATTTTCATAGCACGTAACCCGGCAACTTAGTAAATAAAACTGAAACCCACTGACCAACGACAATTAAAACTAAACTCCCGACCAATACACTTGTGTTTGATATTGGAAACGCTTTGGATCAACAGGATCATAGTCAGGGACTCTTGACACGTCACCTTCCCCGCGCCTTTTATAAAAATCATCTGCGCGATAGATATCCGAATATTCAAAATTTGCAACAAGTGGCGATTTCGTATCGCCGCGAACTGAATGCTCCATGGGAATGCGTTCGGATACAAAGGTACTCGACAGATCAACCCCTGATTGTTTTAGAAATTGCAAAGTGTGCATTTTCTGCTCCATATTAGGTTTATAATGCCCACTCTTATTTTCAATGAATGCAATCTTTCCTTTGTAAATTGTCATCATCCCGGCATCAAGTACTCTGCCACCGCCGAAACCGCTAGAATGATGAAACTCATTTATTTTATGTTGAAAGACAAGCAGTTGCTTTTCATTTGGAGAATTCAGATTCCAACCAAGAACATAAGCCATCTGTGTAGTTTTCCAGTTAACAGCCGAAGTCGTGCTTCGGGTTTCCCTCATAATTTTTCGCCCCCTAACCTCTCCCTCAGCAGAAGATGTCAGAAGCTGGTTCCCTACGGTATGAAGTCGCCCTTTGTTAATGGAAACCACAAAGGATTGACGCTCTTCCGCAGAAAAATACTTTACACCTCTGTATTGATGAGAGCGTTCTGTTGTACGTGACTGATCGGATAGGACTTCCGTCGCGGTCCTGTCATCGCGCTTACTTCCCAGCATTGGATGAATAAGCGCTGTAGGGCGTGTTTCTGGAAATAACATTGAACGGAGGTTGGAAGTCGCAATACGCCATTTTTCGCTGCTCGTTCCGTAACGACTTGTATTCACAGCAGGAGTGTCCGCGTCCCCACCAGATAAACCAAAATGATCCGCTCGACTCACCGGATTATTCATTACCATTGCATAAAAATTAAGGCCATCAATGTCTCCTGCCGGATCAGGATTCAACCACCGCTGCGACCACGCCACGTAATACCTCAACCCATAATAATAAAGCCCCGTCGCGTCCTGCTCCTTCCCCGAATACCGCACCGTTTTGTAGCTGACCTGCACTGTCTCGCCGTTACTCCACGCCGTTCCGCCAAAGGGGTAATACCTTTCCTGAGAGATGATCTTGCCATCCTGATCCAGCTCCAGCGTGCTTGACCCCAGATGATCTGTCAGGCTGTAACTTCGCTGGTTGTTGGTGATCTCGTTTGGTTTTCCCGCCTCCCAATGCAACACCCGCACGCTGCCGCGTCCGGTCGCCACGTCGATGACGTGCAGCACTTCGCCGGTGCCGCTGTGGGTGCGGATTTCCAGGCCGGGCAGATAGAGCGTTTCGATGACCACGGTTTGCGCCTTGGTCTGCAACGAGCGAACTTTGCGCACACGCTGGCCGTCGGCGCCGTAGACATAACGTTCGTAATCGTTTTCGCCGCCATCACGGCAGACCGGTCGCACTTCGCGCAGTTGATTGCGTAGATCCCAATTCAGTGTTTGTCCCGGATGCAGCTTCAACATATTGCCGTTGGAATCGAAGCCGTTGCGAAAGTCTTCTTCGCCCGGCTCCACGCCATCGCGCACCGGCAGGCAGCGGTTGCTGTAAGCATCCGCGACGAGGCGATGGCCGGGGTTTTGCGAGCCGACGTGGGTCAGTTCCAGCAGGTTGTTGCCGGCGTCGTAGCGGTAGGTCTGACGGTAATTGCCCGGCATGGCGGGATCGGCGGCCGTCGCTGATGAGGGGCCGTGCTTGACGATACCCGCTTCCCAGCCAGTTGCCTCGATCAACCGATAAAGCGTGTCGTAACGATAATGACTGATCGGCTCGATTCGTTGGTTGGCGAAGTAACGGATTGGCAGTACGGCGTCTTCGATGCTCAACACATTGCCGACCGGGTCGTAGGCATAACGCAGATCCTGCAACGGCTCGTTCGGGTCGCGCCGGGATAGCAGGCGTTGCAGACGCCCGTCTTCGACTCCGTACTCGAGGGTGGTGATCACGCCATTGCCGGCGACTTCCCGTTCGACCTGGCCGTGGGCGTTGTAGGTGATGGTGCTGACCATCGGCAGGTTTTCGCTTGTGTTGCTCAGGCACAAATCCACCGCGCGTAACTGGCCGTCCACGGTCTGACTGAAGCGCTGTTCGTTGCCTTGGGCATCCGTCCGGGACAGCACATCGCCTGATGGGTTAAAGCGAGAATGCGTGGAAAAAGACTGCGCGATGTCACTGAGACGCCGTTCTTGCTCGAGTACCGCACCGGCCAATCCGTAATCATTGAACAGCAGCATACCGGCAGCGTCTTCGTGGCTGATCAGCCGACCGCACTGGTTGTGATCGGCGAGCGCCGGATCGTACGTCGCGTAGCTTAAACGCTCGGCGCAAACCGCTTCACCCTCCGAGGCTTGCTCGAACAACGCGGTCAATCGTTGCTGATTGTCATAGTGCATCCCACGTTGTGAGCCCCGGCCATCCCAACTGAGAACCGGTTGTCCCGCCTCACCAAAAAGACTGACACGCAACCCGGCATCGACGCTGACGCTGCACAAAGCCGTGCCGGAGAGCCCATGAATCGTACTCACATTGGCCGGCGCCGAAGCCTCCACGAACAGACGCGGGTCCCGCTGGGCAATCGCCCGCCCTGCCGGGTCGTGGACCGTGTGGTTGACCTGCGCTTCAGCGTTATCACCGGAACCGGCACGGTAATAGCCCACCGAACACACGGCCAGACCACGTGGATCGATGGCCATCAGCGTTGGGGTATGACGATGCATTGCCGTTACTTGAACACCCATGATGAGTCATCTTGAAGAATGGCAATCAGCTAATGCTTAAAACTGATGTTTGCCTACTGTCAGAAGTGACAGTCACGACCGTTGGCGCAAAATCCAGTCGACTTACATTCCGATTGCTTCGGTTCACCGTTTGCGCAACCCGGGCAAGATTCCACTCGAGATCAACGAAGTGCAATCGGGCAGCTATCTGGGTGAAGACGATATCGAGCGGTTTGAAGATATCCATGGTCGGTCTACGCCGATCGAGCGTTGCGTGTTGGTGAAAACCATCGCGCAGTAAGCGTTCAGTAAAACAAGAAGCCCCCGTCCAGCCCGCTGAGTTTCCCTATCCGCAGCGGGTTGGGTGGGGGCTTTTTCTATGCCGATCAGTTAAAAGGACGCCCTTCTCAATACTGACGGTCGACGAAAAATGGATTCACCACTTCCATTCAAAGGCTCAAATTGACCCGATCCAAAAGTGTCGGGGTCTGGATTGTCCAAGGAGTAAAATACCACCCCAGGGCCGGTGATCCTTACCGTTTCGTCAACACGGGTAGAGGGCGAAAAAACCTCCGGCGCAGCGCCTTTTGCGTCTTCGTAATCGGCGCGCCGATCATTGAGCAGTGTCAGTAAAGAAGAACGCTCTGAAGGTGAAGCCGTTTTGATCGCTGGGACCATTGCCAACATTTCACTTCTCATACCCTGTAAATAAGCCTCCTTGGTTTCCTTCTGAAGAGCTATCTCGACGGGTCCTGGGTAGGCGCGTTTTTCCATCCATGTAACCGAAGCTGGTTTTGAGTACTCATCAGCAATCCTGGACCGCGCTCGAGCAGATACGGGAGAGCTCTTGCTGGCCGCCAAAATTGCATTGGAAAAATTGCCGTTTTCATCTGTGTACAGCAAAAGCCCTGCTGGGGCATTCAAGGACGCCGGCAAACTCTTTTTCAGCCTGACATCGACGTCGAAATAAATACCTTTCACCAATAGCCGCGCTATATCACTAGCCGCTGCATAATTTTTGAGCGGCCCAGAGCGCTCGCGCTCAAACGCCGCATGCAGTTTCTGACTTCGCCCTTGAAAAAGATCCGATACATTAGCAATGCGAACTCGCTTATCAACATGCTCAAGTGCAGTCGCGTGTTTAGACCCTGCCTGGGCGTCGACCCATAGCGTGGCACTGTAACCAGAGGCCTTAGCCAAGTTATGGTTAATGTTCATTGCCGCATCTAAAGGTAACGGCGCACCTAACCATATCCAGTTGATCTGCCTCGGAACTTCGCTGTCCGTACCAAAACGGTCAATAAAACTGACCGGATTATTCAGAGTCATCGCGTAAACATTCAATCCATCCATCGCCCCCAAGGGATCCGGATTCAACCAGCGCTGTAACCAAGGCACGTAATATCTGAACCCATAATAATAAAGCCCGGTCGCGTCCTTCTCCTTCCCCGAATACCGCACCGTTTTGTAGCTGACCTGTACTGTCTCGCCGTTACTCCACGCCGTTCCGCCAAAGGGGTAATACCTTTCCTGAGTGATGATCTTGGTGTCCTGATCCAGCTCCAGCGTGCTCGAGCCCAGGTGATCCGTCAGGTTGTACCGCTGCTGGTTGTTGGTAATCTCGTTGGGTTTTCCCGCCTCCCAATGCAACACCCGCACGCTGCCGCGTCCGGTCGCCACGTCGATGACGTGCAGCACTTCGCCGGTGCCGCTGTGGGTGCGGATTTCCAGGCCGGGCAGATAGAGCGTTTCGATGACCACGGTTTGGGCCTTGGTTTGCAACGAACGAACTTTGCGCACGCGCAGGCCGTCGGCGCCGTAGACATAACGTTCGCAATCGTCTTCGGCACCGTCACGTTCCACCGGTCGCACTTCGCGCAATTGATTGCGCACATCCCAACTCAACGTTTGCCCCGGTTGCAGCTTCAGCAAATTGCCGTTGGCGTCGAAGCAGTTGCGGAAGTCTTCTTCGCTCGGCTCCACGCCGTCGCGCACTGGCAGACAGCGGTTGCTATGTGCATCCGCGACGAGGCGATGGTCGGGGGTTTGCGGGCCTTCATGAGTCAGTTCCAACAGGTTGCCGCCCCGATCGTAGCGATAGGTCTGACGATAATTACCTCGCCGGCCGGGGTCATCGAACGACGAAAATTGTGGGCCTTTGTTCGCGCCGCCCGCCTCCCAACCGGTGGCGCTGATCAATTGATACAGGCTGTCGTAGGCGTACTGGTTGACCGGGTCAATGCGCTGATTGGCGAAGTAGCGCGGTACGGCGGCGTCTTCGATGCGCAGCACGTTGCCCGTCGGGTCGTATTCATAATTTGAGTCTTGCAGGACGTTGTTGCCACGCCTTGCGTGCAAGCGGGTCAGGCGAGCGTCTTGCGGGGCGTATTCGAGGGTGGTGATCACGCCGTTGCCCGCCACTTCCCGTGCGCTCTGGCCATGGGCGTTGTACTGGATAGCGCTCACCAGCAGGGTTGGCGCAGTGTCTTTGAGCAGTTGCAGTCGGACTTCGCGCAGTTGACCGGCGACGGTGTGGCTGAACGACTGACGGTTACCCTTGGCGTCGGTCTGTTCGAGCAGCTCGCCCTGCGGGTTGAAGCGTGAGCGGGTCATAGCGCCAGGCCCGGGCTCCAGCCATTCGTTGCGCTCGGCCACGGGTTCCGGCCAGTCGGGTGAGGTCAATTCCCGAAAAAAGTGTCGAGTCTGCTCAAGCAGCCCGCCGTTCATCCCAAACTCGGTGAACAGCTGGGTGCCCGCAGGGTCATCATGACGAATGAGTTGTCCGCACTGATTATGTGCGGCAGAGGCCGGATCCGCACCGCCATAGTCGTAGCGCTCCGCGCAGAACGACAATTTATCCTGCCCCTGCTCGAACACCGCCAGCGGTCGCAATTGGTCGTCGTATTCATTCCAGCGCTGGCTACCACGGCCATCCCACCCGTGCACGAGTTGCCCCGCCTCACCCGGCAAACTGATCCGCCACCCGGCATCGACGCTGATCGTGCTCAGTACCTTGCCTGACAGCGAGTAGATCGTCGTCAGGTTGGCGGGCGCCGAAGCGTCCGTCACCCGTCGCGGATCCCGCTGGGTGATCGCGCGTCCGGCGGGGTCGTAGGTGGTGCGGTTGATTCGTGCCTCGGCGGGTTCCGTGATCGCGCTACGGCAATAGTCGACCGAGCACACCGCCAGACTGCGCGGCTCGATGACCGCCAGCTGCGGGGTGTTCAAATGAATCCCAGGGTTCAATGCAGAGTCTCGTTGTTTCGCCGCTTCTTCGGCGGCGGCTCGAACAGATCGTTCTCATCGAAGGCGACGGTGCACCAGATCCAGTACCACATCTCCCGACGCAATGGTTTCAGTTGAGCCGGGTTGCCTTGCAGCATTTTTTTCGCCAACACGGTCTCGGTCGGGCGGCCTGCCGCGTCGTAGAACTGTTGGTCGTGGTAGGCGTGCTTGCGCATCGACCGATCATTGATGTAACGCGGTTGGTCGGCGAAGTACGGTCGATAGATTCGTACCTTCAGGCCCTTGTTGTTGTACTCGACCGGCTCACTGACCCGCCAGCGTCGCAGCGCCTCGAGTTCTACCGGCGTGCCGTCGGGCTTGAGGATCAACTCGCCATGTTCATCGACCTGCCAGGACTTGCCCGGTTCAACTTCCTGCTTGGTTTGCAGCGTCCGGCCTAATCCGTCCAGGCAGGTGATGCTCGCCCGCACTTGCATCTCGGGATCACCGGGATAGCGGTCAGCCAGCAGGGTAACGGCGTGCACCGGCTCACGCTGTGCCGCGTCGATCTGTGCCTTGAGGACCGTCTCGTTCGGGTCGAGCTCTTCGATGTCGGCAAGATGTCGCCGGGCCCTGTCGCAGAGGTGCCCGCTGGGCAGTATGAAACCTTCGGTCCTGGCCCAGGCCAGCCATTCGGGGGATGGCTGTGCTGTTCGGGAGACACGACCCATCCAGCTGAAGGTGTCCCAGAAACCGGCGCTGGCGAAATGGCCGATGGCTGTTTTCGGATCGGCAATGGCGATGGCTGGGGCACGGTCTTCAGGGGGGACGTAGGTCTCCAGAGGTTCGAAGCCCACGGGTTCTCCCAGTTCTGTACCGTGGAAACTGGTCACCAGCGGTTCACCGAACGCACTGTAACGGGCTTCCTGGATATTGCGATTGGCATCCTCGATGGCCGCCGGCAGAAACGAGCGATAGTCGATGTCGAGGCTGCGAGTGGTACAACCGTCAGGCAAGGTGACGGCGATGGTCAGGCACCAGTAGGGGTCGTAGGTGATCTTCGTTTTGCCGTGACTTTGGGTTTCCTGGTATTGCTCGACGTTATAAAAGCCGGCCAGTCCAAGGTAGGTGGGGAAGCCCCGGTGTACGGACCACAAGTAGTCTTTCGCGTCGTCCGAGTCCGGTTCCTTTTTCACCTCGGGCAAGAACAGCGCCATGATGTGGTAGCCCACCTCGGGCGATTCGAGTTTTTCTTTCAGGTTGAAGGGCATGTTGCCCTGTTCATCCTTGAGTTTGTCGTAAGCGCTCAGGGCGGTTGCGTCCAGTTCCGCTATTTCGATATAGGCGGGCAAACCTTCGATGGTCGCTTTTCCTGGCGCCAGGGTTTGACCGTCAGGGTGCATGTAGCGCTGCAACGACAAACCGGTCAGCACCGACAGCTTCGCCCAGTCGCCATCGTCCTGGCTCTGCTCAAGGAAGTGCTCGTGGTTGATCGTCTCAGGACTCAACTGCCCTTTGTCCAGCACCAGTGCATTTCCGCGCTGCTGGTAAGGCAGGCCCAGGCGCCAGGCCTCAGGGTCCGGTTCTACTTCACCCAAGTGGTGGATGTGCAACGCCTTGGTTTGTGTCAAGTACCACTTTTGCTGGGCGTCGTCGTGGGCGTCTTTCCACCAGGTCTTCTGATACTCGTCACTGAAGGGCGGCGTATCGTTGGGGGTTTTGCGTCGTGCGTAGTTCACGGTGAATGCATGGACGACGCTGCCATATTGATCCCATTCCAGGTTGAGGCTGTGCTGGCATAACGGGTCGTCCGGGATGTGCGGTTCGTAGTGGTAACTGATCGACTCCACGTCCAGGGACTGAAGCACTGCGTAAGGATGATGCTTGCTTTTGAGGCGCAACACCCGCACGGCATAGCGGTTTTCCTGTACGACGTAGGGCACGGCGGTTTTCGGGTCATCGTCCGCGGCATAGACCTCCGAGCGCACTACCCTGCCGCTCAGGCAGCGGGCAATTTCACGGGCGGTGTCTTCGTCAGGTGCAGTGAAGGGTTGCGCTGCGCGATCGTTGAAGTGGTAGTTCTGCAGCAGCGTGGGCTTGAGGGGTACAGCCAACGGATCGAGCTCGTAGTAACCGTCCCTCGGCGGGTCGATGTCCTTCCCCGTATGAAACCAGGTCTTGCTCAGGATCGGCGCGGTGAAACCGGCCGTTGCGCGTTCAGCGGGCGTGGCTTCGGTGTCGGTCTGCAGCAGCAGGCGAAAACCACGAAACTCTCGTTCGTAGCGGTCGTAATAACCGCCTCGGTACCTGAATCCCTGGGTCAGTCGGTTGCCTGTGATCTCATCGAGTTGGGTTTGCTGATTCACCAGGTGCATGGCAAAAGGCAACTGGGAAACCGGGTTCTCGACCCCCGCAGTGTGCTGCTCCTGCTTCTCATCCAGCCATTCCTGCGCCGAGCTGCGGTAGCTCACGCTGCTGCTGGCGCCCATGTTGTTGCAGGTTCCGTTCACCAGGTAGGGCTTGGCCTCGACGAAATCGTAGCGAAAGTGCTGTGGTTCCATATGAGGCACCGTCAGGATCACGCTGGAGCAACCCTTCCCTTGCAGGTCGGCGGTGCTGACCAGGCAGAGCCGGTCGTAGCGCACACCTTCGGGCCACGGCAGATCGACGGAAATCTGTTCGCAACCCTCTCCGGCATGGTTCATGAACACACGCAGGCGATCAGATTCCAGATAGATCATATCCGCCGCGCCCGAACCGTCGAGATCGGCCAGCAGCACCTGTGCGGCGTTGAACTCGGTGTAGGCAAACGGCAAGGCACACAGCACAAAACCCCTGCCGAACCGTCCACGACCCAGGTTCGGCCAGCATTTGATTTCGTTGTGACGGATGCGCACCAGATGCGCCTGCCCACTGCCGAGCACATCGGCGAAGGCCACCAACTCGGTCGGGGTGTTGCTCAACAGTGGCAGGTCATCGTCATCGCCCTCGGCGGTTTTATCCAGGTGAGGCACATCGATGCCGTTGTCGAACCCTGCCTCTCGACGGTTGCCGTACAGGCGAACGCTCTGGGTGCCGATCAGCGCCAGGTCGCTCAGGCCGTCACCGACCAGGTCGGCCATGCGTGCCATCGGGTGGAGGAACTCGCTGGGAAAGGCATCAAAGGGCACGAAGTTGGACCAGTTGCGGTCCGGGTCGAGGGTGAAGAAACCATTCATCCCCGGGCGGGCGATCACCCAGTCCAGCTTGCCATCGCCGGTCAGGTCGGTGAGCGACTGGTGGACGGGTTTGCTGCTGTCGGCCACGGGGATGTTTTCCAGGCGTTTCCAGTCGCTGTAGCACACATTGTCGCCACCCGTGTCGCAGCGTAACGGCTCGCGGTAGTACCAGGCCTCGTCATAACGGCACAGCACGCCGGACATGCCTTCGCCGTACAGGTCGACAATCTGGTATTGCTGACCGTTATTGAGACCGGGCATGGCATCGAATGAGGTCCAGCCCGGGCGCCGCGGATCAAGTTCAAACGGGTTGTAGCTGAACTCCATCGGCGGCCGGCTCTCGACCTGGCCCAGGCTGTCATAGGCCTGGACGTGGGCGGCCGTCAGGTGGTTGTAGCCCAGCGGACTGGGCCGGTGCTCCAGCAGCAGGCGCTGGACCAGCACTGGATCATCGCCCAGTTCTTCGGGGAAGTGATGAAACATCAGCACTTGCCGACACAGGCGCCGTGTACCCAGCTGGAAACCGTAGGCGAAGTTCCAGAACGGATCGGTACGCACGGACCAGGGTTGCGTTTCATCGAAGGTGGGCGCGGTCTGCAGATCCGTGCTGCGCTCGCCGTAATCGAACACCAGCTGAAAGTGCCAGAGCACTTTTTTCCAGCTGCCAGGGATCCAGGCGTACAGATGCGGATGGGCCTCTGCATTGCCGTAGCACACGCGCCTGAGGTAGCGCTGGGCGCGGTAGTCGCGCCTCTGCGGAGGCGTGGGGTCGTCCACTTCGGCCTTGTACTCGTAGACGATGTGCTCGCCCCGGTTGTTGAGGCTTTCTTCGATCATCCAGACGCCGACATGCGTTTCTTCGTCCGGATCAGCCCGGCGCGAGTCCCCGGTTGTGCCATAAATATGCAAACTGCCGTCGGCACTGTGGATCAGCCAGTGACCGGCTTCGTCGTCCGTGGTGAACCAACGCTCGATCAAGGAGAACTCACCCTCGACCCTGGGCCAATAACGCACCACCGTATACTCGGCGCCCAGGGGCACGCCGTTGTAGGTGGTCACCGTACGGGAAATCAGTTTGCCATCGCTTTCCGTGCGTTCGGGCATCCACACATCGCCGCCAGGCCCCACCACCTGGTCGTTGCCGTCGTAGGTCGGCACGCCCTTGGTGGTGCGCAGGGTGATGGCATTGGTCGTCATCCGCCAGCCAATCCCGAATGGGCTATTACCCACATCGCTGCTGTAGCTCATCGCGATCGCCGGGGCATCACCGCGTCCGGGTGAGATCGGCAGGGGTAATTCCAGCGAGGCAGCACCGGTGGTGCCCACCCCGCCCCAACCCTTGCCGATGCTTTGGATCGCGCCGCCGCCCTTGGGCAAAGTGGGGGTGTTGATTTGCATCGTCGTCGGCTGCTGCTGTTGTTCGTTCATAGCGAACCACCCTGTCTGGCCGTGTAGCTCACGTGCACGATGATGTCGTTAAGAGAGTCGAGCACTGCCTTCTGCGCCTCAGCGTTGGGGAAGACGAGGCTCCAGCGTGAAACGGCCCCGGTGTATTCGAACGGCAGGTAGCGCTCATCCTGGAAGTTGAGCTGGAACATGCCGTTGTCATCGACACCATGGGACAGGGCGATCTGTTGGCTGGCCCGCAGGTTCTCCTTGAAGTTGCCGGTGGTGGCCGACATTTCCACCTTGCTGTAGCTCTGGTTCAGAACGGCGCGAATGTCTTGATAAGGACCCAGGGTGACGGGCAGGCTCATGCTGATGGTCTTGATCCGCCGCAGGTAATGATTCTGGCCGTCGTAATCGTCATCGAACATTTTTTGCGTCAGTTCGAACTCACAGGCGCCAGTGGTTTGCAGCGCCGTTTTTATTTCCGCCCAGGTTTTGTTGACCGTCGAGGCTGGATCCTTGGCCTTCAGATCTTTCAGCGACACGGTCTTGCGGATTTCCAGGTCGCGCTTGTTGTTTTGCAGGTACTTGCCGTGCATCTGCTGCAGGCTGGTTTTCAACTCTTCTCCGGCACCCAGGCCGCGGTAAGTGGCATTCCACGCACCGGGCTGAATGAAGTTCTGTGCAAAGTCGCCCAACTCGTACTGCCAGCAGGCTTCGGCCGCCTGGCACAGGGACAATGCGGTGGTGTAGGCGGTGTGGTAGAAACCGGCGAACTTGCTGTTGAGCCAGTCATAGGTCTGGGACTTGCTGAAGCGGTTACTGCTCAGCAGGAAGTCATGGGTGGCCTTGGTCTGGTTGAGGGCGGTTTGTGCCTGGCGCAGTTGCAGTTGGGTGGCTTTGTGTTGCTCTTTGTAGACCGCGAGTTGGGCATCGATTTGGGTGGCTTCGAGTTTTGCCTGTTCGTGTGCCTGGGTCCATTCCTGGTGGCGGCGGCGGTACTGTTCATAGAGGCCAACGTTTTCTCCTCCGCCACGCAAAACACCTGCAATACCTTGTGTAGTGAAGGCAGCAGCTTGCCCTGCAGCATCCAAGCGGTAGCCTCCCACGATGCCAAAGGCAAACCCCAAACCAACCCCGGCACCTAGAATATTAGGTTGCGCTGTCATCAGCGTGCTAGTAGCCAGGATCGCCGGGGCGCCCTGATCCGCCACTCTAGACCCAAGATTTAACGCTCCCGCGGTAATCTCTCCGGGGCTTGTTACCTGCTTCACCAACTTCTCGTAATAACTGACCCGTCCTTGGATCACGGCCTGACTAGCCTGCAGCGCTTTTTTATTCTCATCATCAACTTTCCCGGCCTGGACCTGTATATCCACCGCCACCTTCGCCAGATTCCAGGCCTGCTGCTGTTGCAACTCCTGGTACTGCGCCTGCTCCTTGCGTTCGAGCAATGACAACAGGGTCGTGCCGAACTGGGTCACGCTGTCCACCGCATTCTGCGCAAGGGCGAACATGAAGCTGAAGCGGTAATGGGGAATCTGTGGATTCAACAAGCGACTTTGGGCCGCACCCGACAAGCCCTGCCCCCTCGCCGCGAGCAACGCACGTGGATCCAGCGGCGTGGCGAACAACGGTAGGTGCAAGACATTGCCTGCGATGTCGAGGTTGTGACGCAGGTTGTACAACCGGCTCTCGGCCCGCTCCCAACGCTGGATCAACTCGGGGTTGAAGGGAAGACGCAAATACGGATTGTCAGCGCTCGACAAGGATGAATCTTCGACATAAGGCCGCAGGCACAGCAGTGGGGCGACCTCCGAGGCCGGGGCCTTGCCGATGCGCAACGGAGGATCGTCCTTGAGCCGCCGCTCATAGGCGATCAATTGCCGTTCGAACTCACGCAGCTCCTGATTCTTCGCAGAACTCAGCTCATCCAGATTGATCGGTGCCCAGTCGTCAACTTGCCGGACATCCGGGCGTTTACCCAGTAAATCCAGAATGTGCACATAACGCAGCTTGGCCTCTGCCAGCCCGTCCGGCGTCAATTCCCCGTAAGCCCGATCAGCCTGATTACTCTCGATATCGATGTAGAGCCCATACAGGGCTTTGCGAAAGTGCACCGGATTACCGAGGGCAATCTGGTGCGGGTCGTCAGGATTCAAAATCGCCGGGCTCGGATCCACCGGCACGGGCCAAACGGGTTCTTCCAGCGGCACCGCCTGCCAATAACCGGGATGCCCCGGGTCGACACTCTGGCGCGAAGGGTCGAAGACATAGGACAGCCAGAGCTTGGCCTCGTCGTACTGTTGTTCTTCGTTCAAGCGGTAGGCAACCAGCCACGGCAGGTACAGGAAAAGCTCGAGGAAATACAGGTAGTACGCGCCCGAGAAGTCCATCGCTTCTGCGCCGAGATCGTTGGGGATGGACGGTTCTATTTTTTGCGTCTGGGTTTCCCAACTCAACAGAGGTTCCATGCCACTCTCGGCGAGTGGGATCAGCTCCCTGGCGAAGACAGTGTTCATGCGAATCGGGGGGCGAGACATCCAATAATCATCGTTGAGTTGGATATCTGAACCAGTGAAGTCAATAAATTGGGCCCTGCCCAAGGACGGGCTATCCCCCTGGCTCGGATTCAGCAGACTGTTGATGCTCGGGGCGATATGCGGCCCTCCTTCGGGTATTTCCCCCCAACCAACAGTCAGCATCTTCAGGGCGCCACCTGTAAGTTCCCAATTGATATTTGGCGGCGTAAGTTTATAGATCAACACACCATAAATAAGGGGAATTTTTACCTCTTGCGGATTTGCAGGCCAGGTTCCTTCCCACCCCTCGGGCTGATAGGTGTTCTGGTCGATCGAGAACGAGAAGGTTAGTTTTATATCCTTGGGCAAGCTGACGACGGGGATAGAGACCTGCAATGCACGCATGTCGCTGAGTGTTTTGGGGGGCTCTTTGGCCTGGACATCTATGGGATGTGCGATGAATAGTTGGTAGAGGAAAGGGCCGAACTTATAGTATGGCACCTCCTTATGGAGGTCTAACGTTACGACCTTTCCGTCAATTTCACGCCAGCATTGAGTAATAAAAATGCCGGAATCACACAAAATTTCTTCGAACATTTCTTTGAATAAGAGCTTTCCCTCGAGCGAGGCCGACATTCCCTGCGGTGTCTTGGGCAACTTAAATCGATCCCCCCCGCCAGTACTTTCTATAATCAGATTTTTCCGACCCCAGCTGTGAGTGAAAGAATACTTGGCATCTGAATAATCTAAGAAATCGGTACCCGTAGGCGTTATAGTTGAACCTTTCAAAAGGGTATAGCGCCTGTTATGGAGACTTGATTCTTTGAACACTACCACCACTTTGAAAAGTTTATTCTCGGGAACATCGTGAGCAAAAATAGAAAACTCGATAGCTTGTTCTTCACTGAAAGCCTCATCCAGCTTAACGGTCAATTCAATATTGGAATTTCTTCGATTGTAAACGAGTTCGGCATCTTTCTCGCCGGTCTTGATTCGCGACTGCCAACCGCCGAAGTCCCAAGTATCTTTATTTACTGTAGGCGCGTTGGGAACTACATCACCGAACACAGGGGTACTGGATGGAAGCCAGTATTGAAAACGGCCAGCGTTCTTGTTGGCATTGGCAAAGATACAGCCGACAAACAACACATGTCCGCGACTCGGATCGTCGTCCGTTGGTGTGAGCGCCAACGAGCGCGGTTTGATATTGGGTACGACACCGAATGACGGGAACAGCGGTTTCACATGGAAGTTTTTATCGATTCGTACGGTTCTGAGGAAATCGTATTGATCTTTACCGCCAGTAAAATCCGGATCCTCGCCATCGGCGGGTTTAAAAGGCTGATAGTTGGAATACAGCATCAGTACCATCGACTCGGGTGACGTCGAGTGGTCATACACCGCAATGGTCTGGGTTTCCTTTTCGATCTGCTCTGGCGTCTTGGCAATCAGTGCAGGGGTCTGGCAATAGTTATCGATGTAGACCCGTGGCGTGCTCCAGCTGTTATCGTATTTTTTGTAGCTGGCGTACAAACGGAACCGCGGATGCACCTTGATGGCCGTGTCGGCTTTCCCCTCGGAAGCAATCACATCCGAGTCCTGGTACTCCACCTCGGCCCAGATCACGAATAGCCGGTTATTGAACCAGCACGGACGGACCGTGTGCTCCAGGGCCTTCTCGGAGATCGGTACATTGGCTCGTTTCCAGTCCGACCAGGCATTGGGCAAGGGCTTGGCGTACTTTTTCGGAACTACGCCTCTCGCCGACGTGGCAGTTTTCACGGGACGTTGGCTCATGTCCAGTGAGCGCCAGTACCAGGCGTTTTCGGCAGGAGATTTAGCGATGAAGTAATAGGTGCTGTTGGCGAAATCCTCGCCATCGATGTAGCCGTTGCAGATCTTCAGGTTGGCGATTTCCTCGAAACGTGCGAGGTAGGCCAGTACCGCCGTCTGCACGGTATCGGGCTGGATCTGCGCCTGATTGATGTCGTTTTCCAGCTGCTCGAAACTCTCGGTCTTGGTCAGACGCAGCGTCGGGTCCAGGTAGATGTCCGGGAAGTGGTGCAGCTGCTGGATAGCGGCCCAGATCGGGTAGCGGTTCAGGCCGTCGCGCCAGGTTTTGGTCTGCTGTGGCGTCAGGCTGTCGTCGCTGTAGCCGGGTTCCATGTTGAGCATCATGCTGTTGACCAGCTGCTGCAGGCTGGCAATGGCACAGGCCACCGGGCTGGTCGGCACATTCTGGCTGACCAGCACGTCCAGTAACCAGAACTCATAGAGGTCGTCGGCGGTCTTGATCCGGTCGGCCAGTTCCTGGTCAATCAGGTACTGATCGTTGGGCACGGCTTCGTGCAAATACAGTGCGAGCATCGCGTCGCGCAAAGACTCATTCAGTGGAGCGTCGAAGGCAGTTGTCATGATCGTTCCTCAAACAGTCGCAAGGGATGAGTCAGTTGTTGAACTGGCGGCCATGACCGCCTCACCAACGGCTTTCCAGTTATCCAGCGTGCTTTTCTCATCCAGTTCGGTGGCTTGCAGCAGCGCCTTGACGGAGAGCCCGCTGGCCTCAGAGCTCGCCCGGCAACGGCGTACCCAGTCCACCTGCGCCATGGAGCAGGCACGTTTTTCGCTCAAAGTGGCGGTCAGCGCGGTAATTTCTGTCTCGGGCCAGTCCAGCAGCCGGGCCAATGCACTGTTGGCCGTTTCGCTGGCGACCTGGCGCAGTGCCTTGTTCTTGAGTTTGGACTTGGCCGGGTTGGCGAGGCTGAAGTAACTCAACAGCTTGTCTTCCGGCTCGCTCTGGCTGTGGAGCCAATGGCTGAAGCGTTCAAACAGATAAAGGTCGGCGAGCGAGGGTTCGCTGTTGCTGACTGGGTATTGAGCGCGACCCAACCAGGCTGGATTGACCAGGAACAGGCGCAACGCGCTGTCGCTCAAACGCAGGCTCAGGACGATTTCGGCATGCCGTGAAACGCTCTGGAAACGTTCGATCAGTTGGGGCGTCGCCTCCCCCTCCAGCGCGTCCACCAGGAGGGTGTAGACCGAGTAATTGGCCCAATGGATAACCGCGACGCAGCGTTCCGGTGGTAGTTTTGCGGTTTCCTGGAACAGCCCTTCGAGCAGTCGGGCTTGCCGGTCGTGCGCGCCGAGCAGCAACTCGACGAGTTTTTCCGCGCAGACTTGTTTGACCTCCTCTGGCAGGCTGATCGGCTTGAGCATCTGGTCAACGTCATTCCTGAGCCAGCTGAGGGGGTCGTCAACCAGCGTCAACTCATGATCAAGTCCCCGTAACAATCCGTCCTCGTCGAGCAGTGCGTGGCTGATCAGTAACCGGAACCAGTCGATGGATGTACTGGGGTTGATGGTTTTACGTCGGTTATCCTGTTTCCCGGGCAGGCCCAACGCAGCCACCTGCTCCTTGGTTACAACGCTGCGAACCGTGTCGTCATGCAATCTGGCCAGGCGTTTGAGCAAGTCATCGGGCAGCGGCTCGGACTCCTGCACCTTGGCTGGCGGGTTGCCGCCAAGTTTTTTGCCAGACGGGCGCTTCACGGCCAGTGGAACATCGGGCCCCAAGCGCTGCTGTAATTGCGCAACGGTCTGTTGGCTGTCCTTGAGCCAGTCGACGGCCCAGGCCAATTGCATCAGTACGTCGAGAATATCCGGAACCGCAGGTGTCGTCCGAGGGCTCAGTTGACCACTGGCCAGTGCCGTTTTGTAACGATGGCCACCGAGCAGGCTCGCCAGCGTCAGGAGATCGGCCACCGAAAGACCGAAGAGCCGGGCGATCCGCGCCTGGCGGTAAAGCGACGAAACGGTGGGCAAGTCACGCTTGAGATCACCCACGTATTTTTCAGTCTGTTTGGCAATCAACAGCAACGAGTCTTCGGTCGGTTTTACACCGAGGCCAGCGCACAACTGCAGCAGGGTCTTCTGGTCGGCGGGCGTAGTGCCGCTCAAGTCGAGTTCTGTTTGATCGAGGATCAACGCCGTGTCGAACAGTTGCACCCGATTGAACACCAGGTCGAACAGCGGCACCTCACCCTTGCCACTGGCATAGGGCGTGAGATCGTGCATCAGCGCGGCGAATTCCTGGGGATCGATGCCGTAATGCTGGTTCAGGTAGCGATAGACCCCCAGTGCGCGCAAGGTGTTTTCGTTGAGCTCCATCCCCAGGTTCTCTTCACCCTCGGCCCGTATCGCACTGATGATCAGGGTGTCCAGTTTCGCGAAGGGTATGCCCGTCCAGCGCTGCAGGCGGACCATCCGTTGCAGGCGGTCGAAGCGGTTGAGTGACGTCTTGGTCAGGCGCCAGATTTTTGCACTGCCCTGATCGACTTGTTCCAGCCCCATGGCGTTATCGAACTGATCGCGGTAGATCGACGTGGCGGTGGGTACTCGTTCGCTGTCGTACAGGGCCGCGCCAGTGCCGTTGACGTAACAGGCGCCGTAGTGGTTCGGGTGGGGGAACGGTAAAACCTTGCCGGTGACGCCGGGGAACGCCAAGCCAGCGTGTTGTGGGCTGAGGCTTGGGCAGTTGGGTGATAACCGTGGAGCATGGGTGCGACGAGACAAGAGCATCTCGACCTGCTCCGCGTTCAGGCCCGTGCGCTGCATGAAACTGGTCAGGTCGGCCATTTGCAACAGTGAAGAGTCAGACCCTTCAATGCCAAGAGACTGTTTGAAGAAGGCCTGCTCCGGCGCGTTAAGGTGGTATTCCTCATTCAGTGTGAGGGTGACGCGTTGACTGGCCAGTCTCACCGGTTCGGCAACGGTGCCGGTAGCGGTGATCAGATCGAATGTAGCGGTGTACCCCTCCTTGTCCGGTTTGGGAAGCTTTGCCGTCTCGCCGGTGAGGAAGAAAACCAAGGGTCTCTCGGCCGCTGGATGCAGAAAGTTAAGAAACGCCCCGCCCGTGAGCCCGGAGGTAAAATTAGCGGACCTTAGTTGCACTTCACCGGTTTCGGTTTCATCTGCTGCACGAAAGGTTACTGATGCAATGTTTTTTGTTCCCCCTGTCCCTGAAGTAGTGGGGACATCCGCCACCGGGGTAACAGTCCCGATATCCGCTTGATCCGACAGGAGCAGGAAGCAAGTACTCAGAGGTATATGAGGACGCAGATGGGTGGTACCGGCACTTTTCCAGCCGTCGATCACATTCTGTCGGGTCACATAGAAATTGCTGAACACAGAGGGTTCGATCAGCAATTGCTGCTGCTGCGGACTCAAGCCCGATAACAGCTGTTGCGCTTGCAGCACCGGTTTTTGCACTTCGCCATATTTGTTGGTTGCGGGCTGTTGAATCGGCAGCAACAGGCTGACCCGGTAATTCAACGCCCCCAGTCCGGGCTTTTTATCGGCCAATCCCAGCTGGCATTGATGGTGATAGAAGTTGTAGGGCAATTCGAAAGGGTAGCGACGTTCGGCCAGCACCTCATGAGTGGACTTGGTTTTGTCTTCCTGATTTCCATCCAGGTAAGCGCGCAAATTCTTGTCCAGCACTTCGTTGACGATTTCCAGCATGGGCCTTGGGGTAAAGGTGCTTTCTTCGGTGATCAGCAAGTCCTTCAGGTCGGGGCGGCGTTTGTCCAGCAAGATGCGTTTGGGGTCTTCGCTGGTGGTTTCCAGTTGCTGGATAAAAACCCGAAGCGCACTCAGGTAGGCCACCGGCGAATCGATGGCGGCGATGGCCCCGACCTTGCAGAACTCGTCCCAGTTTTCCTTGAACAGATTGGGAAAAGTAGGCCCCAACGGCACGAGGGCACGAACGCCACTGCGTTGGGCCAGTTGCTGGAAGGTACCGGACGAAGTCTTGTATTCCCGGTACAAGCGCGCAATCAGCGCCGCATAGCCCATGGCATTGTCGTAGGCCAGGTCGGCATCGGCGTCACTGAACCTGGCCAGCTGTCGAGCGAATGCCGCCTTGGGCAGGCGAACGATGTCAAAGACCGAGGTGAAACCCATTTTTTGCATGGCCTTCGCAAAATCCACCCGGCCTTTTCTTTTCGGTGAGCCGTCTGTTCGAACAAGCGCAGTCATCAGCGAGTTTTTTTCAACGGCCATATCAAAGTTTCTCCTGCCAACAAATGGGGTATTGACCAATGCCAGCCAGTTGAAGCTCTACGCAAATCCGTAGGAGCTGCCGCAGGCTGCGATCATTTGGGCGGCCAACGCTTAACAGGCATCAAGGGCATCAATGGATTGCCCGGCAGGATCAAACCTAGCGAAAAACAGGAGTCTCGTAACCTGTCAGATTTGACAGGCTGAGGGGGTTCTTTTAGACCGAATTCATTCGAAGAGTTTATTTCTTATTGCGAATATGGAGATGGGATGGGTTCATCAGGAATGAATGAGTCGTTGAACCTCAGCGGTTCTGTGGTTTATCAGATGGATTGCAGCTAGCGCCCCGTAGCTGCTCGCGTACTCGTTATCCAACGTCCTTTCCTCCTACAAAAATCCGTGCTCCGTCAGCTGACGGACCGCTAGCGCAGTTGTGCGAAGATGGGCACTTCAACTGCTACCGTTCGTCAGAACTGTCAGATTTTACAGGTATCAGTACTCCCCCCGAAAATTGTATATGAGCGTACCAAGAGTTGGATTTCCTTCCGAAAAAGAGGCTGCGCCATGACGGACATTAGCGAAACTCAAACTGACGATAAAAACGAACCACAGATGGAGCTTCTGCCCCCCCCAATAATTACTGCACCCACGGCATCAGTAGTGAGTCGCCCATTTACCATCCGCGCGATCGTACCGTCAGTAGCTCACACTAATTGGGACATAGATTTTTACAAGGTTGGTGAAGCTAGCAGATTCAAAAGATATAGCGGCGGGTTAGGTGCTGGCCTCATTGAGTTGGTGGCCCCCGCTGACTTACCAGAAGGGGAGAACATTTACTTCAAGATCCAATACCGAAGTCATACGGGTATTTACAGCCTCTGGGCCACCAGTCGTACCTTTAAGATTGACTGACAAGGTTGAGGGGGATTTTTTAGACCGGAGTTATTCGAGTACTTTATTTCTTATTGCGAAATTCGAGGGAAGATGGATTCGCGAGGCACGAATGAGCCACTGAAGCCTGGCGGTTCAGTGGCTTTTTTTCAGTCGAGTTGTGGGTGGAGGCACTTGATTGATCGAGTACGTCGTATACCCGTTATCCAGCGCCTTTCCACAGCAACCCAGGCTCTGTCAACTGATGGATCGCCAGTGCCGCGTGCAGAGAACACGGGCAGTAAAACGGATACCGTTCGTCGAGACTGTCAGATTTCACAGGTGTCAGTATCCACCCCGAAAATTGTATATGAGCGCACCAAGGGTCGGATTTCCTTCCGAAAAAGAGGTTGCGCCATGACAGACAAAAGCGAAACTCCAATTGATGAGGAACAAACACCAGAACGCGCGCTTGTGCCCACACCTAAAATTCTTGTGCCCACACCCATAATTACTGCACCCACTGCCTCAGTCGTGAGTCGCAGATTTAACGTCCACGCGATCGCGTCAATCCGACCTCATAGCAAATGGAACCTGGATTTCTTTAAGGTAGGTCAGAGTAGCCGCTTTGCCAGATATAGCGGCGGACCCGGAATTGGCTTCATTGAGTTTGTGGCACCCGATGGGTTGCCAACGGGAGTGTCCATGTACTTCAAGATCGAGTACAGAGATGCTTTAACAACGATATATAGTCCTTGGGCCACCAGTCGTACCTTTAAGATTGCGGCCCCCATACTCTCGCCCGTTATCACCTACCCAACGGAAGGCGCCTCGCTCACACCAAACCAGATTCAGATCCAGGGAAGCTGTGAGATCGGGGCGACGACTGTGACTGTGACAGACAGTCACGGCACTCCTATAAAGAATGCTTACGTGAATAGCCCCGTGGGGGGGTGGGCGCTTGACTACCCATGGAAGTCAGGCGAAAAGAACATCCGGGTGTTTCAGGAAGTGAAAGGGGTAAGGTCCCCCTTGAGCGGCATTCGCACGTTTTACACGAAACCATACGTACCCGTTATCACCTACCCAACGCAAAACGCCTCGCTCACACCAGACCAGATTCAGATTCAGGGAAGCTGTGAGATCGGGGCGACGGCTGTCACTGTGACAGACGTCTTCGGCAATCGTATAGCGGATGCTTACGTGAATAGCCCCGTGGGGGGGTGGGCGCTTGACTACCCATGGACGCCAGGCGAAAAGAACATCGGGGCGGTTCAGATGGTGAACGGGGTACGGTCCGAGTTGAGCGGTATTCGCACGTTTTACACGAAACCATACGTACCTGCGATCACCAACCCCGGGGTTGTACGAACACCTCGACCCACAATCACCGGAACCGGTACTTCCGGTGCCATTGTCAAACTGTATGAGGCCGGTGTCGGGACCATAGTTTTCGCGACCGCACCAGTGAGCAATGGCACGTGGACAGCCCTACTGACACAAGATTTGTGGATGGCCGACCCCTTCAACCTAACGGCCTCGCAAACGTTGAACAACATTGAATCCACGTATGCGGATACCGTCAAATTTGCGGTGTTGTTCAAGCCGCAGATCGTGTCCATTACCGTGTCAGCCGATGGCAAACCCACCGTTAGCGGAAAGGGTGGGCTCAGTGGCGCCAAACTTGAAATCTGGAAGTCAGGGGGGGGCGGCGTTGTTCTATTAACCACGGACGTTCTAGCGAATGGCACCTGGTCGGTTTCCGCCACCACCGCGTGGCTTGCCGGTGAGTACTCCATCTGGGCAAAACAGATTGGGAAGGTCACCAAGCAGGAGTCAGACTGGTCAGATGAAAAATCGTTTACGGTCACACTCTCCAAACCTGCGATCACCAACCCCGGGGTTGTACGAACACCTCGACCCACAATCACCGGAACCGGTACTTCCGGTGCCATTGTCAAACTGTATGAGGCCGGTGTCGGGACCATAGTTTTCGCGACCGCACCAGTGAGCAATGGCACGTGGACAGCCCTACTGACACGAGATTTGTGGATGGCCGACCCCTTCAACCTAACGGCCTCGCAAACGTTGAACAACATTGAATCCACGTATGCGGATACCGTCAAATTTGCGGTGTTGTTCAAGCCGCAGATCGTGTCCGTCACCGTGTCAGCCGATGGCAAACCCACCGTTAGCGGAAAGGGTGGGCTCAGTGGCGCCAAACTTGAAATCTGGAAGTCAGGGGGGGGCGGTGGTGTTCTATTAACCACGGACGTTCTAGCGAATGGCACCTGGTCGGTTTCCGCCACCACCGCGTGGCTTGCCGGTGAGTACTTCATCTGGGCAAAACAGATTGGGAAGGTCACCAAGCAGGAGTCAGACTGGTCAGATGAAAAATCGTTTACGGTCACACTCTCCAAACCTGCGATCACCAACCCCGGGGTTGTACGAACACCTCGACCCACAATCACCGGAACCGGTACTTCCGGTGCCATTGTCAAACTGTATGAGGCCGGTGTCGGGACCATAGTTTTCGCGACCGCACCAGTGAGCAATGGCACGTGGACAGCCCTACTGACACGAGATTTGTGGATGGCCGACCCCTTCAACCTAACGGCCTCGCAAACGTTGAACAACATTGAATCCACGTATGCGGATACCGTCAAATTTGCGGTGTTGTTCAAGCCGCAGATCGTGTCCGTCACCGTGTCAGCCGATGGCAAACCCACCGTTAGCGGAAAGGGTGGGCTCAGTGGCGCCAAACTTGAAATCTGGAAGTCAGGGGGGGGCGGCGGTGCTCTATTAACCACGGACGTTCTAGCGAATGGCACCTGGTCGGTTTCCGCCACCACCGCGTGGCTTGCCGGTGAGTACTTCATCTGGGCAAAACAGATTGGGAAGGTCACCAAGCAGGAGTCAGACTGGTCAGATGAAAAATCGTTTACGGTCACACTCTCCAAACCTGCGATCACCAACCCCGGGGTTGTACGAACACCTCGACCCACAATCACCGGAACCGGTACTTCCGGTGCCATTGTCAAACTGTATGAGGCCGGTGTCGGGACCATAGTTTTCGCGACCGCACCAGTGAGCAATGGCACGTGGACAGCCCTACTGACACGAGATTTGTGGATGGCCGACCCCTTCAACCTAACGGCCTCGCAAACGTTGAACAACATTGAATCCACGTATGCGGATACCGTCAAATTTGCGGTGTTGTTCAAGCCGCAGATCGTGTCCGTCACCGTGTCAGCCGATGGCAAACCCACCGTTAGCGGAAAGGGTGGGCTCAGTGGCGCCAAACTTGAAATCTGGAAGTCAGGGGGGGGGGACGACGGTGTTCTATTAACCACGGACGTTCTAGCGAATGGCACCTGGTCGGTTTCTGCCACCACCGCGTGGCTTGCCGGTGAGTACTCCATCTGGGCAAAACAGATTGGGAAGGTCACCAAGCAGGAGTCAGGCTGGTCAGATGGCGTATCGTTTACTGTCAAACCCAAACCAGCCAAACTGACGATCGAAGAGCTGGTCTCGCCAGTGCCGCACGCTCAGAAGTTGACCATTATGGGGGTGTATCCAGGGCCGGAGACCGTCAAGCTGGAGATGCTCGATGGCAATGGGGTCATTGTTGAGGGATGGTTTTCCGATCACGGCGACCGCGTCAACTTCACACCCAATCCGCCGTGGGTACCGGGCACCAATGAGGTCATGGCCCGACAAACAGTCAATAACGTGGTCTCTGATCCCAGCGACTCACTGACCTTCACCGTAAAACCGTCGACACTGTTGATCACCCCGCCGACCTCACCGGCAGAGCAGAACCAGGTCATCCGCGGGACCGGGGGTTATTACAAAGGCGCCACGCTGACAATTTTCAACTCTGCCAATCAGCCGGTACTCGGGACGTACACGCAGTACGGCATGGACTGGACATTCACACGCATCCAGCCCTGGGAGCCAGGAGTGAATACGATCTATGCCGTGCAGACCGTTGCCGATGTCGACTCCACCCCCAGCGACACATGCACGTTTGAAGTGAAACCAGGGAAACCGGTGATCACCCCACTAACCTCACCCGTGGGACCAGACCAGGTCATCAGCGGTACCGGACTCTATCCAGGCGCCACGCTGAAAATGCTCGACACCGCCAATCAGCCGGTACTCGGGACGTTCACGCAAAAAGATACGGAGTGGGAATTCACGCCTGAAAAAGACTGGCTGCCGGGCATTACCGTGGTCACCGTGGTACAAACCGTCGGCGAGGTGGCGTCTGATCCAAGCGATCCGTGCCCTATCGAGGTAACCCTGGCCCCACCCGAGTTCACGGGGCCGACTAACCCGACAGACTCCCGTCCGATATTTGAAGGTACCGGATTCGAGAGCGCCACGGTCTATGTCGCGCAGCAGGGTAACAATGACGAATATCTGGCGGTCACAACCGTGGTTAATGGCACCTGGACGGCGCCGCTGGACGAAACCCATCCCGCCCTGCCGCCGGGCCTCTGCCCGATCAGAGCCCTGCAGACCTTCAACAAAGCAGCGTCCATCTGGTCACTGTTCGAAATCAAGATAAAACCATCCACACCGGTGATCACCCCACTGACCTCACCCGTGGGGCCAGACCAGGTCATCAGCGGTACCGGACTCTATCCGGGCGCCACGCTGAAAATGCTCGACACCGCCAATCAGCCGATACCCGGGAAGCTCGCCACGGACGACGCGAATTGGGAATTCACGCCTGAAAAAGACTGGCCACCGGGCGAAAACACGATCAAAGCCGTGCAGACCGTGAACACCGTGGAGTCCGACCCAAGCGATGAATGCACCGTCACCGTGGAGGTGGGGGAGAAACCTGACGCCCCCCGCTTCGAACTGCCGGAGGCGGGGTACCAGGTCTCGAGGTTTCTGAACATCAAGGCCTGCGGCCTGCCCCTTTCACGGATGACCGTACGGCTTGCGGGTGAAATCGAGTTGCACTCGGGCCCTGCGGACGACAAGGGCATTCTGGAGTTCGCGGTCGAGACGCCTTTGGATCCCGGGGAGCATTACCTTGAAGTGAAACAGAAAGGAAATGGCCCGGAATCCAACTGGAGTACACCTCATCGGTTCATCGCGAAAACACAGCCAAAAGCTCCCGTCACTGAAAGGCCAACCGAGGGCAGCGAAACCGGTCGCAAACCCAGGATCACGGGCAAAGGTGAAAGCCGAGGGCAGATAAGCCTGCACCATGAGGATGATCCCGATAATCCGTTTGCCACCACCAATGGTACGAATAACTGGAGCTGGACCGCCAAGGACCAATGGGACGTTGGTACTTACACCATTAAGGTGCAACAAACGGACGACGGCGACAGTTCTGACTGGTCGGAAACACGCACATTCAAGGTAATCGAAACCCGATACGCGATCGGCGACGCCAGCCCGGTGCTCGCTCAGCCGGTGGTGAACAAGGAGAGTGCGCTGTTGCGGGTTCAGGTGGTGTCCGGCGAAACCGGGGAGGCGGTTGAGGGAGTAACCGTTGAATGGCGCTTTAAAGGCGAGCAGGACGTCATCGCGACGACCAGGACCAACTCGCTGGGGAGGACCGAATATCGCTATACGCCTGACACTGCCGGAACAAAGGAAATCCTGGCGGATATCACACAGGATAACCAGGGTGTCGTCATGACTGAACGCTTCGAGGTGACTGCCTTGTCGCGTAATGAATGGGCGCAGGAGACCACGCTTTATCTGAACGAGAAGCCGGTTGACCTGAGTAAGGGCGAGCTAGAGCTGTTGAGTGACGAGCCCTATAAACTGCAGCTTGAAGTCAACAGTGGCAGCGTGCTGATCGGCTCCAGCGTTATGCTTGAGGACCTGTCGGACGCCGAGACCCTTGGCCTGAAGTTTGATCCACCGTTAAGCGAACCACAGCCGCTGAAGGAAGGACAGCCCGTGAGTTGGGATATCACTTGCGACCCAGACAAAACCGGTTACTTCGCTTTGAAATTGATCGGCCAAAAACTTCCCGACTGGTATTTGCCGGGGCTGGTGATTGCCAAAAACCCTAACGAGGACGTGGAACTCTATTTAGATACCTCTTCCATGCTTTTCGGGGGCACGCCGGCGTATCCGTGCATCGGTGCGACGCATACATTGACCGTGAAGCCCAAGGATCACAGCTCTTTGCTTGGCAAGTACGTGACTCTGGAAGTAACGGAGGAAGCCGCCGGCCTGGGAGTCAGCGTGAGGCCTGATCCAAGCATCCCCCAAAAGCTCGAGGTTAGGGGTATGCCCTGGACGCTCAGTTGCGTCAACAGCACGAAAAGCGGGACTTTTTCAGTGCGGTTGAAGGTGCTGGAGTGGGACTTCAGTTCTTTGCCATTATCGATGTCACTGGGGCATAACAAAGTCAAAGTCATTGATCGTGATGGACCACGTGAAATTGGTGGGGCCGGTGGACGTTGGAGGACTGGAGTTTGTGTGGCTTCCGAGTTCACCGGGCAGGTTGTTGCCGTGCCAGTGACCGTGTGCATTTCCGACAATCCATCGGAAAGATCAACTGACAGCGATGGTTGGATTTATGTCTTTCATGAAAAAGAGGAGTCAGTCACCTTCACGCTTCACAACTTGTATGACGGAAGTACTGCCGGACAATAGGCACGGTTCTTGAAGCACTCAACGCCCTTTTTCACTCGAGAAAGGGCGTTTCACTATCCGCAGTGGCTTGGACGGGCGGTTTTTTTGCCTGAGCATTTTTTGTTGCCTCGACTGGCCTCATCGCGGGCAAGCCCGCTCCCACAGGTCACGGCGCTGGACACAAATCTTGTGCGCGACACAGATCACTGTGGGAGCGGGCTTGCCCGCGATGAGGTCCGACAGAACACCGCCAACATCAAGCCCATCGCCACCTCACCTGCGCTTAGGTAGGATGCTCGCATCCCCTCCCGAGGTTGTGCGTCATGTTCATCGGCGTCCTGCTGGTCATCACCTGGCTGATCCTGTTGCTGCGTTACCCGGCCAAAGCCCTGCCCGTTTCCGTGGCGGCCGCCATTGGCTTGGGGCTGGTAGCCACGTGGGTGATCTGGATGGACAACCGCGAGGTCAAGCAACTGGCGCGTCTTGAGTTGCGCATCACTTATGCGCCGGAGCACTGCCCGGCGGATCGCCCGCTGCTGTTGAAAATGAACAACGGCAACGACGTGCCACTGACCGAATTGCGTTGGCGCGTCGCCGCGTACGCGCCGGGCGATACGGTCAACCTGGCCGACAATCAATACACCGCGCCACGCTATCGCGGCCCCGGCGAATTGCAGGCGGGGGCGAACTGGGAAGACTGTTTGCCCATGCCGCCCCTGCGTCCCGGTTATCGTCCGCAAACCCTGGAGTTTCGCGCCGAGCGTTTGCAGGGTAGTTTCTCCGACTGATCCCTTTTCTCTCTTCTGCACAAGGACCGCGCCATGCCCGTTGCGTTGATTACCGGTTGTTCCAGCGGCATTGGCCGCGCCCTGGCCGACGCCTTCAAAGGGGCCGGCTACGAAGTCTGGGCCAGTGCGCGCAAGGCTGAGGACGTGGCCGTTTTGACCGCCGCCGGATTCACCGCCGTGCAGCTGGACGTCAACGACGCCGCGGCACTCGAACAGTTGAGCGAGCAGATTGACCAGAAGCATGGCTGCCTCGATGTACTGATCAACAATGCCGGTTACGGCGCCATGGGGCCGTTGCTTGACGGTGGCGTACCGGCCATGCAGCGGCAATTCGAGACCAATGTGTTTGCCATTGTCGGCGTGACGCGCGCGCTGTTCCCGGTGTTGCGCCGCGCCAAAGGGTTGGTGGTGAATATCGGCAGTGTGTCCGGCGTGTTGGTCACGCCGTTTGCCGGTGCGTATTGCGCTTCGAAAGCGGCGGTACACGCCTTGAGCGATGCCTTGCGCATGGAACTGGCACCGTTTGGCGTGCGGGTGATGGAAGTGCAGCCGGGGGCCATCGCTTCCAGTTTTGCCAAGAATGCCGGGGCGGAAGCGGAACAGTTGATCAGCGAACAGTCACCGTGGTTCCCGCTGCGAGAAGGCATTCGGGCGCGGGCCAAGGCGTCCCAGGACAACCCGACCCCGGCCAGTGAATTTGCGGCCGGTTTACTCAAGGCTGCGCAGCAGGGCAAGCCACCGCGACTCATTCGTTTGGGCAATGGCAGCCGGGCGTTGCCGTTGATCGCGGGGTTGTTGCCCAAGGGGTTGCTGGAGTCGGGGTTGATGAAGCGGTTCGGATTGCATGGGCAGCTCTGAGACCGCGTTATCGTTCTTCGCGGGCAAGCCTCGCGCCTACAAGAATCGCGCAAAACCTGTAGGAGCGAGGCTTGCCCGCGAAGGCGCCAGAACAGACTCCACAGAATTTCAGGAAAAAACATGACCGACTACACCGACTACTTCGACGAAGTCATCCAGGCCCACGTCGCCATCGAACAATGGCTGGCCGAAGAACGGGACGCGTCCGAACTCGAACACCTGCTGACACGTTTTTCGCCACAGTTCTCCATGGTCTCGCCGTTGGGCCGGGTGCTGGATTTCGCGGCGTTGAACGAGTTGTTCATGCTGGCGGGCGGCAAGAAACTCGGCTTTCGGATCGAACTCAGCGAACTGCGTGGCCTCGCGTTACATGCCGGCGGTGCAACCGTGAGTTACCGCGAACAACAGACCGATGCCACCGGCCTGCATTCCGATCGCCGCTCGACCGTGGTGTTCGAGAAGGTCGAAGGCAAGATTCTTTGGCGGCATCTGCATGAGACTTTTTGCAAGGAGTGAGGGTTACTTTACGACCACCGTGCAGGTAATCCCCGCCGCCAACAACACACCCTCCGGCACCTCATCAATGTGAATCCGCACCGGCACTCGCTGCGCCAAACGCACCCAGTTAAACGTCGGGTTCACGTCGGCAATCAGCTCACGACTCTCCGGGTTATCACGGTCGTAGATGCCGCGAGAAATACTCTCCACATGCCCCTTGAGCACTTCCCCGCTCATCAACTGCATGTCGGTCTTGTCGCCGACGCGCACGTGGGGCAGCTTGGTTTCTTCGAAGAAGCCATAGACCCAGAACGAGTTCATGTCGACCACGGCCATTTTCGCTTCGCCGATACGCGCGTAGTCGCCACGATGGACGTTGAGGTTGGTCACATAACCGTCCACCGCCGCCCGCACTTCGGTGCGTTTGAGGTTCAGTTCGGCGGCTTCCAGTTGCGCTTGCGCATGCTGGTAATCGGCGAGGGCCGAGTCGGCGATGTTGCTGGCGTCGTCGCGGTTTTCTTTGGAGATCACCAGGGCATCCATGTCGGCGCGGCGATGGGCGTTGACCTTGCGCATCTCCCAGGTCGACTTGCGTGACGCCACCATGGCCTGCGCCTGCTTGACCGCGATGCGGTAGTGCTCGGGGTCGATGCGCATCAGCAGATCGCCCTTCTTCACCTGTTGGTTGTCGCGCACCGGCACGTCCACCACTTCACCGGTGACGTCGGCGGCGACGTTGATGATGTCGGCGCGCACCCGGCCGTCGCGGGTCCATGGCGTGTTCATGTAATGCACCCACAGGGTCCGGCCGATCCATAGCGCGAGGGCCAGCACCAGCAGGGTCGCAAGCAGGCTGAAAAGCTTTTTCATCAGGGCCTTCTTCAGTGATAGAGAGTCAACGATAAACAGTCAGCGCCAGGGCGCCGAACAGACAGGTAAACAGGCTCAGGCGCAGCAGCGCCGGGTGCCAGAAAAAACGGTACAGGTCGAACCCGGACAGGAACCGGTCGAGCGCCCAGGCCAGTGCCGCGGCGATGAAAAACATCAGCGTCATGGTCGGCATGTACACGCCGTGGAAGGCGATTTCACGAGGCATGTTCAAGTCCTTGAGACGGGGTGTTCACGTAAGCGGCGAGCGGCGACTGCGGGTCGAGCAACGAGGTGCGGATGAAGTGCAGATAGCTCTTCACCCGACGCAATGCGGAGGTGTCGAAGTGCGGGGCGAAGGGTTCGTCGGTGGCTTGCACGCGGCTGATTGCATGGTCCACTGCGACCAGTCCGCGCTCCAGATTGCTCTGGCTCGGTTGCAGAAACAGCCGCACCAGCGAGCGCCCCATCACGCGAATGGCCTGGCGCCACGGCTGCGATTCGGCATACGCCGGGTGCACCGGCAGAATCGCCTGCTCCTTGCGCAACTCGATGATCGCGTGACCGATTTCCAGTACCACGAACATCCAGCGCAGCAAGTCCCGTTGCACCTGCGGCTGGCCGGCCGCGAGACCGTAGGCTTGATGCAGCAGGTCCCGCGTGCGGCTTTCGAAACTCGAGGCCAGGCCTTTGAGTTTGCCGCTGATCGCGTAGACCACTTGTCCGCGCAGATCCTGCTCCAGCCGGCGCCACAACCAGCGGCTGTTGGGCGGCAGGATGATCGCCCCCGCCGCCGCACACACCAGCATGCCGAGCACCATGGCGATGTAGTCATTGATGAAGGTGTAAGGGTTGTACACGGTGAGGTTGTCCGGCACCGAACCGGTGCTGAAGAAAATCAGCAAGCCGAGGCCGACACCGGCGTATTGCGGGCGCGAGGTCAGGAACGAGCCGAGCACGATCACTGGCGCGAGCATCACGCACAGCAGTGGAAAACCGTCGATCCACGGGAAGATGAAAAACATCTCGACGAAGCCGATCAACGCACCGAGGAACGTGCCACAGGCCATCTGGAACGCCATGCGTTTTGGATTGGGTGTCGCGGCGGACAATCCGACGGTCGCCGCTGCAATCAAGGTCATGGTCGCGCCGCTCGGCCATGCTGTCGCGACCCAATAGCTGCCGAGCACGACCAGAATGAACGCCGCGCGAATCCCCGAAGCGGCGGATGCCATCCAGTTGGTTTGCGGGGTGAACGGCTCGTCCCATTGCTCCCGCTCATGACGGTGATCGGCGAGGGACGCGTGGGTCTGTGCATAACTGTGCAGGTCGTCGACAAAGCGATAGAGCAGTTCGTACGCGGTGTGGAAATCGAGCTGCTCAGCGTCGTTCGGGTCGCTCTCCTGAAAGGTTGCCCGCAGGCTGCGAACCCTTGCCGGCAGCCCTTCCTTGTAAGCGCTCAGCGCTATGACCAGACGTGCCGCATCGGGGCTGGTCAAGGCACGGCTGCTGAAGCCATCGAGCACTTCGGCCAGGTCCTGCAACCCAGGTTTGATGGCCGCGACCACGTGATCGGCACCGCTGCTGCGCAAGCGCTCAAGCAACTGATGCAAGGCATTGAAGCGCGTGGTGATGCCCATGAATTCGCTGTTCAGACGACTGAGCCGACCGTTGCGGCGACGCATGTGCGGGTCTTCGAACACGGTGACGCTGCGCAGCCCTTCCAGCCCGACCGCCTCGGCGATGAAGCGCACATTGCTCGCCTCGAACGTGTCCTGCTGGCTACGACCGCGCAAACCATCGGTGACGAACAAGGCGAACACGCCGAAGCGCTGATACAAGGCGTTGCGCATGGCCGCGCTGGCGGTTTGCGGCAGGATCGCGGCGCTGACCAGCGTGGCGCAGAGAATCCCCAGGGAGATTTCCAGCACCCGCCAGACCGCCGCCATGAATGCGCCGTCCGGATGCGCCAACGCGGGTAGTCCGACCATCGCCGCCGTATAGCCGGCCAGGACAAAACCATACGCACGAAAGTTGCGATAACGCGCCGCACCCGCCGAACAGATGCCGACCCAGATCGCCAGCGAACCGAGGAACAGTTCGGTGTTTTGCGCGAACAAGGCAATCAGCGCGACCATCACGGCCGACCCGGTCAACGTGCCGAGAAAGCGGTAGAAACTCTTGGCGAACACCTGACCGCTTTGCGGCTGCATGACGATGAACACCGTAATCATCGCCGTGCGCGGTTGCGGCAATTCCAGCCGCATGGCCAGCCACAGGGTCAGGAACGCGGCGATCAACACCTTGAAGATGTAGACCCAGGTCACGCCGTCGCTGCGTGCCCAGTCAAAGAATCCCCGGCGCCAATCAAGGGAATACAGCCAGCGCAAAGGTGCGGGCAAGGGAGTCATCAGATCCTGCTTAGTGATATTCAGTTAAAACACCGGACCTGTGGGAGCGGGCTTGCCCGCGATGACGTTGTATCAGGCGACATTTTTGTTGCCTGACCCACCGCTATCGCGAGCAAGCCCGCTCCCACAGAGTTTGTGTTCAATTGAAGATACTCGTCAGAGTGGCCGGGGTTTTCGGTGCAGCGGTCTGGCTGTCTTTCGGCACATCGTTGCCCGCACCGAGCCCACCACCCAACGCCGTCACCAGTTCGGCATGAGCACTGAGCCGCGCCGCCTGAACCTGCTGCTGAACCTGCTGTTGCTTGAACAACAGCGTCTGCGCATTGAGCACGTTGAGGTAATCGGTGAGCCCGCGTTGATAGGCGATCATCGCGATGTCGTAAGTCTTCTGCGCGGTAGCCACGGACTCGGCGGCGAAGGTTTGCTGCTTGTCCATGGACTCGCGGCGGATCAACTGGTCGGAGATGTTCTTCAGCGCATTGACCAGCGTCTGGTTGTACTTCGCCACAGCGATGTCATAACCGGCCGATGCTTCACCCAATTCGGCACGCAAACGCCCTCCATCGAAAATCGGCAGCGAGATCGCCGGGCCGACGCTGTAATTGAGTTTCTTGCCGGTCAAGAACTCCAGCGCCCCGCCGCCGGTGGCCATGTAGCCGAGGCTGCCGACCAGATCGACGTTGGGGTAGAAACCGGCGTGGGCGACATCGATGCCCCGCGCCTGAGCCGCGACTTGCCAGCGGCTGGCGACCACGTCCGGACGTTGGCCGAGCAATTGCGCGGGCAGCGACGACGGCAATTTCAGCGCCGTGCCCAACGCCAGTGTCGGCCGCTGCAACTGTGCGCCGTCGCCCGGCCCCTTGCCTGCGAGGGCGGCGAGCTGATTGCGGCTGAGGGCTATTTCTTCATCAAGGGCATCGAGCTGGCGGTGGGTTTCCGGCAGCGGTGTTTCGGCCTGGCTGACTTCGAAGTGCGTGCCGATGCCACCGTTGAGGCGCTTTTGCGCCAGGTCGAGAATTTGCTGTTGCTGTTTCAGAGTCGCGGCGACGATGTCCCGTTGCGCGTAATGCAGCGAGAGTTCGATGTAGGCGCGCACGATGTTGTTCTGCAATTCGAGCTGCGCCAGGCGCGCTTCGGCAGCGCTCATGTGTGCCATGTCGACGGCGCGCTCGCTGGCATTGCTTTCACGGCCCCAAAGGTCGAGGGCGTAGCTGAAACCCAGCGCAGCGTTGTTGTCCCAGGTCGTCGTATTGGCCAGCTCGCCCGGCCCGTAGAACTGATCGGTGGGCCAGTTGTGACGCTTGAGGGTGGATTCGCCATTGATCTGCAGCGACTCGGCAGATTCGGCAATGCCGGCCATGGATTTGGCCTGGCGCACCCGCGCGGCCGCCATGGCCATGGTCGGGCTGCCTTGCTGCGCGAGGTCGATCCAGCGGTTCAGTTGCGGGTCGCCGTAGGCCTGCCACCATTGCGCGGTGGGCCAGTGAGCGTCCTGCGCGGCGCTCTGGATGGCGTCGTCGGTGGCCAGTGAATTGGCCTCCAGTGCCTTGCCCTGCGGGGCAATACCTCCGGTTCCGATGCAGCCGCTGATTGCCAGGGTTAAAGCCAAAACACTGAGCGTCTGAAGCGCTCTGCTGATGCGACGCGGCACTGCTGCTAATTCCTGAGGTGAGGGAACTGTAGGAGCGAGGCTTGCCCGCGAATGGAGCGACGCGGTCTATCTGTAGAACCGCGTTATCGTTCTTCGCGAGCAAGCTTCGCTCCTACAAGGATCGAAGGATCGGCGCAATTCTAGGGGTGGGTCTTGATTGCGATAAGCCGGTATTCCTGTGAATCTTTGTTACCGTTCACGCGATAATCCCTTGGTCGGGGTCTCAGACCTTGAAACGTTGTGTCACAATTTGCCATCGCACCCGAGAGCACCCCATGGACACTTTGCAAAACATGCGCGCCTTCAGTTACGTGGCCGAGGCCGGCAGCTTCACCGCCGCCGCCGTGCAACTCGACACCACCACGGCCAACGTCTCGCGCGCGGTCTCCAACCTGGAAGCCCACCTGCAAACCCGCCTGCTCAACCGCACCACCCGCCGCATCGCCCTGACCGAGGCCGGCAAGCGCTACCTGCTGCGCTGCGAGCAGATCCTGGCCTACGTCGAAGAAGCCGAGGCCGAGGCCAGTGACGCCCATGCGCGCCCGGCCGGGCAGCTCAAGGTGCACACCATGACCGGCATCGGTCAGCACTTCGTGATCGACGCCATTGCCCGCTATCGCAAGACTCACCCTGACGTGACCTTCGACCTGACCATGGCCAACCGCGTGCCGGACTTGCTCGACGAGGGTTACGACGTGTCGATCGTCCTCGCCAGCGAGCTGCCGGATTCGGGTTTCGTCTCCCAGCGTCTGGGCATCACCTACAGCATCGTCTGCGCCTCGCCGGCCTATGTGAAAGCCAACGGTTGCGCGCAGAAACCCAGCGATTTGCTGAACCATGCGTGCCTGCGCCTGGTGAGCCCGGTGATTCCACTGGAGAAGTGGACCTTCGACGGGCCTGAGGGTCAGGAAATGGTCACCATCCACAGCTCGCCGTTCCTGGTGAACTCGGCGGACGCGATGAAGACCGCGATCACCAGCGGCATGGGCGTCGGCGTGTTGCCGGTGTACGCAGCGATTGAAGGGTTGCGTAACGGTTCGCTGGTGCGGGTGATGCCGAACTACCGGTCGCAGGAACTGAACCTGTACGCGATCTACCCGTCGCGGCAGTACCTGGATGCGAAGATCAAGACCTGGGTCGAGTATTTGCGCGGGTCGTTGCCGGATATTCTCGCGGCGCATCAGGCGGAACTGGCGGCGTATGAGTTGAGCGGGAGTCTGGCTGGGGCAAGGTTGGCGAATTGACGCGAAGAGCCTCGACGTGCCGGAATGTCTGCTACACCGTTGATCCCTGTGGGAGCGAGCTTGCTCGCGATAGCGGTGTGTTAGCCGACATCAATGTTGAATGTTAATCCGCCATCGCGAGCAAGCCCGCTCCCACAGTTTTGAAGGGTGTACAGCCAGTAAGCCTGGGCACTCGCATAAAAGCGCGGAAGAATGTTAGCGTGCTTGGCATTCTCCACGCCCGACGAGCCCTCCGCCCATGAAAAAGACCGTCCTCGCCTTCAGCCGCATCACGCCTGAAATGATCGAACGCCTCAAGCAGGACTTCGACGTCATCGTGCCCAACCCGAAAAATGGCGACATCAACGCTCAATTCAACGAAGCCCTGCCTCACGCCCATGGCCTGATCGGCGTGGGTCGCAAGCTCGGCCGGGCGCAACTGGAGAACGCGAGCAAACTGGAAGTGGTGTCCAGCGTGTCGGTCGGCTACGACAACTACGACGTCGGCTATTTCAACGAACGCGGGATCATGCTGACCAACACGCCGGATGTCCTCACCGAAAGCACCGCCGACCTGGCCTTCGCCCTGCTGATGAGCAGCGCCCGCCGTGTGGCCGAACTGGACGCCTGGACCAAGGCCGGCCAGTGGCAAGCGACCGTCGGCGCGCCGCTGTTCGGCACCGACGTCTATGGCAAGACCCTGGGCATCGTCGGCATGGGCAACATCGGCGCGGCCATCGCCCGTCGCGGTCGCCTCGGCTTCAACATGCCCGTTATCTACAGCGGCAACAGCCGTAAAACCGCGCTGGAACAAGAGCTCGGCGCGCAGTTCCGCAGCCTGGACGAGCTGTTGGCCGAGGCCGATTTTGTCTGCCTGGTGGTGCCGCTCAGTGAAAAGACCAAACACCTGATCAGCCACCGCGAACTGGCGCTGATGAAGCCGAGCGCGATCCTGATCAACATCGCCCGCGGCCCGGTGGTGGACGAACCGGCGCTGATCGAAGCGCTGCAAAACAACCGGATCCGTGGCGCCGGACTGGATGTCTACGAGAAAGAACCGCTGGCGGAATCGCCGCTGTATCAACTGAAAAACGCAGTGACCTTGCCGCACATTGGTTCGGCGACCCATGAAACCCGCGAAGCGATGGCCAACCGTGCCTTGGCTAACCTGCGCAGCGCCTTGCTGGGCGAGCGACCGCTGGATCTGGTGAACCCGCAAGTCTGGAAAGGTTGATGGATTCGGGCAGGCGTTTATAACGTCTGCCCTTCAACCTCCATAAACGTGCACAACAACCGCTACACACTTTGCAATTCAGTCAGCCACTAAAGAAACAAACCAGGTTATACACTCTCCTTACTTATCCGCACACAAACGGAAAACAGATTTGGAGAACTGACTTGAATCACCTGACAATCAATCAAACTATAAAAATCAGCAAAGCCACCTTGATGCTGTTTATAAGCTTTTTTGGTCTTTTGATGTTGTATAGCAACTTCACCGACTACCCCACCAACTATGAATACATCGCCCACATCCTCAGCATGGACACGACTCGCGAGGGCGCCAGATACAGCTATCGCGCCGTTACCTCGCCCATGGCCCATCACAGGATCTACTGGTTAATCATTACGCTCGAAGTGCTCTTCACTGTCTTTTGCATGGTGGGCACGTACCACCTCTACAAAAACATAAACACCAGCACTAAAAAATTTCACGAAGCGAAGAAGTTTGCAATTATTGGTTTGATGATCGCTGTTTTTATCTATTACGTCTGCTTTCAAATTATCGGCGCAGAGTGGTTCAACATGGATGAATCACCCTACTGGAACTATAAAGACTGGGCCCGACATATTGTCGACTTCATCATACCGTTATTGATCTATCTGACCCTGCGGATCGAGCGCTAAGTAGACATGCACTCGACCCGGACGGTGTTCAAGCCAGTTTGCCATTCCCCTGCACCATCGGCGCCTTGGGTTTACGAAACACCAGCACGTTGCCCAGCATCACCAATACCAGCCCGACCAGCGCCGGTGCGGTCCATTGGTAGCCTTCGGCAAACGCCGACACATTGAGCGCCACCACCGGGAACAACACCGTGCAATAGGCGGCACGCTCAGGGCCCATACGCCCGACCAAGGTCAGGTAGGCAGTGAAACCGATCACCGAACCCGGAATGACCAGGTACAGCAGCGACCCGATATAACGTGCATTCCATTCCATGTCGAAGGGAATGCCCTTGACCAGGCACCACACCGACAGCATCGCCGCGCCGTAGGCCATGCCCCAGGCATTGGTGGTCAGCGGCTTGAGGCCGGCCTTCTGCTGCAGGCTCGACAACATGTTGCCCGCCGAGAAACACAGCGTTCCGAGTAACGCCAGGCCCAGGCCGAGCAAGGTTTCCGGGCTGGCGGTGTGGCCGGCCAGTTCCGGCCAGAACAGCAGGCCCAGCCCGAACAGGCCGAGCGCGCCGCCCATCAGCACGTTGCGGGCGATTTTCTGGCCGAAAAACACCCGCGCATTCAGAGCATTCCACAGCGTAGCGGTGGAAAACACCACGGCCACCAGACCACTGGGTATCCACTGGCTGGCAGTCAGGAAGCACATGAAATTGATGCAAAACAGGCACAACCCCTGTGCCAGGCAGATCAGGTGCCCGCGACGGTTCATCACTTGCAGCTTGCGGCTGAGCAACAGCAGCACGAACAGCACCAGCGCAGCGAGGCCGAAGCGATAAACGATCGACACCGGAATGGCCACCACGCCCAATTGCCATTTCAAGGCAATCCAGGTGGTGCCCCAGATCAGCACGGTCAGCAAGTACAACGAAAGGTTCATGGCGCAGGCTCCTCAATAGGTGCCCAGTGTCCTGCGCCAAACCTTTTCGCACTTGCATAAACTTGCGCTTTTGTCGCCGAAGAGGCTGGCAGCGCAATAGCGACGGAGTAGGATGCAAGGCGTTGGAGAGAACCGATCATGCCCGCACTGGAAACCCTGCAAGTCTTTCAAGCCCTCAACCGCTCGCCCAATGCTCGCCTCGAGCACAGCGCCGAGCTCGGTGACGGCATGGCTGCAGCCTTGTGGAGCAACCATCACGACGCCCAGGACTACGAAGCGCCGAGCCACCATACTTTGTCCTGCTACATCGCCGGCGGCACCGGCACCTTCCGCCGCGACCAGCCCGGCACCAAGGGCGGCCCGGACAAGCTGTGCATCCTGCCCGCCGACCATCAGTCAGGCTGGGTGATCAACGGCGACATTCGTCTTGCCCATCTGTATTTCAGCCCCGAACAATTTGCCCTTGGCTGCGTCACCCTGCTGGACCGCGAACCTCGTGAACTGCAGTTGCGCGAAGGGACTTTTCTGGAAGACCCGCAACAAGCCCGGCGCTTTCGGCAGATGCTCACGCTCAATTGGGATGAACCCGGCGAACGCCTGCTCACCAGCAGCCTGGCCCATGAAATGCTCAGCCATGTGTTGCTCGGCCAGGTCGGGATGCGTGAGGGTTTGCGACTCAAGGGCGGGCTAGCTGCGCATCAGCGACGGCAATTGGTCGAGTTCATCGACGGTCAGTTGGCCGAAGCCATCAGCTTGGGGCAGTTGGCAGGTTTGTGTGCGCTGTCGGAGTATCACTTTGCGCGGATGTTCCGGGAGAGCTTTGGCTTGCCGCCGCATCAGTATGTGTTGGCGAGGCGACTGAGCCGGGCGCGGGAGTTGTTGCGGACAACATCGCAGCCGTTAGGGGAAATTGCGCTGGCGTGCGGGTTTGCCAGTGCGAGTCATTTCACCAATCGGTTTCGGCAGGTTCTCGGTGGGACGCCTGGCGAGTATCGGCAGGCGTTTTTGCGGTAGTCCTGAAATATTCAGTGCCCCTCATACCGCTTTCGCGAGCAAGCCCGCTCCCACAGGGATTTGTGTCGATCGCAAAAATCGGGTTCAACACAAATCCCTGTGGGCGCGAGGCTTGCCCGCGAAGAACGATGACGCGGTCTCTGATCAGAACTCCAATGTGCTGGACAATGATATCTGCCGCGAATCCCCCATCGACACAAAGAACCGGCTCGCCGCGGACGTGTAGTAAGTGCGGTCAAACAGGTTTTTCACATTGAGCTGAAACTTCACCTTCTGCCCTTCGACCTTGGTGTCGTAGGTGGCGAATGCGTCAGCCACGGTGTAGCTCGGCAGGTCGAAATCATTCACCGCGTTGCCCGCCCGCTCACCGACATACCGCGCCCCAGCGCCGACCCGCAACTGATCGCCACCCACGATAGTGCCGAAGTCGTAGACCGCCGACAGCGAGCCGGTGTTCTTGGCAACGTTTTGCAGTTTTTTGCCTTTGTAATCCGGGTCCTCAGTGACTTCGGCATCGGTGTAGGCATAGCTGCCGATCATGCTCCAGCGGTCGCTGAGCTGGCCGGTCAAATCCACTTCCAGACCACGTGAACGCACTTCACCCGCAGCGCTATAGATCGTCACCGGTCCTTCGGAGTTGGCCACCAGCACGTTGCGTTTCTTGATGTCGAACAGCGCGACGTTACCCGTCACACGGCCCGGAATATCCAGCTTGGCGCCGACTTCCCAGGACTTGGCTTCCTCGGGCGCAATGCTGCCGTCGAGCACCGTGCTGCTGCCGCTCAACGGCGCGATGGTCGAGTTGGGTTTGAACGATTCGGTGTAGCTGCCGTAGAACGACACCGCGTCGGTGTAGCGATAGACCAGCCCGGCGCGCGGTACCCATTTCTGGCCGTTGCTGTCGGTGTTGGCCTTGAACGGCACGCCTTTGCCGGCGTACTGGTCGTACTCCTGGAAACGTCCACCAGCCACCAGAATCCACTGGTCGGTGAGGTGGATCGAGTCCTGCAGGAACAGCGAATCGCTGCGCAGTATATCGGTCTGCGCGCTGTCGGCCGGGCTGACGGTAGTGCCGGCGACTTCACGGCCATAGACCGGGTTGAGGTAACTGAACGTGGTCAGGCTTTTCTGGCGGATCAGGTCTTCGCGGTAGATCTTGCGGTACTCGTCATCGACGCCGAACACCAGGTCATGTTGCATGCCCAGCGCATTGACCTTGCCTTCGAGGCTGGCGGTGGTGAAGCGGTCGGTGCTGATCGCGTTTTGCGTGCCGTCCATGCTGCGGGTCAGCGTGCCTCTGGCGGTGTTGATGGCCGTGACGCGCACCTGGCTGGCGTCGTAGGTTTCACGGTTCCAGCTGTAGCCGAAGTGGGCATTCCAGTTGTCGTTGAACTCGTGGTCAGCCTCGAAGTGATACAGGTCCGAGCGCCCTTCCATGTTGTTGAACGGCTCGTCGAGACGCCGGTCGCGGGAAATGTCCAGCGGATGGTTGTCACGCGGGTCGATCAGCGTGCCACGGTCGAACGGGGTCAGGAATTCACGGTGTTCGTAGGCGAACAACAGCTTGGTGCTTTCGCCGAACCAGGCCAGCGATGGTGCCACCAGCGTCTCGCGGTGGGTGCCGAAGTTGCGCCAGTAATCTTCGTCTTCGTGGTCCAGCACCATGCGATACGCCAGCCCGGAATCACCGAGCGCGCCGGTGCTGTCGAGGCCGCCACCGCTGCCGTTCTTGCCGTCGCCATAGGTCGAACCGCGCAGGGTCAACGCGTTGTACTGCTCCAGTTCAGGTTTCTTGCTGACCATGTTGACCACGCCGCCCGGGTCCTGGATGCCGTAAAGCAAGGAGGCCGGGCCCTTGAGCACTTCGACCCGATCGACCGTGGCGTTGAGGCCACGGCCCTGCACCACCGGCATGCCGTCGCGCATGATCGAGCCGTTGCGGTTGTCGCCGAAACCGCGGGTCATCACCGAATCCTGGGTGCTGCCGAGCGTGTTGCCCTGGGTGATGCCGCTGACGTTGGCCAGCGCATCGTCGAGGTTGCGCGGCGCCTGATCGCGAATGACCTGGGCCGGGATCACGTTGACGGTCTGGGGGATTTCCTGAAGCAACGCTGACGAGCGCATCACCGAACTGGTGGGCGGCGGCTGATAACTCATGGTTTGATCCATCACCGAAGTGATGGTGGTCGCGCCCAGGTTCAGGGCGCCTTCGGTGGGTTGCGGTTCCAGCGCCAGGGTGTGAGCATCGGTGCGACGGAAGGTCAGACCCGAACCGCTGAGCAAACGCTGGATCGCCTGTTCGGCGCTCATCTGCCCGCTGACCGCTGGCGCGGTAATGCCGTACGGCGCTTCGTCGGTGTAGACCACGCTGATGCCGGTAATCCGGCTGAAGTCGCTCAAGGCCTGGGGCAGCGGTTTGGCGGCCATCGCAAAGTTGAACTGCGAACGCTGCTGCGTCGTGCCGGCCTCAGCGGCCACTGCCACACTTAATGGCAGCAACGCCGATGTCGAAATAACCAGCGCCGAGGCACCCAACCACTGTTTGACCGAACCCGATTTTGCCCTGGACTTCATTGCTCATGACCTGTGTAGAACCGCTACGGATGCGAATGACTCGCAGTTTCAGTCACTACACGGATGGGGCTTGGGTTTACCTCACCATAATTTTGAAAATATTTTTATTTGGGTTATGCGGTGTTTGATCAGGCGCCTTCGCGGGCAAGCCTCGCTCCTACGGGTTCTGCGTATCCTTGTAGGAGCGAGGCTTGCCCGCGAAGAGGTCAGTAGCCTCAGCGCAAAATAATCAGATGCCCCACAGAGTGCTGCTCAAACCCCATCACCCCCTGCAACGATCCCAACACCGCCCGCGGGTCCTTGCCCGGAAAACTGCCGCTGACCCGCCGCGCCGCCAGTTCATCATTGAGCAGCACGATCCGCCCCGGGTAATAACGGCGCAGATCCTGCACCACATCGGCCAGTGTCGCCTTGTAGTAATTGAGCCAGCCCTGGCGCCACGCCAACTGCGCTTCGCTGTCCACGGCCTGCAATTTTTCCGCCACGCCTTCGCCGTAAGCCACTTGCTGACCGGCGGTCAGAATCTGCTGTTCGGCGTGTTTGTCCGCCTTCACGCCGACTCGCCCTGACAACACCGTGACCTGCGCGCCATGGGGTTGCAGGCGCACTTCAAACTGCGTGCCCAGCACCCGCGCCTGACCCTTTTCCGCGTCCACCACAAACGGCTCGCCCGTGTGCGTCACGCTGAAGAAACCGGCGCCGCGACGCAACTGAACGTGGCGCTCGCCGCGACTGAAATCCACGGAAATGGCACTGTCGGCATCCAGGGTGACTTGCGATTGATCCGCCAGCGTGACGGTACGGATTTCCCCCGGCGCCGATACGTAATCAGCGCCAAGATCATCGACCCAGCGCATTGGCTGCCAGCCTGCACCGAGGCTGACCATCAACAACAGGCACGCCGCCATCGCCAGCGCACCGGACCAGCGCCGGACACTGCTGCGCCGCGATTGATTGATGGCGTTGAGGTAACCCTGCAAGGCAAAGGCGTCTTCATTGGCCAGCGTGCGCGCCGGCCCTTCGCTCAATTCCCACACCACTTGCGCCTGGGCGTAGGCCTCGGCATGCGCGGGATCGGCCTGCAGCCAATGGCTGAACGTGGCCTGGTCGCCGCTGCTCGGCTGGTCATGCAACAGACTCAGCCAGGCGAAAGCGGCCTGTTCCTGAGCGGGCGTCGGGGTGACGCGGTCAAGCTGATTCACGGTGCTTTCCTTGGCGTGCGCGGTTCGGGATCCCGCAGGCTGGCCTTGCAGGCTTCGAGGGCGCGCATCATATGTTTTTCCACGGCACTTTGGGACAACCCCATGGCCTTGGCGATCTCGGCGTATTTGCGGCCGTGGATGCGATTGAGCAGAAAAATCTGGCGCGTGCGTTCGGGCAACGCACGCAACGCGGCTTCGACGTGGCGCAAATCATTGCCCGCCTCCAGCGCGGCCTGGGGTTCACTGCCGTGGCTGTCGGGCTGATCCGGTTGCCAGCCTTCATTGACCCGCACCCGCGTGCCTTCGCTGCGCAAATGGTCGATGGCGATGTTGCCGGCGCAGCGCAACAGGTAGGTGCTGAGTTCTTCGACCTGCACCAGCGGCCGACGCCAGAAGCGCAAAAACAAATCCTGCACCAGGTCCGCCGCCGTTGCCCGACACCCCACGCGACGATTCACCAGCGCTTCCATTTGCGAACGCTGGGACAAGAACACCTGCAGGAAATGCGCACGCGCTCCGCGAGGTTCTTCGTCGTGGGAATCCGGAGGGCTGGCGATCATCGGATCAATACAGCGCAAAAACGGCAACGGGACTGGCGAGCAGGCTCAAACCAGCCAACGACAATGCCAGGCGCGGGCGATACGGCATCAACAGCACCAGCAGCAATGCACTGAGCATCAGCACCGCAAACCACTCCACCAACCCCAGACCCCAACCGGTCGAAGACACCGCCGCCCACAGCGACAGGGCCAGCAACACCCAGCCACCGAGCTTCATGCCGTGACGGCGACGGGCCGACGGCTTGCGACCCAACAGCTCGGTGTGATGCCGATCCATCGATAAACACAGCGCGGTGAAACCGCCGTATGAGAGCAACAGGGCCAGCAACATTCAGTTCGCCTCCTGCTCAAGATTGATCGGTTGGACGCGCTGGCGGTTGACGATTTCAGCCTGTGCCGAACGTTGCATTTTCCACGCGGCCCAGGCGAAAAACACACCGCTGCCCAGACACGCCAAATCGAAACCGGCCATCGCCCAATCGCCCTGCGCCAACGTGAGCCCCAAGTGATAGGGCGTGGTCAGGGCGTTCAGCACCGGCATCGCGCCAAACAGCAGCGCCGCCAGCGTCAATTGCTCGACCCACGCTGCACGGCCGCGGCGGACCATGGCATGCAAGACGCTCAGGCCCCAGACGATAAAGAAGCTGTTCACTTCCCAGTCCGCACGCCCGGCCATGTCCACCGGCAATACGCGATTGGCCCAGAAGAACGCGGCCACGGCGACCATCAGCCCGGACATGCTGGCGATGTTCAGCACTTCCACCAGCCGCAACTCGAACGGCATCACGCCGCTTTTCGCGTGCTTGAGCTGACGCTTGCCGAGCCAGACCACCAACCCGGTGCCGATCATCGCCGTGCTGGCCAACCCGCAAATGAAGTACAACCAGCGCAGCACCGGGTCGGCGAAACGGCCCATGTGCAAGCCGTAGAAACTGCCGGCAATCGCCCTCGGCAGCGATTGTTCCGGAGTCGTGCCGAGCAGCTGGCCGGTGACGCCGTTGAAGGTCGCCGCGCGGCCAAAGTCATGGACCACACGATCGGCACCGTCACGCACCAGCACCACCGAAGCGTTCGCATCGCCCGGATTGTTCACGGTGAGCCGCCCGACCTGCCCACCCGACCACTGCTCGCGAGCCTTTTCCAGCAGCGGTGCCAGCGGCGCCAATTCTGCCGGTTTGCCCGTGAGCTCCGGCGCAGAGGACGCCGGAAACACCTCATCGAAAAACGCCCGCACATCACCGTTATAGGAGGCCAGAATGCTCGCCGGCATCACCATCGACATGAAAATCACCAGGCTGCTGTAGGTGATCATCAGGTGAAACGGCAGCACCAGCACGCCCACCGCGTTGTGGCCATCGAGCCAGGAGCGCTGGCCCTTGCGCGGACGGAAGGTGAAGAAGTCCTTGAAGATTTTCTTGTGGGTGATGATCCCGCTGATCAAGGCGACGAACATCACCATGGCGGCGATGGTCGACAACCAGCGCCCCCACGGATAAGGCATTTGCAGCTGAAAGTGGAAGCGGTAGAAGAACTCGCCGCCCATGGTTTCGCGGCCCTGCACTTCGGCGCCGGTTTGCGGGTCGAGGAGTTTTTCCGTGAACTGGCCGCGTTCGCCACGCTTGGCCGGGGTTTGCTGCCAGCGTACTGACAGGCCGGGTTCGCGAGTATCGGGCAGGTCGATGAGCCAGCGCGAGGCACCGGCGGCGTGTTGCTGAAGGTAGTTCTGTGCCAGGGTCAGACTGGCTTCGGAGGTCACAGAACGGGCCGGAATTTCCGGTTGCATCCAGTGGCTGATCTCGTCCTTGAAATAGGCCAGCGTGCCAGTCAGGAAAATCGCGAACAGCAACCAGCCGAAGGTCAACCCGGCCCAGGTGTGCAGCCAGGCCATCGCCTGACGAAAGCCCTCTTTCATGAGTGGCCCATCCAATACGCCAGCCCCGACACCGCCGCCAGCACCAGGCTCGGCACGATTAACCCGAGCCAGGCCTGCCACGCGCTCCGGCAGGCAAAACACCAGATCACCGCGCACAGGTAGGCCAGAAACGAGGTCATCATCCCGGTCACCACCGCGTCCGCGCGGGCCATGGGCACCCACAGACTCAGGCTGACACTGGCGAGCGCCGCGACGATATAGCCGCCCACCACGGCAGCGAGGACTCGCGACGTGACGGCCATTCGATAGGAAACGGGGAGTGCTTTCATGTTTCGACCTTGAAACGGGTGAGGCCGCGAGAAATTCAGGGGGCCAACAAGGTCTCGATATTAATGATAAATATTCTCATACGCAAAAAAGATCCGGCTTTTCCTGCGTTTTGGTCCAATGATACCTGGAGCAAGACAATCATTGTGGCGAGGGGATTTATCCCCGTTCGGCTGCGAAGCAGTCGTAAATGGATATCAGACACACCGTGATTGCAGATTTTGGGGCCGCTTCGCAGTCCGACGGGGATAAATCCCCTCGCCACAGGTATTCATCGGCCTGGAAGAATTAGCCAAACCCTGAAACAAGAACGGGCCTGCATAAGCAGGCCCGTTTTCAGTGGTGGAAAGATAAATAGTGATTCAGGCGTCAGCCGTTTTGTGCAGCCTGTTCGTTCTCGAGAAACTCGTCTTCCAGCAGCGCATCGGCTGCGACTCTTTCGAATGGCACTACCGCGGCACGCGGTTTGCCTCGCAGTTTGCCGAACAGGTGTTCCAGCGCGTGTTCGAGTTTTTCAGCCGCACCGTCGATCGCCAGTTCCAGGTTTGCGGCTTTATGGGTGACAGAAATCGGTTGGTGGCCTTTTGGCCGCGCTTCCAGCTGGCAGCGCATGTCGTGGGGACCAGGCTTGTCGCCGTTCTCGTCCCGCAGATGAACCTCGACGCGTGTCAGGTCCTCTTCATAACGTTCGAGCGTGCTCTCAATGGTAGTACGTACCCACTCCTCCAGTCGGATGCTGCTTTGAATATGGTTATCGCTGTTGACTTGGATTTGCATAGTTCATCCCTTATTTCAGCTAGCTCGCGAGAGGCCCTTCGGCTGGCCCTTGGGCGTCGTCACCGTGACCTCTTACTTACACAATCGGTCTGTGCGCCGAACAATTCAACCCCTGAAAAAAGATAAATTTTCATTCGCAAAAAAAGCCAGACAAGGAGCAAAAGCGCTGTTAAGGTCGGGAGTTGGGTCGATTCACTTCTTTGTCACAAATGCTCACATCTGCCGCTCTGCCAGCGGGTGCAGGCTTCGAAAAACCCCCGCTTCCTCCACCAGCCAGTCATGCACCGCGCGCACGCCAGGGTGGCTCAGCGCCCCCGGTGCATAAAGCAGCACGTAACGCTTGTGATTGGGCACCGCCAGACCAAACGGCACGATCAACGCCCCGCGCTCCAGCTCATCGTTCAGCAAGGTACGCCGCGCAATCGCCACGCCCATTCCGGCAATCGCCGCTTCGATGGTCAGGTGGTTGCGATTGAAGGTGTGCCCGCGACGCACATCCGCGCCTTCGTAGCCGATGGCGTTGAGATAGAACTCCCATTCCGCGTACTCATAGCTGCCGCGCCAGGCCGTGATGTCATGCAACAACGGAAAGTGCGCCAGGTCTGCCGGGCCATGCAAGGGTGGCCGCCCGCGCAATAAGCTCGGCGCGCAGACCGGGAAGATCTGCTCATCGAGCAAGGTTGTGGATAACAGGCCGGGGTAACTGCCGTCGTTCAGATCTATCGCCAGGTCGAAGTCGCCCTCGTGCAACGGCACGCTGCTGTCCTCCGCCACCAGGCGCAATTGAATGTCCGGAAAACGCTGCTGCAAGCGCGGCAGACGCGGGGTCAGCCATTTGCTCAGGAACGACGGAATCGAACGCACCCGCAACGTCCCGCTGATCATGCCCGCGTCCAGTCGTCGCAATTCCGCATCGATGCTGCCGTAAGCCTCATTGACGGTGATGGCCAGGCGCTGGCCTTCGGCGCTCAACTCCACACCGCGGGCACGCCGGTGGAACAGTCGAAACCCCAGCCGCTCTTCCAGTTGGCGGATTTGCTGACTGACCGCACCCGGCGTGATGTGCAGCTCTTCGGCGCAACGGGTAAACGACAGGTGCCGCGCGGCACAGGAAAACACGTGCAGCCAGACGTAAGTCTGGGCGTGCAATTGGCGACTCATTGTTTAGTCCTGCTAAAGGCTGTCTTAGGAAGTTTCGTTGGTCACGTAGGACCGAGGCAGGCAGTATCGCCGAGATTGCGCTTGTCCTACAAAAATGGCAGCGATTCCTCTTCCATTGCTTGTATAGGCTTTAGCATGGCTATCAGTGTTTTTGATCTTTTCAAAGTCGGTATCGGTCCGTCCAGTTCCCACACCGTCGGCCCGATGCGCGCCGCCGCGACCTTCGCCCAGGCACTGATTGAGCAAAATCTGCTCAACGCCGTCCGTCGAGTGGAAATCCGCCTGTACGGTTCTCTTTCAGCCACCGGCGTCGGCCACGCCACCGACCGCGCCTGTGTCATGGGCCTGATGGGTGAGTGGCCGGACAGCATCGACCCCACATCTATCGACAGCCGAATCCAGACCCTGCGTGAAACGTGCGAACTGCCCCTGGCCGGCAAAAAGACCATTGCCTTCGACTGGCAACGCGATCTCCTGCTGCTCGACGAGAGCCTGCCCTACCACCCAAACGCCATGTCTCTGACAGCCATTGGCGCAACCGGCGAGCTATACGAGCAAACGTACTACTCGGTTGGCGGCGGTTTCATCATCGAAGCGGCCGAAGCCGAGTCCGGCATTGCGCCGACCAGCGACGTGGTGCTGCCGTACGATTTTTCCAGCGCCGCCGAATTGCTCAAGCTCTGTAACCAGCACGGGCTGCGGGTGTCCGAGTTGATGATGGCCAACGAACTGGCCTGGCGCAGCGAAGCCGACATCCGTCAGGGTTTGCTGCACATCTGGTCGGTGATGCGCGAATGCGTAGAGCAAGGCCTGCGCCACGAAGGCATCCTGCCCGGAGGTCTGAATGTTCCTCGTCGTGCGGCGAAATTGCATCGCAGCCTGTTGGAAATCGGCAAGCCGAATGTCATCACTTCGACGCTGTCGGCGATGGAGTGGGTCAACCTGTTCGCCCTCGCCGTGAACGAAGAAAACGCGGCGGGCGGACGGATGGTCACTGCGCCTACCAACGGCGCGGCCGGGATCATTCCAGCCGTGCTGCACTACTACATGAAATTCAACCCGGACGCGTCGGACGATGACGTGGTCGCGTTCTTTCTGGGCGCGGCGGCGGTGGGCATTCTCTGCAAGAAAAACGCCTCGATCTCCGGCGCCGAAGTCGGCTGTCAGGGCGAAGTCGGTTCGGCGTGCGCCATGGCCGCTGCCGGTCTGGCGGACGTGCTCGGTGCCACGCCGGAGCAACTGGAAAACGCTGCCGAAATCGGCCTGGAACATAACCTCGGCCTGACCTGCGACCCGGTCGGCGGTCTGGTGCAAGTGCCGTGCATCGAGCGCAACGCCATCGCCGCCGTCAAGGCGATCAACGCCACGCAAATGGCCCTGCGCGGCGACGGCAAACACTTCATTTCCCTGGACCGGGTGATCCGCACCATGCGCGATACCGGCGCCGACATGCATGACAAATACAAAGAGACTTCACGGGGCGGCTTGGCGGTGAGCTGGGTGGAGTGCTGACCGGTCTGATTGCACCGTCAGCGATCATCTGCTCATTCATGCCCTGAAACGGGCAGAAAAAAGAAGGCGGGCCTCAGTGCCCGCCTCTTTTTTGCTGTGATCATTGTTCGACAATTTTTCCGGCATGCCCCTTGCTACATCCCTGACGAGGCAAAAAGGACTTTTGAAAACCTCAGCGAGCGGCCTGCCGATGGTCCGGAGTTGCGAACCAACCCGATCATGGCCGGTCAACTACTGCACGTTCAATCAGGCGGTGACGCATCATGGACAACCCTTTTCAGCTTATTACCGATGCCTTTGCACCGGATTACCAGATCAACCTGAGCATTCAGGGTCTGGACGGCCGCATCATGCTGACCTTGTCCAACAGTGGCCGCATCGTGGCCAAACGGATGATCAGCGCCGAACAACGCAATGACCCCAAACGCCTCAAACGCTTGGTGCAAAGCATTCAGTTCGGCATTGCCATCGAACAGGGACAGTGCGCCATGACCATCCTCGAAGCCATGACCGACGGCGACAACCACACGCTGCCGCCGCCAACCAAAGGCCATCCGCGGCCCGCCATGCGCCTTTAAATCTCGCCCTTCTCCACGTCGGGATGCTCACCGGAACCCGCACCGATCTTGCGTTGCGGGTGTTCGATCTTCACCGAAGGGAATTGCGACGAGGCGTAACGCACCACCAGAATCGCAAACGCCAGCAGCAGAATCCCGCCGCACAGGTAAATGATCCCGAGGTCAGGCGGGTTGTGGTGCGAGACGTTGGAGATCAGCAAACGCGTCAACGCGGTGATCGCCACGTAGATCAGGAATCGCACCGGCATGTGGTTGGTCTTGAAGTAAATCCCGACCATCGCGCCCAGTTCGAGGTAGATGAACAGCAGCAAGATGTCATCGATCTTGATGTGCCCTTCTTCGATCATCCCCAGAAACTCCATCACCGCCGCCCACGCGGTCACCGCGCCAATGGCGAACAGCGCCAGGTAGTGGAAGGTCTCGACAAACAGATTGCCCAGGGACTCGGCGAGTTGGTGCACGTTCTGCCGCAGGTTCTCGGCCCAGTTGATTTTCACGATGATTCTTCCTTAGCTCGGTTCGAGCGGATGATGCGGGTTGGACGTGACGGTTGTTCAGCATGCAGAAAAAAGGCCAGAGGCCGTCGATTGAGAGGATGGCCGTGGCGTATAAGGCACTTACCGAAGCTCTTTCGACTTCCGAGCAATATCAGCTTTTCCTGTAAAACTGTTATTTCTAACAGTATCGACGGTTAAAAAACTGGGGCACATTGGCTTGAATCGTTGAGGGCATCTGGACGGCCTCATGTCTGCCACCCTACGCAGCCTGGATATTTCGACACCCGCAATCATGGCCATCGACCCGAGAGGTCTGGTCGTGCGCACTATCGCCTACTGCCGAAAGATTGCAGGGGGCAAAGCGCAGACGCGTGTTACTCACCAGCTCTACAACCACGCGGCGCAATTAGTTGGCAACTGGGACCCTCGCCTCTTTAAGCAGGCAGAAACAGAACCCGATACAAAGGCCAATCTCCAACGTCTCTACAATTTGAGTGGCATGGCGCTGATGACGGACAGCGTCGATGCCGGGTGGCGTTTGGCGCTTGCAAATGAAGCTGGCGTGGCTTGCTTGTCGTTTGATTCTCGTGGAAGCCATCGGCGCACCGTATATGACAAATTGCTGCGTGCAGAATCAGTCAGTGAAAGCGAAGCGGGGGGCGACTCAAAAGCCGTCGAGAGGATTACTTTTGGAGAGGGTGACTCTCTATCGGCTGAACTTAATTGTTGTGGCCGGATGATCCGCCATGATGACACGGCCGGCAGCAGGCAAATAACCGGCTATGCACTCGGCAGTGCACCACTCGGAGAGACGCGGCGCTTCCTGAAAGATCTGCAGATACCTTCCTGGCCTGAGGAACTGCCACTGCGAGACGAGCAACTGAAGCAGGATAAATTTTCATCTACCACTCGATACTCACCGACTAACGAAGTGCTGGAGCAGATTGATGCGATGGGCAATCGCCAACGGTATCTATACGATGTGGCCGGGCTGCTCAAGCAAACCTATCTGCAATTGCATGGATCGCCTGAACAAACAGTGTTGAGCAAGATCGGTTACAACGCTTTCGGTCAGGTGGAAAACGAAACGGCTGGCAATGGCGTAATCAACAGCGCTCGATTCCACCCCGAAGACGGGCGGCTTATTCGACTTTTTTCGCAGCATCCCGCAGCACCGCTCCTGCAAGACCTGAACTATGACTACGATCCTGTAGGTAATATCGTGCGCATTGAAGACGCAGCCCTTGCAACGCGCCACTTCAAAAACCAGCGAATCGAACCTGCTTCAAGCTACTGCTACGACAGCTTGTACCAACTGATCAAGGCTACCGGGCGTGAAAGCTGCTCGCCAACCAATGGCCCCGAACTCCCCTACTTTCAGCCGCTGCCGCCTGACCCCAGCCAGATGGCTAACTATGTTCAAACCTTTGATTACGATGATGGCGGCAACCTGTTTAAGTTGGTTCACGTCGGAGCACAGCAATATTGTCGAGAGATGATAACGGCCTCCGGCAGCAATCGTAGTTTGCCCATTACTGAAGGTGGGCCGGATCCCGACTTTGCCAACAGTTTTGACCTGAACGGTAACCTCAAGCGCCTGCAGCCCGGGCCGGACATGAACTGGAACCTGCGTAACCAACTGCAAGAGATCACCCTGGTCTCGCGGCCTGACAGGGCAAACGACACGGAGTGGTACGGCTATGACGGCGACGGTCAACGTGTGCGTAAAGTGCGAACCACGCAGGCCAGAAATCTGGTCCATGTTGCTGAAGTGCTATATCTCCCGGGGTTGGAAATACGCACCAATACGGACGGTCATGAAGTCTTGTACGTTATCCATGTTCAAGCCGGACGCAGCAGTATTCGGGTACTGCACTGGAAGAGCGCCTTACCGAAGGACGCCGGGAATAATCAATTACGCTACGGGCTTGGCGATCAGCTAGGTTCGTGTGTTCTGGAACTGGATGATCAAGCGCGAACGCTGAGCCGGGAAGGTTATTACCCCTATGGTGGCACGGCGTGGTTCGCGGCTCGCAGTGAGACGGAAGGAAACTATAAAACCGTTCGTTATTCGGGAAAGGAGCGTGATGCCAGCGGGCTTATCTACTATGGGTTCCGGTACTACGTACATTGGTGGTCGAGGTGGCTTAATCCGGATCCGGGAGGGGCTGTGGATGGATTGAACCTTTATAAAATGGTTGGTAACAACCCTGTTTCGCATAGGGACACAAATGGTCTGGTGAAGACATCTGCCGGATCGCCTCCGATTTCGGATAGACCTGCTTCCACAACGCGCATCCTGCCCCCTCCAGTTCCGCCGCGACCAATGCACGGAACAAACGGCGCTGGCCGGTCAGAAGTCCCGTCCAGTTTCGCCCCCCCTCCTGATGCTCCTATTGCTGATATTTCGCCCCCCGAAAAAATGATCAACGTTGGTGAAACACCTCTGGAGCTAATAAAAATAAAAGATCTCTCCAGCAGCTTTGAGACCTGGCTGACCAAACACACTGAGAACGATTGGTTAGTGTTAAAGGACTATTCATCCATGGTCGCACTGGATGCCAAAGACGTCGTCAGGCAACGCATAGGTGCCAGTAACGAAGTGTTTGCCTTCCGATTCAGTGAAAAGCTGAATTTGAATATCGTTCCTGCGACGATTCTGCAGCCAGGAGAAGATCGACAGGTTCTCTCACGCTTCGTCCCCCCTACAAATGCATCAATAAATTTCGACCGCCGGAATTCGAGCATGTATGTATTCGATTTTTTACTGAATACACGGGATCGAATTGATGATGGCCAGCATGGGAACATAGTGTTCAATCATGTTGGCAAGGCCTATGCGATCGATCATGACCAGATACTTGAGCCTGGATTTTCTGCCATCGACGCAAATCAGATCACAGATGAACATCTCGCAGTTTTTGCGGACAAGTCATCGACCATGGAGCAATTCATGAATACTGACTGGGGATCTTTTTTTGACGATCACGCGTTGCAGGATCCCCTGATAAACAGGTCACAGGCAAAGGAAGAGTTTGTCGCCCGAATCGAGGTCATTCGCCGACGTCTTGGCTGACGTCAGCCTCTCGCTGCCTGCCACTGCACGATCCATATTTCCGGCTAAAGTAAAAAGCCACTACCCAAAGCGCGGGGATTCGCTTATCCTTTTCGCTGTATATAAATACAGTGGTCGAAACAGACAACTATCGTGAAGGCATGTGAGGTGGTGAATGGCCGTCGAAGTGGTATACCGCAGCAGCCGAGATCTGGAGCGCTTGTTCATGGATAAAGCCGAAGCTGACCGTCATGACAAAATGCTCGAACTGGCCGAATTGCTGGCTGAAGTGTTGCAAAAAGCCGTTCCGTCCCTGACCGAGCAGCAGGTGGAAGAAGCCGGGATCTACATGGCGAAGAACCGCGATGTGTTCGCCAAGGCGTTCAAGAGCCAGCCGGATGCGCTGTCCGAACTGTTGAATGCGCCGGCTGAAATAGCGGAACCCGTTGTTGAAGCAGTCGAAGCCGCTGAGCCTGCCAAGCCCGCTAAAGCAGCCAAGACACCCAAGTAAGAGACACCCGAATTGAATAGGCCCTGAGTCGAATGACTCAGGGCCTTTTTCATGCCTGCGAAAAACGGGGATCAGGCCGTTCGCGGCGCTCTCTTGTCACCAGATCCTCCACGGAATGTCGCCCCCGATGGCGACTGCGGAGAAAGCCCCTGGATGACATAGAGATAGGTCTCTTGTGCGGCGTAGTCGAGCACGCTGATCAACCCGCCGACATAGCTGCCGTTGAAAAGAAAACCATCAAAGTTATAGGTCACCGTGAAGGTGATCTGTGCTTCGGTACTTTTGCCCGAGGCCTCGATGGTCGTGCCTGCCGACGTTGATGGCGATTCGGTGCTTCCCTCGTACGGGATCGGATCTTTGTAAAAACCTGGAAGCGCCAATTCGCCCGTCATCGAAACGGTGTCGAACGTCAACGTGCCGCTCTGCCAAATCTGCAACCCGTTCGGATTGGCGCTCGCGTCCAACAGGCTGACGGAGAACGTGTAAGTAGTGGTCATGATTTCACCCATGGCCGATCAACGACGTTCAGCAGGTAGACCTCATCACTGCCGGGCAGTGAAAACAGGTAGCCATTGTTGAGAAAGTCCTCGTGATCGCTGACATCGATGGGCCAACCGGGATACTGATTACCGTCGGCGTCCAGCACCCACATGAACTTGACGTTGTAATCCGTCGGCGTATCGGATTTGTAGACGCCGCCGGCCACCTGAGTCTCGTCGTCAAACCGCGCCCACGCCATGACGACCGGCGAGCCAACGCTGATTTCGTCAGGCACCGGCGTATTGCCCTGCATGATCAGCGTCCATGCCTCTTTGCCGCCCGCAGGAAGCAACATTCGCGCAACGTGTTGAGGCGTCGGCGATCCGGCCGCCCGGGCCGTAACGGCGCCCTGACCAACGCCAGCGCTTGGCACCACGTCGAGGGTATAACCAAACGTATTTTCACCAGGTTGCGGCACGGGCCCGGAGATGGTGCAGGTCAGGCCGTTTTGCTGGGCGACCTCGATATAGGGGTCCCATGAACCGGGCGTCGATCCCGAGTTGATCACGCAGTTGATGGCCGGGTTTTCAGACTGGTAGAGGGTGAAGAAGACGTTGCCGTCGCTGTCCCATAAACCGGTGCTCACCGGCCCTGCGGTGCCAGGGGTGAAAATAGTGATCTGCCCGCCGTAATTGGCACCGTTATCGTCACTGACAAACGACACGCCAATATCGAGGCTGGAGTTGATCGTGAAATTGCAGGTGAGAGATGAACTGGAAGACATGATTCGCTCCTTGAAATCACGAAAAAGCATTGCGCCAGTCATGATTGCCCCAGACGCTGGCAGGCCCTCATCAACCGGGCGGGTGGCGTTGCGCCATCCCGCTTGCAGCGTAGTCAGGTCTTTGGAATTTGCCAGCGGCATGAAGGACGCAGCAAGCCTTCATCGGTACAGCACTTTCTCCGCCAATTCGTCTGCCACCCGCGCCGGGGAGCGTTTCTCCGCTTGGGCATGGGCGAAGACTTCGGTCAGCCTCGAGCTGATTTTCGACAGGTGGGCGGTGATGGTCGTCAGTTCTTCGCCGCGGTGTTTGAGCGAGACGTAGATCAGCCCGCCAGCATTGATCACATAATCCGGCGCGTAAAGAATGCCTCGCCGTTCCAGTTGATCCGCGACATCCAGATGAGTCAGCTGGTTATTCGCCGAACCCGCCACTGCCGAGCATCGCAGTTGCGTGACGGTATTGCTGTTGAGCACGCCGCCGAGGCCACACGGCGCGAGAATATCGCAAGGTGTGCTGAGCAGTGCGTCGTTGGCGATCGGGTGAGCGCCGAGTTGCTCCATGGCCAGTTGCACCTTGCCGTGATCGATGTCGCTGACCAGCAGTTCGGCACCGGCGGCATGCAGCTGTTCGGCCAGGGCGAAGCCGACATTGCCCAGGCCTTGAATGGCCACGCGCAGGCCTTCGAGGTTATCGCTGCCGAGGCGAGCCATGGCGGTGGCACGAATGCCGGTGAACACGCCCATCGCCGCGTGGGGCGCCGGGTCGCCGGCCGAGGTGGTGCTGGTGACATGTTGGGTCTGTTGGGCGATGCAATCCATGTCCGCCACCGAGGTGCCGCTGTCGATGGCGGTGATGTAGCGGCCGTCGAGCTGATTGATGCAGCGGCCGAACGCTTCGAACAGTGCCGCGCGGTTTTCCACGTGGACCGGTCGCACAATCACCGCCACGCCGCCGCCCTGCGCCAGACCGGCGAGCGCCGCTTTGTAACTCATGCCTTGGGCGAGGCGAATGGCATCCTCGACCGCGGACTCATCGTCGGGATAGGCAAGGTAACGACACCCCCCCAGGGCAGGCCCGAGACGGCTGTTATGAATGGCAATGACCGCCTTCAACCCGGTGACCGGGTCGACGCTCAGATGCAGCGATTCAAGGCGAGTGCTTTGCATGAGAGCGAACATCGTAGGGGCTCCCGAATCACTTCTTGTAGTCGCCAGTATAGGCTCGCGCCCAAAAATTGCAGAAGCGCACCGGAATAAGCATTGCCGTGCTTCAGCGGTTTCGGACATAACCCGGCGTACCACTGGACGAACGCCGCAGACGAGGCTAAAACGAGGCATTCCCCGGAGATTTTGATGACGCCCCGCCAACGCTTCTTCGACTGTCTGCAACGATCACCGCCGGCGCTGTTCGAGGCAGCGCTGTGGATGTGCGTCGAGCATGACAAGGAAGTGAATCCAGAGGCGGTGCTGGCCCACTTCAAGGATCTGCAACAACGCGTCAGTTATGGCCTGCCGATGCTGCCGGTGAGCGAACTGGCGCAACCCCTGTTGCGACGCCTGAATGACCTGGGCTTCGCCCAGGACGACTTCACCCCCTTGCGTCCGCAAGCAGCCTTGCTCGACAAAGTGCTGGAGCGCCGGCGCGGTCAACCGCTGGCACTCGGGCTGATTGCGCTGGAACTGGCCAGGGGCCTGGAAATCCCCCTGGTCGGCGTCAACTTCCCGGGGCATTTCCTGCTGCGGGTCCCGGGGGCCGATCATTTGCTCGACCCTTGCGGTGGACGCCGGTTGTACCCCAACGATTGCCGTGAATTGCTGCAACGCCAGTACGGCCCGAACATGAAACTCAGCGCCGAGCATTTACTCACCGCCGAGCCGGTGCAGATGCTGCAGCGACTGTCGCGCAACCTGCGCCAGTTGCACCTTTCTCACGATGATTACATTGGTGCGTTGATCGACGCCGAGCGTGTGCTGGAACTGGGCAACGCGAGCGCCTCCGATTACCTGGCCCGGGCCAGCCTTTACCAACGGCTGGACTGCCCGAATGCCGAGCGTTTCGATCTGGAGCATGCGCTGCTGCTGAGCGATGACCCGATCCAGCGGATTCGGTTGACCGAGCGATTGGGGCACCTGCCGCCAAACTCAATCGTCCATTGATAGCAAAACCTTGTGAGAGCGGGCTTGCTCGCGAAAGCGGTGTGTCAGCAGCGTAAATGTCGACTGACAAGCCGCATTCGCGAGCAAGCCCGCTCCCACATTGGAGTCGGTGTGAGGCGTCAAGGGGTGTCTGGCTGGTTCGCCGGGTGCGCCTTGATGAAGGCCGGGTGTGTCGCGGCGAGCGCTGCAACCCGACGAATCCGCGGGTACGCCTCAAGTGAAATGTTAAAGCGCTCAGCCGCATACAACTGCGGGATCAGGTAAACATCTGCCAGACCTGGCGTCGGACCAAAGCAATAACCTTCATCGCCGATCAACTGCTCGACCGTCGCCAGCCCTTGGCCGATCCAGTGTCCAATCCACTCGACCACCTGCGTTTCATCGTGCCCCAACTGCCGCAGCCGGTTGAGCACGCTGACGTTGTGCAACGGATGCACATCGCAGCCGATGAGCGCCGCCACGCCCCGCTCATGGGCGCGGGCGGCGAGGTCTTTGGACAGCAGCGGTACCTGTGGATAACGTTCCTCCAGGTACTCGATGATCGCCGGTGACTGGATCAGCAACTCGCGTTCATCGGTGCGCAAGGCCGGTACACGGCCTTGCGGGTTGATGCCCAGATAGGCTGGCTGGCGATGCTCGCCACCGGGCGGTGCGATCAGGTTGACCGGCAGCGCCTGGTAATCCAGCCCTTTCAACGCCAGCGCGATGCGCACCCGGTAAGACGAGGTCGAACGGTAGTAGGTATAGAGTTCCATGACCCGTTCCTCTTAACGCGCCGGCAGCACTTTGCCGCGGCACTCGCCGAAACCGATGGAGGCAAAACCGTCGCGGCTGCAACGGGCGCGCAAGATGATTTCGTCGCCGTCTTCAAGGAATTTACGCACCTCGCCGGAGGCCAGTTCGATCGGCTTCTTACCACCTTCGGTGATTTCCAGCAGGCTGCCGAACTGACCGCTTTCCGGCCCCGACAACGTGCCCGAGCCGAACAGGTCACCCGCCTGCAACTGGCAGCCGTTGACGCTGTGATGCGCCACCAGTTGCGCCACGGTCCAGTACATGTGTTGCGTGTTGCTCAGGGTCAGGCGATGGGCTGGCAGGTTCTGCTCGCGCATGGCTTCGGTGAGCAGCAGCACTTCGAGCTCGATGTCGAAGGCGCCAGCGGCTTGATCGCGTTTGTCGGACAGGTACGGCAGCGGCTGTGGATCGCCTTCAGGACGCGCCGGTTGCGCGCGACGGAATGGCTCCAGCGCTTCGGCTGTCACGACCCACGGCGAGATGCTGGTGATAAAACTTTTCGACAGGAACGGCCCCAGTGGCTGGTATTCCCAGGCCTGGATATCCCGCGCCGACCAGTCGTTGAGCAAGCAGAAACCGGCGATGTGTTCGGCGGCGTCACCGATGGCGATCGAGTCGCCCATCTCGTTGCCCTGGCCAATCCAGATGCCCAGTTCCAGTTCGTAATCCAGGCGTGCGCACGGGCCAAAGGTCGGTTCGGTCTGGCCGGCCGGCAGGGTCTGGCCTTTCGGACGGCGAACGTCGGTGCCGGACGGGCGAATGGTCGACGCGCGACCGTGATAACCAATCGGCACGTACTTGTAGTTCGGCAACAACGGGTTGTCGGGACGGAACAGTTTGCCGACGTTTTGCGCGTGCTCGATGCCGACGTAGAAGTCGGTGTAGTCGTTGATTTTCGCGGGCAGGTGCATCTCGCAGTTTGCCGCCAGCGGCAGCAGTTTCGCGCCTTGGGCCTCGATCTTGCCGTGTAGGGTGCTGCCTTCCTGGAACAATTCGATCAGGCGTTCACGCAGGGCCACACGAGCCTCGCGGCCCAGCTCGAAAAACGCATTCAGCTGACCGCCACGGGTGGCTTCGACGGCAGCTTTTGCCGCACCGTCGAACAGGCCGGCTTCGAGCGCCGCTTCCAGATCAAAGATGTGGTCACCGATCGCCACACCGCTGCGCGGCGCACCGCCCTTCACGCTGAACACGCCCAGCGGCAGGTTTTGCAGCGGAAAATCCGCATGGCCGTTGGCGGAGGCGACCCAGCTACGAGTGATGGAAGTCTGAGTCATGGGTTATCTCCGGGTCGGGTCGAAAGTGGCGGGCAGCGTGGCCCAGCAGGCGTCGTAGTTGGTTTGCAGTTGCGGGCAGTCGAGGGCGAATCGGCTCGGACGCAGCACCTGGCTGGTCTCGAACATGAAGGCCATGGTGTTGTCGATTTTCGCCGGGGCCAGCTCAGCGTTGATCGCCCTGGTGCAGGTTTCGCCGTCCGGACCGTGGGCGCTCATGCAACTGTGCAGCGACGCGCCACCGGGCACGAAGCCTTCGGCCTTGGCGTCGTATTCGCCCTTGATCAGGCCCATGAATTCGTTCATCAGGTTGCGGTGGAACCACGGCGGACGGAAGGTTTTCTCGGCCACCATCCAGCGTGGCGGGAAGATCACGAAGTCGAGATTGGCCAGGCCATGAACACTGGTCGGCGACGTCAGGACGGTGAAAATCGACGGATCCGGATGGTCGAAGCTGACCGTGCCAATGGTGTTGAAACGGCGCAGGTCATATTTGTACGGCACGTTGTTACCGTGCCAGGCGACCACGTTGAGCGGCGAATGATCGAGCTCGCAGCCCCACAATTGGCCAAGGAATTTTTGCACCAGGGTGGTTGGCTGCTTGAGGTTTTCGTAATGGGCGACCGGGGTCAGGAAGTCCCGCGCATTGGCCAGGCCGTTGCTGCCGATTGGCCCGAGGTCCGGCAGGCGCAATGGCGCGCCGTGGTTCTCTGCCATGTAACCGCGCGCCTGCGGGTCGAGCAGTTCGACGCGAAATTTCAGACCGCGCGGCAGCACGGCGATTTCCAGCGGCTCAAGTTCCAGTACGCCCAGTTCGGTGGCGATGCGCAGCCGTCCCTGTTCCGGGACCAGCAACAACTCGCCGTCGGCATTGAAGAACACACGCTCCATGGAACGGTTGGCGCGGTAGCTGTAGATACTGATCCCGGCCGGTTTTTCCGCCGCCGAGTTGGCCGCCATGCTCACCAGCCCGTCGATGAAGTCGGTGGGCTCGGTCGGGATATTCAACGGGTTCCAGCGCAGGCGATTGGGGGTGACTTCACCCAATGGGCCGCCGGCCAGTTGCCGGTCCAGTTTGACGAACGCCGGGTGATTCGCCGACGGCTGAATGCGGTACATCCAGGTGCGCCGCGCTTCGCTGCGGGCCATGGTGAATGCAGTGCCGGAAAACAGTTCGGTGTACAGGCCGTACGGCGCTTTTTGCGGGGAGTTCTGGCCGACGGGCAGTGCGCCAGGCAACGCTTCGCTGCTGAATTCGTTGCCAAAGCCGGACTGGTAAGCCAGCGCTGGCGCCGTTGAATCGAGGTTCATGGAGCCTCCTGAACAGGGAGTGGGCAATGGCCTGTCACTCTGTTTCAGAGGTCCTGGCGCGCCCGGGTTATTTTTATCGTAATTCAATTACGCACAACGTAATTTGATTGGTATTGACCGTCAAGCTATAAAGACGCCCATTCGTCCCGGGATCAGACCGCCTCCATGGAAACGCCGCGCAACAACGACAAACAGAAAGTCCGCTCGGCCGAGGTCGGCACCGACATCCTCAAGGCCCTGGCCGAGCTGTCGCCGTCGACGTCCTTGTCGCGCCTGGCCGAGCACGTGCAGATGCCAGCGAGCAAGGTTCATCGCTATTTGCAGGCCTTGATCGCCAGCGGTTTTGCCGAGCAGAACACCGCCACCAATCATTACGGCCTGGGTCGCGAGGCCTTGCGTGTGGGGCTGGCCGCACTCAACAGTATGGACGTGCTCAAAGTCGGTGCCCTGCCCCTGGCGGAGTTGCGCGATGAATTGAACGAAACGTGCTTTTTGGCGGTGTGGGGCAATCAAGGCGCGACCGTGGTGCATATCGAACCGGCGGTGCGCGCGGTGACGGTAGTGACGCAACTGGGTTCGGTGCTGCCGTTGCTCAGTTCGTCGACCGGATTGGTGTTCGGCGCCTTCCTGCCGAAGCGGGAAACCGTGGACTTGCGCGAGCAGGAGCTGCAAAACGCCAACACCCATGCGCTGGCAGACGATCAGGCTTATGCCACGCTGTGCGAACAGATCCGCGAACGCGGTCTGCATCATGTTCATGGTTTGTTGATGCCGGGCGTCGATGCCTTGTCGGCACCGGTTTTCAATGCCGTCGGCAACGTGGCGGCGGTCATGACCATTGTCGGCCCGACATCGCTGTTCCACGCCGACGAAAACGGCCCGGCGGCGCAGCGGTTGCTGGCGGCGACGCGGGCCGTGAGTTGGCGGATGGGCTACGAGCCGACGGCCGTACCCGGTTAGTCGGGTTTATTCCAGCAGCGTCTGCTCGCTGGAATCAGGCTCAGCCAACGCCTCCTTCATGAGGTCGGTGATCACCGACAAATCCACGGTTACGCCGCTGCAAGCAGAGACCACGCTCATGCAGGTATTCACATCGCCCAATCGCTTGGCGATCAATTTCTGCGCCTGGGAGAACCCCAGCTTGCCGATGCGAAAGGTGGCCAGTTCAAGCATGCAATCGAGATAGCTGGAAAACGCTTTTTCGTGGTCACCCTCGTAATACGCCAGCCCGCCTTCAAAGACCGCTTTCGCCATCACCACGGCGCTCAACCCGAGACCGATGGGTGGGAAAATGCAGCCTATGACGGCGACTGCCCCCACCGCAGCGTCATAGGACAACTGGGCAACAATTTCGATAAGACTGCTGGTCTGGGCATCCACCCCGTTAATGATCTGCGCGATCATGTCCCGATAGCACAGTGAGAAGTCGAAAACCCGGCTATTGACTTGCAGCGCCGGCGGTTCGACATCCCTGTTGCTGCCCATGACCTGTTCAACGTAGGCCTTGACCACGCGCTGGTCAGTGAACCGGGCACGCTTGCAGTAATAATTGCCCAGGCCGCCTCGTTTTATCGACCTCGAGAAATCAGCCAACGGTCGGAACCATCGGCCATCCGGCGCATGCGGGGTATACAACAGATCCTCAGCGACGCCGTTGTTCATCAGGCGAAAAACATAAACCCCCTGAATCTTGCGGTGCTCCATATGAAACTTGTAAACACCGTCGCGCAGGGGGGAATCGGGATAGTCAGCCTCGATGGGGTCGGTGGATTCCGGCTCGTACAGCCGGTCAATGGCCTGTTCGATCCGGTTGTACTGGTCGCGTTGAAGCGCGCCACTGAATAGCTCGGCCAATGCGCCCCGGTGCATTTCATGCCGTTGTACAGCGACATACACGTCACGTCTGAAGGCATAGTCGGCCGAGCCTTCATCCAGATAATCCGAATTCAGCATGTCGATATATTTTTCACCCGGACGCAGCGCTTTCGACCAGTTGGCGATGTAGCCATCCAGCAAGTTCGACATCGGCGGATGACCCGGCAACAGGCGAATTCGCGGATAAATGCCTGGGTTATGCACCGGCCCGCCTTCTTCGGTGATGTGATGCTCTTTGATGATGAGCTGAGTCAGCGTCATCGATTGCGAGTCGTCCAGTTCCACCATGATCAGATCGGGATCGACCGACACGGCCTCGCCGTGGTCCGCCATCAGGTCGTCCGCCATCTTCTTGACCAGATTGAAGGCAAACTTCTCATAACTGATCAGTTTGGTTTCGTGGCCGGCCAGCCGGGTCAGCGCTTTGAGCTCGGTGTTCAGACGGGCGAAGTATTTCCGGTGATAGGACGCTGCGGAGCGATATCCGACGGGGGTGACGGCCTCCAGCTCGCCTCGCAGCCAATCGATACCCAGCAACACGCTGTCGCGTAGCACGGCGCCTTCCGATTCGGGCCAGGCTGTGTGCTTGATCCCACGCCATTGACTGGGCAGATCCAGTACCAACCGCATGTACGATTCGATGCTTTCTCGCTCAGTGGCGTGAGACTGTCGGCTCAGGAAGTTGCGCCCTGCCGGCGATCCCACCCAGTCGGCCATGTGCTGGTTCAATTGCCTGAAGGACGGGAACTCATGCCACGTTCTGCCACCAGGCCCCTGTGGCGCATAAAGCACGCAAACACCGGCCTCGCCTTCCGGCCCGCAATAAACAATCAGCCCATGAAAAGGTTTTCCCCAGCCATCGAACGACAGTTCTCCTGCCGAATAGCCTTCAGCTTTCCGGCTGGCCAGATCAACAATCTTCAGACTGTCATCAACGAGGTGTCCCTGCAGTTTCGCACTGAACAAGCTCAGGGCTATGCGGCTGTCCAGGCGGGCTTGCAAGGCGCGAAGTACCTCTTCGCTGCTGTACTTCTGTTCAAACTTTTCCGAGTACAGCGAACGCATGCTGGTGTCGGCCAGCACGTCCAGAAGGTCTTGCCCCGTCACGCCGGGTGGCAGCGCTTCGCCTTCAAGGGCAATCTCCAGCGGGGCGGTCGAGGGGTCATACAAACCGTTGAGCATGAACTCCGGAAGGGTCAGGCGATTGCGCTGAACGACTTTCTGCTGGCCGACATAAAACGTATGGCGGGCGCTGACGAAGACCTGCTGTGGATCGATCACTTCGCCGCTGAGAACCCTGACAAACTCCCTCGCATAAAAATCGGCGAAAGCCCTGAGAGACCTGGCTTCACTGAGCAGTTCATCCACCGCTTGCTCATCTTTCGCCAACGCCTGCTCGGTGTCGAAGTAATACTGGCGATCTTCTTCACTGGCTCGCTCCAGCCAATCGGGAATTTGCTGCGGTTGTCCTGCCAGCATTCGCGTGGACGGTCGTAGATGTTTTTCCTGAACACTGTTTTCCAAAACTTGAATACTCATGCGCGCTTCCTTTTGCACTTTTCAACATAAATAGCCCGGTAACGCCGCCAGCCTTGGTGGCGTTACCGTACTGATCACTCAGTGATTATTTCGTCGCCAGGATTCAACCACCGCACGCCCGAACAAGTTGACTTGCTCAACATCCAGCCACTCTACTTTAAAGGCAGAATCATACGTCCACCGCTCGGTAAATACCCCTGCGTATTTTTCCTTGAAAGCCGGCAATTCATTTGCCTGAACTTTCTCCATGATCGCCCAACTCAAACTCTCGGAATAATCAACGACCTGTTCGCCCTGATCATTGATGACCACAGACGTGATATAGGTTTCATCCACATTGATCGTGTAGCCTGCGTCCTTGAATAGCTTGCCGAGTTCTTCGCTCACGGCTTCAAGTAATTCGTTTTTCATTCACTTGCTTCCTTTCAGTAAATAATCAGTCGACCCCCACATTAAAAAATATAATTATCAATTTGACCGGGCCGAGGCACACTTTATAAACAGCCAAACGCTGGAAGTACACCCCGCAACTTGTGTGCATTCGTAAATCATCACAAACACTTAAACAACTAACCCCAACACTTTCGCCTTGGCTACGGCTTGGGTTCTACGCTCCACCCCCAACTTTCCATTAATCCGCCGCGCGTGGGTTTTTACTGTATGTAACGATATGAACAACTGATCGGCAATTTGTTGATTGGAGTTACCCAACGCAACCAATTCGAGGACTTCTATTTCGCGCTGGCTCAACCTGTTCTGCAGCGAGGGCGCCGACTCTGGAGGGTGACCCGGTTCGGCACGCCCGATGGCGTCTGGCAGCCGTGGCTGGCGCAGCTGAAGATCGCGCAAAGTCTGTTGCAGATTGCAGCGCTCGATCAGCGCCATTCCTTCCTGCAACGACTGGCGCGCCATGAGCAGGTCACCCTTCAACCAGGCGACTTCGGCCAGTGCCAGGTGCAACTGCGCTTGCAGCCCCGACATCCCCCGCTGCCGGGCCGACTGCAACAGACATTCAAGCCGTTCCACCGGTGACTGCGCCTGCCCCAGATAAACATCGGTCAGCACCAGCAGGTATTCAAGGCTGGGGATCAGCTCCAGTGTCGCCGGCGGCGCCTGACGTGCATCGGGGCCGTGATAGTGACGCAGCACCCGGGTCAAGGCTTCATGAGCCAGTTCCGGGCGTCCCTGTTGTAACCGGAAATGGCTGCTGATCTGCAGCAGGACGCCACGGTAAACCGTTTCGGGAATCCGTCGCTGTTGCATCAATCGTTCGGCGTCACGCAGCAGTACAAAGGCCTGGGCGTAGTCCAGTCGATTGGCCGCGAGTTGCGCCAGGCCGAGGAACCCGTAAAGCACGCGTTTGTCCTGGCTGCGCAGGCACATCTGCAGCCCGCTTTCGAAATGTTCGGCTGCCTGCGCGTCCCGTCCCTGACACAGGCTCAAACGCCCGCGACGCAAGGCAATCCGTCCGAGCAAAGGTTCGGCCAGCGGTTGCCGCTGGGCGAGCAATTCGTGCATGTTGGCCAGCAAGTGTTCGGCCCTGCAGGACGCTCCCCGTTGCTCAAGCAATTGCGCATGATCGAGTTCCAGCAGCCCTTCAAACACCAGCGAACCTTGCGCGCGCGCCAGGCATAACGCCTCGCGGTTAATCGCCTGCGCCACATCAAGCTCCCCCCTGAGCAGTGCTTGCTGGGTCAGGCCGGACAGGCACATCAGCCGGGCGCCCCACAGGTCCGGGCCAAGGTTTTCAAGGGCTTCCAGCAATTGCGTCCGCGAAGGCTCCATATGTCCCAGCAGATGCAGAAGCCAACCCTGCAATGCCTGCCAACGTGCGATCAGCTGTCGCTGCTGGAGCGCCGATGGCTGAGGCATGAAACGCGACAAATGCTCGATGCATTCCCCCGCCTGCTCGAATCGCCCGGCGAACAGCAACGCCGCGGTAATCAACCCCACCAGTTGCGGCGAGCACAACATCAGTTCCTCGCCTTGCTGCTCATGCAGACGCAGCAACAGCACCACGGTCTGCTCCTCGAACAGGTGCTCGAAACTGAAATGCTGCAACAGGCTGACCGCGACTTCGAACTCCTCCGCCAACAAGGCCTGTTCAAACGCGGCTTTCCAGTCCAGTTCGGCAGCGAACCACTGACAGGCACGACGGTGCCAGGAGCGCCCCTGCGGCCATGGCTCTTCGCGCATCAATTGCGTGAGGGGAGCGAAAATCTGCAGCCAGTCTGTCGAGTCTTGCCAAGGCTCGATAAAGCAACCCAGCGCCTGCAACGTATTCAGGCACTGGGCGCCCTCTCCCGCACCAAACAAGTGGTCGCACAGCCTGGCATTGAAGCGGGGCAGATGGGCGAGCACCCGCCAGGCTTCCGTGAGCTCCGGAGTCAGGATGCCGAACAGTTCGTGCTCTAGATAATCGTGCAGCGTGTCGGGTCGACCGTGCAGTTGCTCGTTGCGTGACCAGTCGCATTTCTGCAGCAGCGCAATCCGCACGCCCGCGCACCAGCCGCCGCTCAGTTCGACAATCCTGCCGGCACGCTTGGCCGCCTGCTCCGGCTCCAGGTGATGCAACAGTCGGGCGATTTCAGTTTGAGTGAAGGCCAGCGTGGCGCGCTCGCAGTCGTACAGTTCGTCAGCCAGCAACAGCCGTGGCCAATTGCAGGACGGGCGGCGGCGACCACTCAGCCACCAGGTGATCACCGGGTTACTGATCGCCAATAGCCGGTCGAGCAAAATATCCAACTCGGGGTTGGGCGTGCGGCAATAGTCATCGAGACAGAGCCAGGTCGGCGTTTGCAATTGCGCCAGGTACGCCAGCAATCCGGGTTCGTCCGCTGAGCCCGATCCCAACGCCTGAGCCAGCCGCTGGCAAAATTCGCCGGCACTCAATGACGCGCCCGCCAATGGCAGCCAACAGACGCGACACGGTTCGGGTGCCCGCAGCAGGCATTCGATGAGCAACGCACTCTTACCACTGCCGGCCGGCGCGCAGAGCAGTTTCACCCGCGCCGCCGAGGTCAGTAACGGCTCAAGCAACCGCTCGCGAGACAAGTGATGGGAAGACAAGCGGGGCAAGAGTCCAGGACGGTCCAGACACGGGGTCATGGCGGTCATAGTGGGGCGCCTTTTTATAATTGTGGCGCCACCCTAGCCCTCTCTACACAGCTTGTTGAAGAAGTATTCAACACACTGATCGACACCTATAAAAAAGGTGACCGCAAAGTCACCTTTTTCTGTAGGAGCTGTAGGAATGATTACCTCACCCCTGTACTCCGCAGCGCTGCTGGCGTGTAGTCCCCTGCTTTGGCATCGATACCGAATTCGAAGCTGCGCTTCTCTTCGTTCTTCATCCCCAGGGCAATGTAGCGACCGGCGATCAGGTCATACAGCGCTTCAACGGTATAGGCCGGCACCTGGTGATCGTAGTAGAACTGGGCGTGCCCTTCGGCGACACGCCAGAGCTGGCCGCGACCGTCGTAGTGATCCGCCAGCGCCACCTGCCAACTGTCCTCGTCGATGTACATGTGCCGCTTGGCATACACGTGCCGTTCGTTTGGCTTGACCGTGGCGACGACCTCCCAGACCCGGTGCAACTCATAACGCGTCAGGTCCTGATTGATGTGCCCGGCCTTGATCACATCGGTGTACTTGAGGTCGGGCGAGTCGAGCTTGTAGCTGTTGTAAGGGATGTACATTTCCTTCTTGCCGATCAGCTTCCAGTCGTAGCGATCCGGCGCGCCGGAAAACATGTCGAAGTTGTCGGTGGTGCGCAACCCGTCGGACGATGTACCGACGCCGTCATAGGCCACTTGCGGTGCACGCCGCACGCGGCGCTGACCCGCGTTGTAAATCCACGCCTTGCGCGGTTCCTTGACCTGATCGAGGGTCTCGTGAACCAGCAGCACGTTGCCCGCCAGCCGCGCCGGCGCCGTCACTTCCTGCTTGAAATAGCTGAGAACGTTCTCGTCGCTCCCTGGCTTCAAATCACCCAGCAGCGAAGGCACGGCGACCTCGTCCTTGAAGCGGATCACCGTGAAATCGCCATTGGACTGCGGCGTGGCCTGGGTGATGGTGCGACGCAAATTGCCGCCGTGATAACGGGTGACGTGGTTCCAGATCACTTCGACGCCGTTCTTCGGAATCGGAAACGCGTAGTAGCGATTGCCAGTGAAATTTTCCAGTCCATTGCCATCGTTGATCGGCATCACGTTCAGCGCACTGCGCTTGGCCGACTCGTAGATCTCAGGTGGCAAGGCCACCGTGCGGTGAGTCGGGTAGACCGGGATCTTGTAGGTCTCCGGATAGCGCTTGAACATCGCGATCTGGCCGTCGGAGAGTTTGTCCTTGTACTTGTCGACCGTTGCGGCGGTGATGGTGAACAGCGGCTTTTCATTGGCGAACGGGTCGGCGAGGAAACCTTTACTGTCCACCGCGCCGGCATTTTTCGGGATGCCGCCGGTCCAGGCCGGAATCGAGCCGTCGGCGTTGCCGGCCTTTTCGGCGCCCAACGGTGTCAGGCTGGTGCCGAGTTTGTTCGCTTCTTCCGGCGACACCGCCGCCATCACATCAATGGCCAACAGGCTCAGGGCCAGAACGCCGCATTGCAGAATCATCTTGCGCATTGAAATCATCCTTCTCAGCCAGATCAGAAGTTCACGCCAAAGCTCAACGCCAGGAAGTCGCGATCTTCCAGGGTGTTGTAGTCACCACCGAAGAAATCGGTGTAACTCAGGCTCGCGGTGTAGGTGTTGCGGTAGTCCGCATCGACGCCGACGCTGATCGCCTTGGCGCGTTCGTTGAACAGACCGTTGGGGCCATAACCGGCGACGTCGTGGGACCACGACAGGTTCGGTTTGAAATTGATCCCGGCGATCACGTTGTTGTAATCAAGGATGGCGCGGGCGCGGTAACCCCAAGAGGTCGATGTGACGAAACCGTCCCTGTCACCTTGGAAACCGTAGGCGCCATACACCGAGTCACGGCCATAACGCAGCTTGCTCCGGGCTTCCAGGCCACCGACGTGGACAACCGCCGCCTCACCCACCAGGGTCAGACGGTCAGCCCCCGCAACCTGATCGATGAAATGCGTCAGCGTGCTTTGGACCTGCGTCACTTCCTTGCGACGATAGCCCTTGTTGTCGGCGCCTGGCCGCGTGGCAATCGGCGAAGCCGCGCCGCCCGCGATCGGGTTGAGCAGGGCCAGGGTCAGGTCGGTGCTGTTGACCTGCACCGGCAAGTTGGGGCGATAGCTGATCTCGCCGGTCCATGCGGTGCCGGTGGGCAAGGTAGTCGAGAAGCTCGCACCGTAGAGGCGGATGTCCTCGGGGTATTCGAGGTAGTACTGGCCGCGACCGAGCATCACACTCTGGGCCAGCGCCGAGCCGGTGCCGGGGGCAATGGCGTTGGCGGTACCGACGATGGCCGGTATCCGTGCCAGCGTCCCCAACCCGGCGGTGGTGGTGCCGACATACGGTGTACGGCTGTGGTAGTTCATGAAGTACAGACCGTACTCGGTGTCGTCACCCAGCCAGCGCAACGCGGTACCCCATTGGCCGGAGTCCCGGGCATCGCGGTCGCCGCCACGGGGAACAATCACGCCTTCGCGACCGACCTGAAAGCCTTGGCCGAACGCGGCGGCGATCGGTTGCAACGGCGCGATGGCCGGGCTGGCGACGGTGTATCCCGTGGTGCACCCGTCCGCCGCCACGTCCCCACCGAAGAACGTGCCGCAGTTGTCGAGAACGGTCTGGTCCCACTCCAGCTGATAGAAACCTTCCACGGTGAGCTTGTCGGTCAGGCCCTGCGAGGCGAACAGCATGTTCACCGGAATCAGGCCTTCCTTGATCTCCGCGCCGGGACGGCGGAAGGCTGAAACGTCGACCGGGTTGATGCTGTTGATCGAGTTACCGATGAACGTACTTTCGCCCCAACTCACCACCTGTTTGCCGGCGCGCACAGTGCCCGGCAGATCGGCGATGGAGTAGTTGTGATAGACGAACGCATCGAGGATCTGCGCACCGGCGGACTTGGAGCCCTCCTTGCGATTGTGATCGCTGATCGGCTTGAACTCGCGGTCTTCGTCCTTCAGTTCGAAGTCGTACCAATACTTGCCACGCACGAACACCCCGGTGTCGCCGTACTTCAATTCCAGGTCGTGAATGCCCTTGAAGATCTTGGAGTAGGTTTCGCCCTTCTTGAAGTTCAGTCGCCCGTCGTCACCGGTGGACGCCTGGCCGGTCCCGCCGTTGACGATGCCGACCAGCGACTTGTCGGCATCGCGCATGCCCCAGCTCGCGCCGACGGACAGCGAGGAGTCGAACGTCCCTTCGATTTCGCCAATGTTGAATGAAACGGCCTGCGCCTGGGCACAGCTGCCCAAGGCAACCGCAGCGGCCAGCGCCTGCGGTGTGAAGATGGCGCGCATTGTTGTTTTTGTCATGCGTCTTCCCCGGTGAGTGACAGAAGGCCACACCCTACTGCCGCAGGTCGGGGGCGATAAGCGCACCAAGGAGGTATTCGTTGTGTACCTCTTAAGGATGAAGGGCTTTGCGGGGTGAGGCTTTGCGCGAGGTATGGATGGAGTGGATGAGGGTTTATCAGTCAGACGCATGAACGCGGCACTGTTGCCGAGCCTGCAACACTGCATGTCGGGAATCGCTATTTTTCCCTCGGGCTCAAGCGCTTATTCTTGCCGGGCTTTCAAGGGAAACCGCCTGACAGCACACAACGATGGCGTGTGATCAGTCCACCCGATTGGCAACCGATTTCAGATGAATCGAAGGTTTCGACTCATCGCCCCGTGCTCACTGACGTTGATTTGTAGCTCCTTGATCCAACGTCTTGTTTTGGCCGCTGCGTTTGCAGCGGCCTTTTTTATGGGCGCGAATAGCTTTTTTGTTTAACGACGTTCCTACAAGACATTTCTTAAAGCCCCATAAGAAATATCTCTTTAAGCAAAAGATAATTAACCCGTAATTCCCACTCCGCTGAAATCCCTTTCAATTTTATTTGCAACAGCCCACGCACCTCTCAGACCCGTCCTTTCGAATTCTGCTGTAATTTTAATTTGCGTAAATAAATGGCAGACACCATGTCCCACAACGGACTAACGACTCAGTAAACATTGAGCACATTCAAAGGATATGAATATGCAAAATCCACCAACACCTCCATCCAAGTCGAATTCATCAAGACCCGGCTTTCTTGATATTGATACACCTGTCGAAACTGTTGGCGTTGCACCGCATTGGATGATGCCCCCTTCGCGAACAGGGAACAAAAACATACCAGGCCCATTCGGGTCTGGATTGCCAATGTATTATCAAAATCTGAATTTCATCAAAACGACTACCAAGACGCTTGATCAGGAGTATCAAACAAAGTCCAGTCAACTAGCGCAATCCATCGAAGACGACTTGACAGCGGCACGACTCGAAGGCCCAACCGATCCGCTTTTTCCCCTGCAATCCATAGTCCGGGAAATGGGAGTTCTGAACACACTTACGCAACGCAAAACCGCGGAGTTCCACACTAAAACGGCCATCGCCAATTCTTTTTTCAGGGGCGATCCATTTAATAGACACATCAATGATTTCATGCAAAGCGCTACGAGGCTTGAAAGATATCCGGGACCGAACGGCATTGCCATGCAGGCCTGGAACACGTCGTACCGGGCCGCCCACGACGCGAGACTGTTGTCCCAAACTCTACAGTCGCTTAATCAGCGAAGCGTGAATTTGCAACAAACCCTGAGTGTTTTGCAGGCAGCTGAGCAGGCGGAATTGGCGGTTGAACAAGAGGCCGCTGAACGGGCTCGTCTGGCAGCGCAGTCTGAGGCCGAGGAACAGGCACGGATTGCAACATTGAGACAAGCGCTAGCTGAGGCGCAATCAAAGGCACATGCAGCCGAACAGCATTTTGAATCCGAGCAGGCTCGTCTCCAAGCTGAAATGGAACAGCAGATCGATCAGATACAAAAGCAACTGGAAGCAGAAAGTCAGACGCTTGAGATTCGCTGGAAAGTCATCAACACCGCTACTGCTTTGGCCCACCAACAAGCTCGACTGGCGAGCCTGAAGATACAGCAGCTAAAAGCAAAACAGGCACAAGAGCTCCAGCGACAACAGGCTGATCTGGAAGCGCAATGGCAAGCGGAAACACTGGCACGGTGGCAAAGCCCAACGTTCGCCAATATTGGTTCGAGTGCGGTATTCGGGCCAGCGTTTGCTGGTACAGCCGGAACTGTCAATGTCGGTCCTGCGGCAGCCTTGGCGCTCAGGACTTCTCTACGCGCGGCGATATCCGCGATTCTGGGAGTCATCTCGACGACCGCCGCACCAATCCTCGTCGGGTTTGCGGCACTCCTGACTCCTTCCAGACTCGGCAACGGTGACCTTTATTCCGTCAGCGTTCCGTTATCTGAACTCACCTCGGTTTCAGATACCGACCTGTACGAAATCGCAGCCCGCAAGGGAGAAATCAATCTGCCGGTGAGTCTCGGCTCGAAAACGACTGGCAGCAGGGTAGAGATCGTCGTTGCGACGACAGATGGAGTGAACGTTCCCAGCAGTGTGCCGGTTAATGTTGCCCGCTTTGACGCCCAAAAGAATGTCTACGTTTCTGCCGGCACCGCTCCCAACGGTCCTGTCATCACTTGGACGCCAGTGGTAGATCCGCAAAATCCGTCGACCCATTTTCCAGTTACTGGATCGGATGTTCCAATCTACAAGGGTGCCACTGTCACTCCCGTCGAGGGGCGAATCGACACATTTCCTCTGCTGGATAGTTATGACTTTGGTGGTTTCATCACCGTATTCCCGGTTGAGTCGGGGATTCCGCCTCTGTACGTCGTATTCAACAGCCCGTATGAGGGAGCTACCACCACGGGAAAATACAGTGGTCGCAAATTCAATCCAGAGCAGGCTGGTGGCCCCATACTTGATCTGGACTGGCGTAAGGCTGTTATTACGCAAGAGGGAATCGAAGCAGTTAAATTACACATCTCCCGACTCGACCAATCCGACGCCAACGATGTCATGGTTCAGCGGCTTGAGAAAATCCTGCACGGGTACTGGGTTCTCACAAATGCAGATCTCCGCTATTACACTCATGAGATGAGAGAATTAGAAAGATTTCGAGCCTTGGGTCTAAGCGATGATTTCAAACCTGAAAATGGCTCTCCTGTCTGGAACAACGCACATACCGCAACGCTGGAGGACTACAAACTTAGCAGTGACGACACATTGCTTTACTCGCCAGATGCAATAACTGCAGGAAACAAGCAAATAAAACGGATCTACGAACAAATGCTGAAAGGAAAATACGAATGAACAACATAGAGCAAATTGTGAAAAATGAGCCGATTGCAGATGTTCTTTCAGTTTTTGCGATCGGCCTCGGTTATCCATCGATCGATAGAATGTTTGGCCGATATAAATTCGAAGTCATTGCAAACGGTGAACTGCTAAAAACCTACGCTAGGCTTTTCGAAGAGGGTGTACTGGCTAACGGCGATGGCCCAATTGCCATTAAAGGCCCGAACTGGAAAGCACCTCAGTTCTTGACAGAAAAGCGCTACGAGCAATAAACAAACGGGCCACCAGCCCCTATCCCTACGGCTTGGTGGCCCACGGCCCTTACAGCGAATACTTCTGCAAATTCCCCATCATCTCCTTCAACGCTTCAATATTGTCCTTCGGATGCGCGGCCCCTTCGAAATCACAAATCTGCTGCCAGTGCGCCGCCACATCTTCCGGGGAAAAACCGACTCGCGGATCAAACCCGGCGCCCAGGCTGCGCTCCCAGCGCACCTTGCCCATCCAGCCGCCGCCGACTTCGAACAGGCCGGAGGTTTCCTGGCAGTTTTCGCTGGCGAGGTACACCACCAGCGGGCTGACCAGTTCCGGCTTGAGTTGCTCGAACACTTGCGGCGGGATCAGGCCTTCGGTCATGCGGGTGCCGCCGGTGGGGGCGATGGCGTTGACCAGGATGTTGTTTTTGCGGCCTTCGATGGCCAGCGTGCGGGTCAGGCCGTAGAGGCCGAGTTTGGCCATGCCGTAGTTGGACTGGCCGAAGTTGCCGTAGATGCCCGACGTCGACGCCGTGAAGATCACGCGACCATAGTTTTGCTCGCGCAGGTGCGGCCACGCGGCGCGGGTCACTTTGTAGGCGCCTTCGACGTGAACGCGGTAAACCACGTCCCAATCGGCGTCGTCCATTTTGTGGAAGGTCTTGTCCCGCAGAATCCCGGCGTTGTTGACCACCACGTCGACACGACCGAAGGCGTCGAGGGCGTGTTGCACGAGTTTGTCGCCATCGGTGACGGAGTCATGGTTGGCCTCGGCAATGCCGCCGGCCTCGCGAATTTCAGCCACGACACGGTCTGCTGCAGAGGCATTTGCGCCCTCGCCTTGAGCCGAGCCGCCGAGATCGTTGACCAGCACCCTGGCGCCCTGTTTCGCGAACAACAGCGCATGGGCGCGCCCGAGGCCGCCACCGGCCCCCGTGATGATCACGACTTTATCTTCGAAGCGCACAGGCTCATTCATTGGGGAGGACTCCAGCAGGCCAAGGGACAATGAGTCCGAGTGTCAGGCAAGGCGCTGCGGGTCACAATAAACACGGGTAAGGCTGAATGGTGCGCGATAAGGCTGGGGGATAATCAGGAACAGGCCGCCTTCAACGGCAGCGCTATCAACCGGTCGCGAAACGCCAGATAGTGTTTCAGCACCTGCGCTGGCGCTTCCGTTTGCGGGTAATGGCCAATACCGGTCAACAGCACCGTATCCGGTTCCGGGATCAACTCCCGATAACGCTCGACCATGTGCCGGCCCGAGATTGGATCGGCCTCGCCATCGATCACCCGCAACGGCACCTCACCGCGCTGCATCGCGCTGACCCAACGTTCGCGCTGGACGCGTCGTTCGGGAATGTAGGCAATCAGTTTGTGCAGGATCCGAGGCCCGTGATTGCTGTCCACCAGGCTCCAGAAATCGTCCATCTCACTCTCGGTAGGACGGCTCTGCGGCCCGAAGATCTGCCGGAAACTCTTCACCAGCGCGTCCCGGGAAAAAGCTCGGCCGATCATCCAGCCCAGCGGGCTGAGCAACAGTTTCTGCATCAGTACCGGGCGATGGGTTTCCGGAAAAAGACCGCCGTTGAGGAACACGCAACTGGCAAGATGGATGCGCGATTCGTAATGCCGGGCCAACAGTTCCTGAGCCACGCTGTCGCCATAATCGTGGGCCAGCACGTGCACCGGTTGTTCGACATTCAAATGCGCCAGCAATGCCTGTTGCAGATCGGCTTGCTCCAGCAGGCTGTATTCGTGGTCCACCGGTTTGGCGGAATCACCGAAGCCCAGCATGTCGCAGGCGATCAGCCGATAGCGCTGGGCCAGCGGCTGCCAGAGATAATGCCAGTCCCAACTGGCCGTCGGGAAGCCATGGATAAGCAACAGCGGCTCACCCTGCCCCGCCGTCCAGTAACGGAGGGTCTGGCCACGGAACACGAACGTCTGGCCGCGTTTGCGCCAGACACACAGAGGGATCTCGGCGAGTGGCATCAGAGTTTATAACCCGGGTCTTGTTGATCGAGTTTGCGCAGCAACGCTGGCCAGGCCAGTGCGCCCCCCATTCCTTGTGCGCTTTTGGTGACGCCGGCAATCATCGCCTTGGCGCCCGCCAGAATCTGCGGTTCGATAGCGATCAGTTCAGCGCCACCGTTCTGCGCCATCACCTGGATATCGCAGGCGCGCTGAAAGGTGAACATCATCAGGAACGTATCGGCGATGGTGCCGCCACAGGTCAGCAGACCGTGGTTGTGCAGCATCAGGAAATTGTTTTCGCCGAGGTCGGCTTGCAGCCGCGCCTTTTCTTCATGGTTCAGCGCAACGCCTTCGTAGGCGTGGTAGGCCAGGCTGGACAGGACAAACAACGATTGCTGGCTGATTGGCAGAATGCCTTGCTTCTGCGCCGACACCGCAACGCCTGACGCCGTATGGGTATGCAGCACGCAAACCACATCGTGGCGAACTTCATGCACGGCGCTGTGGATGGTGTAGCCCGCCGGATTGATCTCGTAAGGGCTGTCCATCAGCTTGTTGCCGGCCTGATCGACCTTCACCAGGCTCGACGCCGTGATCTCGTGAAACATCAGCCCGAACGGGTTGATCAGGAAGTCTTCGGTGCCAGGCACCTTGGCGGAAATATGCGTGAAAATCAGATCATCCCAACCATGTAGGGCGACCAGGCGATAGCAGGCCGCGAGATCGACGCGGGCCTGCCACTCGGCGGCGCTGACCTGGTCTTTGACGCTGGAGGACGATTGGAGGGGGGTTACGCTCACGGCAAGGAACCTCACTTTTTTATTATGGAGTGTTTCCAATGACTACCGAGTCTAGTCAGCCCTCGAGGTTCGTGTAGTTGCATTGGCAGCCAGCTTGATGGCCTAGCGAGTCAGTGCGCAAACAAGCGTGGATCCATGTCAAAGTACCGACGCCAGCAACGGCGCAGCGCCCCTCTTCAACTGCCCTGCAGGGCTGTGACCAGTTCCGCCAGCCAAGGCTCGGCATCGGTTTCCGGCGTGACGCTTTCGCTGGCGTCCAGGCGCAGCATCGGCAGCACTTCGCGGATGCCCAGTTCGCCGAACAGCTCACGCATCAGTTCGCCACCGCCGCAGAACGTGTCGCCGTAGCTCGCATCACCCAGGCCGATGACAGCGCCCGGCAAACCACACCAGGCCGCCGGCAACTGATCGCGAATGGCGAAATACAAGGGTTGCAGGTTGTCCGGCAGTTCACCCATGCCGGTGGTCGACGTCACCGCCAGAAACGCTTCGGGGCCGAAGGCCTGGACATCGGCGAGGCTCGCACGCGGGTTGTGGAAGGTTTCGAATCCTGCAGTTTTCAAAATGCTCGCAGCGTGGCGGGCGACTTCTTCAGCCGTGCCGTACACCGAGCCGGAAAGGATGGCGACTTTCATCAATCTGATCCTGAAGCTGACTAAAAGACCGGGATATTAACAGCACAGACCCCATTGTTCTTTTAGAATGCAGAACGTCAATCAATCAGGAAGGGATTCTTCAATGATCAACGCGCAACTGCTGCAAATGGTGATCAACGCGTCTAACGACGGCATTGTGATCGCCGAAAAAGAAGGCGAGCAAGACAACATTCTGATTTACGTCAACCCGGCGTTCGAACGCCTGACCGGTTACACCAGCGAAGAAATCCTCTACCAGGATTGCCGCTTTCTGCAGTCAGGAGACCGCGACCAGGATGCGCTGCCGTTGATTCGCGAAGCGTTGGACAGCGGCGGCTCTTGCCGGGAAATCCTGCGCAATTACCGCAAGGACGGCACCCCATTCTGGAATGAGCTGTCGCTTTCTACGGTGAAAAACCCGAGCGACGGTCAGACTTATTTTGTCGGCGTGCAAAAAGACGTCACCCTTCAAGTCAAAGCGCAGCAGCGGGTTTCACAGCTTGAGGCGCAAGTGGCCGAGCTTCAAAAAGAGCTTGCCGCGCTAAAAGCGACGAACGGCGAAAACAAAAACGAGAATTGATTGTCATTAACTACAATCACCAGTGGCCTTGTAACTATTTCATTTTCATTCGAGCAGACCATGCAACGCGACGCACTCCTGACCCAGGATGAGCTGGATTTTATCCAGACCATGCAACACAACCCGCAACTCAATGTGCGGGATGCGACGTCGAGCCTGCTCGTCAATGGTGGTTCGCAAATCCGTGACTTGCTCACGCGCCTTGCCGCCCATGAGCAAGTCACCATCCAGGCCAATTTCGAAAATCAGCAAATGACCTTCCCGCTGCATCTGGTGGAAGACGAATTTCATGCGCTGCATTTACGCCTCGGCGTCCCCAGCATCTATGAAGACGGGCCGATGGTCCGGCCATGGCGCCTGGTTCTCGACGAGCCGGTCGCGCTGGAAAATGCCAGTGGCCAGCCCGGTACGATGTGGGTGCACGAGGTGTCGTTCAAGGGCGTCCTGCTGGAAGTCCGCAACAAGACCAAACCGCCCAAACATTTCGCGTTGTGGTTCAGCCCGTCAGGCTATGAACGGATCGCGATGCGCGGCACCTTCGAAAAGGAAACCGATAACGGTTTCTACGCGTATCAGTTGAGTCAGAGCGACACCGACGAAACCGAGCGCCTGCGTCAGTACATCCTTCAGCAGCATCGGCTGACGCATCCCGCCCTGCACCTCTGATTCAGGTATCCAGGTTGCCTGCCAGGAACACTCTCAGGCGCTGACGCATCACCATTCCCTCGCTACCCAGACAGCCAATGGACGATCCGTCCAGGTTCTCCTGCGCCAGATCGGACGCATCGCCGGCGAGCATCAACTGGCAATCCAGGCTCATGGCCAGCCGGTTCAAACGCCGCGGCAGTTCATGGGCAGGTGCATGATTGGACACCAACACCAACGCCTGTGGCTTGACTCTTTCGCAAACCAGGGTCAATTCGTCAAAGGGCTGACCGAGCGCCAGCACTTGAATCGCCGAATCGACGCTGCTCAGAAACAGCGCTGTCAGCAGCACGTCAAGCTCGCGGCATTGATCGTTAAGGGCAGCGACAATCACGCGGCGCGGCTGCTGGACACGCACCAGCAACAAACGCTGCAACACGCGAGAACGCAGAAAGCCATCCAGGAATAGCCACTCGCTTGTCTGACCGAACCCCTCATGGCGTTGCAGCAATTGCTGCCAGAGCGGAATCAGAATGTCCTGGAACGCCACCGTGAGGGGGTAACTGGAAAAAATCTGTCCATAGACCTGCTCCAGCTGCACCTCATCAAACGCACTGACGGCTGCCTTGACCTGTTCCTGCCACTGCGCGTAGTCCGCTTGCACCAGTTCATTGGGGATGAGGTGCGACAGCGCTTGAAGCGGCGCGGTCCGGGCCAGGATCTTGCCGACCTTGCTGACGGCAACACCGCGGTCGAGCCAGGCAAGGACACTGTGGACCCGCTCGATATCGGCCATCGCGTACAACCGATGCCCGCTTTCGGTGCGCTTGGGCTGGATCAGACCATAACGGCGCTCCCATGCCCGCAGCGTGACCGGGTTGACGCCTGTCAGCCGAGACACCTCGCGAATCGGAAACAGCTCTTCCTGTTCAATCGGAATGGAAGTCTGAGTACCAGCGATATCGTCAGTCAGGACAGGCATAAGGCAGTCAACGTCCGTGTTTAAATTGGATCCCATTTTAACGCTCTTGCCCCATGATCATTCAAGACATAGATGAGCAACGATTGTCAGGGTCATAACCTGTAGAATCCGGAATAATCCTTGCTTGTTCCGAGACGCAGCCCACCACCCCGGTGTTGCGCCTGGCGAAACTCCTATCCGGAGTCACGCGATTGTCATACGGAGATACAAAATGTCTACCTCACCCGTCACGCTGATGGTTGCGCGTCGCGTCGCCGATGGGCGTTATCAGGACCTGATGGCCTGGTTGCGCGAAGGCGAACAACTGGCCACCGACTTCCAGGGTTATCTCGGCTCAGGCGTGCTCGCCCCGCCGCCCGACGATGACGAATTCCAGATTATTTTCCGCTTCGCCAACGAGCAGACCATGCACGCGTGGGAGCATTCCGCCTCGCGTACCGCCTGGCTTGCACGGGGCAGCGACCTGTTTGCGCATAAAACAGAACACCGCGTGAGCGGCATCGAAGGCTGGTTCGGTGCTGCCGGCCAACGTCCGCCACGCTGGAAACAGGCCGTCGCGATCTGGCTGGCGTTCTTCCCGGTGTCGATGCTGTTCAACTTTGTACTGGGGCCGCTGCTCGGTGAAATGAGCCTGCTGCCTCGGGTGTTGATCAGTACGCTGTGTCTGACGCCGTTGATGGTCTACTTCTTTATTCCACTGTCGACCCGGATGCTGGCCGGGTGGCTGAACAGCACATCCGCACGTCCGTTGCCGACCGAAGCCTCCACTCAAAACCACTGATCCCCTTGTAGGAGCGAGCGGTGCGATCCGGCTTGCCCGCGAAAGCGGTGTACCGGGCACACAAATCTGTCGACTGTTACACCGCTTTCGCGGGCAAGCCTCGCGCCTACAAAAGCCACCTCACGGCTCGTCGCTGGTATAGTTTTGCTCTTACCGCGACGCGAGCCGTTCATGACTTCTTCCTCCGCCCCGATCCTCATTACCGGTGCCGGCCAGCGTGTCGGTCTGCACTGTGCGCGGCGTTTGCTTGAAGACGGCCATGCCGTGATCTTCAGCTATCGCACTGAACGTCCCGGCGTACAGGCATTGCGTGACCTGGGGGCGACGGCGGTCTTCGCGGATTTCTCAACCGAAGCCGGGATCTTCGCCTTCATCAGCGAACTGAAAACCCACACAGACCGCTTGCGCGCAATCATCCACAACGCCTCCGAATGGCTGGCCGAAACACCGGACACCGATGCCGCAGCGTTCACCCGCCTGTTCAGCGTGCACATGCTCGCGCCCTACCTGATCAACCTGCACTGCGCCGACTTGCTGCAACGCTCGAGCCCGGCCGACATCGTGCACATCAGTGATGACGTCACCCGCAGGGGCAGCAGCAAACACATCGGCTATTGCGCCAGCAAAGCCGGGCTCGACAGTCTCACTTTGTCCTTCGCCGCGAAGTACGCACCGGACATCAAGGTCAACGGCATCTCCCCAGCCCTGCTACTGTTTAGTCCCGACGACGATGCGGCCTACCGCGCCAAAGCCCTGGCCAAGTCTGCGCTGGGCATCGAACCCGGCAGCGAAGTGATCTACCAGAGCCTGCGTTATTTGCTCGACAACCCGTATGTCACCGGCACGACCCTGACCGTCAACGGCGGACGGCACCTCAAATAGATTGCCCCGCGAGGATGTTCCATGACGTTATCCCTGTCCCAGAGCTATCGCGAGGTCCTCATCGGCCTCGGTGAAAATCCCGACCGCGAAGGCTTGCTCGATACCCCGGTGCGCGCGGCCAAAGCCATGCAGTACCTGTGTCACGGTTATGATCAATGTGTTGAAGAAATCGTCAACGGCGCGTTATTCGCCTCCGATAACGATGAAATGATCATTGTCGACAACATCGAACTGTATTCACTGTGTGAACATCACCTGTTGCCCTTCATCGGCAAGGCGCATGTGGCTTATATTCCAACGGGTAAAGTGCTGGGCCTGTCGAAGATTGCGCGGTTGGTGGACATGTTCGCCCGTCGCCTGCAAATCCAGGAAAACCTCACCCGGCAAATCGCCGACGCGGTGCAACAGGTGACCGATGCCGCGGGTGTCGCGGTGGTCATCGAAGCCCAACACATGTGCATGATGATGCGCGGCGTCGAAAAACAGAATTCGACCATGAACACCTCGGTGATGCTCGGCGCCTTCCGCGAGTCGAGCAACACCCGCCAGGAGTTCCTGCAATTGATTGGACGGAGCAAGTAGCAATGCCACAACTTCAACCAGGAATGGCACGCATCCGGGTCAAGGACCTGTGCCTGCGGACGTTCATCGGGATCAACGAGGATGAAATCCTCAACAAGCAGGATGTGCTGATCAACCTGACCATCCTGTACGCCGCTCAGGAAGCGGTGCGTGACAACGACATCGATCACGCGCTCAATTACCGGACCATCACCAAGGCGATCATCGCTCACGTCGAAGGCAATCGCTTCGCCCTGCTCGAGCGGCTGACCCAGGAAATTCTCGACCTGGTGATGGCCAACACTTCAGTGCTGTACGCCGAGGTCGAAGTCGACAAGCCCCATGCCTTGCGTTTCGCCGAGTCGGTGTCGATCACCCTGGCCGCAAGCCGCTGACCGCGTCTGGCGCATCGTGCGCCAGGCTTTTATCATCCGCGCCACGATTCGATTGCACAGAGCCCGCCATGAACGATCAAAAACGCCTCGAACTTGAAGCCGCCGCTTTCCGCCGGCTGGTCGCGCACCTGGACAGCCGCAAGGATGTGCAGAACATCGACCTGATGAACCTCTCGGGTTTCTGCCGCAATTGCCTGTCCAAGTGGTACAAGGCCGCGGCAGACGAACGCCAGATCGAGGTCAGCCTCGATGACGCCCGCGAAGTGATCTACGGCATGCCGTACGCCGAGTGGAAAGCCCAATACCAGCAAGAAGCCAGCGCCGACCAACAAGCGGCATTCGCCAAAGGAAAACCCAATGAGTGATTTGAACACCCTGCGCGCGAGTCTCAAGAGCGGCGAACACGTTTTTGCCGACACCCTGGCGTTCATCGCGTCGGCTTACGACTACCAGCCCCAGGCGTTCAACAACGGCGGTGTGGAAAACGCCGCCGGGCAGAACGAAGGTTCGTGCAAGACCCTGGGTCTGGCGCTGCTGGAAGGCCTGAGCGATGAAGAAGCGCTGTTGGCGTTTGGCGAGCACTACCGCTCGGTCGTGGCGACGCCTGAAGGCAGCGATCACGGGAATATTCGTGCGTTGATTGCCCATGGATTGGCCGGTGTGAAATTCACCCGGCAGCCACTGACCCGCCGCTAAAGCTTTTTGTAGGAGCATGGCTTGCCCGCGAAGGCGTCCTTGAACTTTTCATGGGCTTCAAGGACGCCTTCGCGGGCAAGTCATGCTCCTACAGGTTTTGTGTTGTCTGGTTGATTTTGCACGCCGCTCAAACCACATCCCGACTTTTAAGATTGACCCGCCCACTTTATTTCGTTTGCCGGGCACCGCTGCTCGCGGCTTAGATAAAAAGAAGCCTCCCTTCTTCAGAGTCGGTCATCCATGAGCAGCGAATCCATCAGCCGGTCGATCAACATCGTTCATCCCGTCACCCTCAGCCACGGCAAAAACGCCGAGGTCTGGGACACTGACGGCAAACGCTATATCGATTTTGTCGGCGGCATCGGTGTGTTGAACCTCGGCCATTGCCACCCAAGCATCGTAGAAGCCATTCGCGAACAAGCCACCCGGCTGACGCACTACGCGTTCAACGCGGCGCCGCACATGCCCTACCTCGATTTCATGGATCGCCTGGCTGCGTTTATTCCGGTGGATTACCCGGTCAGCGGCATGCTCACCAACAGCGGCGCGGAAGCGGCGGAAAACGCGTTGAAGATCGTCCGGGGCGCGACCGGTCGTACGGCCGTCATTGCCTTCGACGGCGCCTTTCACGGACGCACACTCGCCACGCTCAACCTGAACGGCAAAGTCGCGCCCTACAAACAGAAAGTCGGCGTGCTGCCTGGCCCGGTGTACCACCTGCCCTTCCCCAGCGAAGACAACGGTGTGACCTGCGCCGAAGCGCTGAAGGCGATGGACCGGCTGTTCAGTGTCGAAATCGATGTCGAAGACGTGGCGTGTTTTATCGTCGAACCGGTGCAGGGCGAAGCCGGCTTCCTGGCCATGGACGTCGAGTTTGCTCAGGCGCTGCGACGCTTGTGCGATGAAAAAAACATTCTGCTGATCGCCGATGAAATCCAGTCCGGGTTCGGCCGCACCGGTCAGCGCTTTGCGTTTTCGCGATTGGGCATCGAGCCGGACCTGATCCTGCTCGGCAAAAGCATCGCCGGCGGTGTGCCGCTGGGTGCGGTGGTGGGGCGCAAGTCGCTGCTCGACACCTTGCCCAAAGGCGGATTGGGCGGCACGTACTCGGGCAATCCGATTGCCTGCGCTGCCGCGTTGGCGACGCTCGACGAAATGACTGACGCCAACCTGCAGGCCTGGGGCACGCAGCAGGAAGAAGCCATCGTCAGCCGCTACCAATCCTGGCAGGCGAACAAGATTTCACCCTTTCTCGGACGCATGACTGGTGTCGGCGCGATGCGTGGCATTGAACTGGCCCACGCCGATGGCACACCGGCTCCGGCGCAGCTGACGCAACTGCTGGCCCTGGCGCGGGATGCCGGCTTGCTGCTGATGCCCAGCGGCAAGTCGCGCCACATCATCCGGCTGCTGGCGCCATTGACCACCGAGGCTGCCGTGCTGGAGGAAGGGCTGGACATCCTCGAGGCGTGCCTGGCGAAACTTTCCTGACAGCAAACTGCGATCCGGGACTGACATAGCGAATTATGGTCGCTTGTGGTCCCCGATTTTGCGTCGCAATACTGGCCAAAGCCCCCTTTCATCTAGCGAGATCATCACTACCTACAAGCCGAGGCATGCATGTATCACGACAATATAATTTATAAGAAAAAGTCCAACGATCCTCAATTCCTGCTCGGCGTAGCCGTGGTGCTGTTTCTCGGCGCCTACCTGATGAACCTGGGCAACAGCGCCCTCAGCCATTTCCTGCAACCTTTGCTGGGCGATGCCCCGGACAGCCTGACCGCGCGCAACATCGCCATCGGCCTGGGCATTGCGGTACTGGGCACGCTGAACTTCCACGTCCTCGGGCGCTTGAAGTTCAAGGTGCAGACTACCGTGGTGTGGATCGAGCTGCTGATTCTGTTCCTGGCGTTCTTCGACACCTTCGACCTCTCCTACAGTTTCATCCTCGACAAGGTCGGCTTCCTGATTATCCAGGGCGCTGCAACCACCTTGTACATCTCCGCCGTGGCCATCGTGATTGCCTTCGTGCTGGCACTGATCGGTGCGGTGGCCAAGCTGTCGAACAACGGGCTGGCCAATGCCCTGGCCTCGTTCTACACCTCGTTCTTTCGCGGTGTGCCGCTGCTGATCCAGATCTACCTGATTTACCTCGGGCTGCCGCAACTGGGTTACGTGGTCGATGCGGTGCCCGCCGGCATTCTCGCGCTGTCGCTGTGCTACGGCGCCTACATGACCGAGATCTTCCGGGCCGGTATCCAGAGCATTCCGGTCGGCCAGTGGGAAGCCTCACGCGCCCTGAACATCAGCCCGTTCAAGACCCTGAGCCGGGTAATCATGCCCCAGGCCTTGCGGGTGATCATTCCGCCCACCGGCAACCAGTTCATTGCCATGCTCAAGGACAGTTCGCTGGTGTCGGTGATCGGTGTCTGGGAACTGATGTACCTGGCCAAGACCCAGGGTCGCGCGGACTTCCGCCACCTGGAAATGCTGATCACCGCCGCAATGATTTACTGGGCCCTGTCGTTCATCCTGGAACGGGTACAGGCGCGAATCGAAAAACGGGTCAACCGATCCGTGGCAAGGGGTTGATGCGTGATGACTCGAACCAATACTGCAGAGCGACTCGACCTGGCCTCTGCTGCGCCGGCCAGCCCTTCGATGATTTCGATCACCGGCCTGAACAAGTGGTACGGCAATTTTCACGCCTTGCGCGATGTCGACCTGAACGTTGCCACCGGTGAAATCCTGGTCGTGTGCGGACCGTCGGGCTCGGGCAAGTCGACGATGATTCGCTGCATCAACCACCTGGAAAACTTCCAGAAAGGCCACATTCAGGTCAACGGCCTCACCCTCACCAGTGAAGCGGAAAGTGTCAGCGCCGTGCGCAGTGAAATCGGCATGGTGTTTCAGAGCTTCAACCTGTTCCCGCACTTGAGCGTCATGGACAACCTGACCCTGGCCCCGCAACTGGTGCAAGGCGTGTCGGCCACCGAGGCGAAAAAACGCGCGCAGGTTTACCTGGAGCGGGTGCGCATTGCCGAACACGCGCATAAGTATCCGTCACAATTGTCCGGCGGCCAGCAGCAGCGCGTGGCGATTGCCCGGGCGCTGTGCATGAACCCCAAAGTGATGCTGTTCGACGAACCGACCTCTGCGCTGGACCCGGAAATGGTCCACGAAGTGCTGGACGTCATGGGCGAACTGGCCACCGACGGCATGACCATGATTTGCGTGACCCATGAGATGGGTTTTGCCAGCAAGGTCGCTGACCGCGTGCTGTTCATGGACCAGGGCCAGGTCATCGAACAAGCCACCCCCGCCGAGTTTTTCAACAACCCACAGACCGAACGTGCGCAGAAATTCCTGTCGCAGATCATCGGTCACTGAAGACCGCTTTGCCCCCATAAAACAATAACGAAACATGGAGATGGACATGGTCAGAAGTAAAAGCGTAACCACCCTCGCCGCCGCACTGTCGCTGTTGTTCGTCGGTGCCGCCAACGCCGGTGCCGTGCTGGACAAGATCCAGAGCAGCAAGACGTTGACCGTCGCCACCTCGGCGACCTGGCCGCCCCAGGGGTTCATCAACGACAAGAATGAAATCGACGGCTTCGATATCGACGTGTCCAAGGAGATCGCCAAGCGTCTCGGCGTCGAGGCCAAGTTCATCACGCCCGACTGGGATGTGATCACCGCCGGCAAGTGGAACGGCCGCTGGGACGTGTCCGTGGGCTCGATGACCGCGACCAAGAGCCGCGCGCGGATCCTCGATTTCCCCGGGACCTATTACTACGTGCCCTACGTGTTCGCGGTGCATGACAAATCCAAGGTCACCGACCACAAGGCGCTGAATGGCAAAACCATCGGCGTCGAAGGGGGCACCACGTCCGAAGACTATTTCAGCCAGGCGCTGGCCATTGAAACCACGGACGTACCGCCCGTCGTCTACGACGTGAAAACCGAAAAAATGAAGACCTACGCCGGCTCCGTCGGGCCGCTGGACGACCTGCGTCTGGGCGACGGTGCCCGTCTGGACGCCATCCTCACGCAACGCAGCACACTGGATGCCGCCGTCAAAAAGGGTTATCCGTTGCGGGCCGTCGACAACAACATCGCGTTCTACGAACCGCTGGCCGTTGCCACCGACAAGGGTGACCCGGAACTCAAGGCGAAGCTCGGTGAAATCATCGCTGCGATGCACAAGGACGGCACGCTGACCAAGCTGTCGGACAAGTGGTACGGCGTCGATTACTCGACCATCAAATAACGCAAAACCCTGTGGGAGCGGGCTTGCTCGCGAATGCGGTGGGTCATCCACCATTGGTGTGACTGACACACCGCGTTCGCGAGCAAGCCCGCCCCCACAATGATCAGTTGTTTGTTCAATCGCTCGGTATTTTCTCAAGGATCGACCATGTCCTTTCCCAACACCTGGTATTCCCAAACCTCGCCGCCCCGCGCGGCCAAGTCCGAATTGAACAGCGACGAAACCTGCGACGTCTGCATCATCGGTGCAGGCATCGCCGGGCTGACCGCCGCTCTGGAACTGACCCGACGCGGTAAACGCGTGATCCTCCTCGAAGCCCATCAGGTGGCCTGGGGTGCATCGGGCCGCAATGGCGGCGTGGTGTCGCCGGGCTGGGCCGAAGGGTCCGGCGCGATTCGCAAAAAAGTGGGACTGGAACAGGCTCGTGCGCTGTTTCACATGTCGGTCGAGGGCGTGGAGATCGTGCGCCGCAACATCGCCGAACTGGCGCTGGCAGGTTGTGCACCGTCCGCCGGCACGATTCGGGTCAAGCGTTACGACGACAGCGCTGGCGTGAAAAACCACATCGAAACCATGCGCCGCGACTTCGGCTACGAACTCAATTTCCTCGACACCGCCCAGGTTCGCGAGCGGGCGCATACCCTGCGCTATTTCCAGGGTGTCGAAGATCCCAACGCCATGCACTTCCACCCGCTCAATTATTGCCTGGGCCTGGCCCTGGCCATTGAAACCGCGGGAGGCCGGATTTTCGAGCAGTCAAAAATGCTCGCCTGGCGGCACGATGGCGCCGACAAAATAATCAAGACCGCGCACGGCAGCGTGCGCTGTCAGGACCTGGTGTTTTGCGCCGGCGGCTACGGCGGCCCGGAGCTGCAAAAACTCAGCCGCGCCTACCTGCCCATCGCCACCTACGTGGTGCTGACCGAACACCTGGGGGACTCGATCAAGACCGTCCTCGACTCCGGCGCCGCGTTTTCCGACGACCGCCGCGCTTCGGATTACTACCGCATCGTCGAAGGCGACCGCCTGCTCTGGGGCGGACGCATCACCACCCGCAACGAACAGAATGAAAAGGCCCTGGCGGCCATGCTCAAGGCCGACATGGTGTCGGTCTATCCGCAACTGGGACCGGTGAACATCGAATTGGCCTGGTCCGGTTTGATGGGTTACTCGACCAACAAAATGCCCAACCTCGGGCTGCTGGAGCCGGGCGTCTGGGCTTGCACATCGTTTGGCGGCCACGGCTTGAACACCGGTTCAATCGGCGGACGGGTGATCGCCGAGGCGGTGTGCGGGGAAAGTGTGCGGTATCAGTCGTTCAAACCGTATCTGCTGGACTGGAACGGTGGGCCGCTCGGGCGGGTGGCGGCCAATGCGATCTATCAGTCGTTGAAGGTCATGGACTTCGTACAGGAGCGCTTTCGCGGTTGATCGCGATCGGCTGGCTAACGCCAAAACCTGTGGGAGCTGGCTTGCCTGCGATAGCGGTGTATCAGTCGACGTCAATGTTGAATGATAAATTGCTATCGCGGGCAAACCACCCTCCCACAGGTTTCTGGGTCGGCCACTGAATCGCACGCACAAAAAAACCGGCCGAAGCCGGTTTTTTCATTTCAACGCTCTCAGAACTTGACGTTCTGCAGGTCGTCCAGGTAACGCTCGGCGTCCAGTGCCGCCATGCAGCCGGCGCCGGCTGAGGTGATCGCCTGACGGTAAACGTGGTCAGCCACGTCACCGGCCGCGAAGATACCTTCGAGGTTGGTTGCAGTGGCGTTGCCTTCACGGCCGCCGTGCACCACCAGGTAGCCGTCTTTCAACGTCAGCTGGCCTTCGAACAGCGAAGTGTTCGGGGTGTGGCCGATGGCGATGAACACGCCGTCGACTTTCAGCTCGTCGAAGCTGCCGTCGTTGTTCTTCAGGCGAGCACCGGTCACGCCCATGTTGTCGCCCAGGACTTCGTCCAGGTTCGAGTTCAGCTTCAGGATGATCTTGCCTTCGGCAACCCGGGCATTGAGCTTGTCGATCAGAATCTTCTCGGCGCGGAAGGTTTCGCGGCGATGGATCAGGGTCACGGTGCTGGCGATGTTGGCCAGGTACAGCGCCTCTTCGACAGCGGTGTTACCGCCACCGACCACGGCCACAGGCTTGTTGCGGTAGAAGAAACCGTCGCAGGTCGCGCAGGCCGAAACGCCTTTGCCCATGAACGCTTCTTCCGATGGCAGGCCCAGGTAACGAGCGCTGGCGCCGGTGGCGATGATCAGGGCGTCGCAGGTGTACGTCGCGCTGTCGCCGGTCAGGGTGTACGGCTTGGCAGCGAAGTCCACGGCATTGATGTGATCGAAAACGATCTCGGTTTCAAAGCGCTCGGCGTGCTCTTTCATGCGTTCCATCAACGCCGGGCCGGTCAGGCCGTGGACGTCGCCCGGCCAGTTGTCGACTTCGGTGGTGGTGGTCAGTTGACCGCCGGCCTGCATGCCGGTGATCAAAAGTGGCTTGAGGTTGGCACGGGCGGCATAGACCGCGGCGCTGTAACCGGCAGGGCCGGAACCGAGAATAATCACTCGCGAATGACGGACTTCAGACATGACCTGCTCCTGTTGACCGGCCCGGAACACCTGGCGCGGAACGCCGGTTTGCCGGCGGGAATAAAAAAGGACTGTTGAAAGCACTTGGGGAAGGCTTGAACTCGACAGTCCTGTAAAAAGATTGGGTGCAGCGTATCGAGGGGGCGAAGATTAAGGAAATACGGTTTAACAATCCAGCTCATAGGCGGTCTCTATCCGATTGCCGCCTATATATAGGCGCCTTTGTTACAGTTGATGTCGATACTGCGACCGCGCTTTCGCCCGTCAGGCAAAGCCGGTAAGGTCGGCGCGTTTCCTCTCTGCTCGGAGCACGATATGCCCGCCCCTGTTCTGTCCGGCCCGCAATACCTGCGCGAAGGCCTCAAGCTGGTGCTGAGCCCCAGCCTGCGTTTGTTCGTGTTGTTGCCGCTGGCAATCAACCTGGTGCTGTTCGTCGGATTGATCTATCTGGCCGGCCATCAATTCAGCCTGTGGGTCGATACGCTGATGCCGTCCCTGCCTGACTGGCTGAGTTTTCTCAATTACGTGCTCTGGCCGATTTTCGTGGTGCTGGTGGTGTTGATGGTGTTCTTCACCTTCACGATGCTGGCCAACATCATCGCCGCGCCGTTCAACGGCTTCCTCGCGGAGAAAGTCGAAGTGGTGGTGCGCGGCACCGACGACTTCCCGGCCTTCAGCTGGGGCGAACTGATCGCCATGATCCCGCGCACCCTCGCTCGGGAAATGCGCAAACTCGGCTACTTCCTGCCACGGGCGATCGGGCTGTTCATCCTCTCGTTCATCCCCGTGGTCAATATCATCGCCGCGCCGTTGTGGCTGCTGTTCGGCGTGTGGATGATGGCGATCCAGTACATCGACTACCCGGCAGACAACCACAAACTGGGCTGGAACGAGATGCTCGCCTGGCTGCGGGAGAAGCGCTGGCAGAGCATGAGCTTTGGCGGGAGTGTTTACCTGGTGCTGCTGATTCCGGTGGTCAATATTCTGATGATGCCGGCGGCGGTGGCGGGGGCGACGTTGTTTTGGGTGCGTGAGCGGGGTGCCGAGGCGCGGGTGATTCCTGCTCGATGACAGACGTCATGCAGGCAGCAAACTGGCAGAACCCGTTGAAGGCCCGTTATCAGCGAAGCTGATTCTCCCAGAGACGTTTGGCAAAAAAACCTGCGGTAAGGACGCTTGATCCTTGCCGCAGATACCTCAGGTGGGGCCGTACTCTGTCACCTTCGAATTTGACTGTCTCCAAAACAGCTTCGCGAATTGCCCTCTCCGATTCGACTATTCAACGAAAAACTGAATCATGCTGCTAGGAGAAGATTCCTTGCCGTTCACAGTTGCCACCGCTTTGACGTGCTTGGCACCGCGATCCCACGTACGCTCGTAACCCCAAATACCATGCATTAATTTCTTGGCGACGCCTAGTTGACTATCGTCATAACTCAGTATGCGAACAGCGCTCGCTGCAGGGTCACAGGCCACGACAATTGCCACGTTGCCTGCCTGGTGTCTGCTGTCGTTCATGGGTGCCGCAATCACGGGCGCATCGCTTTCTATGGACACAATGAAACTCCGCTCTGGGCTTGGATAGGAGGTCACTCCATTCACACTCTGTCCAGCTTTGAAGGGCCACTTACCTACGCCCCAATTATGGAGGAGTTGCCACGTTTCGCCGTTAACGCTAGCCTCGCGCCAGATGTTGTTATTCGAATCCAAAATGTGAACCGTAGCACCTCGGATATTTTTTCCCGCTAACATCGTGTATCCCGAGGCATGTTTACTGTTTTGTTGGGGGTAATTAATTATTGGCGGATTCAGCGCGGCGGATTCAGTTCCTTTTGCCACTTCTGGCCGAAGTTGTGAATCATAGGGATTTTCTGTCTGGTCGGTCATGATATTAGCGCTCCAGTTCGCGGCGAAATTGCCGGCAAGCGAAATCCTTGTAGCGCTGCGACAGCGTGCAAACAACCTGTTAAAACTAACAGTCTCGACGAACGGCACGCTGATTCCTGAATCGCCGTATGCCCCGGATTTCGAGGTGCACCCCATTCGGCGATTAATTTCCAAAACCTGTTATTTCTTACAGTAGGCAGGCGTTGCCATCGGGTATCCAATGGATCGCGAAGCTCATCCACAAGGTTAACCGTCAAGCTGTCAGGGATGAGTCATGTGCTTCATTCAAGGAGATCGGCACCATGCCAACGCCCGTCCAAAACCCCGCACCGGCCTTACAGAATCCCAGCAATGCGACCTCTGGTTTCCCATGGAAAAGCCAGAGTCCGGCAGTACTGCACGCCGACGCTGACGGAAAAAATGTCTACGTCATCAGTGCCGGTACGCGCATTTTCATCAGCGACGCAAGCCTTCGGCCACTGGCAACACGGTTGGCAGACGGGCTCACAGGCGCCGCAACACTTGCCAAACCGCCGGCCATTGTGTCGATACCAGGACCACTCCAACCGGGTGATGTGAGGCTGGAACTGGCTACGCCGAATACCACCGGTGTTTCGATCCCTGTCCATGGACAACACGAAACCTACCGGATCGATATCTCGAACACTGTCGAAGTCACTGCGCAGAACCTCGACGCTATGGCTCGCGCCCTGACGACATTGCATAAAGGCGCACGGGCGTTCACCACGCTTGAATCCGGCGTCGTCATCGATGCACCCGCCTATGCCGAACGCTCCGTGTTGATTGATGTGGGGCGTAAATATTACAGCCCAGCGTGGATGAAGTACCTGCTGCGTGAAATGGCCTGGAACCAGCTCAACACCCTGCATTTGCACCTCACCGACAATGAGGGTGTGCGGATCTTTTTCCCCTCCGCTCCGGATACCGCCAGCCCTGACGCCTGGAGCGCCGCAGAGCTCAAAGACATACTCGATACCGCCGCGTCCTACCGCATCAAGGTCATTCCGGAAATCGAGACACCGGGGCATATGAACTGGATTCTGCGTAACCGGCCTCAGTTTCAACTAAAGCTCTCGAATAATACGGTCGTATCGAAAGCGCTCGACTTCAGCATCCCGGCCGCCCGCGATTTTCTCAAGGCACTCTTCAGCGACCTTATCGCTATGTTCCCGGACAGCAGCCATATCCATTTTGGTGCCGACGAGTACTTCCTCAACCCGATCAATCAGTCGAATACGCCGCAGCTGGCTCAGTACGCTCAAGTTGAGTCCGGTATTGCAAACGCCACTTCCGAGGATGCCGTAAGGCACTACGTCAACGACCTGGCTGCCTTCGTCCAGAGCAAAGGCAAGGTCGCACGAGTCTGGAACGACGGGGCTGTTAACCGGAATGCATTGATTGATCTGGATAAAAAAGTAGAAATCGAATGCTGGAGTATATGGGGGAGCGTTCGCAACGAGATGACCGTGGACGAGTTGGTCGATGAAGGCTATACCGTGAAAAACTCCCACGGTGACTACTATTTCGTCTCGCTCATAGGCTGGAGCAATCTCCATCACCCCCTGCACTCCCCTTACGGCCTCTACAATGTCTATCGAGCCAACCACTTCATGGACAAGGCAGGGGGTGCGATAACCGTGATCCCCAAAGACCATCCCTGCATGGCGGGCGCAGGGATTCAAGTCTGGGGAGACCATCCGCACAAGGCTACGCCTGAAGATGTCTGGGACCATCTGAAAGAATGGCTGTTGCCATTCGGGCAGCGAACCTGGGATTCGCCGAACGCCGCTTCCGACTATCAATCGCTGTCGCCGATCGCGCGGTCCGTCGCTCACTCACCGCCTATGCCCTGGTCATAGATCTTCGGCATTGGCGCGATGCAGGCCAGGCTTGATGAACACACGCTTGCATCGTCACAAATCCATCATCTCGACGTCACACTGGCGACATGGCCTCAGCCGACACTGAGGTCATGACGACAGCTCTGCATATCACCCTGATCACCGAAACCTTCCCTCCCGAAATCAACGGCGTGGCCAATACCCTTGGCCGCTTGTGCGACGGTTTGCGCGCGCGCGGGCATCAGGTGGAGCTGGTGCGGCCACGGCAGGGTTGCGATCAGCAGATGGGCAGCGACGATGAGTTGCTGCTGTGCAGGGGCTGGCCGCTGCCGGGGTATCCGGGTTTGCAATGGGGTCAGTCGTCGATGCACAAGCTGCTGCGACGCTGGAAACGCCAGCGCCCGGACGTGCTGTACATCGCCACGGAAGGACCGCTGGGATTGTCCGCGTTGCGTGCGGCACGGCGTCTGGGGATCTCGGTGGTCAGCGGCTTTCACACCAATTTCCAGCAGTACTCCAACCAGTATGGGCTCGGCTTGCTCTCGCGCCTGCTGACCCACTACCTGCGCTGGTTTCACAATCGCTCGACCCTGACCCTGGTGCCGAGTATCAGCCAGAGACTGGAACTGGAGCGCCGGCATTTCGAACGCTTGGCGTTGCTGTCTCGCGGGGTCGACAGTCAGTTGTTTCATCCGATCAAACGCCTGCCATCCCTGCGCGAACAATGGGGCCTGGGCGAGAAGGACATTGCGCTGATTCACGTAGGACGTCTGGCGCCGGAGAAAAATCTTGGCTTGCTCAAGCGGTGTTTCGACAGGCTGACAACGACTTATCCACAGCGAAAAATAAAACTGATCATCGTCGGCGACGGTCCGCAACGGGCGTCGCTGGAGCAGCAACTGCCCGAAGCGATTTTCTGCGGTTCACAACGCGGCGAAGCCTTGGCCAGCCACTATGCGTCCGGGGATGTGTTTTTGTTTCCGAGCATGACCGAAACCTTCGGCAATGTGGTGCTTGAGGCATTGGCCTCGGGACTGGGGGTGGTGGCTTACGATCAGGCTGCAGCGGCGCAGCATATTCGCCATGGCTACAACGGCGTGCTGGCGATGCCGGGGGATGAAGAGGCGTTCAGCGATGCCGCGGCGTGGTTGCTGGAGGAGCGCGAAACCTTGCGCTGCATCAGACTTAATGCGCGTCAGCATGCGAGTCGGCAGGGTTGGGCAGCGATTATCGAGCAGTTCGAGGGGCAGTTGCGCGGGGCTTGTGTTGGGGAGCAAGTGGTGCCGAATGCACCGACCGTCCCTTGAGATCTTTGGTGATGTTGAGTCAATCTTCGCGGGCAAGCCCGCTCCCACAGGATTTTTGTGGTGATCACATAATTTGTGAGCACCCCGGAACACTGTGGGAGCGGGCTTGCCCGCGATGGGGCCAGTGCAGTCGCCGCTTAAACCAGCGTCATCAACGCCTCACGGCTGAACGGCAGGATGTCTTCCTCCCGACCGTCACGCACTTTCTGCGCCCAGTCCGGGTCTACCAGCAGCGCACGCCCCACCGCCACCAGATCGAATTCATCGTTGTTCAAACGCTCCAGCAGTTTTTCCAGGCTGGCCGGTTGCGCGATCTTGTCGGTGTTGACCATGAACTGCAGGAACTCGCCGTCCAGACCTACGCTGCCCACGGTAATGGTTGGCTTGCCGGTCAATTTGCGCGTCCAGCCGGCCAGGTTCAGTTCGGAACCGTCGAACTCCGGCTCCCAGAAACGCCGCGTCGAGCAGTGGAAAATATCCACGCCGGCGTCGGACAACGGCTTGAGGAACTCGCCCAACGCTTCCGGGGTTTGCACCAGACGCGCGGTGTAATCCTGCTGCTTCCACTGGGAAAAACGGAAGATGATCGGGAAACCTTCACCGACCGCTGCACGCACCGCCTGAATCAGCTCGATGGCAAAACGCGAACGGTTGGCCAGGCTGCCGCCGTATTCATCGGTGCGCTGGTTGCTGCCTTCCCAGAAGAACTGGTCGACCAGATAGCCGTGGGCGCCGTGGATTTCCACACCGTCCATGCCGATGCTTTGTGCGTCTTTGGCAGCTTGGGCGAACGCGGCGATCACGTCCTGGATATCCTGTTTGGTCATGCCGTGAACCACGACCTGGCCATCCTTCAATTTTTCCGACGGACCGTAACCCGGCACGCTGGCGTCCGGCTCGGTGCCGATGCGACGCACGCTACCGACATGCCACAGCTGCGGAACGATCTTGCCGCCTGCGGCGTGCACGGCGTCGACGACTTTCTTCCAGCCGGCCAGCGCGGCCTCACCGTAGAAGTGCGGCACGTTCGGGTAGCCGTTGGAGGCCTTGTGGCCGACGGTGGTGCCCTCGGTGATGATCAGGCCAACGCCGGCAGCGGCGCGGCGACGGTAGTACTCGATCACTTTGGAATTGGGTACACCGCCCGGCGAGAAGGAACGGGTCATCGGCGCCATGACAACGCGGGTCGGCAGTTCAAGGGTGCCGAGGTGGAACGGTTTGAACAGGGCTTTGACGGGCATGGGGACGCTCCACGAATACGATATCGACGGGACATAAATTTTATGACGGCGATAATATGCGGAGTGTCGAGCGATGCACAGCACTATTGATCTGGGTGATTAAGGGTCAAAAGGCAGGAGGCATTGTAGGAGCGAACGGTGCGGCGGCCCGATTTGCTCGCGAAGGCGTCGGTCAGCGATGGTCTCGACCGATCGGCCGTCTTCGCGGGCAAGCCTCGCTCCTACAGAAGGGGGTTCAGCTCAGGGCTTTTTCAATCGCCTGGATGACTGAAGGATCATCCGGCGCCGTACGTGGCGAGAACCGCGCCAGTACGCGACCGTCCTTGCCCAGGAGGAATTTTTCGAAGTTCCAGGTAATGTCACCCGGAAATTCAGCCCCCTCGCCCGCCAGCAAACGGTACAACTGATGACGATCATGACCGTTGACTTCCAGCTTGCTGGACAACGGAAAGGTCACGCCATAGTTAAGGCTGCAGAAATCCTGGATCTCTTGTTCAGTGCCCGGTTCCTGCCCGGCAAACTGGTTACACGGCAGGCCCAACACGCTGAAGCCCTTACCTTTGTATTGCTGGTAAAGGTTTTCCAGTGCCGCGTACTGTGGGGTCAAGCCACATTTGGAGGCGACGTTGACTACCAGCACGACGTTCCCTTTAAAGGGTGCCAGCGGTAGCTCCTGTCCATCCAGGGCTGTCAATTTAAGGTCGTGAAAAGCACTCATGACGAACTCCAGATTCCCGTGTTCTACTCGAAACAGCCACTTGGCGATATCGCCAGGGACAGCCGCGGACTAAAAAGGCGCCCTCGGGCGCCTCTCCAGTTCTCTGAGCTTAGCGCAGAAAATCAGTGGTGATGGCCACCTTCGCCATGGACGTGACCATGAGCGATTTCTTCCTGGCTGGCGTCACGGATGTCGACGATCTTGACCTGGAAATTCAGGCGCTGACCGGCCAACGGGTGGTTGCCGTCGACGGTGACATCGTCGCCATCCAGATCGCGAATGGTGACGATCTGCATCTGGCCGTCCGGAGCGGAAGCGTGGAACTGCATGCCCACTTCCAGTTCGTCGACGCCTTCGAACATGCTGCGGCTCAGGGTGCTGACCAGTTCGGCAGCGTATTCGCCGTAAGCATCTTCAGGTTCAACGGCTACGGTCAGCTCGTCGCCGACTGCTTTGCCTTCCAGCGCCTTTTCCAGGCCCGGGATGATGTTGCCTGCACCTTGCAGGTAGACCAGCGGCGCGCCGCCGGCGGAGCTGTCGATGACCTCACCAGCGTCGTTGGTCAGGGTATAGTCGATGGAGACAGCCTTATTGGCGGCGATCAGCATGGGGCGAGACCTTTTGCATAAGAATTTAGAAAGGCCAAGTTTAGCGAAGCAATCGTCCGAAAGCGAACACAACCCGGACAGACGGATCGCGGCGAAAGGCTCGGCGGTCACCGGTTTTCATCAGGACGAGGACGGGCATTGGGTAGTCGAGCTGTCCTGTGGTCATACCCAGCACCTGCGTCACCAGCCACCCTGGCAATCGCGCGCCTGGGTCCTGGACCCCGCGCAACGTATTGAAAAAATAGGCCAGCCCTTTGAATGTGGTTGGTGCGCACAAGGCTCGGTTAGCGATAACCTTGGCGACTGAATTTCGGTAGATCGTCAGGTATAGATGATCACCACTGCCATGCACCTCTAGAGAATTCGCATGCAAACTTTTTTTATCGCGCCCACCGATTTTGGTGTGGGTCTGACCTCCATCAGCCTCGGGCTGGTGCGTACGCTTGAGCGCGCCGGCCTCAAAGTCGGCTTTTTCAAACCGATCGCCCAACCCCATCCGGGTGATACCGGGCCTGAACGTTCCACCGAACTGGTGGCGCGCACCCACGGTTTGAAACCGCCTCAGCCGCTGGGCCTGGCTCACGTCGAGCGCATGCTCGGCGACGGCCAGCTCGATGAGCTGCTCGAAGAAATCATCACGCTCTATCAGCAAGCGGCCATCGGCAAGGACGTGCTGATCGTCGAAGGCATGGTCCCGACCCGCAGCGCCAGTTACGCCGCGCGGGTCAACCTGCATTTGGCCAAGAGCCTCGACGCCGACGTGATCCTCGTCTCGGCGCCGGAAAATGAAGTACTGACCGAACTCTCCGGCCGCGTGGAGTTGCAGGCGCAATTGTTCGGCGGCCCGAAAGACCCGAAAGTCCTCGGCGTGATCCTGAACAAGGTCAAGACCGATGAAAGCATGGACGCCTTCGCCTCCCGCCTGAAGGAGCATTCGCCGTTGTTGCGCAGCGGTGATTTCCGCCTGCTCGGCTGCATCCCGTTCCAGCCGGAACTGAACGCGCCACGTACCCGCGACGTCGCTGACCTGATGGGCGCGCAGATTCTCAATGCCGGCGATTACGAAACCCGGCGCATGACCAAAATCATCATCTGCGCCCGCACCATGCGCAACACCGTGGAACTGCTCAAGCCCGGCGTACTCGTGGTGACGCCTGGCGATCGCGACGACATCATCCTCGCCGTCAGCCTCGCCGCCATGAACGGCGTGCCGCTGGCCGGCCTGTTGCTGACCAGCGACACCCTGCCCGACCCGCGCATCATGGACCTCTGCCGTGGTGCCTTGCAGGCTGGCCTGCCGGTGTTGTCGGTGAGCACCGGGTCCTACGACACCGCCAACCAGTTGAACGGCCTGAACAAGGAAATCCCGATCGACGACCGCGAGCGTGCGGAGATCATCACCGACTTCGTCGCCAGCCACCTCGATGCCAACTGGCTGCACCAGCGTTGCGGCACGCCACGGGAAATGCGCCTGTCGCCGGCGGTGTTCCGTTATCAACTGATCCAGCGCGCTCAAGCCGCCAACAAGCGCATCGTGTTGCCCGAAGGCAGCGAACCGCTGACCGTGCAAGCGGCGGCGATCTGTCAGGCACGCGGCATCGCCCGTTGCGTATTGTTGGCGAAGCCGGAAGATGTCGAGGCTGTCGCTCGCGCGCACGATATCGAGCTGCCGCCAGGTCTGGAGATTCTCGATCCGGACCTGATTCGCGAACGCTACGTCGAGCCAATGGTTGCCCTGCGCAAAAGCAAAAGCCTCAACGCACCCATGGCCGAGCAACAACTGGAAGACACCGTGGTGATCGGCACCATGATGCTGGCGCTGGATGAAGTCGATGGCCTCGTGTCCGGGGTCATTCACTCCACCGCCAACACCATCCGCCCCGCCCTGCAGCTGATCAAGACTGCGCCGGGCTGCACGCTGGTGTCGTCAGTGTTCTTCATGCTGTTTCCCGAAGAGGTGCTGGTCTACGGCGACTGCGTGATGAACCCGCACCCGAGCGCCAGCGAACTGGCCGAGATCGCCCTGCAAAGCGCCGACTCGGCCGCCGCCTTCGGCATTACCCCGCGCGTGGCGATGATCAGCTACTCCAGCGGTGAATCGGCCAGCGGCGAGGAAGTCGAGAAGGTGCGCGAAGCAACGCTGCTCGCCCACGAACAACAGCACTCGCTGCTGATCGACGGCCCGTTGCAGTACGATGCCGCCGCCAATGAAACCGTGGCCCGGCAACTGGCGCCGAACAGTCAGGTGGCCGGTCGTGCCACGGTGTTCGTGTTCCCCGACCTGAACACCGGCAACACCACGCACAAAGCCGTACAGCGCAGCGCCGACTGCGTCAGCCTCGGGCCGATGCTGCAAGGCCTGCGCAAACCGGTGAACGACCTGCCGCGCGGTGCGCAAGTCGATGACATCGTGTACACCATCGCGTTGACCGCGATTCAAGCTGCCAACCGACCTCTGGATCTTTAAATGCTGGATTTCCTGCCTGCCGCCGTACGCGGCGTGATTGCATCGTTGTTGCTGGCACTGAACACGATCCTGCTTTGCTCGTTTCTGTTCTGCGTAGCGATTTTCAAGGTGTTGCCGTTCGCCCTCACCCAGCGCTTCACGCGCTGGTTGATGAGCCATACCCATGAAGCCTGGATCAGCAACAACAAGGCGTGGATGAACCTGGTCCGCCGCACCCGCTGGCACCTCAGCGGCCTGGAAGGCCTGGACTATCAGCACTCGTACCTGATCACCAGCAACCATCAGAGCTGGGTCGACATCATGGTGTTGCAGTACGTGCTCAACCGTCGCATCCAGCCGCTGAAATTTTTCCTCAAGCAAGAGCTGATCTGGGTGCCGGTGATTGGTCTGGCGTGGTGGACGTTGGGCTTTCCGTTCATGAAGCGCTACTCCAAGGCCTACCTGGAAAAGCACCCGGAAAAGAAAGGCAAGGACCTGGAAACCACGCGCAAGACCTGCGCGAAGTTTCGCAATAATCCGGTGGGGATTTTCAATTTCGTTGAAGGCACGCGCTTCACCGAAGGCAAGCATGCCCAGCAGAAATCACCGTTCAAATATTTGCTCAAGCCCAAGGCCGGTGGCATTGCGTTTGTGCTGGATGCGATGGGCGAGCAACTGGAGTCGATCGTCAACGTGACCATCCACTATCCGGGCGGGCGTCCGGGGTATTGGGATCTGTTGTGCGGCAATGTCGCTGACGTGGTGGTGCATTTTCAGGAGCTGAAGATTCCGCCGCAGTTCATTGGCAAGAATTACGACCAGGATGGGGAGTATCGCTTGCAGTTTCAGGGGTGGATCAATCAGTTGTGGGAAGACAAGGATGCGCTGTTGACACAGATGCATCGCGAATACCCAGCAAAATAGTTTGTTGGATGTAACGGCCTCATCGCGGGCAAGCCCGCTCCCACAGTGATAGGCGTCGTTCACAAAACCTGTGGGAGCTGGCTTGCCAGCGATGGCGATTCCAAGGACACAAAAAACCCGCCGATGATCACTCATCGGCGGGTTTTTTATTGGCAGCTAACGCTTAGATCGCGCCACGCTGACGCAGCAGATCCAGCACTTGCTTGACGCTTTCTTCCAGCGACAGCGACTGGGTGTCGACCACGAGGTCGGCGTCCAGCGGCACGTCGTACGGGAAGGAGTCGCCCGGGATGTTGTCCCCGGCCGCCGCATACAGGCCTTGCGGATCACGCTCGGCGCAGACCGTTGGCGAAGCCTGGACGTAGACCGTCAGCAAACGTTCTTTGCCGATCAGGTCCCTGGCCTGTTCACGGCCTTCGGCACTCGGCGCAACGAAGGCGGCCAGCGTCAGCAGACCGGCTTCGTTGAACTGACGCGCCACATGCGCAGCACGACGCCAGTTCTCGGTACGCCCGGCGCGATCCTGTGGCAGACCTTTGTTCAGGTCGTGACGCAGGTTCTGGCCATCGAGCACAAACACCGCACGGCCCATGTCGAACAGCTTGCGCTCGACCGCGTAGGCCAGCGTGCTTTTGCCCGCGCCCGACAAGCCGCTGAACAGCACGGTGGCCGGTTGCTGACCGAAACGCTGGGCGCGTTCTTCGGTGGCAACGTGAGCGAGCTTGCCATGGTGCGTGCTGCTGCCATGCGCCAACGGCTGAGCGATGATCATGCCGGCAGCGACGGTGCCATTGGTCAAACGATCAATGACGATGAACGAACCGGTGGTGCGGTTGCTGGCGTAACCGTCCAGCGCGATGGCCGCGTCGAGGCTGATCTTGACCCGACCGATCTCGTTCAACTGCAACGAGCTCGCCGCCCCTTCCTCCAGGGTGTTCACGTCAACGCGGTTGACGATGCTGGTGATCGAACCCGGCACGTAAGTCGTGGCGCGCTTGATGTCGTATTTCTTGCCCGGCAGCATCGGCTCTTCGGCCATCCACACCAGCATGGCGTCGAAGGCGTCGGTCACTTGCGGCAGGTTGTCGGCATGCACCAGCAAGTCGCCGCGGGAGATGTCGATTTCGTCTTCCATGGTCAGCGTGACAGCCTGGCCTGGACCGGCGTGTTCCAGCTCACCTTCGAAGGTGACGATGGATTTGACGCGGCTGCTCTTGCCCGACGGCAGCACAACGACTTCGTCGCCCTTGTGCACGATGCCGCTGGCCAGGGTGCCGGCGAAGCCACGGAAGTTCAGGTTCGGACGGTTGACGTACTGCACCGGGAAACGCAGGTCGGTGTAGTTACGGTCGCTGGCGATCTCGACGGTCTCGAGGATTTCCATCAGCGACTGGCCGGTGTACCACGGCGAGCGCTCGGACTTGTTCACCACGTTGTCGCCTTTCAGCGCCGACATTGGCACGAAGGCCATGGTGGTCGGCTTGAACGCGATGCCTTCGGCGAATTTCAGGTAATCGGCCTTGATCGACTCGAACACGGTTTCGTCGAAGCCGTTGAGGTCCATCTTGTTGATGGCGACAACGATGTGCTTGATGCCCAGCAACGAGGCAATGAAGCTGTGGCGACGGGTCTGGGTCTGCACGCCGTAGCGGGCGTCGACCAGGATGATCGCCAGGTCACAGGTGGACGCACCGGTGGCCATGTTGCGGGTGTACTGCTCATGACCGGGGGTGTCGGCGATGATGAATTTGCGCTTGGCGGTGGAGAAGTAGCGGTAAGCGACATCGATGGTGATGCCCTGCTCACGCTCGGCCTGCAGGCCGTCGACCAGCAACGCCAGGTCGATGTCTTCGCCGGTGGTGCCGACTTTTTTCGAGTCGCGGGTGATGGCTTCCAGGTGATCTTCGTAGATTATCTTGGAGTCGTGCAGCAGGCGCCCGATCAGGGTGCTCTTGCCGTCGTCGACGTTGCCACAGGTCAGAAAGCGCAGCATTTCCTTGCGTTCGTGCTGGCCCAGGTAGGCGAGGATGTCCTCGCTGATCAAATCAGATGCGTGCGACATGACAACCCCTTAGAAATAACCCTGACGTTTCTTTTCTTCCATCGAGCCTGCGCCATCGTGATCGATGACCCGGCCCTGGCGTTCGGAAGTTCGCGTCAGGAGCATTTCCTGAATGATGTCGGTCAGGCTGGTGGCCTCGGACTCGACCGCACCGGTCAACGGGTAGTCACCCAGTGTGCGGAAACGGACTTTCTTCTTGACGATGCGCGCCTTGTCTTCGTCGCTCAGGTGATTGAGCAGGCGTTCGTCGTCGATCATGATCCAGGTGCCATTCATCTCGATGACGTCGCGCTCGGCGGCGAAATACAACGGCACGATCGGGATGCCTTCGAGGTAGATGTACTGCCAGATGTCCAGCTCGGTCCAGTTCGACAACGGGAAAACGCGGATCGATTCGCCCTTGTTGACGTTGCCGTTGTAGACGTTCCACAACTCTGGACGCTGGTTCTTCGGATCCCAGCGGTGCTTGGTGTCGCGGAAGGAATACACGCGCTCTTTGGCACGGGACTTCTCTTCATCGCGGCGAGCGCCACCGAACGCGGCGTCGAAACCGTACTTGTCGAGGGCCTGCTTCAGGCCTTCGGTTTTCATGATGTCGGTGTGCTTGGCACTGCCGTGGGTCAGCGGGTTGATGCCCTGCGCGACGCCATCGGGGTTCACGTGCACCAGCAGGTCGAGGCCGAGCTCTTCGACCATGCGGTCGCGGAACGCATACATTTCCTTGAACTTCCACCGGGTGTCGACGTGCATCACCGGGAACGGCAGTTTGCCCGGGAAGAATGCCTTGCGCGCAAGGTGCAGCATCACGGCGGAGTCTTTACCGACGGAGTACAGCATCACCGGGTTATCGAACTCGGCGGCGACCTCGCGGATGATGTGGATGCTTTCGGCCTCCAGCTGTTTCAGATGCGTCAGTTTGTCGACCATGGCTACTCACGAAAACGATCTTATGGACGGCCAGCGGGCCGTGTTCGAGCGGGGAATCCTAGCACAGCGACCTCTTCTAATCAGGACGCGAGCTAGATCGAAAGGGTATATGAATATACCCCCTCGTTTGGGCTCGGGCCCTTTGTAGGAGCGAGGCTTGCCCGCGAATAACGTTAACGCGGTGCCTCAGGTACACCGCGTTATCGTTCTTCGCGGGCAAGCCTCGCTCCTACAGGAATGTGTGAAAACTAGATCGGATTCGGGCAATCGATGAAAATATGCTCCAGCGCAAACCGTCGCGCCAGGTAATCGCCCAACGCCTGCACACCATAACGCTCAGTGGCATGGTGGCCGGCGGCGATGAAGCTGATGTCGTTTTCCCGGGCGCTGTGGAATGTCTGTTCGGACGCTTCACCACTGAGGTACAAATCGACCCCGGCCAGCACGGCCTGATCGATGTAACCCTGGCCGCCACCGGTGCACCAGCCGACCCGGCGGATCATCTCGCTGCCTTCGATCAGCAACGGCTCGCGGCCCATGACTTCCTGCACGCGGCGGGCGAAATCACGCGGTGTCACCGGTTCGCTCAGAGAACCCACCAGACCGACAACTTTAAGGTTATCCGGATCAAGCGGGCCTTCGACGGTGATGTCCAGCTGACGCGCGAGCTGCACGTTGTTGCCGACTTCCGGATGCAGGTCCAGCGGCAAGTGATACGACAGCAGACTGATGTCGTGCTTGAGCAGGGTTTTCAACCTACGCTGCTTCATGCCGGTGATGCACGGGTTCTCGCCTTTCCAGAAATAACCGTGGTGCACCAGCACCAGATCGGCCTGGGCTTCGACCGCCGCGTCGAGCAATGCCTGACTGGCGGTGACGCCACTGACGATGCGCATCACCTGCGGCCGACCCTCAACCTGTAACCCGTTGGGGCAATAATCGGCAATCTTGGCACTGTTCAGATAACGGTCAGCTTCTTCGACCAGGGTGCTCAGGGCGACGGCCATAAAAGACTCCTAAATATCCCGTTCAGAGGCGCGCGCGGCCTCGTATAATGCGCGACATTATGGGCGGTCTCATACCGCCTGCAACCTTCCAGGACGTGCTTAATGCTCAAGGCGCTGCGTTTTTCCGGCTGGCCGCTGTTGGCCGGCGTGCTTATCGCTCTGTTGATCATCCAGCGTTACCCGCAGTGGGTCGGGCTTCCGAGCCTCGACGTCAACCTGCAGCAAGCCCCGCAGACCACCACGATGCAGCAAGGTCCGGTGTCGTATGCCGACGCGGTCACCACCGCCGCGCCGTCGGTGGTGAACCTGTACACCACCAAAGTCATCAACAAGCCGAATCATCCGCTGTTCGAAGACCCGCAGTTCCGTCGTTTCTTCGGCGACAATTCGCCCAAGCAGAAACGCATGGAATCGAGCCTCGGCTCCGGCGTGATCATGAGCCCCGAAGGTTACCTGCTGACCAACAACCACGTGACCAGCGGCGCCGACCAGATTGTGGTTGCATTGAAGGACGGCCGTGAAACCCTGGCACGCGTCATCGGCAGCGACCCGGAAACCGACCTCGCGGTCCTGAAGATCGATTTGAAAAACCTGCCGTCGATCACCGTCGGCCGTTCCGACAACATCCGCATCGGCGACGTGGCCCTGGCCATCGGCAACCCGTTCGGCGTCGGCCAGACCGTGACCATGGGCATCATCAGCGCCACCGGCCGCAACCAGCTGGGCCTGAACAACTACGAAGACTTCATCCAGACCGACGCCGCGATCAACCCCGGCAACTCCGGCGGTGCACTGGTGGACGCCAACGGCAACCTGACCGGCATCAACACCGCGATTTTCTCCAAGTCCGGCGGCTCGCAAGGCATCGGTTTCGCGATCCCGGTGAAACTGGCGATGGAAGTGATGAAGTCGATCATCGAACACGGCCAGGTGATTCGTGGCTGGCTGGGTATTGAAGTGCAGCCGTTGACTCAGGAGCTGGCGGAATCGTTCGGTCTGTCAGGACGACCGGGCATTGTGGTCGCGGGTATTTTCCGTGACGGCCCGGCGCAGAAGGCTGGCTTGCAATTGGGTGATGTGATTCTTGCGATCGATGGCGAACCGGCGGGCGATGGCCGTCGCTCGATGAATCAGGTGGCGCGGATCAAGCCATCCGACAAGGTCACGATACAGGTGATGCGCAACGGCAAAGAAATCAAGCTCACCGCCGAGATCGGTTTGCGTCCGCCGCCTGCGCCGGTCAAAGAGAAAGAAGAAGAGTAAGCAGCAACACAAAACCCCGTAGGGGCGAGGCTTGCGCGCGAAGAACGATAACGCGGTGTACTTGATGCACCGTGTCATCGTTCTTCGCGGGCAAGCCTCGCTCCTACAGGGTCAGCAGTGCGTTAGAGGTCGCCGAGGCCGTCGATCAATGCCTGATTCTGTTCCGGCGTGCCGATCGAGATCCGCAGGAACTGGGCAATCCGCTCCTGCTTGAAGTGCCGAACGATCACGCCCTGTTCGCGCAGCTTCGCCGCCAGCCCCGCCGCATCGTGCTGCGGATGACGGGCGAAAATGAAGTTAGCCGCCGACGGCAACACCTCAAAACCCTTGCCCTGCAACTGCGAGATCACCCATTCACGGTGTTCGATCACCAGGCGGCACGTCTTGTCGAAGTACTCACGGTCCTCGAACGCAGCCGCAGCGCCGACATTCGCCATGCGATCCAGCGGGTAGGAGTTGAAGCTGTTCTTGATCCGCTCCAGCGCCTCGATCAGATCCGGATGCCCGACCGCCAGCCCTACTCGCAGGCCAGCCAGCGAACGGGATTTGGACAAGGTCTGAGTCACCAGCAAATTCGGATAGCGGTCCACCAGACTGATCGCCGTTTCGCCACCAAAGTCGATGTAAGCCTCGTCCACCACGACCACCGAATCCGGGCTGGCCTTGAGAATCTGCTCAACCGCGTCCAGCGTCAGCAGGCAACCGGTCGGCGCGTTCGGGTTGGGGAAAATGATCCCGCCGTTCGGTTTGGCGTAGTCCGCCGGGTCGATCTGGAACTGCTCGTCCAGCGGCACCGCGTCGAACGTGATGCCATACAGCCCGCAGTAAACCGGGTAGAAGCTGTAGCTGATATCCGGGAACAGCAGCGGTTTATCGTGCTGCAGCAAACCGTGAAAGATGTGCGCCAGGACTTCATCGGAACCGTTGCCGAGGAACACTTGATTGCCCTGCACGCCGTAATACCTGGCGACTGCGCTCTTGAGCACATCACTGTTCGGGTCCGGGTACAGACGCAGGTTGTCGTTCAGTTCGGTCTGCATCGCGGCCAAGGCCTTGGGCGATGGGCCGTAAGGATTTTCGTTGGTGTTGAGCTTCACCAGTTTTGCCAGTTTCGGCTGCTCGCCCGGTACGTAAGGCACCAGATTCTTGACGAACGGGCTCCAGAATTTACTCATGTTCAGTTCCCCTGCCCTTGTGAAAAGTCTTCGTCAAGGATGCGGTATTCGGCGCTCCGCGCGTGGGCGGTCAGCGACTCGCCACGGGCCAGCACGGAAGCGGTCTTGCCCAGGTCGGACGCACCCTGCTCGGAGCAGAAGATGATCGACGAGCGTTTCTGGAAGTCGTACACACCCAGCGGCGAGGAGAATCGCGCAGTGCCGGAAGTCGGCAATACGTGGTTCGGACCGGCGCAATAATCGCCCAAGGCTTCGGAGGTGTGGCGGCCCATGAAGATCGCACCGGCGTGGCGGATCTGCGGTAACCAGGCTTGCGGATCGGCAACCGACAACTCCAGGTGCTCCGGTGCGATGCGGTTGGCCACTTCAATGGCCTGTTCCATGTCACGCACTTTGATCAGCGCACCACGGCCATTGATCGACGTTTCGATGATCTCGGCGCGCTCCATGGTCGGCAGCAGTTTAGCGATGCTGGCGGCGACCTTGTCGAGGAATTCGGCGTCCGGGCTGACCAGAATCGCCTGGGCATCTTCGTCGTGTTCGGCCTGGGAGAACAGGTCCATGGCGATCCAGTCCGGATCCGTCTTGCCGTCGCACACCACGAGGATTTCCGATGGACCGGCGATCATGTCGATGCCGACCTGGCCAAACACATGGCGCTTGGCGGTGGCGACATAGATGTTGCCCGGACCGACCACCTTGTCGACCTTCGGCACGCTTTCGGTGCCGTAAGCCAGCGCGGCAACCGCTTGTGCGCCACCGATGGTGAAGACGCGGTCAACGCCGGCAATGCAGGCGGCGGCCAGCACCAGCTCGTTGATTTCACCGCGCGGGGTCGGTACGACCATGACCACTTCGGTCACGCCGGCCACCTTGGCCGGAATCGCGTTCATCAATACGGACGACGGGTAAGACGCCTTGCCGCCCGGCACGTACAGACCGGCGCGATCCAGTGGCGTGACCTTCTGGCCCAGCACGGTGCCGTCGGCTTCGGTGTAGCTCCAGGAGTCCTGCTTTTGCTTCTCGTGGTAGCTGCGCACGCGGGCCGCGGCTTTTTCCAGGGCTTCGCGCTGAGGCACGGTGATTCGGGTCAGGGCCAGTTCCAGGCGTTCGCGCGGCAGGATCAGGTCGGCCATCGAGGCGACGTCCAGACCGTCGAACTGCCGGGTGAAATCCACCAGCGCCGCATCGCCGCGTTCGCGCACGGCCTTGATGATGTCCAGCACCCGCTGATTGACCGAGTCGTCAGACACACTTTCCCAGCTCAGCAGATGATCCAGATGATGCGCGAAATCCGGGTCAGCAGCGTTGAGTCGGCGAATTGCAGTCGGTGCGGTCATAGCGAGAGCCTCATAGGATTGGCAAAAAACTCAGGCGCCCGAAGCTAACATTCGATCCGCTTGGGCACCTGAGAATTCTGGCTATGAGGCGGATAGACGGCGCGCCTTGCAGTCGCGCAGGTGAATCAGCCGCGGTGTCGAGACTCCACTGCCTTGCGCAGGGTGTCGATCAACGCCTGGATACGGGCGTGCTGCATTTTCATCGAAGCTTTGTTGACGATCAGCCGGGAGCTGATGTCGGCAATGAAATCCTGAGGTTCCAGGCCATTGGCTCGCAGCGTATTGCCGGTGTCGACCACGTCGATGATCTTGTCCGCCAGACCGATCAGCGGCGCCAGTTCCATCGAGCCGTAGAGCTTGATGATGTCGACCTGGCGGCCCTGTTCGGCGTAATAGCGCTTGGCAATGTTGACGAACTTGGTGGCCACGCGAAGACGGCCCTTGGGCTCGACGTCGCCGACACGACCAGCGGTCATCAGCTTGCAGAGGGCAATTCGCAGGTCCAGAGGCTCGTACAGGCCCTGGCCGCCGTATTCCATCAGCACATCTTTACCGGCGACGCCCAGGTCAGCGGCACCATGTTCGACATAAGTCGGCACGTCGGTGGCGCGCACGATCAGCAGGCGCACATCGGCCTGGGTCGTGGGGATGATCAGCTTGCGGCTCTTGTCCGGATTCTCGGTCGGCACGATGCCCGCTTCAGCCAGAAGCGGCAGGGTGTCGTCAAGGATGCGGCCCTTGGACAGTGCGATGGTCAACATGGGAAACGTCAGTCCTTATCAAGGTACGTGCCCGGTCACAAACGGCGCCGGACACACATCGAGGGTGAAGCACCCCCGACTTGAAACGAATTCAACGGGCACATCCTTATGCCCATGCAGCAAAAAAACTAGCCCGGTACGCGACGGATCTTGGCGCCGAGCATCTGCAGTTTCTCTTCGATGCACTCGTAACCACGGTCGATGTGGTAGATGCGGTCGATCAGGGTGTCGCCTTCAGCGATCAGCGCCGAGATCACCAGGCTGGCCGAAGCACGCAGGTCGGTGGCCATGACTGGCGCGCCTTTCAGCTTCTCGGTGCCGGTAACGATGGCGGTGTTGCCTTCGACCTGGATCTTGGCGCCCATGCGGTGCAGTTCATAGACGTGCATGAAGCGGTTTTCGAAGATCGTCTCGATCACGGCACCGGTGCCTTCGGCAATGGCGTTGAGCGAGATGAACTGCGCCTGCATGTCGGTCGGGAACGCCGGGTACGGAGCAGTCCGCACGTTGACGGCTTTAGGCCGCTTGCCGTGCATGTTCAGCTCGATCCAGTCTTCGCCGCAGGTGATTTCGGCGCCCGACTCGCGGAGTTTTTCCAGGACGGCTTCGAGGATGGTCGGATCCGTGTCCTTGACCTTCACGCGACCGCCGGTCACGGCAGCTGCCACCAGGTAGGTGCCGGTTTCGATACGGTCAGGCATCACTTTGTAAGTGGTGGTGTGCAGACGCTCGACGCCATCAATGGTGATGGTGTCGGTGCCGGCGCCAGTGATCTTGGCACCCATGGCAATCAGGAAGTTCGCCAGGTCGACGACTTCAGGCTCGCGTGCGGCGTTGGCCAGAACGCTGCGGCCCTTGGCCAGAGCGGCGGCCATCATGATGTTTTCGGTACCGGTCACGCTGACGGTGTCGAAGAAGAAGTGCGCACCGCGCAGGCCGCCTTCAGGGGCCTTGGCCTTGATGTAGCCGCCTTCGACGTCGATGACCGCGCCCATGGCTTCAAGACCACGGATGTGCAGGTCCACCGGACGCGAGCCGATGGCGCAACCGCCAGGCAGTGCGACTTCGGCTTCACCGAAACGGGCAACCATCGGGCCCAGCACCAGGATCGACGCACGCATGGTTTTCACCAGTTCGTACGGTGCGATCAGGGTCTTGATGGTGCGCGGGTCGATTTCGACGCTGAGCTTCTCGTCGATCACCGGCTCGATGCCCATGCGACCGAACAGCTCGATCATGGTGGTGATGTCATGCAGGTGCGGCAGGTTGGCAACGGTAACCGGGCCATCGCACAGCAAGGTTGCAGCCAGGATCGGCAGGGCAGAGTTCTTTGCCCCGGAAATGCGGATCTCGCCATCAAGACGAGCGCCACCGGTAATAATCAATTTATCCATAAGAATCTCGACGCCCTTGGGCTCAGGTGCGCTCGGCCCAGGCCGCGCTGCTGAAAAATTTCATAGTGACCGCATGGATGCTGCCATCGGTGATCCATGGGTTCAAATGGGCATAGACCTGCTGCTGACGCTTCACCGGGCTCAACGCCGCCAGTTCATCGCTAATCACGTTCAGCTGGAAATTGCAGCCTTCGCCTTCAACTTCCACCTGCACTTGTGAAAGAGATTCGGACAGCTTTCCTTCAAGGAAGCTCTTTACTTCGGTGGCCTGCATGCTCAACCTCAATCGGCGCCCTGTGCGCGCGGGTCGGACATCATACAAAAAAGCCCCGCGCCTGCGAACCCCGCGAAGCAGGACTCTGACGGGGGGCTTCCTTATCGATGCGGTTAGGGATGCGCCAACAGCTCGGTCAATTCGCTGACCTGAGCAATTTCACGCATGTCTTCTGGCATTGCACGGATGCTCAGCGGCTTGCCGGCCTCCTGCGCATCACGCATGAAACACAGCAACAGCGACAAGCCAACGCTGCTGGACTTCAACACCGCCGAACAATCCACCACCAGTGTGGCGGCCTTGCTGGCCTTGATCAGTGCCTGGCCCTGCTTGCGCAGGCCCGGACCGGTGCGGTAGTCCAGCATGCCGCTGAGCATCAGCTCACCGGATTCATTCATGCGAATGGCCGATACACTCATTGGGCTTGCTTCTCGCTGGCTTCCTTGGCTTTGGCGACTTCACCGGCCCAACCATTGATGGTCTTGTCCAGGTCGTTGCCATTGCGCTGCATCGCATCAGCGAACTGATCACGGAACAGCTTGCCGATGTTGATGCCATTGATGATCACGTTGCGCAGTTTCCACTCGCCATTGATCTTTTCGAGTGTGTAGGACACAGGATAGATCGCGCCGTTACTGCCTTTGACGGTCATGCCAACGCTGGTGCGATCGCCCGACTCGTCTTTGGCCGGATCAACGGTGATGCCCTGGTTGTTGTACTCAAGCAAAGCATTGCCATAGAACTGGAACAGGCCCCTCTTGAAGTTTTCCTCGAAGGTTTTCATCTGTGCCGGCGTGGCTTTCTTCGAATACTTGACCGTCATGATGCTCTTGGAAATGCCCTCGGCATCCACCACAGGCCCGACGATGGTGTTCAGAGCCGTATAGAAATCCTGCGGATCCTGCTTGTACTTCTCTTTGTTGGCGGACAGATCCGCCAACAACCGGGTTGTGGTGTCCTGGACCAGTTCGTGCGCGGAAGGCGCCGCCACGGCGTTAGCCATCAACGGCAGGGCCGCGAGTAATACCAACAGGCCACGTCGCAAGGTAGAGATCATTCAAAAGCTCCTCATTTGGCGTCTTTGCTAACGGTATTGAGCAGGAATTTACCGATCAGGTCCTCGAGCACCAGCGACGACTGGGTGTCATGGATGGTTCCACCATCCTTGAGCAGGCCTTCTTCGCCGCCCACGCTGATACCGATGTATTTCTCGCCCAACAGGCCAGCAGTCAGAATAGATGCAGTGGAGTCCGTCGGCAGGTTATCTACACGCTTTTCCAGTTGCATCGTCACCCGACCGGTGAAGCTGTCGCGGTCCAGATCGATCGCCGTGACCTTGCCGATGGTCACACCGGCCATGGTCACTTTAGCTCTGACCGTCAAACCGGCGATATTGTCGAAATAGGCATAAAGTTTATACGTATCGGTCGTTGCGCTCGGGGACAGGCCACTCACCCGCAACGCCAGCAACAGCAAAGCCAGGATGCCAGCCAGCAAGAAAAGGCCGACACCGATTTCCAGGGTGCGGTTTTGCATCAGAAATCTCCAAACATCAAGGCGGTCAGAATAAAGTCCAGGCCGAGTACAGCCAACGAGGCATACACCACGGTCTTGGTAGTGGCACGACTGATCCCCTCGGATGTGGGCTCGCAGTCATAGCCTTGGAATACGGCAATCCAGGTCACGACAAAGGCGAAAACGATACTTTTGATGATGCCGTTGAGCACATCGTCAGTGAACGTCACGCTGTTCTGCATGTTGGACCAGTAGGAACCTTCATACACACCCAGCCAGTCGACGGCCACCCACGAACCACCCCAGATCCCCACGACGCTGAAAATCATCGCCAGCACCGGCAGGGAAATGAAGCCGGCCCACAGGCGCGGGGCAATGATGTACTTGAGCGGGTCGACACCAATCATTTCCAGACTGGACAGCTGCTCGGTGGATTTCATGTTGCCGATTTCAGCCGTCAGGGCTGAACCGGCGCGTCCGGCGAACAGCAATGCCGTGACCACGGGGCCCAATTCGCGCAGCAAGGTCAGGGCAACCATCTGCCCCACCGCCTGCTCCGAACCGTAGCTGGACAGGATATTGAACCCTTGCAGCGCCAGCACCATGCCGATGAACACCCCGGAGACCACAATGATCACCAGGGACATCACGCCCACCGAATGCAGCTGCTTGATCAGCAGGCCGAACCCACCGCCGATGCCACCACGGCCGAGCAAGGCATGAAACAGGAAAATCGTCGAACGGCCGAACACCGCCAGCACGTCGATGCCGGCGTGACCGAACCGGCGCACGCGTTCTATGAGTGAAATCTTGCGCATCAACGCTTCCCCAGAAGATCTGCGCGGTAATCCGTCGCTGGAAAGTGGTATGCGACCGGGCCGTCGGGTTCGCCGGTCATGAATTGGCGAATCCGTGGCTCTTGCGAGTTCATCAGTTCCTCAGGCGTGCCCTGCCCCAACACCTGGCCTTCACCGACCACATAGATGTAGTCGGCGATGCTCGCGGTCTCGGCCAGGTCGTGGGAGACCACGATGCTGGTGATGCCCAGGGCATCGTTGAGCAGGCGGATCAGGCGCACCAATACGCCCATGGCGATCGGGTCCTGACCGACGAAGGGTTCGTCATACATGAGAATCTGCGGATCGAGGGCAATCGCCCGGGCCAGCGCGACACGGCGCTTCATGCCGCCGGACAGCTCGTCAGGCATCAGGTCGATGGCGCCACGCAGGCCCACGGCCTGTAATTTGAGCAGGACGATGTCCCGGATCATTTCTTCCGGAAGCTCGGTATGAACGCGTAGCGGAAAGGCGACGTTCTCGAACACGTCGAGATCGGTAAACAGTGCGCCGCTCTGAAACAGCACGCCCATGTGCTTGCGCGCATCGAACAGATCGCTGCGCGACAGTTTCGGCAGGTTCTGACCGTTGACCCAGACTTCACCCTTGGTCGGGCGCAATTGGGCGCCCATCAAACGCAACAGTGTGGTCTTGCCACACCCCGAAGGCCCCATGATGCCGGTGACCTTGCCGCGTGGAATACGGATATCGACGTTATTGAAAATGCTGCGCGCACCGCGCTTGAAGGTCAGTCCCTTCAGCTCGACCGCGTAGGCGTTATCGGCACTCATCTAAACTCCTTGCGATGCAGCCTCTCACTCGGACGCCTGACTTTCTGACGAAAGCACATACCTCCCGGGCAGGCCGAACTGGCGGCGAACTATATCACTGCAAAGGCCAACCGCCCAAGGGCCAAGCCAGGTCATGTTCAGCGATATGGCGGGCAAAACGCTTCATTTAGAAGGTTTAAGTAACAGGGAATGTCAAAGCGCGACGAACTTGCGTGAGGGTTTCGATCATTACCGCTATAATCGCCGCCTTTTCATCAGGCTATACGATTTCTGACATGAGCCAATCCAGCGACCTGATTCAATCAGCACAACGCACCATCCGCCTCGAACTGGAAGCCGTACAAGGCTTGCTGCCCCATATCGACGCAGATTTCGTACGCGCTTGCGAGATGATTCTGGCCAGCAAAGGCCGCGTGGTCGTGGTCGGCATGGGCAAATCGGGGCATATCGGCAACAAGATTGCCGCCACCCTTGCCAGCACCGGCACCACGGCTTTCTTTGTGCACCCGGCCGAAGCCAGCCATGGCGACATGGGCATGATTACCCGCGACGACATCATCCTGGCCTTGTCGAACTCCGGCTCCACCAATGAAATCGTCACCCTGCTGCCGCTGATCAAGCGCCTGGGCATCCAATTGATCAGCGTGACCGGCAATCCCGACTCCCCGCTAGCCAAGGCTGCCGAGGTCAACCTCAACGTGCACGTCGAGCATGAGGCCTGCCCGTTGAACCTGGCCCCGACGTCGTCGACCACCGCTGCCCTGGTCATGGGCGATGCCCTGGCCGTTGCGTTGCTCGAAGCCCGCGGCTTTACCGCTGAAGACTTCGCCTTTTCCCACCCCGGTGGCGCGCTGGGTCGACGCCTGCTGTTGAAAGTGGAAAACGTCATGCACGCCGGGCAGGAACTGCCGCAGGTGCAGCGCGGCACCCTGCTCAAGGACGCGCTGATGGAAATGACCCGCAAGGGCCTGGGCATGACCGTTATTCTGGAAACCGACGGCAAGCTCGCCGGGATCTTCACCGACGGTGATTTGCGCCGTACCCTGGATCGCAGCATCGATATTCACAGCGCCACGATCGACCAGGTCATGACTGCCCACGGCAAGACTGCCCGCGCCGAAATGCTCGCCGCCGAGGCCCTGAAAATCATGGAAGACCATAAAATCAACGCGCTGGTCGTGGTCGACAGCGAAGACCGTCCGGTCGGCGCCTTGAACATGCACGACTTGCTGCGCGCGGGAGTAATGTAATGAGCACGGACCTGCTGCAACGCGGCAAACAGATCAAGCTGGCGGTATTCGACGTCGATGGTGTCCTGACCGACGGGCGCCTGTACTTCCTTGAAGACGGCAGCGAATTCAAGACCTTCAACACGCTCGACGGCCAGGGCATCAAGATGTTGATGGCAGCCGGCGTACAGACCGCTATCATCAGCGGCCGCAAGACCCCGGTGGTCGAGCGACGGGCGAAGAACCTCGGCATTCCCCACCTGTATCAGGGGCGCGAAGATAAACTGGTGGTACTGGACGAACTTCTCGCCCAACTCAACCTAAGCTATGAGCAAGTCGCCTACCTCGGTGACGACCTGCCAGACCTGCCGGTGATTCGCCGCGTCGGCCTGGGCATGGCAGTGGCCAACGCCGCCAGTTTCGTGCGTGAACACGCCCATGGCATCACCCAGGCCCGTGGCGGCGAGGGTGCCGCCCGCGAATTCTGCGAATTGATCCTGCGCGCCCAGGGCCGCCTCGATGCGGCCAACGCCGCGTACCTGTGAGCCAACTATGCTGAGCAAGAAATTTCGCAACATCCTGATGTTCGGTTGCATCGCAGCGATTTTTGCGGCGGTCGGCTATTGGAACATCAGCCCGGAACGCTTCCTCGACCAGCCAGTGGCAAAGGTCGATGAAAGCGCGATCGACTATTACGCACTCAACGCCCACAGCGTGCAGTACTTGCCGGACGGCAAACTGCAGTACGAAATGACGTCCGACAAGGTTGAACACCTGAAGGCGACCGAAGTGACGCTGTTGACCAATCCGGACCTGAACCTGTTCCGCGGCACCCAGTTCCCCTGGCACGTCCAGAGCGAGCACGGCGAAGTCAATCCGGATGGCACCCAGGTCGAGCTGATCGACTCGGTGCGCATCACGCGTTTCGACGAGAAAAACCGCAAGACCCTGATTACCACCACCCGCATGACAGTGTTCCCGCAGCAGCAATATGCGCAGACCGATCAACCCGTTAGAATCGACGGCGCTGGTGGTGTCTCGACTGGCAAGGGAATGAAAGCGTATTTGAAAGAAAGCAGGATACACCTGCTATCGAACGTAAGAGGACAGTATGAGGCTCGTTAAAACTCTCCCTATTTTGCTCGGTCTGGGCGCAGCACTGGGAAGCGTGAGCGCCTGGGCTCTGCCGAACGATCAACAGCAGCCTATCCGCATCCAGGCCGACGATGCCCAACTGGACGACAAGAATGGCATTGCCACCTATAAAGGTGACGTGATCATCACCCAGGGCTCGATGATCGTTAAAGGCAATACTGTGACCATGACCCGCACCGCTGCCGGCGACATCGACGTGGTGACTTCGGTGGGCAACCTCGCCTATTTCGAACAACTGCAAACGGCGGGCGACACCAAGCCGGTTCAGGGCTGGGGTGTGACCATCCAGTATCACGCTTCGCAAGACCGCGTCGTGCTGATCGATCGCGCCAAAGTTGTCGATAAAGACGGTAACGTCACTCAAGGCGAGAAAATCGTCTACGACACCAACAAAAAACTCGCCAGCGCCGGCCGTGCCACAGGCACCAACGTGACCGAGTCGCGTCCGCGCATCGACATGGTGATCCAGCCGAAAAAGAAAACCGAAGAGCAAAAGGCCCCTTAATGGCAACTCTGAAAGCTCAGCATCTGGCCAAGAGCTACAAGAGCCGCCAGGTCGTGCGCGACGTCAGCCTGTCCATCGACAGCGGTCAGATCGTCGGCCTGCTTGGTCCGAACGGCGCCGGCAAGACCACATGCTTCTACATGATCGTCGGGCTTGTCCAGGCTGATCAGGGGCGCGTCCTGATCGACGATCTGGACGTCAGCCACCAGCCGATGCACGGTCGTGCGAAGGCGGGTATCGGCTATCTTCCGCAAGAAGCGTCGATCTTCCGCAAACTCTCGGTCGCCGATAACATCATGGCCATCCTCGAGACGCGCAAGGAACTCGACAAGGCCGATCGTCGCAAAGAGCTGGAAAGCCTGCTGCAGGAATTCCACATCAGCCACATCCGGGACAACCTCGGCATGAGCCTGTCCGGTGGTGAACGCCGCCGCGTGGAAATCGCCCGCGCTCTGGCGACCAACCCGAAATTCATCCTCCTCGACGAACCCTTCGCCGGTGTGGACCCGATTTCCGTGGGCGACATCAAGCAGATCATCTACCACCTCAAGGCCAAGGGCATTGGCGTGCTGATCACTGACCACAACGTCCGTGAAACACTGGACATCTGCGAAACCGCCTACATCGTCAACGATGGCCAGCTGATCGCCGAAGGTGACTCTGCCACCATCCTGGCCAACGACCTGGTCAAGGAAGTGTATCTGGGCCACGAGTTCCGCCTGTAAGCGCTGAGGTGTCTGGCTGGTTGTCCGAGCGCTCGCCGCGATAAAAAATCAATACTTTTTTATTGTTACAGCGCTCTAGGCAAACGCTGCAGTTTCGGGCATATAATTTGCTTATGTTTGGCGCTTCGGCGCCCTGTAGTGGATGGCGCATGTGCGCCGGCGAATAAGGTGTTAAGCCCCTGCCATGAAACCATCGCTAGTCTTGAGAATGGGCCAGCAGCTGACGATGACACCGCAGCTGCAACAGGCCATCCGCCTGCTCCAATTGTCGACCCTGGACCTGCAACAGGAAATCCAGGAAGCCCTGGAGTCCAATCCGATGCTCGAACGCCAGGAAGAAGGCGACGACTTCGATAACGCCGACCCCTTGGCCGACAAAGCCGAACAGCAACCCAACGCCGATGTTTCGGAACCCTCCTACCAGGAAACCGCCCCGACGGTGGACAACCTCGACGAGGGCGACTGGAACGAGCGCATTCCCAACGAACTGCCCGTCGACACTGCCTGGGAAGACGTCTATCAGACCAGCGCCAGCAGCCTGCCGAGCAACGATGACGACGAGTGGGATTTCACCACCCGCACATCGGCCGGTGAAAGCCTGCAGAGCCATCTGCTGTGGCAACTGAACCTGGCGCCGATGTCCGACACCGATCGCCTGATCGCCGTGACCCTGATCGATTGCATCAACAATCAGGGCTACCTGGACGAAACCCTCGAGGAAATCCTCGAAGCCTTCGACCCGGAACTCGACATCGAACTGGACGAGATCGAAGCCGTCCTGCACCGCATCCAGCAGTTCGAACCGGCCGGCATCGGCGCCCGCAACCTCGGTGAATGCCTGCTGCTGCAATTGCGCCAGCTGCCCGCCAAGACACCCTGGCTGGCCGAGGCCAAGCGCCTGGTCACCGACTATATCGATTTGCTCGGCAGCCGCGACTACAGCCAGCTGATGCGCCGCATGAAGCTCAAGGAAGATGAACTGCGCCAGGTCATTGAACTGGTCCAGAGCCTCAACCCGCGTCCTGGCTCGCAGATCGAGTCCAGTGAAGCCGAATACGTCGTTCCCGACGTGATCGTGCGCAAGGACAACGAGCGCTGGCTGGTAGAACTGAACCAGGAATCGGTACCGCGGCTGCGGGTCAACGCCCAGTACGCCGGTTTTGTGCGCCGCGCCGACACCAGCGCCGACAACACCTTCATGCGCAATCAGCTACAAGAAGCCCGCTGGTTCATCAAGAGCCTGCAGAGCCGTAACGAAACGCTGATGAAAGTTGCCACCCAGATCGTCGAGCATCAACGCGGTTTTCTGGAATACGGCGACGAAGCGATGAAACCGCTGGTACTGCATGACATCGCTGAAGCGGTGGGCATGCACGAATCGACGATTTCCCGGGTGACCACGCAAAAATTCATGCATACCCCTCGGGGCATATATGAGCTGAAATACTTTTTCTCCAGCCATGTCAGCACCTCCGAAGGCGGCGAATGCTCGTCCACGGCGATCCGCGCGATCATCAAAAAACTGGTTGCGGCGGAAAATCAGAAAAAGCCGTTGAGTGACAGCAAGATCGCTGGTTTACTGGAGGCACAAGGCATTCAGGTGGCTCGCCGCACCGTCGCCAAGTACCGCGAATCCCTCGGGATCGCGCCTTCGAGCGAACGCAAGCGGTTGATGTAGAGCCACGCCACAGCGTTCCAGTGGTAGATCATCTGATCTACCGCTTTATGCACTGGCAACGAAGGAGAAGCTGTATGCAAGTCAACATCAGTGGACACCAACTGGAAGTGACCGAACCTCTTCGCACCTACATCGGCGAAAAACTCGAACGATTAGAACGGCATTTCGACAAGATCACCAACGTGCAGGTCACGATGACGGTCGAGAAGCTGAAGCAGAAAATCGAAGCCACGCTGCATATTCCCGGCAATGAAGTGGTCGCAAACGCGGAACATACCGATATGTACGCGGCGATCGACGCGCTGACCGACAAGCTGGATAAACAACTCAAAAAGCATAAGGAAAAGACCCAGAGCCTCCTCCAGGGCGCGACCGGTCGTTAACACTCCCAACCCATGATCCGACTTGAAAGCATCCTGACCCCCGGCCGTTCCCTCGTGAACGTGCCGGGCGGCAGCAAAAAGAAAGCCCTCGAGCAAATTGCCAACCTTATCCATAAAGAAGTGCCGGATCTGGAGATGCAAGATGTCTTCGAGGCTTTGATTGCCCGTGAAAAACTGGGCTCGACCGGTTTTGGTAACGGCATCGCCATCCCCCACTGCCGCCTGAAAGGCTGCACCTCGCCGATCAGTGCCTTGATGCACCTGGATGCTCCCATCGATTTCGACGCCATCGACGGCGCCCCGGTTGACCTGCTGTTCGTTCTGCTGGTCCCGGAAGCCGCTACCGATGCGCACCTTGAATTGCTCCGCCAGATCGCAAGCATGCTTGATCGCAAGGAAGTCCGTGATCGCCTGCGCAGCGCCCCGAGCAATGAAGCCTTGTATCAGGTTGTCCTGGACGAGCAAAACGGGCACTAATCATGCGCTTGATCATCGTCAGTGGCCGCTCCGGCTCAGGTAAAAGTACCGCGCTCGATGTTCTCGAGGACAACGGCTATTACTGCATCGACAACCTGCCCGCCGGGTTGCTGCCGGAACTGGCCGAACGTGCGTTGATTCATACTGAGCTGGCGCAGCCGCTGGTTGCCGTCTCCATCGACGCGCGCAACCTGCCGAGCCATCTGAGCCGATTTCCGGAACTGCTCGCAGAAGTCCGCAGCCGGCATATCCAGTGCGATGTCCTGTACCTGGACGCCGACGAAGAAACATTGCTCAAACGTTTTTCGGAAACCCGCCGTCGCCACCCGCTGAGCAGCGCCAATCGCTCGCTGGCCGAGGCGATCAACGATGAAACCAACCTTCTCGGGCCGATTGCCGACCTCGCCGATCTGAAGGTCAACACCACCAATCTGAACCTGTATCAGCTGCGCGACACCATCAAGTTGCGCCTGCTGAACCAGCCGGAACCCGGCACTGCGTTTTTGGTGGAGTCTTTTGGATTCAAGCGGGGCATGCCGGTGGACGCCGACCTGGTGTTCGACGTGCGCTGCCTGCCGAACCCCTATTGGAAGCCGGAACTGCGCGAGCAGTCCGGGCTTGATCAGCCGGTTGCCGAGTACCTGGCGGCCCAGCCGGACGTCGAGGAGATGTTCCAGGACATTTCCACGTACCTGCTCAAATGGCTGCCCCGCTTTGCCGCCAGCAACCGTGCTTATGTCACCATTGCCATTGGCTGTACCGGCGGGCATCACCGCTCCGTCTACCTGACCGAACGTCTGGGTCAGGTCCTGCAAAAATCCCTGAAGAATGTCCAGGTCCGCCACCGCGACCTCAGCTAAAGGATTCACATCGCGATGCCTGCTCTGGAAATCGAAATCATCAACAAGTTGGGCCTGCATGCCCGCGCATCCGCGAAATTTGTCGGAGTCGCCGGTCAATTCAAGGATTGCACGATAAGGGTAGGACGCACGCCGGAATCCACGGTCGACGGTAAAAGCATCATGGCCATGATGATGCTGGCCGCCGGCAAGGGCACCAAAATCCATTTGAGTACGGAAGGCGAGCAGGAACAGGAAGCGCTGGACGCGCTGGTGGCGTTGATCAATAACTACTTCGACGAAGGCGAATAACACCGCAACCCGATGGGCTTTTTGTGGCGAGGGGGCTTGCCTCCGTTCGGCTGCGCAGCAGTCGTGATGTCAGTGAATGCAGTGTGTCTGTCGTACATCGGTAGCATGTTTCAGGGCCGTTTCGCGACCCAACGGGAGCAAGCCCCCTCGCCACAAAAGCTCTACACCGCTCAAGCGAGCGCGGTATCCATCACCATCATCAAACAAAACCCGATCAGCAGCCCAAGGCTGGCCAGCTTGTCGTGACCATGGCGGCGCGACTCGGGGATGACTTCATGCGTGACCACCAACAGCATCGCCCCGGCCGCCAGCGCCAATCCCAAAGGCAACAGCAACTCGGCCAGGCTCACCAGCCAGGCGCACAACAGTGCGAAGACCGGCTCGACCAACCCTGACGCCGCACCGATCAGGAACGCCTTGACCCGCGACATCCCTGCCCCGGCCAGCACCAACGCAATGACCAGGCCTTCCGGTACATCCTGCAAGGCAATGCCCATGGCCAGACTGTCAGCGTCGGGCATGCCGCCGCCGGCCGAGACGCCGACCGCCATGCCTTCAGGAATGTTGTGGGCGATGATGGCAAACACGAACAACCAGATCCGTGGCGGAATCACCGGCCGCTCCAGTGTCCCGACGAGCATCTCCGGTGAAGCGCCGGAGACCTTTCGATCCACCAGAAACAGCCCGAACGCCCCCAGCATGATGCCGAAACTGATCAGGCCGCTGGCCGCCCAAGGCGTCAGCCCCAGGCTTTCAGCCGCAGCGATACCCGGAACGATCAACGAAAACGCTGTCGCCGCGAGCATCACCCCGGCACCGAAGCCGAGCAGCGTATCGCTGACCGCCTGAGGCATGCGCCGGATCACCAGCACCGGCACCGCGCCCAAGGCGGTACCCAACGCGCAGATCGCACCGCCCTGTAAGGCGCGTAGCAGTTTCGGTTCAAGATCCAGCCACGCCAGGCCCTGGGCGACCAATAAGCTCATACCCGCCAGCAGTAACAGCGACCCCAATGCGTAACGAAACATCCGCCCACTTCCGATCGCCAGTGTTTCAGTGCCCATAGTCCGCCCAGGATTGTTTTTATAGAAGACTTAAACCAGTGCAGCCTGATAGCGCGCAGCGACTTCAGGCCAATTGATTACGTTGTAAAACGCGTTGATGTATTCCGGGCGACGGTTTTGATATTGCAGGTAATAGGCGTGCTCCCACACGTCCAGGCCGAGGATGGGCGTATTGCCGTTCATCAACGGGCTGTCCTGGTTGCCGCTGCTTTCCACGACCAGGGTCTTTTGCGGGGTCACACTCAGCCAGGCCCAGCCGCTGCCGAAACGGGTCAGCGCGGCTTTGGTGAACGCGTCCTTGAAACGGTCGAGGCCACCCAGTTGCTCATCGATTGCCTTGGCCAGCTCGCCGTCCGGCTGACCGCCGCCGTTGGGCACCATGACTTCCCAGAACAGCGAATGGTTGGCATGACCCCCACCCTGGTTGATCACCGCCGCGCGGAGTTTTTCCGGGAGTTGCTGGACGGCAGCCACCAGTTTTTCCACCGGCCACTCGGCAAACTCGGTGCCTTCGACGGCCGCGTTCAGATTGTTGATGTAGGTCTGGTGATGCTTGGTGTAGTGGATTTCCATGGTCTGCGCATCGATGTGCGGTTCCAGGGCATCGTAGGCGTACGGCAAGGCAGGCAAGCTAAAAGCCATTTCAATGGACTCCTTGATGTAAAGGCGCAGCGGGCGACGCGGCATCGATGTGCAGCAAACGATGAGTACGCGGGTATTCGCCGTGCTCGCTGATGAAATTCAGCAGTTCGACGTAGGTTTTGCTGCTCTGACGCAGTGCGGCTTCGCGTAATGCGGGCGCCAGCCGCGGGTCCTGCATGGTCTGCAATAGCCGCTGGTGGATGGCGCACAGGTATTCGGCGCTCTCCTCCGGCTGGTTCAGACGCAAATGCAGGTCCGCCAGGTTGTGGTGGGAAATCACGCAGGCCGCTACCGCTTCGTCGGCATCCGCCCAGCGCTCGAACAACACCTGGGCCAGGGCCAATGCCTGCAGGTAAGCCTCGCGGGCATCCACTAGCTCGCCCAGCATGAAACAGCGGTTTGCCCTTTCGATCGTGCGTTTCCAGTGCTCCATGGTGAGCCTCCAAAGCGGTTGCGGTAATTACACGCCGCCTGCAGTGAGCTTTTCCGGATTGAGCAACTCTTCCAGTTGGCTACGGGTCAGGTCGGTGTGTTCCAGAGCGACATCGATCACCGGCCGGCCTTGCTGATAAGCCTTCTTGGCGATTTCAGCGGCTTTCTGGTAACCAATGATCGGGTTGAGTGCAGTGACCAGAATCGGGTTGCGCGACAGCGCTTCCTTGAGCCGGGCTTCGTTGACCTTGAAGCTGGCGATGGCCTTTTCACCCAGCAGGTGGCTGGCGTTGGCCAGCAACTCAATGCTGCTCAGCAGGTTCTGGGCGATGATCGGCAGCATCACGTTCAGCTCGAAGTTGCCCGACTGGCCTGCGATGGTGATGACGGTGTCATTGCCGATCACTTGGGCGGCGACCATCGCGGTGGATTCCGGGATCACCGGGTTGACCTTGCCGGGCATGATCGACGAACCCGGCTGCAAGGCTTCGAGTTCGATTTCGCCGAGGCCGGCCAGCGGGCCGGAGTTCATCCAGCGCAGGTCGTTGGCGATTTTCATCAGCGAAACAGCGGTGGTTTTCAGCTGCCCGGAGACCGCAACGGCAGTGTCCTGGGAGCCGATCAGCGCGAACAGATCGGTGCCCGGCTTGAACTGCACCTGAGTCAGCGTGCTCAACTGTTGACTGAAACGCGCGGCGAACTCGGGATGCGCATTGATGCCGGTGCCCACCGCCGTGCCGCCCTGCGCCAGGGATTGCAGGCTCGGCAGCAGATCCTGCAGATGACCGATGTTGGCCTTTAGCTGCTGCGCCCAACCGTTGAGCACCTGGCTCATGCGTACCGGCATCGCGTCCATCAAGTGCGTGCGACCGGTCTTGACGTGATGGTGAACCTCTTCAGCCTTGTGCTCGATCACTTGCACCAGACGCACCAGCGCCGGCAGCAGTTGCTCATGCAACGCCAGTGCAGCGCTGACGTGGATGGTGGTCGGGATGATGTCATTGCTGCTCTGGCCGCAATTGACGTGATCGTTGGGGTTCACCGGCTCACCAAGCAGACGGCTGGCCAGGGTCGCGATCACTTCGTTGGCGTTCATGTTGGAACTGGTGCCGGAACCGGTCTGGAAAATATCCACCGGGAAGTGCTGCATGAAGTCGCCCTGCAGCAAGCCCAGTGCCGCGTCGACGATGGCTTTGCCCTGGGATTCGCTGATCTGCTTGAGTTCGACGTTGGCTCGGGCAGCGGCGGCCTTGGCCAGGATCAGTGCGCGGATGAACTGCATCGGCATTGGCTTGCCGCTGATCGGGAAGTTATTCACCGCACGCTGGGTCTGTGCGCCGTAAAGCGCGTCCACCGGGACCTGAAGCTCGCCCATGCTGTCGCGCTCAATACGAGTCTTGTTCATCAGAAAATCCTTGCACCAGTTCAGTAAGAGGAATCGAGGGCTGCAACTCGCAGGTCGCCAGTTGCCAGGTGTAGCTTTGCCAGCGCTTGAGGCGGCACTTGCAGAGGGAGAGGCGTTCGAGTTCGCGCAGCGGGCGCCACGCCTGATCCAGGCAATAAGTCCGCCAGTGCCAGGGCAGTGCGACATCGGCGGCGGTGTCGAGCAGCAAGCGGAAGGAAGTTTCGGCGATGGTCCAGGGTGAGGTCGCCGTGCAGCACGCGAGATACCGGCCTTCGGCGAGGTAATGCTCAATCAGGCGAGGCTCGTCGGGATCCATCGCGCAACGGATCTGGCGACTCATCCAGCGCCAGTTTTCGAGGTACGGCTGCTCGTGCAAGGCAGAACTCATGATCCGGGCTCATTCGGTAATGAGATTCATTATTATATGATAATGAGAACCAAAACAAGTCTGGCGGCACACTGAAGTCATTGTGGGAGCGGGCTAGCTCGCGAAGAGGCCATCACATTCAACATCAACGTTGACTGATACGCCGCCTTCGCGAGCAAGCCCGCTCCCACACTGGGACGGTGCATGGCGCATAAAAAAGGCGCGCAACCCAATGGGCGGCGCGCCTTTTGTGTAGCGGAGAGGGTTTAGCTGCCCGCCACCGTCATCCGCTCGATCAACACCGAACCCGTGCGAATGTTGCTGCGCAGTTCGAGATCATTACCCACCGCAACGATCTGCTTGAACATGTCGCGCATGTTGCCGGCGATAGTGACCTCCTGAACCGCGAACTGGATCTCGCCGTTCTCGACCCAATAGCCCGCCGCACCGCGAGAGTAATCGCCGGTGACCATGTTCAGGCCCTGGCCCATCAGCTCGGTGACCAGCAAGCCACGGCCCATGCGCCGCAGCAACGCGGCCTGATCTTCATCGCCGTGGGTAACGAACAGGTTGTGCACGCCGCCGGCGTTGGCGGTGCTCGGCATGCCGAGTTTGCGACCGGAATAGGTGCCGAGGATATAGGACACCAACTCACCCTTTTCGACGAACGGTTTGGCGTAAGTGGCCAAACCATCGCCATCGAACGCCGAACTGCCCATGGCGCGCATCAGGTGCGGACGCTCATCGATGGTCAACCATTCCGGGAACAACTTCTGCCCGAGCGTGCCTTCGAGGAACGACGATTTGCGATACAGGCTGCCGCCGGAAACCGCCGAGAGGAAGCTGCCGAACAAACCACCGGCCAGTTCCGCGGAGAACAGCACCGGCACTTCACAGGTCGGCACCGGACGCGCGCCCAGACGGCTCGCTGCACGTTGCGCAGCACGCTGGCCGATGCTCACCGGATCAGCCAGCAGTTTGCCCTGGCGGTTCACGTCATACCAGTAATCACGCTGCATCTGGCCATCGGCCTCGGCGATCATCACGCAGCTCAGGCTGTGACGGGTCGACGCGTAACCACCGATGAAACCGTGACTGTTGCCGTAGACGCGGCAGCCCTGGTGAGTGCTGAGGGTGGTGCCGTCGGCGTTCTTGATCCGGCTGTCGGTGGCAAACGCTGCCGCCTCACAGCTCAGGGCCATCTCGATGGCTTGCTCCGGTGTGATGTCCCATTGGTGGAACAGGTCGAAATCCTGCAGATCCTTGGCCATCAGCGCCGCATCCGCCAGACCGGCGGCTTCGTCTTCGGAGGTGTGCTTGGCGATGGCCAGTGCCGCAGCGACGGTTTCGCGAATCGCCTCCGGGCCACTGGCCGAGGTGCTGGCCGAGCCCTTGCGCTGACCAACATACAAGGTGATGCCAAAGCCCTGATCGCGGTTGAATTCGACAGTTTCGACTTCGCGCTGACGCACGGAAGTGGACAGCCCCTGCTCCAGGGACACCGCCACTTCACAGGCACTGGCGCCCTGGCGCTTGGCTTCAGCGATGATCTGCTCGACTTGTTCCTGCAGTGCCGGCAACGCTTGTGGGCCGACGCTTTCAACTGCACTCATGCTGTTCTCCACTCAAATTCTGCTTTCGGTAAAGGCCTTCGAGCGACCGGGCCGGACAAGCGGCCCCCGACTGGTTATCATGGCGGCGTTTCTTTGCGGACGGCCACCATGGTTGATTCTTACGACGACTCCCTCGATACGGGAGAAAAAAGCAAATCCCAGGTTAAACGCGAGCTGCATGCTCTGGTTGACCTCGGCGAGCGCCTTACAACGCTCAAGCCTGACCTGCTGGCAAAACTGCCGTTGACCGACGCTATGCGCCGGGCCCTGGCCGATGCGCCCAAGCACACCGCGAATATCGCGCGTAAACGGCACCTTATGTTCATCGGCAAACTGATGCGCGATCAGGACACTGACGCCATTCTGACGTTGCTCGATCAACTCGATGCCTCCACCCGGCAGTACAACGAACGTTTCCATGGCCTGGAACGCTGGCGCGATCGCTTGATCGCGGGCGACGATGCAGTCCTGGAGAAGTTCGTGCTCGACTACCCGGAGGCTGATCGTCAGCAATTGCGCTCCCTGATCCGTCAGGCCCAGCACGAACTGGCGACCAACAAGCCACCGGCATCGAGCCGTAAAATCTTCAAGTACATCCGTGAGCTGGACGAGACTCAACGCGGTCTGCGTTAAGTCCCTTCCGGGGTGAGCCGCCAAGCGGCTCACCCGAAGCTTCACTTTTTCAAAAGCCACTTATGCGCCTGTGCCACCCACAGTGATCGCATCGATTTTCAGCGTTGGCTGGCCGACACCCACCGGCACCGACTGCCCGTCCTTACCGCACGTGCCAACGCCGCTGTCCAGCGACAGATCGTTACCGACCATCGACACCTTGCTCATGGCTTCCGGCCCGTTGCCGATCAATGTCGCGCCTTTGACCGGCGCCGTAATCTTGCCGTCCTCGATCAGGTACGCCTCGCTGGTGGAGAACACGAATTTGCCGCTGGTGATGTCCACCTGACCGCCGCCGAGGTTGGCGCAGTAGATGCCGCGTTTCACCGACGCAATGATTTCCGCCGGATCGCTTTCGCCCGCCAGCATGTAAGTGTTGGTCATGCGCGGCATTGGCAGGTGCGCGTAGGATTCGCGACGACCATTGCCTGTGCGGGCCACGCCCATCAGGCGCGCATTGAGCTTGTCTTGCATGTAGCCTTTGAGTACGCCGTTTTCGATCAGCGTGGTGCACTCGGTCGGGGTGCCTTCGTCGTCGACGCTCAGCGAGCCACGGCGACCGGCCAGCGTGCCGTCATCGACGATGGTGCAGAGTTTGGACGCAACCATTTCGCCCATGCGACCGCTGTAGGCGGAGCTGCCCTTGCGGTTGAAATCGCCTTCCAGACCGTGGCCGACCGCTTCGTGCAGCAGCACACCGGACCAGCCCGATCCCAATACCACCGGCAACGTACCGGCCGGCGCCGGAATGGCCTCAAGGTTGACCAGCGCCTGACGCAACGCCTCTCGGGCATAGCTCATGGCGCGGTCTTCGGCGAGGAAATAGCGGTAATCGGTACGACCGCCGCCGCCATGACCGCCGCGCTCACGGCGACCGTTCTGCTCAACGATCACGCTGACATTGAAACGCACCAACGGCCGCACATCCGCCGCCAGGCTGCCGTCGGTCGAAGCTACAAGAATGCGCTCCCAGACACCGGCCATGCTCACGGTGACTTGCTGGATACGCGGATCGAGGGCGCGCGTGGCGACGTCGATACGCTTGAGCAGGTCGACTTTCTCGGCGCGGGTCAGCACTTCCAATGGGTTATCCGGCCCGTACAGCTGGGCGACATCCTGAGTGGTGAACGCCTGCACCGTGCCGTTCTGCCCGGCGCGGGAGATCGAACGAGCAGCACGCGCCGCCGCGCCCAGGGCTTCCAGAGTGATTGCATTGCTGTAGGCGAAACCGGTTTTCTCACCCGATTGCGCGCGCACGCCAACGCCCTGGTCGAGGTTGAAGCTGCCTTCCTTGACGATTCCGTCTTCCAGCGCCCACGACTCGGAAATCTGCCCCTGGAAATACAGGTCGGCGGCATCGATGCCCGGGCCGGCCAGATCGCCGAGCACACCTTGCAGGCTCTCGATGGTGACGCCGCCGGGCGCCAGGAGGTGTTCACTGACTGAGGACAACAACTCGCGCATATGCTTTACGCCTTAAATTCGTCGTTCTGAGGCAGGTCGCTGTGCGCCCTGCGAGAAAAAGCGCCGGTGACTGGACACCGGCATCCGCGCCCGGATGGACGCCTGTTCGCTGCTATCGCGTTCGGCCAGCAGCACGGCCTCGCCTTGATCCTGTTGCGCGAGCACGCGCCCCCACGGGTCGATGATCGCGGCATGACCGAAGGTCTCTCGCGGTCCCGGATGCGTTCCACCCTGGGCCGCCGCGAGCACATAACACTGGGTCTCGATGGCCCGCGCACGGATCAGCACATCCCAATGCGCCGCGCCGGTGACGGCGGTAAAGGCCGACGGCGCTGTAATCAATTCTGCACCGGCAGCCCGCAGTTCGCTGTACAGCTCCGGGAAGCGCAGGTCATAACACACCGTCAGGCCGACCCGACCGACGGGCGTGTCGGCGACCACCACGCCACTGCCATAAGCATAGTCATCGGATTCACGATAACGTCCGCGGTTGTCCGCCACGTCTACGTCGAACAAATGCAGTTTGTCGTAGCGCGCCACCGTCTCGCCCTGATCATTGAACAGCAGCGAGCAGGCATGCACTTTCGCCGTCGGCTGATCCACCGGCGGCAACGGCAACGTGCCGGCTACTATCCATAACTTGAGGTCGCGGGCGGTCTGTTTCAACCATGGCAGGATCGGACCTTCGCCCAACGCCTCGGCGCGGCCGATGTCAGCGATATCACGACGGCCCATTGCAGCGAAGTTTTCCGGCAGTACAGCCAGCTTCGCGCCACCGGCGGCCGCTTGCTCGAGCAGCCGACGGGCCTGGGCCAGATTGGCCAGCACATCGCTCTGGCTGACCATTTGAATCACCGCTAACGACATGGCCTTACCCTTATCTGGAATCAACACATACCTGTAGGAGCGAGGCTTGCCCGCGAACCGACGCACCGCGGTGTGTCAGGAACGACGCCTTCGCGGGCAAGCCTCGCTCCTACAGGGGAAACGTCGCTACGGCCATGCTACTCCATCGGTTCGAAGGATGGCTTTTCAAAAAGGTTTGTCGAAGGTGATTTTCGGCTCTTTCCATGGGCCTTTGACCGTGTACTTCACGCTGGCGAAACGCGCCACGCGGTCACCGATCAGCTTGTCGATCAGGAACAACGCGCCGCCGATGGCCGGTGCGCCGACGATCAGCGCCGCAATCGGCAGGTTGTTGGTCACCGGCAAGGTCACCAGCAGCTTCGCATCGACCTGATCACCCACCAGATCCAGCGTGCCATTGAGTTCCAGATTGCTCGAAGGACCGGTCAGCACGATCGGTTCGCGGGTCACGTAGACCCCGTTGGTCGCCACCAGCAGGCCCTTGACCCGGTCGTAACTCAGGCCCTTGCCGAACAGGTCGGAGAAGTCCAGACGCAGGCGCCTGCCGATGGAGTTGAAGTTGAGCAGGCCAAACACGCGCAACGCCTGGGCGCCGCCCTCGACTTCAACGAACTGGCCTTTATTCAGCGACGCATCGAGTGTGCCGGAGAAACGCTTGGTGGCCAGCCAGGCCGGCGAACCTGGCCAGCGACCGTCGACATCCATATGAAATTCTTCACTGGTGACACTGGGCGCAAAGCCCCAGCCTTTCAATACATCCGCAAGGTTCTTGCCGCTGACCCGACCCTTGTACCAACTGGTGGAAGCACCGGGCGCACCTTCCCAGCCACCGTTGCCCTGCAACAGAATGCCCTTGAGGCCCAGGTCCAGCGCATTGAGCGCGATGCCTTTGGCGGTCGGACGTACTTTCAGCGACCAGCCTCCGACCAGATCCTGCCCCTGGAACAGTTGATTGATGGTGATATCCAGCGCCGGGATTTTTGTCGGATCCACGGTGGCCAACGGATCCGGCGAATTTTCATCGGCCAGGACCGTCGGGTCCGGCGCAGGCAGACGTACGTACTGCAGATTGATCGCAATCGGCGCGGCTTTCGCGTCAGGGATAGCGGCGGCGCCCTTGACCTGTTTACTGTCGAGCTGCAAGGCCCACGCCGCCGGTTTACGGTTCAACTGCACCGAAGCCTGATCGAGGGTGGTACCGATGCCGCTGAGCTTGCCGACCTTGAAGTCCGCGCTGTTGAGCAGTTGCTTGGCGCTGCCGCCCGGATCCTGGCCAGCATACTTGTCCACCAGGTCTTTCCACGGGCCGACATCCAGCTCCGACAGCACCCCGCGCACCCGCAGGCCTTTGGCACCGGGCAACACGGCTTCGCCGTCACCGAGGAACAATTCGCCGCGACCGTCGGCAAAATTGCCGGGCGGTGCTGCAAACGTGAAACTCGCCAGCTCGCCGTATCTGACCCAATAACGCCGCTCCTGCCCTTGCAGGGTCATGCGGAACGTCGTGTCGCGCCCCACATCGGCCGCCATGCCGAACGGTGCAGGCAAATCCACCGCCACGCCTTTGAGGTTCGAATTGACCATCAACTGGCTGTCGGGGCCGTCCAGGTTCAGTTGCAACTGGTAAGGAATCAGGCCGGACACCGGCAACGGCTGGGTAACGCTCAGCCAGTCAGTGAGTTTCTTCACCTCGACCTCGCCCGAGGCGGTGACACGGGTCTTGATATCGCCCGGGCCGCCTTCGGCGAAAATCTGCGCAGTGACCGGCTTGTCAAAGGCGCGAGCAGTGATGTTTTGTCCGCTCAAACCCTTGCTGCTGTCGAAGCGGAAATCGCCCTTCAGTTGGGTCAGCTCAAGGGCTGGTTCGGCGAGTTTCAGGCGCGCCTTGGCGGTCTTGAAGTCGACGAGGATCTTCGGCTGTTCGCCTTTGGCCAGCGGAATATCGAGCTTCACCTTGCCCTTCAGGTCACCCTCGCCTTCCCATCCGGCGAAGGTGGTGGCAGTGCCGATCGGCGCTTCCTGGAGAATTTTCAGGCCATCACCCAGCCCGCCGGCGAAAGCGCCATCGAGCAACAGGTGAGGGTTTTGCCCGGCGGGTGCGTGGGGAATATTGACGTAGATGTCGCTGACTTGTGTGTCGAGCAACTGGCCTTTGCTGGCCAGGATACGCACGCCACTGTCTTCGATGAACACATCGCCACTGACCTTGCTGACATGCGGCCACCCCGGCTGGAACGCCAGCTCGGCATCGTGGACCTTGAAGAACAGACTGATGCTGCGAGCCGTGTCGGCGGCGCCATGATTGAGCGAGCCCTGATACTGGAAGAAACCCTGGTCGACCGCGCCCTTGAGAATCGCCGTACGCAGCCATTCGTCCAGCGCCGGACTGAGCACCTCCGGCAGGTACTTGGCGGTGTATTTGCCGTCGCCGTCCACCAGGCCGACCCGCAGGTCCATGTAGTCTTCCTGGGTATGATCGAAATGCAGGCGGATCAGGAAGTCGCCGGCAATCTTGCCCTCCTCGCCCAGCACCTTCAGGTACGGCGCGATCAGGGTGAAGCCTTCTTTGTCCAGCTTCCAGGTCAGCCGGGCGTTGGCCTGAATGTATTGCCATGGCTTGGCGAAAATCGGGTCGAGGTGCAGGACAAAATCCTTGCTGTCCATTCGCAGCTCACCCTGACCGAGGTCACCGCTGATGCTGCCGCTGACATTTCGCGCTGCCGGGGCGCCGTGATAGGCATCAAAGCCGACCTGGTCGAGGTTGGCGGCGAAACTGACCTTGCTGTCGTCGGTCGCACTGGGCCGGAAGTCGAGCAGCACGTTGCGCAAACCACCGGTCACCTTGAGCCGCTCCACGGCGGTGGCGAGGCCTTCGGGCAATGGCCCCAGTGCATTCAGCAGCGGCGTGAGCGGAGTGAGGTCGAGGCGGTCGGCTTGCAGATGCCAGAGCTCTTCGGCCTTGTCGGTGGCCAAGGTTTGTTTGAGTTGCAGGCGCGACTCCCAGCGGGTCTCGCCAAAGTTCATGGACAGCGAGTCCACCGTCACCAGAAAGCCTTCGGCACTGCGCTGGAAATAACTGTTGAGTGCCAGGTTGTTGATCTGGATCGGCTTGCGCTCGGCGTAGGCGCCCTTGATCTGCGGCGCATTCAGGCGGATCGCAGCGCTTTGCAGCGCGCCTTTGCCCCAGTTGACCCAAAGCTCGCCACCGGCCTTGATCTCGGAAAAATTCCATTGCCGGGTCAGGCGTTCGGGCAGCCATTTCGACCAGTCACTTTGCGGCAGGCTCACGTAGGCGTCCGCTTCGCCGTCCTTCCATTGGCTGGCGCGAAGGCGCGTGCGCAGGCTCATGGCCACCGGCTGACCGTCGGGCAGGGTCAGCCGCGCATCGAGTCGCTGACGGGAGACGCCGGTTTTCAGGTTCAGGCCGACGTAGGTCAAGGTCAGCGGCGGGTGATCCAGCGGCTGCAAGGTCACCTGACTGTCGAGCACCGACAACTGCTGGACCATCTGTATGCGATTGAGCAACTGTTCCGGGTCCAGCGGCTGATCCTGCTGCACCGGCAAGCCTTCCAGCGCCCAATGACCATCCTCGCCTTCCTTGAGGCTGATCTTCAAACCGTTGAGTTCAAGGTGCGCGATGCGCACTTCACGAGCCAGCAGGCTGGCCCACAGATCCGGCACCACACGCACCTGATCCAGGCGCAGGGTGTTGGCGCCCTCGCCGACCATCACGTCGTGAGCCAGCAGGATCGGCGCGAAGCCGTGCCAGTTACCTTCCAGTTCGCCGATATGCAGCGGCATGCCAAGGGCTGCGCCGGCCTTGGCTTCGACTTCGGCCCGATATTCGGCCACCAGCGGCGTCAGCTCGCGGCCGAGACTGACGTACAGCGCCATCAGCACCAAAGCCAACGCGCACAGGCCCAGACCCCAGCGGGTCAGCGCGGCCAATATGCGTGTCAGACGCTCCATGTCAGTTGGCTCCCATGGCAAAAATACTGCAAAAAGCTGAGGCCAGCCGTTCTAGTGGGGGTAAAACACAGCGATTCAGAGCAGCACCACGTCGTATTGTTCCTGGGAATACATGGTTTCCACCTGGAACCGAATCGTGCGTCCGATAAAACCTTCGAGCTCGGCAACGTTGCCCGACTCTTCATCCAGCAGGCGGTCGACGACTTTCTGGTTCGCCAATACACGATAGCCTTCCGCCTGATAGGCGCGAGCCTCGCGGAGAATTTCGCGGAAGATTTCGTAGCAAACGGTTTCCGGCGTCTTGAGCTTGCCGCGGCCCTGGCAACTGCTGCACGGTTCGCACAACACTTGTTCGAGGCTTTCGCGGGTGCGCTTGCGGGTCATCTGCACCAGGCCCAGCTCGGTGATGCCGATGATGTTGGTCTTGGCGTGATCGCGCTCCAGCTGTTTCTCAAGCGTGCGCAGCACCTGACGCTGGTGCTCTTCGTCTTCCATGTCGATGAAGTCGATGATGATGATCCCGCCCAGGTTGCGCAGGCGCAGCTGGCGAGCAATGGCGGTCGCGGCTTCGAGGTTGGTCTTGAAGATGGTTTCTTCGAGGTTGCGATGGCCGACGAATGCACCGGTGTTGACGTCGATGGTGCTCATGGCTTCCGCCGGATCGACCACCAGGTAACCGCCGGACTTGAGCGGCACTTTGCGCTCGAGGGCTTTCTGGATTTCGTCTTCGACGCCGTACAGGTCGAAAATTGGCCGCTCGCCCGGGTAATGTTCCAGGCGATCGGCGATTTCCGGCATCAGTTCGGCAACGAACTGCGTGGTTTTCTGGAAGGTTTCCCGGGAATCGATGCGGATCTTCTCGATCTTCGGGCTCACCAGATCGCGCAGGGTGCGCAAGGCCAGCCCCAGGTCTTCGTAGATCACGCTTGGCGCGCTGATGGTTTTGATCTGCTCGCTGATCTGGTCCCAGAGCCTGCGCAGGTAGCGGATGTCCATGAGGATCTCATCGGCCCCGGCGCCTTCGGCGGCGGTACGCAAAATGAAGCCGCCGGCTTCCTTGATGCCTTCTTTGGCCACGCAATCGGTGACCACTTGCTTGAGGCGTTCGCGCTCGGCTTCGTCTTCGATCTTCAGGGAAATGCCGACGTGTGCAGTGCGCGGCATGTACACCAGATAACGCGAAGGAATCGACAGTTGCGTGGTCAGGCGTGCGCCCTTGGAACCGATCGGGTCCTTGGTGACTTGCACCACCAGGCTCTGGCCTTCGTGAACCAGCGCGCTGATGCTCTCGACCGCAGGGCCTTCACGCAGAGAAATTTCCGACGCATGAATGAACGCGGCGCGGTCCAGGCCGATGTCGACGAAAGCCGCCTGCATGCCCGGCAATACCCGCACGACCTTGCCTTTGTAGATGTTGCCGACGATTCCGCGCTTTTGCGTGCGTTCGACGTGGACCTCTTGCAGGACACCGTTTTCAACCACCGCCACGCGCGATTCCATCGGCGTGATGTTGATCAGGATCTCTTCACTCATGGCAGGGTCTCGTTCAGGCATGTTCACGATAATGGCCGCATCTTGTCAGTACGACGCTCAGCGCGCGTTAAGGGTTTGCCAACAGGGTATGCCGAAATGCCCGAGCAGCTCAGCGGTTTCGCACAGCGGCAGCCCGACTACCGCGGAATAGCTTCCGGTCAGCTGGGCGACAAACACCGCACCCAGGCCTTGAATGCCATAGCCACCGGCCTTGTCCCGCGGTTCGCCACTGGCCCAGTAGGCCGCCGCTTCATCGCGGCCGATGGGGCGAAAACGTACCAGGCTGCGCACAACCCGTGACTCGCAACGCTCACCGTCAAGGACGGCAATGGCGGTCAGCACTTCGTGTTCTTGACCCGCCAGCATCATAAGCATGGCGCACGCATCGGCTTCGTCCACCGGTTTGCCGAGAATTTTCCCGTCCAGCACCACCGCGGTATCGGCACCCAGCACGCAGGATGCGGCGTCGGACACAACCGTGCGGCGCCCGGCTTCAGCCTTGCCGCGCGCAAGGCGCTCGACATAGGCCGACGGCGATTCATGATTCAAAGGGGTTTCATCGATGTCCGCGCTGATGGCGGAGAACGGCACGCCGATCTGCGTGAGCAGTTCACGCCGACGCGGCGAGCCTGAGGCAAGGTACAACCGTTTCATCAAGACATCTCCCTTGTCGAGGTGTGGGCAAATGCCTGAACCGAATTAATTGATTTTGTAACGTCGACGCAGACCGCGCAAACCGAAGCTGATCCACGGCCAGAGCAACGCGCTGACCAGTGCCGGCAATACCAGCGCCAGCGTTGGCTGACGGTTGCCGGTCAGGGCGCTGAGCCAGAGTTGCACAAGCTGCGCGAGGCCGAAGATCACCAGGATCACCAGACTCTGCTGCCACATCGGGAACATCCGCAGCCGTTGTTGCAGCGACAGCACCAGGAAGGTGATGAGCGTCAGGATCAATGCGTTCTGGCCCAGCAACGTGCCGTAGAGCACGTCTTCGGCCAGGCCCAGGCACCATGCAGTGACCATGCCGACTTTCTGTGGCAGGGCCAGCGCCCAGAACGCCAACAGCAAAGCGAGCCAGAGCGGACGAAGGATTTCCATGAATTGCGGCAGCGGCGAAACGCTGAGCAGCATGCCGATGGCGAATGTCAGCCAGATCATCCAGCCGTTTCGGGAGGCGGTAGCACCGACCATTATTCTCTTCCCCCTGGGGTGGCCGGCGCGGAGACAGGCGGTTTGGCAGCAGGCTTCACTACAGCAGGTTGCGTCGCCGGTGGTTTGGCGGCCGGCGTCGTCGCGGGCGGCTTGGTGGCGGCGGGATGTGCGGCAGCGGGTTTGGCCGGGGTGGCGGCAGCCGGTTTGGCCGGGGTAGCCGTCGCAGGTGCAGGCGCAGCGGCGGGAGCGGCCGGGACTGCAGCGGCAGCCGGGGCTATCACGCCGACAGGTTTCGGCACGGTCGCGGGAATGATTGGCCCGCCGCCCTGCGCGTCGAGGTTTTCCTGGGCCTGAGCGGCATCGTTTGCGCGCTCTTCCGGCGTACGGGTGTCGCTGAACACCAGCAGCAAGTAACGACTGCGGTTCAATGCGGCTGTCGGCACGGCGCGAACAATGGCGAACGGCTGGCCGGAATCGTGGATCACTTCCCTGACCGTCGCCACCGGGTAACCCGCCGGGAACCGCTGGCCGAGACCGGAGCTGACCAGCAGATCGCCTTCCTTGATATCCGCCGTGTCGGCCACGTGGCGCAATTCCAGGCGTTCAGGGTTGCCGGTGCCGCTGGCAATCGCCCGCAGACCGTTACGGTTCACCTGCACCGGAATGCTGTGGGTGGTGTCAGTCAGCAGCAGTACACGGGAGGTGTACGGCATCAACTCGACCACCTGGCCCATCAGGCCGCGGGCATCGAGCACCGGCTGGCCGAGGACCACACCGTCACGCTCACCTTTATTGATGATGATGCGATGGGTGAAGGGGTTGGGGTCCATGCCGATCAACTCGGCCACTTCGACCTTCTCGTTGACCAGCGCAGAGGAATTGAGCAACTCGCGCAGCCGAACGTTCTGCTCGGTGAGGGCGGCAAGCTTTTGCATGCGACCCTGCAGCAGCAGGTTTTCGGTCTTGAGTTTTTCGTTTTCGGCGACCAGTTCGGTACGGCTGCCAAACTGGCTGGCCACACCTTGCCATAGCCGCTGCGGCAGGTCGGTGATCCAGTAAGACTGCATCAGCACCAGCGACATCTGGCTACGCACTGGCTTGAGCAGTGTGAAGCGGGCATCGACCACCATCAGCGCGACCGATAGCACGACCAGCACCAACAAGCGCACGCCCAGTGAAGGCCCTTTGGTGAAAAGCGGTTTAATAAGCCGCTCCTCCCAGGCAAATGTTTTGTTTATTCATACGGCAGACCGGCCTGGATACAGACTGACAGAAGGTAAACGCAAACAGGCAGCACTGCAAAGTGCCGCCTGCGCGCTCAACAGCATAGATGCATCGGGCGAGATCACTCGCTCGACAGCAGGTCCATGGTGTGTTTATCCATCATTTCCAATGCACGGCCACCGCCGCGAGCAACGCAGGTCAGCGGGTCTTCGGCAACGATCACCGGCAGACCGGTTTCCTGGGCCAGCAACTTGTCGAGGTCACGCAGCAAGGCGCCACCACCGGTCAGTACCAGGCCACGCTCGGCGATATCGGAAGCCAGCTCCGGAGGCGATTGCTCCAGCGCGCTTTTCACTGCCTGAACGATGGTGGCCAGCGACTCTTGCAGAGCTTCCAGCACTTCATTGGAGTTCAGGGTGAATGCACGTGGAACGCCTTCGGCCAGGTTACGGCCACGAACGTCGACTTCACGAACTTCGCCGCCCGGGTAGGCAGTACCGATTTCCTGCTTGATGCGCTCGGCGGTGGATTCGCCGATCAGGCTGCCGTAGTTGCGACGCACGTAGGTGATGATCGCTTCGTCGAAGCGGTCGCCGCCAACCCGTACGGATTCGGCGTAAACCACACCGTTCAGGGAGATCAGCGCGATTTCAGTGGTACCACCACCGATATCGACAACCATCGAGCCGCGGGCTTCTTCAACCGGCAGGCCGGCACCGATCGCAGCGGCCATTGGCTCTTCGATCAGGAACACTTCACGTGCGCCGGCACCAAGGGCCGATTCACGGATGGCTCGACGCTCAACCTGGGTGGATTTGCACGGAACGCAGATCAGCACACGAGGGCTCGGCTGCAGGAAGCTGTTTTCGTGAACCTTGTTGATAAAGTACTGCAGCATCTTTTCGCAAACGCTGAAGTCGGCAATGACGCCGTCCTTCATCGGACGAATGGCCGCGATGTTGCCCGGCGTACGGCCGAGCATGCGCTTGGCCTCGGTGCCGACAGCAACGACACTTTTCTGGTTACCGTGTGTCCGAATAGCCACAACCGATGGCTCATTCAGGACGATGCCGCGCTCGCGCACGTAAATAAGGGTGTTGGCAGTGCCCAGGTCAATGGAAAGATCGCTGGAAAACATGCCACGCAGTTTCTTGAACATGGGAAAGGGACCCTAGGCAACGCGTGGGTAAAAAAGTGCGGCAAACTCTAACAACGACAGGGATTTTGGGCAAGGCGCCAATCATGTTAAATTGGCCGCTTTTCTGTGCACCAACCCCCACAATCGCGGCCTTATGACCGTAGAAATGCGGTAGTGTTCCGACAATCTAACACACGGATAGCATCCGTTCTGTTTTCCTTCCACTGGAGAATCCCATGGCGCTTGAACGCTCCGACGTGGAAAAAATCGCTCATCTGGCCTGTCTGGGCCTTAATGATGCCGATCTTCCACACATTACTTCGGCCCTGAACAGCATTCTCGGGCTGGTCGACGAAATGCAGGCGGTCAATACCGACGGTATCGAGCCGCTCGCCCACCCACTGGAAGCCAGCCAGCGCCTGCGTGCGGATGTCGTGACCGAGACCAATCATCGCGAGGCCTATCAGTCCATCGCACCAGCGGTCGAAAACGGCCTGTACCTGGTTCCGAAAGTCATCGACTAAAGGGAAAGAGCCTGCAATGCATCAATTGACTCTGGCCGAGATCGCCCGCGGACTCGCCGATAAAAAGTTTTCTTCCGAAGAGCTGACCAAAACCCTGCTGGCGCGCATCGCCCAGCTCGATCCTCAGCTCAACAGCTTCATCAGCCTCACCGAAGACCTGGCGCTCCAGCAGGCGAAAGCCGCTGACGCACGCCGTGCCAATGGTGAGAGCGGCGCCCTGCTCGGCGCGCCGATCGCGCACAAAGACCTGTTCTGCACCCAGGGCATCCGCACCAGCTGCGGTTCGAAGATGCTCGACAACTTCAAAGCACCGTACGACGCCACCGTGGTTGCCAAACTGGCGGCCGCCGGCGCGGTGACGCTGGGCAAGACCAACATGGACGAATTCGCCATGGGGTCGGCCAACGAATCGAGCTACTACGGCGCGGTGAAAAACCCGTGGAACCTGGAACACGTGCCCGGCGGTTCGTCCGGTGGTTCGGCTGCAGCCGTTGCCGCTCGCCTGTTGCCGGCGGCTACCGGTACCGATACCGGCGGCTCGATCCGCCAGCCTGCTGCACTGACCAACCTCACCGGCCTGAAACCGACGTACGGTCGCGTTTCGCGCTGGGGCATGATCGCCTACGCGTCCAGCCTCGATCAGGGCGGCCCTCTGGCCCGCACCGCCGAAGACTGCGCGATCCTGCTGCAAGGCATGGCCGGTTTCGATCCGCAGGATTCCACCAGCATCGACGAGCCGGTGCCTGACTACAGCGCCAGCCTCAACGGTTCGCTGCAGGGCCTGCGCATCGGCGTGCCGAAGGAATACTTCAGCGCCGGCCTGGACCCGCGTATCGCCGACCTGGTCATGGCCAGTGTCGAAGAGCTGAAAAAACTCGGCGCCGTGGTCAAGGAAATCAGCCTGCCGAACATGCAGCACGCGATTCCTGCGTACTACGTGATCGCCCCGGCAGAAGCTTCTTCCAACCTGTCGCGCTTCGACGGCGTGCGTTTCGGCCATCGCTGCGAAGACCCGAAAAACCTGGAAGACCTGTACAAGCGTTCCCGTGGTGAAGGTTTCGGCGCGGAAGTGCAGCGCCGGATCATGGTCGGTGCCTACGCGCTGTCTGCCGGCTACTACGATGCCTATTACCTGAAGGCGCAGAAGATTCGTCGCTTGATCAAGAACGACTTCATGGCCGCCTTCAATGAGGTCGACATCATCCTCGGCCCAACCACGCCGAACCCGGCCTGGAAGCTCGGCGCCAAGAACAGCGACCCGGTCGCTGCGTACCTGGAAGACGTCTACACCATCACCGCCAACCTCGCCGGTCTGCCGGGCTTGTCCATGCCAGCCGGTTTCGTCGATGGCCTGCCGGTGGGCGTGCAACTGCTCGCGCCGTATTTCCAGGAAGGTCGCCTGTTGAACGTTGCCCACCAGTATCAGTTGAACACTGACTGGCACACCCGCACCCCAACCGGCTTCTGAGGAGACACACATGCAATGGGAAGTCGTGATCGGGCTGGAGATTCACACCCAGCTCACCACCCGGTCGAAAATCTTTTCCGGTAGTTCCACCACGTTCGGTTCCGAGCCGAACACCCAGGCCAGCCTGGTTGACCTCGGCATGCCCGGCGTACTGCCGGTGCTGAACCAGGAAGCGGTGCGCATGGCGGTGATGTTCGGTCTGGCGATCGATGCCGAGATTGGCCAGCACAACGTGTTCGCCCGTAAAAACTATTTCTACCCGGACCTGCCGAAGGGCTACCAGATCAGCCAGATGGAGTTGCCGATTGTCGGCAAGGGTCACCTGGACATCGCCATGGAAGACGGCACGATCAAACGTGTCGGCGTGACCCGTGCGCACCTGGAAGAAGACGCCGGCAAAAGCCTGCACGAAGAGTTCAACGGCGCCACCGGCATCGACCTGAACCGTGCCGGCACACCGCTGCTGGAAATCGTGTCCGAGCCGGACATGCGCAGCGCCAAGGAAGCCGTGGCTTATGTCAAGACGATCCACGCGCTGGTGCGTTACCTGGGCATTTGCGACGGCAACATGGCCGAAGGCTCGCTGCGTTGCGACTGCAACGTGTCGATCCGTCCTAAAGGTCAGGTTGAGTTCGGCACCCGCTGCGAGATCAAGAACGTCAACTCGTTCCGGTTCATCGAGAAAGCGATCAACAGCGAAGTGCAGCGTCAGATCGAGCTGATCGAAGACGGCGGCAAAGTGATCCAGCAGACTCGCCTGTACGATCCGAACAAGGACGAGACCCGTCCGATGCGCAGCAAAGAGGAAGCCAACGACTACCGCTACTTCCCCGATCCGGACCTGCTGCCGGTGGTCATCGAGGACTCGTTCCTCAATGACGTGCGCGCCACACTGCCGGAATTGCCACCGCAAAAACGCGAGCGTTTCCAGGAGCAGTTCGGTCTGTCGGTCTACGACGCCAGCGTCCTGGCCACCAGCCGCGAGCAAGCCGATTACTTCGAGAAAGTCGTGAGCATTGGCGGCGACGCCAAACTGGCGGCCAACTGGGTGATGGTTGAACTGGGCAGCCTGTTGAACAAACAGGGCCTGGACATCGAGCAGTCGCCGGTTTCGGCCGAGCAACTGGGCGGCATGCTGCTGCGGATCAAGGACAACACCATCTCCGGCAAGATCGCCAAAGTGGTGTTTGAAGCCATGGCCAACGGCGAAGGCAGCGCCGACGAGATCATCGACAAGCGCGGCCTCAAGCAGGTGACCGACACCGGCGCAATCTCGGCGGTGCTGGACGAAATGCTCGCGGCCAACGCCGAGCAGGTCGAACAATACCGTGCGGCAGACGAAGCCAAACGCGGCAAGATGTTCGGCTTCTTCGTCGGCCAGGCCATGAAAGCCTCCAAAGGCAAGGCCAACCCGCAACAGGTCAACGAACTGCTGAAAAGCAAGCTCGAAGGCTGACCGGAATGGAGCCAGATCTTAAGCCTGGCTCCATTCCCTTGTGGGAGCGGGCTTGCTCGCGAAAGCAGTTCGGCCCTCAACACAAGGTTGACTGTCAGAATGCATTCGCGAGCAAGCCCGCTCCCACATTTGTTTCCGGGATACCTTTTATGAAGCGTCTGCTCAGTGCCTGCGCCCTGCTCTCTCTGCTGGCCGGTTGCGCCAGCACGGATGTTGTTGATCCACACGGCTACGACAAGTCCGGCGTAGCTTCGTATTACGGCGCCAAACACCATGGCAAACGCACCGCCAGCGGCGAGCGTTTCAACCAGCACGGCCTGACCGCCGCCCATCGCCAGTTGCCATTCGGCACCCGGGTGAAGATTACCAACCTGAATAACGACAGGTCCTGCGTGGTGCGCATCAACGACCGCGGGCCATACTCTCGTGGGCGCCTGATCGACGTGTCACGTGAAGCGGCCGAACAGTTGGGCATGATGCGCAGTGGCACCGCGAAGGTTCGCGTACAAGCCCTCGACGACTGATAGACGGAGCGCCAACCATTTTCGGACTTGCCGATATACCCCTGATCAGCGTGATTGAATTGCTCAGCGGCTTGCTGTTGCTGATCGCCGGCGCTGAGCTGATGGTGCGCGCCGCCGTGCGTCTCGCCGCGCGCCTGCATGTACGACCGCTGATCATCGGCCTGACCATCGTCGCCCTGGGCAGCAGCGCGCCGCAGATGGCGGTCAGCCTGCAAGCCACCCTGGCACAAAACGCCGACATCGCCGTCGGCAGCGTGATTGGCAGCAGCATCTTCAACATCCTCGTCACCCTCGGGCTCTCGGCGCTGATCACCCCGCTGCGGGTTTCGCGGCAACTGGTGCGCCTGGACATTCCGTTGATGATCGGCGCCAGCCTGCTGGTGTTTGTTCTGGCCTGGAATAAAGAACTGACCCGCGTCGATGGCGTGATGCTGCTGACGGCGCTGGCACTGTATCTGGGCTTGTTGCTGCGACAGTCGCGGCACTCGGTCCGTCCGCAATCGACAACGCATGACGTCCCGCAAGTGCCGTGGTTCAGCAGCCTGCTGATGATCGTCGCCGGCCTCGCGATGCTGGTATACGCCGGGCACTTGCTGTTGGGCGCTGCGGTGTCGGTCGCCACTGACCTAGGGCTGTCGGAAAGGATCATCGGCCTGACCATCGTCGCCGTCAGCACGTCCTTGCCGGAGCTGGCCACCTCGTTGATCGCGGCGTTACGTGGTCAGCGTGACATCGCCGTCGGTAACGTGATCGGCAGCAACCTGTTCAACCTTTTGGGGGTGCTGGGCGTGACAGCGCTGATCGCGCCGTCACCGTTGTCGGTCTCGCCCAACGCACTGGATTTCGACTTGCCGGTGATGCTCGGCGTCGCGGCGCTGTGCCTGCCGGTGTTCTATTCCGGGTATCGGGTGACACGCGCCGAAGGTCTGCTGTTTTTGGGCTTGTACCTGGCTTACGGCCTGCACGTGGTGTCGTTCACCACCGGCATGCCGCTGGCCGGCAAGCTTGAACACCTGATGCTGTTTTTCGTCCTGCCGGCGCTGGTGGCGTTTCTGTTGTTCACGTCGCTGCGCGCCTGGCGTCGCCAACACCACAAGAGGGAATTGCCATGACCGATAATAAAAAGCCCGGCGTTGAAGTCCGCCGCCAAGTGATGGGCGATGCCTTCGTCGACCGCGCGCTGGGCAATGCCACAGAGTTCACCCAGCCGTTGCAGGATTTCGTCAATGAACACGCCTGGGGCAGCGTGTGGAATCGCGAAGGCCTGCCGCTGAAAACCCGCAGCCTGATCACCCTCGCCGCGCTGACCGCGCTGAAGTGCCCGCAGGAATTGAAAGGCCACGTGCGCGGTGCGCTGAACAACGGGTGCACCGTGGAAGAGATTCGCGAGGCGTTGCTGCATTGCGCGGTGTATGCGGGCGTGCCGGCGGCGATCGATGCGTTTCGGGCGGCGCAGGAAGTGATTGATACCTACCAGAAGCCGGAATGAATATTCGAATTTAGGGGTGAAAGGACTGGCACCTTCGCGGGCAAGCCTCGCTCCTACAGGTTAGGAGATCCTCTGTAGGAGCGAGGCTTGCCCGCGAAGAGGCCCTGAAGGCCACTGCAAATCCCGAAGCTAGATCCACCCCCCCCACTGCAACAGGAAGATCCCGATGTTAGTGGTCACCGCCGCCATCAGCGTAGTGATCACAATGATCGCCGCCGCCAGTTCATGATTGCCATCGGCCTGTCGGGCCATGACAAAACTGGCCGCTGCGGTCGGGCTGCCGAAGTACAGGAACAAGATTCCCAACTCCGCCCCGCGAAAGCCCCACAACCAAGCCCCCAGCGTCGCCAGCACCGGCAGGCCGATCATCTTCACCAGGCTTGAACTCAGCGCCATGTTGCCGCTCTTGCGCATGGCCGCCAGCGACAGCGTGCCGCCGATGCAGATCAATGCCAACGGCAACGTGGTTTGCGCCAGGTACTGACCGGACGTCTCCAGCCAGCCCGGCAGACCGATCTTGAAATACGCAAACGGCGCCGCCGCAAACACGCTGATGATCAACGGGTTGATCATCACGCTTTTGCAGATACTCCACGGATCGGACTTGATCACCGGGCTGTAGACCGCCAGCACGATGGTCGAGAGCGTGTTGTAGAACAGGATCACCAGCGCCGCGAGAATCGCCCCGAGGGAAATCCCGTAATCGCCGTACATGCTCGCGGCCAGAGCGAGGCCGATAACCCCGTTATTGCCGCGAAACGCGCCTTGAGTGTAAATCCCGCGGTCTTCACGCGGACACCTCAGGATCGCCCAGCCCCAGGCGATGGCGAAGCTGACCAGCGTCGCAATCGAAAAATAGATCAGCAGCGCCGGTTGCAACGCGGCGCGCAGGTCGGCGTGCAGGATGCCCAGGAACAGCAACGCCGGCATGGTGACGTTGAACACCAGGGCCGACGCGGTGTGGATGAAATTGTCGTTGATCCAGTTGATGCGCTTGAGCACGACACCCAGAAACAGCATGGCAAACACCGGCGCGGTGATGTTCAGGGTTTCGAGGAAGATTGCCAGCATGCCGGGAGTTACCTTGGGTGGGCGTCGTTAGGGGGCTAATGATAAGCCACTGAAGACATCGGCGTCTGGTAGAACGCCATCGCGGGCAAGCCCGCTCCCACAGGGTGCGTCGTTGTTGCACAAATTGTGTGAACACCGAAGATCACTGTGGGAGCGGGCTTGCCCGCGATGAACGATGACGCGGTCTTAAGTGATCGGCGCCGGGTTGAACAACGTGATGTCGTTATGCAGCTTGTGCTGCTCGGCCCACGTCTGCTTCTTGCCGCTGGCCACGTCCAGGTAGTAGTGAAACAACTCCCACCCGAGGTCCTCGATCGACGCGCGTCCGGTCGCAATCCGCCCGGCATCGATGTCGATCAGGTCCGGCCAGCGCTGCGCCAGTTCAGTCCGGGTCGACACCTTCACCACCGGCGCCATCGCCAGACCATACGGCGTACCGCGCCCGGTGGTGAACACATGCAGGTTCATTCCCGCCGCCAGTTGCAACGTCCCGCAGACAAAATCACTGGCCGGGGTCGCGCAGAAAATCAGGCCTTTACGCTTGAAGCGTTCGCCAGGGCCAAGCACTCCGTTGATCGCGCTGCTGCCGGATTTGACGATCGAGCCCAGGGACTTCTCGACAATGTTCGACAACCCGCCCTTCTTGTTGCCCGGCGTGGTGTTGGCGCTGCGGTCCGCTTCGCCCTTGGCCAGGTAACGATCGTACCAGTCCATTTCCCGCACCAGTTCCTGAGCGACCTCCTCGGTTTCCGCACGGGAAGTCAGCAGGTAAATCGCATCGCGCACTTCGGTGACTTCGGAAAACATCACCGTCGCGCCCGCGCGCAGCAACAGGTCCGAGGCATAGCCCAACGCCGGGTTCGCGGTGATCCCGGAGAACGCATCGCTACCGCCGCACTGCATGCCGAGGATCAGCTCGGAGGCCGGCACGGTTTCCCGGCGACGTAGATCGAGCTTCTTCAAACGGGTCTCGGCCAGCGCCATGATCTGCTCGATCATTTCGGTGAAGCCGTGACTCGAATCCTGCAAGCGGTACAGCCACGGATCGCTGAGATCGACCGAACTGTCGTTCTCGTGCATCACCTGCCCGGCCTGCAATTTCTCGCAGCCCAGGCTGATCACCAGCGCCTCGCCACCCAGGTTCGGGTTGCGCGCCAGATTGCGCACGGTGCGAATCGGGATGTACGCGTCGGTGGCGGTAATCGCCACGCCGCAGCCGTAGCTGTGGGTCAGTGCCACCACGTCATCGACGTTCGGGTACTTGGGCAGCAATTCATCCTTGATGCGCTTGACCGCATGATCGAGCACCCCGGTGACGCACTGGACCGTGGTCGTAATCCCGAGAATGTTGCGCGTGCCGACGGTGCCGTCGGCGTTGCGATAACCCTCGAACGTGAAGCCTTCCAGCGGTGCCTGCGCCGCCGGCACATCGGTGGACAGCGGCAAGCTGTCCAGCGGTGGCGCGGTGGGCATGCGCAGTTGATCTTCCTTGACCCAGCTGCCGCGCGGAATCGGCTGCAACGCGTAGCCGATGGTCTGGCCGTAACGAATCACCTGGCCGCCCTCGGGGATGTCTTCGAGGGTGACCTTGTGGCTCTGTGGCACGAAGTCCACGGTGACCAGGCCATCGGGAAACTCGGTGCCTGCCGGTACGCCCTGATCGTTGACCACGATCACGACGTTGTCCCGTTCGTGCAGGCGGATGTAACGCGGCGAGTCGGAATGTTCAATCAACTGCATGACGCCGCTCCTCAGGAATGCGCTTGTGACAATTTATTATTGGTTTCAGGACCGCTGACGGGCGGCTCTTTAAGTACCACACGCTTGATCGGACCCACGATCACCAGGTAGCTGAACACGGCAACCAGTGCGTTGCAGCCGACAAACACCAGCGCCCATTTGAACGAGCCTGTAGAGCTGATGATGTAGCCGATCACGATTGGCGTGGTGATCGAAGCGATGTTGCCGAAGGTGTTGAACAGACCACCGCTCAGACCGGCGATCTGTTTCGGCGACGTGTCGGACACCACGGCCCAACCCAGCGCACCCACGCCTTTGCCGAAGAATGCCAGGGCCATGAAGCCCACGACCATCCATTCAACATCGACATAATTGCAGGCCACGATGCTGCTGGAAACCAGCAAACCGGCAATGATCGGCGCCTTGCGGGCGAAAGTCAGGGAATGGCCCTTACGCAGCAGGTAATCGGAAATCACCCCGCCGAGCACGCCACCGATGAAACCGCAGATCGCCGGCAACGAGGCGATGAAACCGGCCTTGAGGATGGTCATCCCGCGCTCTTGCACCAGGTATACCGGGAACCAGGTCAGGAAGAAGTAGGTGATGCCGTTGATGCAGTACTGGCCCAGATACACACCGAGCATCATGCGGTTGGTCAGCAGTTGGCGGATGTAGTCCCACTTCGGACCGTCGCCTTTTTTGCCTTTGCCTTTGTCCTGGTCCATATCGACCATGCCGCCGTTGTCGGCGATGTGCTTGAACTCGGCGTCGTTGATCATCGGGTGCTGACGCGGGCTGTAGATCACCTTCAGCCAGATGCCCGAGAAGATGATGCCGATCACACCCATGACGATGAACACGTGCTGCCAGCCGAAGCTGTAGACGATCCAGCCCATCAGCGGCGCGAACAACACGGTGGCGAAGTATTGCGCCGAGTTGAAGATCGCCGAAGCGGTGCCACGTTCAGCGGTCGGGAACCAGGCCGCAACGATGCGTGCGTTACCGGGGAAGGATGGCGCTTCGGCCAGGCCTACCAGGAAGCGCAGCATGAACAGCGCAACCACCGCCGTGGACATGCCGAACTCGCCGACATAGCCCTGCAGCACGGTGAACAATGACCAGGTGAAAATGCTCAGCGCGTAGATTTTTTTCGAGCCGAAACGGTCCAGCAGCCAGCCACCGGGAATTTGCCCGGCCACGTAGGCCCAACCGAATGCAGAGAAGATGTAACCGAGGGTGACCGCGTCGATGCCGAGGTCTTTTTGCAGGCTGGAGCCGGCGATGGCGATGGTAGCCCGGTCGGCGTAGTTGATCGTGGTCACGAGGAAAAGCATGAGCAGGATCAAATAGCGGACGTGAGTCGGCTTCTGAGTCGATTGCATGTAGATGTACTCCCACTGATTATTTTTATGCGGGTAATAACAATGTTCTGTAGGCGCTGATTTCCTGTGGGAGCCGGGCTTGTCCGCGATGCAGGCACCGCGCAGTGTCAGTCACTTTGCGGTGATGCTATCGCCGGCAAGCCAGCTCCCACAGGTATAGCGGTGCGTCAGGAACCGATGTACGACGTTTTTACGACTGTGTAGAACTCTTGCGCATAGCGACCTTGTTCGCGGGAACCATAGGATGAGCCTTTACGCCCACCGAACGGAACGTGGTAATCCACGCCGGCGGTCGGCAGGTTGACCATCACCATCCCGGCCTGGGAATGACGCTTGAAGTGGTTGGCGTACTTCAGCGACGTGGTGGCGATGCCTGCCGACAAACCGAACTCGGTGTCGTTGGCCATGGCCAGCGCAGCGTCGTAATCGGCCACACGAACCACGTTGGCCACCGGGCCAAAGATCTCTTCACGGCTGATGCGCATCGCGGCTTCGCTGTCGGCAAACAGCGTTGGCGCGAGGTAGTAGCCTTCGGTGTCGCAGGTCACAAGACCACCGCCGCTGACCAGACGCGCACCTTCGGACTGGCCGATGTCGATGTACTTCATGTCCTGTTCAAGCTGCGCTTGCGAAACCACCGGACCGATGTCGGTGCCGGTTTTCAGCGCGTGACCGACCTTGATCGACTTCATGCGCTCGGCCATGGCTTCGACGAATTTGTCGTGGATGCCGGCGGTGACGATGAAACGGCTAGAGGCGGTGCAACGCTGGCCGGTCGAGTAGAACGCGCTCTGTACCGACAGTTCGACCGCTTGCTTGAGGTCGGCGTCATCGAGAATGATCTGCGGATTCTTGCCGCCCATTTCCAGCTGGACTTTGGCTTGGCGCGACACGCAGCTGACGGCGATCTGACGACCGACACCGACGGAGCCGGTAAAGCTGATGCCGTCGACTTTCGGGCTCTGCACCAGCGCATCGCCAACCACGCGACCGCTGCCCATCACCAGGTTGAACACGCCGGCCGGGAAGCCTGCGCGGGAGATGATTTCCGCCAGCGCCCAGGCGCAACCCGGAACCAGATCGGCCGGTTTCAGCACGACGCAGTTACCGTAAGCGAGGGCCGGGGCGATTTTCCACGCCGGGATCGCAATCGGGAAGTTCCACGGGGTAATCAGGCCAACCACGCCCAATGCTTCGCGAGTGACTTCGACGTTCACGCCCGGACGTACCGACGGCAGGTAATCACCGGACAGACGCAGGGTTTCACCCGCGAAGAACTTGAAGATATTACCGGCGCGGGTCACTTCGCCGATGGCTTCAGGCAGGGTCTTGCCTTCTTCACGGGCCAGCAAGGTGCCGAGCTCTTCGCGGCGAGCGAGGATTTCAGTGCCGACTTTATCCAGTGAATCGTGGCGCGCCTGAATACCCGAAGTGGACCAGGCCGGAAACGCCGCGCGAGCGGCGTCGATGGCGGCGTGGACCTGGGCCAGATCAGCCTTGGCGTAGTTGCCGATGGTATCGGTCAGTTCGGACGGGTTGATGTTGGCGCAGTAATCGCTGCCCGCAACCCATTCACCGTTGATGTAGTTATCGAAACGCTTTGCATCTGCCACAACAATTCTCCTCACGCAAAAAGCCGCTGATCACTCAGCGGCCTTGTTTAATCGGGTGTGTTACTGCGCACCTTGCTTGTCGATCAGCGCGGCGAGCATTTCGTACTCTTCGCCGGTCAGGTCGGTCAGCGGCGCACGCACAGGGCCGGCGTCGTAGCCAGCGATCTTCGCACCGGCCTTGACGATGCTCACCGCGTAACCGGATTTGCGGTTACGGATGTCCAGGTACGGCAGGAAGAAGTCGTCGATGATCTTGCCGACAGTGGCGTGATCTTCGCGAGCGATGGCGTGGTAGAAATCCATCGCGGTTTTCGGGATGAAGTTGAACACCGCCGAGGAGTAGACCGGCACGCCCAGCGCCTTGTAGGCAGCGGCGTAGACTTCGGCGGTCGGCAAACCGCCCAGGTAGCTGAAGCGATCGCCGAGGCGGCGACGGATCGACACCATCAGTTCGATATCGCCCAGGCCATCCTTGTAGCCGATCAGGTTCGGGCAGCGCTCGGCCAGACGTTCCAGCAACGGAGCGGTCAGGCGGCACACATTACGGTTGTAAACCACCACGCCGATTTTTACCGATTTGCACACGGCTTCAACGTGGGCGGCAACGCCGTCCTGGCTGGCTTCGGTCAGGTAGTGCGGCAGCAGCAACAGACCTTTGGCGCCCAGACGCTCGGCTTCCTGTGCGTACTCGATTGCTTGACGGGTCGAACCACCCACACCGGCGAGAATCGGCACGCTGGTTTCGCAAGTGTCGACGGCCGTCTTGATGATTTCCGAATATTCGCTGGCCGCCAGAGAGAAAAACTCACCGGTGCCGCCCGCGGCGAACAGAGCCGAGGCGCCGTATGGGGCCAGCCATTCGAGACGCTTGATGTAACCCGCGCGATTGAAGTCGCCCTGAGCATTGAAATCGGTAACCGGGAAAGACAGCAGACCGGAAGAGAGGATGGACTTCAGTTCTTGTGGATTCATTATTCGAACACCCTGGGTAGCACGTTTGTGTGTGAGGAAATCGTTCGGCCTGCGCCGAAGTTGTAGGTCATCGTACAACTTAAAAAACAACCGTCAACTGCATTTCATCGCTGCACCTAAAAATTGTGTGTCGGAAAAGTATTTTCTTGACGTAGGAAAGTTCTCCTCTATGCTCCGAACAACTGTATATACATACAGTTACATTAAAGCATACCGACGACATATCAAGGAGATAGAAATGTCAGGTCTACACACACAAATGCCGGAAAAATCCAAGCAGGTCATCGCTGGACTGGATGAGCTGTTTTCCGAAAACGGCATCACCATTACGGGTAATGACCATCTGGTCCTGCGCCTCGACGCCCATGGCACCGACGCCCATCAACCGTCCACCCCTGCTTCCGGCAACGCCTTGAGAGGCAAGCCACAACTAAGGTTCGAGGGGGGTGAACACACCGCCATCGGCGACAACACGCTGCTGCGTTTCGTCAAGGACGCCCCTGCGATAGTGGCGTCGCAGGTCGAGCTGCACTTGCCGAACGGGTTGGCGCTGACCTATGGGCAAGTCGTTGCGCTGGGGGGCGATTTCTATGGCATTCCCGATAAACCGATCAGCGAAGGCGCGACCGCGGCCGACCGGATTCAGCGATTTACCGAGGCCTTCAATTCCCTGGCGGTACTGCCGGCGTCCAATGCCGAAGCGAAGCTGATTCTCGGTGTCATGCAGAAGGAAATCGTCGCCGTCAAACAGGCGATCAAGGACGGCAAACAACCCCACGAGGCGTATGACGCCCTGGGTGATACGTTGTCGGAAGAGTGGAACAGGATCACCGGCGGCGGCAGTTTCGTTTCGGCCCTTTATCCATTGGGCCGCTACCTGAAACTGGCCGCCAACAATGCCGATCACTTTGCCGAGTGGGCACTGCTGGCCTATATCGCCGGGCACACCGCCGCGTTGCAACAAGCGGTGATCGCCCACAACACGGGCGACGACAAGGCGCTGGAACTGGCTTACGCGATGAACGCTTTCGCCGATCACTACCTGACCGACCTGTTTTCCGCCGGCCACCTGCGCGTGCCACGCAAACAGTTGGCGGCGGTGGTCACGCCGAGTGATCTGGGCTCATTGATTACCCGCTTCATGCACGACGAAGACAGCAAGTTCGGCCTTAACGTGCGCAACGGCGATGGCGCGCAATGGCACGCGTATGGCGACAAGCGCTACTTCGACGCAATCGACAGCGCCAATCGCCTCCAGGTCAATCAAGCGGTTCAAGTGTCGGCGGATGAGATATTCGCGGCGTACCTCAGCGGCATCGCCCCTTCGCCAGGCAGCTTCGCAGCGTTGAAAAAACTGCCTGATCTGCAAGCGGTGTTGAGCCCGACGGGCAATTTCTCGCCGTTGTTCAAGGTCGAGGGCACCAAGGTGCTGCGGCGCAAGGACGTCAACAACCTGAACGATACCGCCACGGTGGATGACTGGTGGGGCTGGAGCACTTACCTGCTGCTCAAGGACTACAACCCGACTGGCAACGTGGCCTGATAAGGAGATCGATGATGAGCATCAAATTGAAACTGGAACTGGCCTCGGGCCAATCGCTGAAGGGTGCGCCGCTGGAGTTGTTGGCGGATGGCAAGCCGATTGCCAAAGCGGTGGTGGGTGAGTCTGGGGTCGTGGCGTTCGATGCCAGGCCCAAGGCAGCCAAACTGACGGTGCGAGTAGACCGGGGGATTTTGAAAACCGCCTGAAAGATGGTTTGAAGGCTTCTGGCCCCATCGCGGGTTCGCCCGCGATGGCATTATCTGTGACGCAGCGGCGAAGGCGGATTGACACTGACCATTCATCGAAACTGTTATTTCTTACAGTTTCGAGTCCCCTACCTCCGAGGCTTAATCGGGCAGTCAATCACTGCACAGGCGAAGGCCCCATGAGCACAATCCATCGGTTTAACTTTCCTGCCAAAACCAGACATGCAGCTCAGGAGTTGCCATCAGATTTTGACCTGAATGTGAGTGTGGGCGATATCGTCGCGTTTGAAACACTGCCCGGCCAGTACTGGGAAATCACCCTGAAAATATTCAAGGTTTTGCTGAACGACACAATTGAGTACGTGGATTACAAAACGATCGAGGTGAAAGATCCTTACCTCTAGCCCCGCTGCGCCTCAGCCTCTTCATGGGCATGACGCAACCGCTCGCGGCTGTTGGTCAAATGCAAGCGCATCGCCGCCCGCGCGGCATCGGAATCCTGACGGGCAATCGCATCGTAGATCTCTTCGTGCTCACGGCTCAGACGGCTCATGTAGTGCTGCTGATCATCATGGGCCAGGCGCGCCGAGTTGAGTCGAGTGCGCGGAATGATGCTGGTGCCGAGGTGGGTCATGATGTCGGTGAAATAGCGGTTGCCGGTCGACAGCGCGATTTGCAGGTGGAACTGAAAGTCCGAGGCCACGGCATCACTGGCGTGGGCCGCGCTTTCGTTCAAGGCGTCCAGCGCGGCGCGCATCAGCGCCAACTGTTCAGGGCTGCGGCGTTGTGCGGCGAGGCCGGCGGATTCCACTTCGAGGCTGATGCGCAGTTCCAGAATCGCCAGCACATCACGCAGCGTCACCACGGTGGCCGGGTCGATACGAAAACCGCTCGGGCTCGGCGTATCGAGCACGAAGGTGCCGATGCCGTGGCGGGTTTCCACCTGCCCGGCCGCCTGCAAACGGGAAATCGCTTCGCGCACCACGGTGCGACTGACGCCATGGGCATCCATGATCGCCGACTCGGTGGGCAACTTGTCGCCGCGCTTGAGTTGACCGTCGCGGATCTGCTCGGACAGCACCGTCACCAGTTCCTGTGCGAGGCTACGGCGCTTGCGAGGGAGGCGTGGTACGTCGATCGGGTTTTCCATGGGGAACGTCTGTCTCGAAAAATTCGGCTGAAACCGCATCATAGCGCAACGCGGTTGTACGATCACCACCACTCCCTGTGGGCGCGAACTGTGGCGAGGAGATTCATCCCCGCTGGATGGCGGAGCCATCCCAAAACCTGCCGCCTCGGTGCAGCAGGTACACCGAGTGCAGATGGATTTGCGACGGCTGCGCCGCCGAACGGGGTGGTGCGGCGTTCCGATGAATCCCCTCGCCACAAAGGCTTTATCCCCCAGGGATTGTGGTGTTTATGCCGTCACGGTCTGATCCACCAGATGCCCATTGTCGATGCGCACATGCCGCGGGTGGAAGCGTTTCAGGCTGCTGCGATGCCCGACGCTGACGATGCTCAGCCCCGGAATCTCATCGATCAACGCCTGGTACAACGACGCCTCATCCTCCTCGTCCATCGCCGAGGTCGCTTCGTCCATGTACAGCCACTGCGGCGCATAAAGCAGCGCTCGGGCAAAGGCCAGGCGCTGTTGCTCACCCGGCGAGAGCATGCGTTGCCAGTGATTCGCTTCATCCAGACGCGAAACCAGGTGCGGCAAACGACAGGTTTCCAGCACGTGAACGTAACGCTCTTGCGAATAGGTCTCGCCGGGCTGTGGATAACTCAGCGCTTCGCGCAGCGTCCCAATCGGCAGGTAAGGTTTTTGCGGCAGGAACAGATAACGCGCCGCCGGCAGACGAATGCTGCCATGACCCGCCGGCCACAGATGCCCCATAGCCCGCAGCAACGTGGACTTGCCGCTGCCGGAACGACCGCTGAGCATCACGCGCTCGCCCTCCTCCACGGTCATGTCGGCGTTGGTCAGCAGGTGACGACCATCCGCGAGGTCGAGGCCCAGGTTTTGCACTTTCAACGCCGAACCCGAATTCTGCACGTCGATCGCGGGTGCGCGCTCTTCGTTGTCGGTCATGGCCTGACGGAAACTCAGCAGACGATCACACGTGGCGCGCCACGACGCGAGGTTCTGGTACGCACTGATAAACCAGCTGAAACTCTCCTGCACATTGCCGAACGCCGAACTGATTTGCATCAGCTCACCGAGTTCGATCTTGCCGGCGAAATAACGTGGCGCGGCGACCATGAACGGAAAGATGATGGCCGCCTGTTGGTAACCTGCGGTAAAGAACGTCAGACGCTTGGACACCTTCATGATGTCCCAGAAGTTGTGCCAGACCAGCCCGAAGCGGCTGCTCAAGCGACGGTTTTCATTCGGCTCACCGTTGTACAAGGCAATGCTTTCGGCATTTTCACGGACGCGGACCATGGAGAAACGCAGATCGGCTTCGAAACGTTGTTGGTTGTTGTTCAGGCCGATCAAGCGACGGCCGATCAAATGGGTCAGCCAGCTGCCGATCACGGCATAGACCAGCACGCACCAGAACATATAGCCGGGAATGGTAAAACCGAACACTTCAATGCTGCCCGAAACGCCCCACAGAATGATCGAGAACGACACCAGGCTGACGATGTTACGCAGCAAACCGATGCCCAGTTCCAGAGTGTTCGAGGTGAAGTTGTTGAGGTCTTCGGAAATCCGCTGGTCCGGGTTATCGGTATAACCGCCCTGCTCCAGCTGGTAGTAATTCTTGTTGCCGAGCCAGCGGGCGAAATGCTTTTCCGTGAGCCAGGCCCGCCAGCGGATGGTCAGCATCTGGGTCAGGTAGAGCCGGTACACGGCGCCGACGATCGCCACCGCCGCAATCCCGCAGAAATACAGGATCAACCGCCAGAACGCGGCTTCGTCCTTTTGCTGCAGAGCGTTGTAGAAATCCTTGTACCAGGTGTTGAACCACACCGAGATGCCCACGCTGACCAGTGATAATGCAATCACTGCGATCAGCAGCGTCCAGGCCTTGACCTTCTCTTCGCTGCGCCAGTAAGGCGTGATCATCGCCCAGACTTTGCGAAAAAACTGCCCGCGCACAGCATCGTTGACCGCGGAATATTCAGCGTTCTGATTCATGGAAAAGGCTCGATAAAGAAAAGAACACGCACGAACCGATCATAGAGGATCGGTTCGGTCTGTCGCGAGGCGCGGTCGGCATTCGTTCAGCGCAGGTTCAGCGACGAACGGGACGCTTCTGCAGTTTGCGCTGCAGCGTGCGCCGGTGCATGCCCAGGGCGCGGGCAGTGGCGGAGATGTTGCCTTCATGTTCGGTCAGCACGCGCTGGATATGTTCCCACTGCAGACGGTCCACCGACATCGGGTTTTCCGGCACCAGGGTGTCGAGGTCGGCGTGCTCGGAGAGCAGTGCGGCCAAAACGTCATCGGCATCCGCCGGTTTGCACAGGTAGTTGCACGCACCGCGCTTGATCGCCTCGACGGCGGTGGCAATGCTCGAGTAACCGGTGAGGATCACCACGCGCATGTCCGGGTCGAGTTCGAGCAGTTTCGGCAACAACACCAGGCCCGAATCGCCGTCCATCTTCAGGTCCAGCGCGGCGTAATCCGGGATGTCGGCCTGGGCGATGGTCAGGCCTTCTTCGGCGGAACCGGCGGTGCTGACGCGAAAACCGCGGCGTGCCATGGCGCGCGCCATCACGCGGGTGAACGTGGCGTCGTCATCTACCAGCAGCAAATGCGGCAGTTCTTCGCCTTCGACTTGGATCTCGTCACTCATGTTCGTCTCCTCGGGCGACACGGGGCAGGCGCAGCTCGGTGAGCGTGCCACCTTCCTCATGACTGTAGAGTTTCACTGAGCCGCCGGCGCGTGTCACGCTGGCCTTGCTCAAAAACAGGCCCAGGCCGAAACCTTTGCCCTTGGTGGTAAAAAACGGTTTGCCGATCTGTTCGGCAATGGCCAGTGGCACACCGGCGCCGTGGTCGCGAATGCTGATGGTCAAATCCTCGGCATTCCAGTCCAGCGTCACTTGCAGCCCTTCGGGGCAGGCGTCGGCGGCGTTGTTCAACAAATTCAGCAGTGCCTGGGTCAGGTCCGGCGGCGGCGCCATGCGCGGCACCGTGCCCTGGCCCAGACGCTGGAAGCGGTAGCTGGCTTCCGGGCGCATCAGGTGCCAGCGATTCAGCGCTTCGTCGAGCCAGTCGGTGACGTCCTGCATTTCCACCGCCAAACGGCGATTGGCCTCCGCCGCCCGAACAAGTTGCTGCAGGGTCTCTTTGCAGAGTTTGACCTGATCCTGCAATACGCTCAGGTCGTCCTGCAGCATCGGGTCGTGATGGTCCTGGCGCATTTCCTTGAGCAGCACGCTCATGGTCGCCAGCGGCGTGCCCAGTTCATGGGCGGCGCCGGCGGCCTGGGTGGCGACGGCCAGCAATTGCTGATCACGCAGACCTTCTTCGCGACGGATCGCCCGCAGCTCTTCCTGGCGGCGCAGCTCTTCAGCCATGCGCGCGGCGAAGAAAGTGATCACCGCAGCGGCCAGGGCGAAACTCAGCCACATCCCGTAGACCTGCAGATTTTCCCGGGCAATCGGGAAGGTTTGCAGGGGATAGAAGCGCGCCAGCAGCAAGGTGTACATCGTCAGCGCAATGCCCGACAGGATCACCGAATAACGCCATGGCAGCGTCACGGCGGCGATGGTCAGCGGCACCAGGTAATAAGAGACGAAAGGGTTGGTCGAGCCGCCGGAGAAATACAGCAAGGCACTGTGGATAAACAGGTCGCAGGCCAGTTGCACGGCGTATTCGAGTTCGGTGACGGGCCATGAAGTGCGCAGGCGAATCGCCGTGAACGCGCACAGCAACATCGAGCAACCGAGGGTCGCGGCCAGTTGAAACCAGGGCAGTGGCAGCAAGTCGAGCCAGTAGGCCAGGCCCACGGAACCGGCCTGAGCGGCCAGCACCAAGGTGCGGATGAACGTCAGCCGCCAGAGATTCTGGCGGGTTGCAGAAGTGATTTGAACGGCGGCGAGCATGAGCTCTCCTGATGAGCGCTCCAGGCGGATCGCACGGAGTATAACCAAGCACGGAGGCTGGCAGGCAAAAGTGCGGCAAACGGCCACAGGTGCGTGTGACAAACACTCTTTGTGACTGGGAGCTCTTTGTGGCGAGGGGATTCATCCCCGTCCGGCGGCGAAGCCGTCGTAAACCGTCCACTGATATATATGGCAGGATTGGGTATTTTGGGGCGGCTTCGCCACCCAACGGGGATGAATCCCCTCGCCACAGGGTCACCTGGCAATCATCTGTATAGAAGTTGTAACTGTGCGAACCGGATCATTAAAGCTAGAGTCTGATGGTTTCACGCAGGCTCGGACCCAACCCCTGCGCATCGTCCAAGGAGTTTTCATGCACACTTTCCGCCGCAGCGCCGCCCTCCTCGCCCTCAGCGCTGGCACCGTCGCCAGCCTCCCGGCGCTGGCTGCCGACGAACTGCATTACAACCAGATCTCCCTGCGCGCCGAAGTCAGCCAGGAAGTGGCCCGCGACCTGATGATCGTGACCCTCTACACCGAAGAACAAAACACCGACCCGGCCAAACTCGCCGCAGACGTCAGCACCACCATGAACAAGGCGCTGGCCCAGGCCAAGCAAGTCAAAGACGTCACCCTGCGCCAGGGCAGCCGCAACAGCTACCCGATCTACGACACCAAGGGCCAGAAAATCACCGGCTGGCGTGAACGTGCCGAACTGCGCCTGGAAAGCTCCGACTTCGCCGCGCTGTCGAAGCTGACCGGCGAACTGCTCACCGACCTGAAAATGGGCGGCATGGACTTCGCCATCGCCACACCAACCCGCAAGGCCAGCGAAGACGCGCTGCTGAAAGATGCTGTGACAGCCTTCAAAGCCCGCGCGCAACTGGCCACCGATGCACTGGGCGGCAAGGGCTACAAAATCGTCAACCTGAACCTCAACAGCAACGGTTACCCACAACCGTACATGCGCGGACCAATGATGATGAAAGCGGCGAGCATGGACGCCGCGCCGGTGACGCCAGAAGTTGAAGCCGGCACCAGCCAGGTCAGCATGACGGCGGACGGGGTCGTTGAAGTGTTGCTGCCTTGATTGGATAACCTGCATAAAAAAACGGCGATCACCGAAGTGATCGCCGTTTTTTATTGCCTGACAAAAGACAGGGGGTGGGCTGTCAAATTTACGGTGATCGCACCGCCGCCATCGCTGGCAAGCCAGCTCCCACAGGGGGCGGGGGTGTCAGCGGAAAACTGGTCGGCTGTCAGGCCGCCTTCGCTGGCAAGCCAGCTCCCACAGGGGGCGGGGGTGTCAGCAAAAATCCGGTTAGATGTCAGGCCGCCATCGCTGGCAAGCCAGCTCCCACAAGGCATCTCGGTAGGGCTTCCGCTCTTCACCACTCATCAGGCCGAGCGTTAGCTCGCCTTGCGCTTTTGATTTTGATCCACCCGCCCCTTCGGTAGGCTGAGTGGAGGTTCTGCGCAGTGGGCAACCCGGCATGGATGCCGGGTTAGCCGCGCACGGCCATGGATGGCCGATCGCGGCGGGCCCACGGAGCAGGACCGGAGCGAAGGAACGCCGAGCCTAAGCGAGGGGCCGGACGCTGGGGCAAGACTTTTTGGTTCCTTTTGTGGCGTTTGACAAAAGGGACTCGCCGTAAGGGCGAAACCGCCAGCCGCCGTCACCGCAGCAACGGATATACACACCAAACCCAAGAACCTGGTCGGCTACCGGGCCGCCAAGGTGTCCAGTGACAAACAGCAACGAGTCAAACTGCTGGGTATAAATAAGTAACACCACGCCCCAACCGGGTGCGCCAGACACCACGATCGCCCCCTGCCAGTGCGCGGTTTGCACCGAAAAAACCCCGCGCAAACGGTCAAATGCGCACGAATTTATACATATGCGACATTAAGGTACGTTCGTGCCACTGTTTAACGCCTGTGGTCGTTCAGGATCTTGCATTGGGTATGGCCCCTGCATAAGTATCCGCAGGCACGGCTCACGAGGTCGTCCTCTAATTCCAAAAATGACAACAAATCATGAGGCCAACATGCTTAAACACGCGGTCATTCCGTTTTTAGTCGGCGCCAGCTTGTTAGCTGCCGCACCTTTCGCCCAAGCGGCGACTAACCTGGTGTTTTGCTCCGAAGGGAGCCCGGCCGGTTTTGATCCTGGTCAGTACACCACCGGAACCGACTTCGACGCCTCTGCAGAAACCATGTTCAACCGCCTGACTCAGTTCGAGCGCGGCGGCACCGCCGTTACTCCTGGTCTGGCGACCAAGTGGGACATCTCCGACGATGGCCTGACTTACACCTTCCATTTGCGTGAAGGCGTCAAGTTCCACACCACCCCGTACTTCAAGCCGACTCGTGAGTTCAACGCCGACGACGTGCTGTTCACCTTTAATCGCATGATTAACAAGGATGACCCGTTCCGTAAGGCGTACCCGACCGAATTCCCGTACTTCACCGACATGGGGATGGATACCAACATCACCAAGATCGATAAAGTCGACGACCACACCGTCAAGTTCACCCTCAAGGAAGTTGACGCTGCGTTCATCCAGAACATGGCCATGAGTTTCGCTTCGGTGCAGTCCGCCGAGTACGCTGCCCAGCTGCTCAAGGACGGCAAAGCTGCCGATATCAACCAGAAGCCGGTCGGCACTGGCCCGTTCGTGTTCAAGAGCTACCAGAAAGACTCCAACATCCGCTACACCGGGAACAAGGACTACTGGAAGCCTGACGACGTCAAGATCGACAACCTGATCTTCGCCATCACTACCGACCCGTCGGTTCGCATCCAGAAGCTGAAGAAGGGCGAGTGCCAGATCACGCTGTTCCCGCGTCCGGCCGACCTGAAGGCGCTGAAAGAAGACAAGACCCTGAAGGTGCCTGACCAGGCTGGTTTCAACCTGGGTTACATCGCCTACAACGTGATGGACAAGATCAAGGGCAGCGATCAGCCGAACCCGATGGCCCAACTCAAAGTGCGTCAAGCACTGGACATGGCCGTCAACAAACAGCAGATCATCGATTCCGTTTACCAGGGTGCAGGTCAACTGGCCGTCAACGCCATGCCGCCGACCCAGTGGTCTTACGACACCACCATCAAGGATGCGCCGTACAACCCTGAGAAAGCCAAAGAGCTGCTCAAGGAAGCCGGCGTCAAGGAAGGCACCGAGATCAACCTGTGGGCAATGCCGGTGCAGCGTCCGTACAACCCGAACGCCAAGCTGATGGCAGAAATGCTGCAGTCCGACTGGGCCAAGATCGGTATCAAGGCCAAGATCGTGACCTACGAGTGGGGCGAGTACATCAAGCGCTCCAAAGGCGGCGAAAACGGCGCGATGCTGATTGGCTGGAGCGGCGACAACGGTGACCCGGACAACTGGCTGAACGTGCTGTTCGGCTGCGACTCGCTGCAGGGCAACAACTTCTCCAAGTGGTGCGACAAGAAGTTCGACGGCATCGTCAAGGAAGCCAAGCGCACGACCGACCAGGGCAAGCGCACCGAACTGTACAAACAGGCGCAACACGTCCTCAAGGACGCCGTTCCAATGACACCTATCGCTCACTCGACGGTGTTCCAACCCATGCGCAACGAAGTGCAGGATTTCAAGATCAGCCCATTCGGCTTGAACTCCTTCTACGGCGTTAGCGTCAGCAAATAAGGTTTGGCAACGGCGACGTTTTTTGACGTCGCCGTTGTTTTATCTACCGAAAAAGTAGGAAACAACCTACATCCAGTTCCCCTGCGGATTACAGCAGCGGCATCGGACGCGTTGCCCTTTCCTACGAGTCTTTAGGACTCTTCGCATTTACTGCCAGACCCACGGTTCATACCGTCGGGATCTGACCAGCTTATGCGTGGGCTTTCGGTTTTTGCTGCACACCATGGCTTGAAATCAGTGATGCCTCCACGTCCCCGGACGGGACCACGGCGCATTGAAAACACTTAGAGAAAGAGAAAAGGGAGCGTCATGCGCCATACCTTGGTTTTATCCGCATTGCTGGGCACCGGCCTGCTGGCCGCCACTTCCATCAGCCAGGCCGCCAATAACAGCCTGGTGTTCTGCTCCGAAGGCAGCCCGGCGGGCTTCGACACCGCGCAGTACACGACCGCGACCGATAACGATGCCGCCGAGCCGTTGTACAACCGACTGGCAGAGTTCGAGAAAGGCGCCACCAACGTCGTACCAGGCCTGGCAACTAGCTGGGATATTTCCGAAGACGGCCTCAAGTACACCTTCCACTTGCGTGAAGGGGTGAAATTTCACACGACCAAGTACTTCACGCCGACCCGTGATTTCAACGCCGACGACGTGCTGTTCACCTTCAATCGCATGCTCGATCCGCAGCAACCTTTCCGTAAGGCCTATCCCACCGAATTCCCGTATTTCAACGGGATGAGCCTGAACAAGAATATCGCCAAGGTCGAGAAGACCGGGCCGCTGACCGTGGTCATGACGCTCAACAGCGTTGACGCCGCGTTCATCCAGAACATCGCCATGAGCTTCGCCGCCATCCTGTCTGCCGAGTACGCCGACAAGCTGCTCGCCGAAGGCAAGCCGAGCGACATCAACCAGAAACCGATCGGCACCGGGCCGTTCGTGTTCAAGAGCTACCAGAAAGATTCCAACATCCGTTACAGCGGCAACAAGCAGTACTGGGACCCGAGCCGGGTCAAGCTTGAGAACCTGATTTTCGCCATCAACACCGACGCCTCGGTGCGGGTGCAGAAGCTCAAGGCCAACGAGTGCCAGGTCACCTTGCACCCCCGCCCTGCCGACGTTGAAGCGTTGAAGAACGACGCTAAGCTCAAGCTCATCGAGAAGCCCGGTTTCAACCTTGGCTACATCGCCTACAACGTGCGCCACAAGCCGTTCGACCAGCTCGAAGTGCGTCAGGCGCTGGACATGGCGGTGAACAAGCAAGGCATTCTCAACGCGGTGTACCAAGGCGCCGGCCAACTTGCGCAAAACGCCATGCCGCCGACGCAATGGTCCTACGACGACACCATCAAGGATGCCGCCTACAACCCGGAAAAAGCCAAGGAATTGCTCAAGGCTGCCGGCGTGAAGGAAGGTACCGAAATCACTTTATGGGCGATGCCGGTGCAGCGCCCGTACAACCCGAACGCCAAGTTGATGGCCGAGATGCTCCAGGCGGACTGGGGGAAAATCGGCCTCAAAGTGAACATCGTCAGCTACGAATGGGGCGAGTACATCAAGCGCACCAAGAATGGCGAACACGACGTCAGCCTGATTGGCTGGACCGGTGACAACGGGGACCCGGACAACTGGCTCGGCACGCTTTACAGCTGCGACGCCATTGGCGGCAACAACTACTCCCAATGGTGTGATCCGGCTTACGACAAGCTGATCAAGCAGGCCAAGGTCGTCACCGACCGTGACCAGCGCACCGTGCTCTACAAACAGGCCCAGCAGTTGCTCAAGCAGCAAGTGCCGATCACGCCTGTCGCCCACTCGACGGTCAACCAGCCGTTAAGCGCCAAAGTCGAAGGATTCAAGGTGAGTCCATTCGGCCGCAACGTGTTCTCGGGCGTCAGTATCGACCAATAACCGATTAGCCAAAACCCTGGGGGCGGATTCCGCCCTCACGCAAGCGTGTTGCCGAAATTCGCCTTTCAGGCTTTCAGCAAACGTTTGCGATGCCTTGTATGAGTTCCAAACCAATAGTCGGATCACCAAAAAAGACCGGCATTAAAAAAAAGAAAGAAAGGAGCTTCACCCATGAAACTGAGCAGCACCGCGTTATTGGCCCTGGCCATAAGCAGCGTCACCGCCACGGCATACGCAGAATCCCAGAGCCAGGCTTTCACACCGGTTACCGTCAAGGAAAAGAGCGCCCAAAGCGAAGCCACCGGCTTCGTCGAAGGTCAATCGGTCACCGGTTCCACGCGCAACTGGTATGCAAATGAGCAGTTCAAACGGGGCGCGACGCTCAACTATCGTAAGAATGGCGAGACGCACACCACTGACCGTCGCATCAACTGGGTGCAAGGCACGATCGTCAAGTACAACTCGGGCTTCACCGAAGGCACCGTAGGCTTCAGCACTGAAGTCGCGGCCTACAATGCCATCGCCCTGGACCGTGATCGTAAAGACCTCGCCTCCGGCAACGGCGGTGCTCCCGAGCCAGGCCGCGGCGGCCGTGGCAACAACCGTACGCTGACTGAAAATGGCGGCGACGCTGTTGACCAGTGGAGCAAACTGGGCCTGGCCAACGTCAAGGCACGCTTCTCCAACACCACGTTGACGGCCGGTCGCCAGAACTTCAGCAGCCCGCAAGTGGATGTGATCGGTAACCGTCCTCTGCCTTCGAGCTTCGAAGGTGTGACCCTGCACAGCGAAGAGCTGGAAAACCTGTCCTTCGACCTCGGCACCTTCGACCGTAACTCGCCGCGTACCGAACAGAGCCAGCGCAAGTTCCGCTCCGAATACGGCGACGGCACTGCCGAAGCGGATCACGTCAACACCGCCGGTATCACCTACCAGCCGTTCGCCAGCCTGACCACCAGCCTGTGGGGCACCCAGGCTGAAGACCTGTGGAACCAATACTACTTCGGCGCCAGCCATGTGTTGGGCGACAGCTCGATCCTGAGCCTGACCACCGGCCTGAACTACTACAAGACCGTCGATGAAGGCAAAAAACTGCTGGGCGACATCGACAACGACACCTACTCCCTGTCGTTCGGCCTGACTCACACCGCTCACACCCTGACCTTCTCGTATCAGGAAGTGAACGGTAACGAGTACTTCGACTACCTGCACGAAACCAACGGCATCTACCTGGCCAACTCCCTGCTGTCGGACTTCAACGGCCCGAACGAGAAATCCTTCCAGGTCGCCTACGGCCTGAACATGGCTGAATACGGGGTTCCAGGCCTGAAGTTCAACATCTACCAGGCTCGCGGCTGGGGCATCGACGGCACCAAGTACAAGGGCGGCGGCTACGACGGCGTGCAGTTGATGGACGGCGAGCATCACTATGAATACGGCATCGGTGCGGCATACGCCGTGCAGAGTGGCCCACTCAAAGCGACCGCTATTCGCGCGACCTACACCACTCACCGCGCCAGTGAAAACCAGGCGGATGGCAGCCTCAACGAGTTCCGTCTCGTGACCACCATCCCGTTCAACATTCTGTAATGCACCTGCCGAACGGCTGACTCAGCGATGAATCAGTCGTTCGGCTTTTGTCCTTTAACTGATTGCAGAGGGTTCTTGATGAAAATGCTTCCCCTACGTGCGGCCATCGCTGCCGCGTTGCTGAGTGTTGCCGTTGGCGTCTCGGCCAAACCTTTGGTGGTTTGTACCGAAGCCAGTCCGGAAGGCTTCGACATGGTCCAGTACACGACTGCAGTCACAGCCGATGCGGTGGCCGAAACCATCTTCAACCGCCTGGCGGACTTCAAGCCCGGCACCACCGAAGTGATTCCGGCACTGGCCGAGTCCTGGGACATCAGCGAGGACGGCCTGACCTACACGTTCCACCTGCGCAAAGGCGTCAAGTTTCACACCACCGAATACTTCAAGCCGACCCGCGACATGAACGCCGACGACGTGGTCTGGAGCTTCCAGCGTCAGCTGGACCCGAATCACCCGTGGCACAAACTGTCGAGCGTGGGCTTCCCGTACTTTGAAAGCATGGGCTTCAAGGAACTGCTCAAAAGCGTAGAGAAGATCGACGACCACACCGTCACCTTCACCCTGACCCGTCGCGAAGCGCCGTTCCTGGCCGACATCGCCATGGCTTTCTCCTCGATCTACTCCGCCGAGTACGCTGACCAGTTGCTCAAGGCGAACAAGGCCGGCGACCTGAACAACAAACCGGTCGGCACCGGCCCGTTCATTTTCCAGCGTTACGCCAAGGACGCCCAGGTTCGTTTCAAGGCCAACCCGGACTACTTCCGCGGCAAGCCGCCAGCGGACTCGTTGATCCTGGCCATCGCCACCGACAACAACGTGCGCCTGCAAAAACTCAAGGCCAACGAATGTCAGGTAGCGCTGTATCCGAAGCCGGATGACATCCCGAGCATCAAGAAAGACGCCAAGCTGAGTGTCGATGAGCTGAACGCGATGACCGTTTCGTACATCGCCATGAACACCACGCACAAATACATGAGTGATGTGCGGGTGCGCAAAGCCATCGACATCGCCTTCGATAAAGAGGCTTATGTCAACGCGCTGTTTGGCAAAGGCAACGCGACGGTGGCGGTCAACCCGTTCCCGGACACGCTGCTGGGCTACAACCACGACCTGAAGAATCCGCCACGTGATCTGGACAAGGCCCGCGCCCTGCTCAAGGAAGCCGGCGTACCGGAAGGCACCACCTTCACCCTGTTCACCCGTAACGGTGGCGGCCCGACCAACCCGAACCCTATGCTCGGCGCGCAGATGATGCAGGCCGACCTGGCCAAGGTCGGGATCAAGATCGACATTCGCGTGATGGAATGGGGCGAAATGCTCAAACGCGCGAAAAACGGCGAGCACGACATGGTTTCCGCCGGTTGGGCGGGCGATAACGGCGACCCGGATAACTTCCTGACGCCTATGCTCAGTTGCGAAGCGGCGAAGAACGGCGAAAACTATGCGCGCTGGTGCAATGACAAGTTCCAGACACTGATCGACCAGGCCCGGGAAAAAACCGATCCTGCCGAGCGAGCAGCGCTGTACGAACAGGCTCAGGTTATTTTTAACCAGGACCAGCCATGGATCAGCATGGCACACACTAGAATGTTCACCGCAATGCGCAACAACGTAGAGGGCTATCACATTAGCCCGCTCACCACTAATAACTTCGCCACCACCCAGGTGAAGTAGATAAGAAAACTCCCGGTGTCCCTGACTCCAGGGACACCAGGCACGCCTAACCGGCTGATGAGGTACACCACAAGATGTTTAGTTTTATTGCCCGCCGATTGGGGTTATTGATCCCCACGTTCTTCGGCATCACCTTGCTGACTTTCGCGTTGATTCGCATGATTCCAGGCGACCCCGTGGAAGTAATGATGGGCGAACGTCGAGTCGACCCCGAAATGCATGCTCAGGCAATGGAACGCCTAGGTCTGAACAAACCGCTGTATGCCCAATACCTGGATTACATTGGCAAACTGGCCCACGGCGATCTCGGCGAATCCCTGCGTACCCGGGAAAGCGTCTGGAGCGAATTCACCTCTCTCTTCCCGGCGACCCTGGAACTGTCCATGGCCGCCCTGTTGTTCGCCGGCATCCTGGGCCTGTTGGCCGGGGTGATCGCGGCACTCAAGCGAGGATCCCTGTTCGACCACGGGGTGATGGGCATCTCCCTCGCGGGATATTCGATGCCGATCTTCTGGTGGGGCTTGATCCTCATCATGTTCTTCTCGGTATCCCTGGGCTGGACCCCGGTGTCCGGGCGGATCGACCTGCTCTATGACATCGAGCCGCGCACCGGCTTCATGCTCATCGACACGCTGCTGGCCGATGACGTCGGTGCGTTCTTCGATGCCCTGCATCACCTGATCCTGCCTGCCATCGTGCTCGGCACCATCCCGCTGGCTGTGATTGCGCGGATGACCCGTTCGTCGATGCTCGAAGTGCTGCGCGAGGACTACATCCGTACCGCCCGCGCCAAAGGCCTGTCGCCGTCGCGCGTGGTGTTCGTGCACGGCCTGCGTAACGCGCTGATTCCGGTGTTGACCGTGGTCGGCCTGCAAGTCGGCACATTGCTGGCCGGTGCGGTCCTGACCGAAACCATCTTCTCGTGGCCCGGCATCGGCAAATGGCTGATCGAAGCCATTGGCGCACGGGACTATCCCGTGGTGCAGAACGGCATCCTGTTAATCGCCTGCCTGGTGATTCTGGTCAACTTCGTGGTGGACGTCCTCTACGGCTTTGCCAACCCACGCATCCGTCACCAGCGCTGAGATCATCATGACCATGACCACTCCAGCTTCAACTCAAAATCAAGCGGTAACAGTCGATCAAAGCCTGCTGTACCCGTCCCCGTACAAAGAATTCTGGCAAGCCTTTTCCAAGAACAAAGGCGCCGTTGCCGGCCTGATGTTCATGCTGCTGGTGATTTTCTGCGCGATCTTCGCGCCGTGGGTTGCCCCGCATAACCCGAGCGAGCAATACCGCGACTTCCTGCTGACCCCGCCGTCCTGGCTGGAAGGCGGGCAGATCCAGTTCCTGCTCGGCACCGATGAACTGGGTCGCGACCTGCTGTCCCGGTTGATCAACGGTTCGCGCCTGTCCCTGCTGATCGGCTTGTCGTCGGTGGTGATGTCGCTGATTCCGGGCATCCTGCTGGGTCTGTTCGCCGGGTTCTTCCCGCGCGTGCTCGGCCCGACCATCATGCGTCTGATGGACATCATGCTGGCCCTGCCGTCCCTGCTGCTGGCCGTGGCGATTGTCGCCATCCTCGGCCCTGGCCTGATCAACACCATTATCGCCATCGCCGTGGTTTCGTTGCCGTCCTATGTTCGTCTGACCCGCGCCGCGGTGATGGGCGAATTGAACCGCGACTACGTGACCGCTGCGCGCCTGGCCGGTGCCGGTCTGCCACGCCTGATGTTCGTCACCGTGCTGCCTAACTGCATGGCACCACTGATCGTTCAGGCGACCCTGAGCTTCTCCTCGGCGATTCTCGATGCCGCGGCACTGGGCTTCCTCGGCCTTGGCGTTCAACCGCCAACCCCTGAGTGGGGCACCATGCTGGCTTCGGCTCGCGACTACATCGAACGCGCCTGGTGGGTCGTCAGTCTGCCTGGTTTGACCATTTTGCTCAGCGTGCTGGCAATCAACTTGATGGGCGACGGCCTGCGCGATGCGCTGGACCCGAAACTCAAGAACGCCGCCTGAGGAGATTCAAATGTCACTGTTAGAAATCAAGAATCTCAACGTTCGCTTCGGCGACAAAAACGCCGTTCCGGTGGTCGACGGGCTCGACATCTCCGTGGACAAGGGCGAAGTGCTGGCCATCGTTGGCGAGTCGGGTTCCGGTAAATCCGTGACCATGATGGCGCTGATGGGCCTGATCGAGCATCCGGGGATCGTCACCGCCGACGCCCTGAATTTCGACGGCAAGAACATGCTCAAGCTCAGCAACCGTCAGCGTCGGCAAATCGTCGGCAAAGACCTGGCGATGGTCTTCCAGGACCCGATGACCGCGCTGAACCCGAGCTACACCGTCGGCTTCCAGATCGAAGAAGTGCTGCGCCTGCACCTGAAAATGTCCGGCAAGCAAGCCCGCGCCCGCGCCATCGAACTGTTGGAAAAAGTGGAAATCCCGGGCGCCGCCAGCCGTATGGATGCTTACCCGCATCAATTGTCCGGCGGCATGAGCCAGCGTGTCGCGATCGCCATGGCGATTGCCGGCGAGCCGAAACTGCTGATCGCCGACGAACCGACCACTGCCCTCGACGTAACGATTCAGGCGCAGATCATGGACCTGCTGTTGGCGTTGCAGAAAGAGCAGAACATGGGCCTGGTGCTGATCACTCACGACCTCGCGGTCGTGGCAGAAACCGCCCAGCGTGTGTGCGTGATGTACGCCGGCCAGGCCGTCGAAGTCGGTCAGGTGCCGCAACTGTTCGACATTCCGGCGCACCCGTACAGCGAAGCACTGCTCAAGGCGATTCCGGAACACAGCCTCGGCGCCACCCGCCTGGCCACGCTGCCGGGCATCGTTCCCGGTCGTTACGACCGCCCGCAAGGTTGCCTGCTGTCGCCGCGCTGCCCGTATGTGCAGGATAACTGCCGTGCGCAACGTCCGGCCCTTGACCCGAAAAGCAACAGCCTCGCCCGCTGCTTCTACCCGCTGAACCAGGAGGTGGCGTAATGGCCGTCGTACTTACCGCCCGCGACCTCACCCGTCACTACGAAGTGTCTCGTGGCCTGTTCAAGGGTCATGCGACCGTACGCGCCCTGAACGGTGTGTCGTTCGAACTGGAAGCCGGCAAGACCCTCGCCGTCGTAGGCGAATCGGGTTGCGGTAAATCCACCCTGGCCCGTGCCCTGACGCTGATCGAAGAGCCGTCCTCCGGCTCCTTGAAAATCGCCGGGCAGGAAGTTGCCGGCGCTGACAAGGCCCAACGCAAGCAATTGCGCAAAGACGTGCAGATGGTGTTCCAGAGCCCGTACGCCTCGTTGAATCCTCGGCAGAAAGTCGGTGATCAGCTGGCCGAACCGTTGCTGATCAACACCCAGCTGAGCGCCGCCGAACGTCGCGAGAAAGTGCAGGCGATGATGAAGCAGGTGGGTTTGCGCCCCGAGCATTATCAGCGTTATCCGCACATGTTCTCCGGCGGTCAGCGCCAGCGGATTGCCCTCGCTCGCGCAATGATGCTGCAGCCCAAAGTGCTGGTGGCGGACGAACCGACCTCGGCGCTGGACGTGTCGATCCAGGCGCAGGTGCTGAACCTGTTCATGGATTTGCAGCAAGAGTTCAACACCGCCTACGTGTTCATTTCCCACAACCTCGCGGTGGTGCAACACGTTGCCGATGACGTGATGGTGATGTACCTCGGCCGCCCGGTGGAAATGGGCCCGAAGAACGACATCTATGAACGCCCGCTGCACCCGTACACCCAGGCGTTGCTGTCGGCCACCCCGACCATTCACCCGGACCCGAACAAGCCGAAGATCAAGATCGTCGGCGAGTTGCCCAACCCGTTGAACCCGCCGTCGGGCTGCGCTTTCCACAAACGCTGTCCGTATGCGACCGAGCGTTGCAGCACGGAAGAGCCGGCCTTGCGCCTGCTCGACAGCCGTCAGGTGGCTTGCCACTACGCCGAGCAATTCCTCGACGGCGCGGCATGACAGTGATCTGAAAAACCTGTGGGAGCGAGCTTGCTCGCTCCCACATGGGATAGGCGACCTGTTCAAAAACCCCTTCTGCCCTGGCTACGCATTAGTCAGGGGCGAAGGGGTTTTCTTTTGCCTGTGACTCAAGCCCCTTCATCTTCATCGGTATCGGCATCGGGGTCCTCGGTGGTCGAGTCGTCATCGTCCGCGCTGCCGCCCTGACCCTGGTCGCCTGGCTCAGACTCAGACGCGGCGATCATCAGCCCGGTGTGCGTCACCTGCCCGCTCGACGCTTGTTCATCATGATCCGGGCACTCAGCCCACGCTGCCGACGACAAGCCTACGGACAGCATTACCAAAACCTTCAGCAACAACACGATGCGTTGAAAAATGCTCATGGCCGATTCCATCCTTTCGCGGGTGAAACGTGAAAGCCCGACGGCACTGATAGACATCCGGTTCCGATGGGGCGGGTTCTCCAGATAGGACCCTGACGATGCGCGGGAAATGCCGTGAATGGGGAGACTGGTTTGGAATAAATCGTATGGCGAACGGTTATTTGCAGGTCGACGAAAATCCCCTGTGGGAGCGAGCTTGCTCGCGATGACATTCTTTCATTCAAAGAATGTGTTGAATGTCACTCCGCTCTCGCGAGCAAGCTCGCTCCCACAGTTAATCGAGTTAGCAATAAAAAGCCCCGGTGCTTTCGCGACCGGGGCTTTTTATTGTTTCAACTCAGCGCTTAGTGATGCTCACGCGTCGCACGGAATTTTACGTCCGGCCAGCGCTCTTCCATCAGTGCCAGGTTGACGCGGGTCGGGGCCAGGTAGGTCAGGTGACCGCCGCCGTCGACAGCGAGGTTTTCCACGGCCTTGACCCGGAATTCCTCGAACTTCTTCTTGTCGTCGCAATCGATCCAGCGCGCGGAGTACACGGTGATCGGCTCGTAGGAGCACTCGACCTTGTATTCCTCTTTCAAGCGGCTGGCGACCACATCGAACTGCAGCACACCGACGGCGCCGAGGATGATGTCGTTGCTGCGCTCGGGGAAGAACACCTGGGTCGCGCCCTCTTCCGCCAACTGCTGCAAGCCCTGGCGCAGTTGCTTGGATTTCAGCGGGTCACGCAGGCGCACGCGACGGAACAGTTCCGGAGCGAAGTGCGGGATGCCGGTGAAGCCCAGGACTTCGCCTTCGGTGAAGGTGTCGCCGATCTGGATGGTGCCGTGGTTGTGCAGGCCAATGATGTCGCCGGCGAACGCCTCTTCCAGTTGCTCACGCTCGGAGGAGAAGAACGTCAGGGCATCGCCGATCCGCACGTCCTTGCCGGTGCGCACGTGGCGCATCTTCATGCCCTTCTCGTATTTGCCGGAGCAGATACGCATGAAGGCGATACGGTCGCGGTGTTTCGGGTCCATGTTCGCCTGGATCTTGAACACGAAGCCGGCGAATTTCTCTTCCACCGGTTCCACGGTGCGCTCGTTGGCAACACGGGCCAGCGGTTTCGGTGCCCAGTTGACCACGGCGTCGAGCACGTGATCGACACCGAAGTTGCCCAGTGCGGTACCGAAGAACACCGGCGTCAGTTGACCGTCGAGGAATTCCTGCTGGTTGAATTCGTGGCAGGCGCCCTGCACCAGTTCCAGCTGATCGACGAAGCGATCGTATTCGTCACCAAGGTGTGCGCGAGCTTCATCGGAGTCGAGCTTCTCGATGATTTTCACATCGGTGCGCTCGTGGCCGTGACCGGCGGTGTACACGATGATGTAGTCGTCGGCGAGGTGATAAACGCCCTTGAAGTCGCGGTAGCAACCGATCGGCCAGGTGATCGGCGCGGCCTTGATCTTCAGGACCGCTTCGATTTCGTCGAGCAGTTCGATCGGGTCGCGGATATCACGGTCGAGTTTGTTGATGAAGCTGACGATCGGCGTATCACGCAGACGGCAGACGTCCATCAACGCGATGGTGCGTGGCTCAACACCTTTACCGCCATCGAGGACCATCAAGGCCGAGTCCACCGCCGTCAGGGTGCGGTAGGTATCTTCGGAGAAGTCTTCGTGGCCCGGGGTGTCGAGCAGGTTGATCATGTGTTCGCGATACGGGAACTGCATGACCGACGTGGTAATCGAGATACCACGCTGCTTTTCCATTTCCATCCAGTCGGAGGTGGCATGGCGGTCGGACTTGCGAGACTTCACCGTGCCGGCAACCGCAATCGCCTTGCCCATCAGCAAGAGCTTCTCGGTGATGGTGGTTTTACCGGCATCGGGGTGGGAAATAATGGCGAAAGTGCGGCGTTTCGCGACTTCGGCGGCCTGTTTGGTCATGGGAAATCGCCTGGCAGGTGATTCAAAAAAGGGCGGCGAGTATAGCGCAAACCGACCGCCCCAGACCACCGTTCGCCCTGTAGCAGCTGCCGACCCTGCGAGTTGTGGCGAGGGGATTTATCCCCGTTGGGCTGCGAAGCGGCCCCTTTTTTTCCAGCCGCACCGCGTCCAATGGCTTACGACGGCTTCGCCGCCGAACGGGGATAAATCCCCTCGCCACAACTCATAGGCTCGGCAGTTGCTACAGGGATAACCGGGATACAGGGTGGCTATCTGCTGTTAAATATGGAACCTTTTAAAAGGTGGAGGCGTCCACTCCCCTGTTACAGCACTCGTACCAGGGGCTGAAAAATCAGCAAGTTGGCCTGACGAGGCTGCGCTTATGGCTCGATCTCATGCGGTTTTACCAGCATGAAGAGCTGCTTCTCGCGAACGTTGTTTTCCCGGCAGCCAGGAATGGCATTGCCACACGGGACTGCGTTCGCCGACAAAGAAAAAAGGAGTCCGCCTGTGGCTATTCGCTATGGCAAGGGGCTGATAGGAGGTGCGGTTGTCGTCGCCCTTCTGGCCCTGCTGATCCACTGGATTGGCATCAACACGATCGAACATTACCGCGACGATTTGTTGTTTTACCTGCAAGCTCATCTGATTCTCGTCCTCGTTTCCATGCTGGCCGCCCTTGTTGTGGGCATCCCCGCCGGCATCTTCCTCAGCCGCCCGACCATGGTGGGCCGCGCTGAACGTTTCATGCAGATCTTCAACATCGGCAACACTGTGCCGCCTCTCGCCGTACTCGCCATCGCCCTCGGCATCCTCGGCATCGGCAGCGGCCCCGCGATCTTCGCCCTGTTCCTCGCCTCGCTGTTGCCGATCGTGCGCAACACCTATGAAGGCCTGAAAAACGTCCAGGGCTCACTCAAGGAAGCGGCCGTCGGCATCGGCATGACGCCGACTCAAGTGCTGTGGCGGGTCGAACTGCCGAACGCCGTGCCGATCATCATCGGTGGCGTACGTGTGGCGCTGGCGATCAACGTCGGTACCGCGCCACTGGCGTTCCTGATCGGCGCCAACAGCCTGGGCAGCCTGATTTTCCCCGGCATCGCCCTGAACAATCAGCCGCAACTGCTGCTCGGCGCGGCCTGCACCGCCCTGCTGGCCTTGCTGCTCGACGGTCTGGTGACACTCGCCAGCCGCCTCTGGCTCGAACGCGGCCTGCGCCCGTCTTAAGCCTCGGCAAAGGAATTGATATGAAAAAAATATGCTTATTTCTAGGCTGCGCCCTGCTGTTCGCAGGATTTGTCCAAGCCGCTGAAAAACCCGTGATCCGCATCGGCGCCCGGGTGTTCACCGAACAAACCCTGCTCGCGGAAATCACCTCGCAATACCTGCGCACCAAGGGTTACGACACCCAGGTGACCGGCGGTCTGGGCAGCAACCTCGCCCGTAGCGCCCATGAAAGTGGCCAGCTGGACCTGATGTGGGAATACACCGGCGTGTCGCTGGTGGCTTACAACCATGTCACCGAAAAACTCGACAGCGCTCAGTCCTACGCCAAGGTGAAAGAACTCGACGCGAAAAAAGGCCTGATCTGGCTCACCCCGTCGAAATTCAGCAACACCTATGCCCTGGCCCTGCCGGAAAAAACCGCGAAGGCGTATCCGCAGATCAACACCATCAGCGAGCTGAACACCGTGATGCAGGCTGAGGCGAAGACCCATCATCTCGTCGCCCTGGACACCGAGTTCGCCAACCGTTCCGACGGTCTGGACGGCATGGTCGACCTCTACGGCATGAACCTGACCCGCAACAACATCCGCCAGATGGATGCTGGTTTGGTCTATACCGCCCTGCGCAATGGCCAGGTGTTCGCCGGTCTGGTCTACACCACCGACGGTCGCCTGAACGCCTTCAAGCTCAAGTTGCTCGAAGACGACAAGCACTACTTCCCGGACTACACCGCCGCGCCGGTGGTGCGTCAGGTTTACCTCGATGCCCACCCGAAACTGGCGGAAGAAATCAAACCGCTGGCCGAGCTGTTCGATGACGAAACCATGCGTGCGTTGAACGCCCGGGTCGATGTCGATCACGAAAGCCCTTCATCCGTTGCCGCCGATTTCCTGCGCCAGCATCCAATCAACTAAGGAGGAAAAGCCATGGAATTCCTGAACGCCTTTTCCCATCTCGACTGGCCGCTGGTGCTGCACCTGACCTGGCAGCACATCACCCTGGTCGGCATCGCCGTGACGCTGGCGATTCTGGTCGGCGTGCCGCTGGGCATTCTGATGACGCGCTTCCCGACGCTCGCCGGTCCGCTGCAGGCCAGCGCCACGGTGCTGCTGACCGTGCCGTCGATTGCACTGTTCGGCCTGCTGCTGCCGTTCTACTCGAAATTCGGCCAGGGCCTCGGCCCGATGCCGGCGATCACCGCGGTGTTTCTGTACTCGTTGCTGCCGATCATGCGCAACACCTACCTCGCCCTGACCGGCGTTGAACCGGGTATTCGCGAAGCCGCCCGCGGCATCGGCATGACCTTCGGCCAGCGCCTGCGCATGGTCGAACTGCCGATTGCGGTGCCGGTGATCCTCGCCGGCGTACGCACCGCCGTGGTCATGAACATTGGTGTCATGACCATCGCCGCGACCATCGGCGCCGGTGGCCTCGGTGTACTCATTCTCGCTTCCATCAGCCGCAGCGACATGTCGATGCTGATCGTCGGCGCCGTGCTGGTCAGTCTCCTGGCCATCTTCGCCGACCTGCTTCTGCAATGGCTGCAACGCACGCTGACTCCAAAAGGACTCCTGAAATGATCGAACTTCAAAACCTCAGCAAGACCTTCCAAAGCAACGGCAAAGATGTGAAAGCCGTGGACTCGGTGAGCCTGACCGTCAATGAAGGCGAAATCTGCGTGTTCCTCGGGCCATCGGGCTGCGGCAAAAGCACCACGCTGAAGATGATCAACCGCCTGATCAAGCCGACCTCGGGCAAGATCCTGATCAACGGCGAAGACACCACTGACCTCGACGAAGTGACCCTGCGTCGCAACATCGGTTATGTGATCCAGCAGATCGGTCTGTTCCCGAACATGACCATCGAGGAAAACATCACCATCGTTCCGCGCCTGCTGGGCTGGGACAAACAGAAATGCCACGACCGCGCCCGCGAGTTGATGAGCATGATCAAGCTGGAGCCCAAGCAGTATCTGAATCGCTACCCGCGTGAATTGTCCGGTGGCCAGCAGCAACGGATCGGGGTGATTCGTGCCCTGGCCGCCGATGCACCGCTGTTGCTGATGGACGAACCGTTCGGCGCGGTCGACCCGATCAACCGCGAGATGATCCAGAACGAGTTCTTCGAGATGCAGCGCGCGCTGAACAAGACCGTGATCATGGTCAGCCACGACATCGACGAGGCGATCAAGCTGGGCGACAAGATTGCGATCTTCCGCGCCGGCAAACTGCTGCAGATCGACCACCCGGACACCCTGTTGGCGCACCCGGCGGACGACTTTGTCAGCAACTTCGTCGGCCAGGACAGCACGCTCAAGCGCCTGTTGCTGGTGAAGGCCGAAGACGCGGCAGACAACGCGCCGTCGGTCAGCCCGGAAACCTCGGTGACCGAAGCACTGGAATTGATGGACGAACTCGACCGTCGCTATGTGGTGGTCACCGATGGTGAGAACAAGGCGCTCGGTTATGTACGACGTCGCGACCTGCACCGTCAGACCGGTACGTGCGCGCAGTACTTGCGTGAGTTCAACGCCACGGCGGCGTACGACGAGCATCTGCGCATCCTGCTCTCGCGGATGTACGAGTTCAACCGTTCGTGGTTGCCGGTGATGGATGCCGAGCGGGTGTTCCTGGGGGAAGTGACGCAGGAATCGATTGCCGAGTATTTGAGTTCCGGCAAGTCCCGTGGGGGCAAGACCAGTATTGTTTCGCCGGCTGAGACTGCTGTCGCCTGATCTGACGCCATCGCGGGCAAGCCCGCTCCCACAGGTTTTTTGGTGTACACGGATTGTGTACGACACAAACCACTGTGGGAGCGGGCTTGCCCGCGATTGGGGGCACCACAAATCCTCCTGATGTGCCGCAAATCTCCCTCCCACGGGAACATCACACCGTCACACAGGTCCGTTACACCAGTAGCTGTCGGGGACCGCACGACGGAAGCGTGCAAAAACGCGACATTTTTTGTTGATCTCAAGCCCCTCACGCCCTAAAGTTCGCGCCGAACGTCCATGCTGGAAACGATCCATCCGGCTCAAGTACTGACGACGAGACAGCAAGGCCAAGGGAAGCACCGCCTCCCGTGGCCTTTTTGCTTTCGGCGACATGCCTTGGGAAGTAGGCGAACCAAAGTGGGGATACGGAGGACGTTCATTTGCACCCATTGATAATTTCAGTTTGCCAGTAGGAGTTCCCAGCATGTCGATCAACGTCGAAGACTATTTCGCGCGCGATACCTTCCAGAAAATGAAGGCCTTCGCCGACAAACAAGAAACCCCGTTCGTGGTGATCGACACCGCGATGATCAGCCAGGCCTATGACGACCTGCGCGCCGGTTTCGAATTCGCCAAGGTCTACTACGCGGTCAAGGCCAACCCGGCCGTCGAAATCATCGACCTGCTCAAAGAGAAAGGCTCGAACTTCGACATCGCTTCGATCTACGAGCTCGACAAAGTGATGAACCAGGGCGTCGGCCCGGATCGCATCAGCTACGGCAACACCATCAAGAAATCCAAGGACATTCGCTACTTCTACGAGAAGGGCGTGCGTCTGTATGCCACCGACTCCGAAGCCGACCTGCGCAACATCGCCAAGGCTGCACCGGGTTCGAAAGTCTACGTGCGCATTCTGACTGAAGGCTCGACCACCGCCGACTGGCCACTGTCGCGCAAATTCGGCTGCCAGACCGACATGGCCATGGACCTGCTGATCCTCGCTCGCGACCTCGGCCTGGTGCCTTACGGCATCTCGTTCCACGTCGGTTCGCAACAGCGCGACATCAGTGTCTGGGACGCCGCGATCGCCAAGGTCAAAGTGATCTTCGAGCGTCTGAAAGAAGAAGACGGCATCCACCTGAAGCTGATCAACATGGGCGGCGGCTTCCCGGCCAACTACATCACCCGCACCAACAGCCTGGAAACCTACGCTGAAGAAATCATCCGTTTCCTCAAGGAAGACTTCGGTGACGACCTGCCGGAAATCATCCTGGAACCTGGCCGTTCGCTGATCGCCAACGCCGGCATCCTGGTCAGCGAAGTGGTATTGGTCGCGCGTAAATCCCGTACCGCTGTAGAGCGATGGGTGTACACGGATGTGGGCAAGTTCTCCGGCCTGATCGAAACCATGGACGAAGCCATCAAGTTCCCGATCTGGACCGAGAAAAAAGGCGAAGTCGAAGAAGTGGTCATCGCCGGCCCGACCTGCGACAGCGCCGACATCATGTACGAAAACTACAAGTACGGTTTGCCGCTGAACCTGGCGATCGGTGATCGTTTGTACTGGCTGTCGACCGGTGCGTACACCACCAGCTACAGCGCGGTTGAATTCAATGGCTTCCCGCCGCTGAAGTCGTTCTACGTGTAAAACGCTGCACGCAGAAATCAAAAAGCCCATGACGTGTCATGGGCTTTTTTTTATTGCAACTTTGATGACAGGCGCAGCAAGCCGTTCGACATCGTCCTGAGTTCCTCAATGGGCTGAACGATCGTGGCCAACGAAAGGTTCGCACGCGCCAGCGTTTGATGCCCATCGTTGAACAGAAGCTCGGTCTTGACGACATTGAGGTAAAAATTCATGCGGTGGCAAAAATCGCCAAGATTATTCGCGGCACTGGTGGCTTGGGCATACATCCCGAACAAGGCTTGCAAATGCTCCCTGGCTTTCTCCAGACGTTGCTCCAGCGAATACCCGGCTTGCGGATCGTAATGCATAACCGGTAACCCGAAGTGCCCCAACGAGTAGTACGCCTCGATCTTCGAAACGGGGCCGTCGCAAATGCAAAGCCTCATCGACAGCGACTCTATAAACCGTACAAAGATGCTGTGAATCGTCTGGGCAATCTGAACGATCTGCGACTTGAACTGTGCGCTCGCCCGTTCGCACCCCTCCAACTGCTGAACCAGGTTGCGCATGATCACCACCACATCGCGTGGACGGTTGGTACCCGCTGAATTGGAGCCCGCCGGGGTAAACCGCCGTGGATCAATGTCCTGGAGCGCCATGCGCCGCGCGGGGCCGCTGGCCTTGCGTAATTCCTCTCGAAACTCTTCCAGGAGCGTGGATACCTGTGTGACCACCCTGCCACTCGCGAACGCCAGCTGCGGGACTGTAATCTGGACGGCCCGCCAGCAGAGCGCATTCATCGTCGCCGCCTGAGTCAGCAAGCTCGCGCTCGGCGGGGTCATCATCACATGCCCTTGGCTCTGAAAGGATTTCGAGAAGCGCTGAATCTCATTCAGCGTCGCCGGAAGGTCATTCAAGAATCGGGTGTATTCATTCAGCGAAGAAAAATTCTTCTCGTTCAGCAAATAATCAAACATCGTCAATCCTTCGACAGGGGCAGTTGTTGACCCGCAACAGCTGCCGTTGCGGACCAAGGCAACTTATCGACGATAAGCTGCCTTGCTTCTCAAGACATCAACTCGCGGTCAGCGGCAACGCCAGGGGCGTCAGGAACGCAACAAAGGATTGCGCCGCATCAATAAACCGCTTGCTGCGCTCGCCATCCTCAACGCCCTTGTCGGCGTCGATTTGCGCAGTGAACTGATGGAAGGCATCGACCACCTTGCTGTATTGCCGAACGTAGACCTGGCGGTGGTCGTCAATCGAATGAATCACACGGATAAACTCAGCCTTGCCCGCGAATGAAGCAACGTCGCGATTCCCGGCCTCGATGCTTCGGGTCAACGCATCAATCGTCTCTACCAACTTGTCGCGTTCGGCCACCATGTCGAGAAAACGAATACCGTCGCCGACAGCCTCGATGGTCTTTTTAAGTTGCTCGATAGCAAACATGATCAGCTGGACTTCAGGTGGGGCAAGACCAAGCTTGGTCACCGCTTCAAGGGTAAGCGCGATATCTTTGCCGATTTTTTCGATTCCACCCGTCTCAAGCTGGCTGATGGCATCGCTGATCAATGTGCGTTGATCCTGGCGCTCCTTCAGTTTCGCGTGCAAGTGCTCGACCTGTCGCTGAGCTGTTTGCTGATCCTTTTCCAGGTCGGCCATGAAACCCAGCGTCAAACGACGGTTCAGGACTTCATTGATCAGGCCGAGGTGCTGACTGACTGCACGGGACTGTCCATCGACAATGGTGCTGCACTTCTCCAGTAAATCGGCACGATCGGCCTTGATGTCCTCGATGTCCTGTTCATTCCCTTCGCTCAATGCCTCGTTCAGTTCCTCATCCAGACTGGACAAACGGCGCATGCAATCTTCCAGCCTCATTTTGCCGGCGAGTGCCGAGTTGCTGAGCTGCGCGGCGCCCTCACTTACGTTACGCACCAGCACCTGGAACCTATTGTGCAGATCACTCAGGTAGTTCCATTTACTGAACAGAACACGCGCTTCGATAGCGCCATCCCTCATCAAACCGATGCGCTCGGACATGACGTTCAGATCAACACCCGGCTGGCCGATGCGTACTGACAATCCGCGCGGCGTAGCGCTGTAGTTGCGCTCATACTCTTCGTCCGCCTCCCTGAACACGGCGATCAGTGCGTCGGCATCGGTTTCGATCTGCTTCCACGGACTGACCACTTCACGAAAGGCCGTCATGAATCGGCGCAGGCTCAGCGCATCATGAATCCCGTCGACGGCCAATTTTGAACTTTTGACATAAAAGTGCATGACACTCCAGACATGCATCAGATTCCGAGTGGCAACGTCCGCATCGACGGCCACCAACTCAAGCCCTTGCAGGTCATGTTTGACCCGGTTCAAGGAGCCTAACGTCTGGTTTTTGTTCTTCAGATCGGTGATGGCCTCTTCCTGCTCCACATACAGGCGATTCCTTTCGGCGCGGATATTCTCGGCTTCCACCCCCAGATAAATGGCCAACGCCAGACCCACCAGGTTCATGCCGGCCGCCGCGCCGATGGATTTTTCGACAGCTGTTTTGTATTCGGCGTTTTTTTCGGTAATTCTCAAGGCACGGTGTTCAATCTGCGCGGTGAGGGTTTCGATGTCCGCCGGTAATGAAATGCTGTTAATCAGGCTAACCCGAAACTTGATATCAGGAAGAACATACTCACGCAGGTCATAACCAAAGTTATCCAATGTAACCTTGATCGACTCCACATTTTTCAGATTATCGTTAATCCTGGAAAATATCTGATCCAGATAATAACCAAGATCACTGACAGTATCCGGCTCCAGATCAATACCCGGAAACTTGTCGCCAAGATTCAGTTCCAGTTCCAGTTTTTTCAGTTCTTCGAGGTTTTTAATATTGTGCTTTTCAAGCAGTCCGGAAGCCCTTACATCCGCATAGACATCTTCAATGGCGCTGCCATAGATCCCCATGCTGGTGGCGAACAGCCTCAATTGACTGCCGGTCAACATAATCGACTCACGCAGTGGCGACCAGCGCTGGGCATGGCGGCGAGTTGCACTGAAAGTCTTGACGAAATCTTCGGCTCTAAGGCCGCTGCCACCACCTGCGTCGTCGCCAAACCGCAGGTAGTCCCGCACATCCTGAACGGTGAAAGGCAGCGCCAGTGCGGCGGCCTCATATTTGCGCAAGTCGATGATCTGCTTTTTCGTCAGGAGCAGACCTTTGCTTCGCGGTCCATCTGGCTGGTCTGGCGCTGAAGCGCTGGCCAGGGTTTTGGGGGCTAACTGAGCAAAGCGGGTAAGGTTTTCAGCTGTGGCATTTTTAAGTGCATCATCCCAGACGGCATTGATACTCATAATTAATCCTTTAATTAATGGCTATTTGATTGAGTTCGCTATATGTAAAAACCCGCTCAACAGATAAGTGAACGAGAACACTAAAAAAATACTAAGTTAGTACAGGTTAACGAGTCAAACGCCACGAACAACAAAAACGTAAAATCAAAATACAACACAAGCAAACCGACCAACTTGCACCAGACAAGCGCCCGTTACTTAGATAGTTCTAAACAATAAAGGGGAAAACCCTGTTACCTATTGATTTCCAGACGTTCAAGTTCAGCGATGCGCAATACATATTCGCGCGTCAATTGCTGTATTTCAGGGTGCGTTGCATTCATCAATGTCGGGGCACTGGCGCGCAAAAAATTCAAGTTACCCCCGAGTAACGCCTTGCGTAGCCAGCCTACTGCTTCATGGGTTTGGCCCGCTTCTGCCAGACAAGCGCCGTAACTGAACTGACCACGAAAATCCCCGCCTTCAGCCGAACGCCGATACCAATCGACAGCCGATTGCGGATCAGCCGGACAAAAGGACCCGTCTTCAAGGTACCGCCCGAGCAGGTTCATCGACTTGGCGTGACCCAGCTCCGCAGAGCGACGATAAAGACTCAGCGCTTGCCGCTGATCCTCCATTACGCCGCGCCCGGTGGCTAATAAATTGGCGTAGTTGTACATCGCCCAATCCAGCCCCGCTTCTGCCGCGACCCGGTAATGCCGCGCAGCAACAGCAGGATCGGCGCCGCAACCCCAACCGTGCTCATGGCAACGACCGAGCATGTTGCGCGCCATCAGATGCCCTCGCTGGGCGGCGATCCCGAACCAGCGCACGGCCAGTGGCTGATCCTGCTCGATCCCTTGCCCGTCCAGCAGGATTTGCCCGAGCAAGGCCTGAGCATCGAGAACCCCTTCGCGGGCAGCGATCAGGATCGCCTGAGCAGCACGCGCCGGACTTTCATTGAGCATGGCTTTGAGTTGATCGCCGTCGAGCACTTCTTCGCGGCGCAATTGAAAACTCATACGTCGACCCAGCGACGCAGCAGGTTGTGATACGTGCCCGTGAGGCGGATCAGCGACGGGTGCTCCGGCATGTCCTGCGTCAGTTGCTGGATCGCCCCGTCCATCTCGAACAGCAGCGCGCGCTGGCTGTCTTCGCGGACCAGGCTTTGGGTCCAGAAGAATGAGGCGTAGCGAGTGCCGCGGGTGACGGCGTTGACCTTGTGCAGGCTGGTGCCGGGATAAAGGACCATGTCGCCAGCGGGCAACTTCACGCGCTGGGTGCCGAAGGTGTCCTGGATCTCCAGTTCACCGCCGTCGTAATCCTCAGGCTCGCTGAAGAACAGCGTCGCCGACAGATCAGTGCGCACGCGCTCGATGCTGCCCTTGGGCTGACGCACGGCGTTGTCGATATGAAAGTCGAAACTGCCGCCCGCCGTGTAGCAGTTCAGCAACGGAGGAAAAACCTTGTGCGGCAGTGCCGCGGACATGAACAGCGGATTTTTCCACAACCGCTCCAGCATCGCCGCGCCGACTTCCTTGGCCAGCGGGTGGCCTTCCGGCAGTTGCAGGTTGTGCTTGGCCTTGGCCGACTGGTAACCGGCGGTTATTTTTCCATCCGCCCAATCCGCCTGTTCCAGCGCCTCGCGGATGCGCTGCACTTCTTCTTTAGCGAACACGCCGGGGATGTGCAGCAGCATGGGAAATACACCTGAAGGCAAAGGAGCGTCAATGGTATTGATTCTTATTGCCGCTGTAAAACCCCCGTGACGGATGAAACAGCAAAAACCGTAAGGGTAAATTGTAAAGAATGTAAATTCAGTGCGAATAGTAACGTTTCGCAATTGATACAAAGACGCGTCTACCCTATATTCCGCGGCCTCAAATCCTTGGGGAGGGGAATTCACATGTCACGCCAACCATCACAATCACCTGCCAGTTCACCGCGTTTGCTCGCTTCCGCGATTGGCGTGGCAATCACCGCTGGCTCTGCGGGCCACATGGTTTTCGCGGCTGAGAAGACCGACGAAAAAGCACCGGGCAACGTGATTTCCCTGGGAGCTACCGACATCACCGGCGAAGCTCAGGACGACACCTCCTACAAGACCGATACCTCGGCCAACAAGAAATACACCGCGCCGCTGCGCGAGACGCCGAAAAGCGTCACCGTGATTCCACAGCAAGTGATCCGCGACACCGGCGCCACCAGCCTGGTCGACGCCTTGCGCACCACGCCGGGTATCACCTTCGGTGCAGGCGAAGGCGGCAACCCGGCGGGCGACCGGCCGATCATTCGCGGCTTCAACGCTGAAAGTGACACCTTCGTCGACGGCATGCGCGACCCGGCGTCCCAGAGCCGCGAAATCTTCAACGTTGAATCGATCGAAGTCAGCAAAGGTCCGGGGTCGGCCTTCACCGGCGCCGGCTCCACCGGTGGCAGCCTGAACCTGGTGAGCAAGACCGCCAAACTGGGCAGCTTCTACAACGGCGGCTTCACCTGGGGCTCGGATCAGACCAAGCGCACCACGCTCGACCTGAACCAGCAGATGACCGATACCTCGGCCTTCCGTCTGAACCTGATGAAGCACGAAGCCAACGTCGCCGGCCGTGACACCGTGGACGTCAGCCGCTGGGGCGTGGCGCCGACGTTCGCGTTCGGCCTGGGCACCGATACCCGTGTGACCCTCGGTTACTACCACGTCGAAACCGATGACATGCCGGACTACGGCATTCCGCTGACCCTGAACCCGGCCCGCAGCAAGTACAACGTCGACAAGCCGGTGAATGTCGACCGCGACAATTTCTACGGCGTGACCAACCGCGACTATCGCGAAACCACCAATGACAGCGGCACCTTCAAGATCGAGCACGATCTGAACGAAGACCTGACCCTGTCCAACAGCTTCCGCATGTCCCGTTCGACCCTGGACTACATCGTCACCAACCCGGACGACAGCAAGGGCAACGTCGCCCGGGGCAGCGTCTACCGTGGCACCAAGAACCGTAATTCGACGTCCAGCGGCTGGGTAAACCAGACCGACCTGAGCGCCAAATTCGACACCGGCGCCATTGAACACAGCCTGGTCACCGGCATTGAATTTTCTTACCAGGACACCCACAACCGTCCGTACATCCTGACGTCGGCCGCCAACGGCACGACGTGCAACCCTGCACTCTTCCGCTCCGGCGACTGCACCAGCCTGTACAACCCGACGCCTGGGGATAACTGGAACGGCCGGATCACCGACAGCGCTGCGTTCACCGATACCGACACCAAGACTGCCGCCGCTTATGTGTTCGACACCTTGAAGTTCAACGAACAGTGGTCCCTGAACCTGGGCCTGCGTTATGACAACTACCAGGTCAAATCCAGCGGCTTCGCTAACGCTGGCCGTACCACACCGGCGGGGAGCTTTGATCGCGAGAACACCAGCGACCTGGTGAACTACCAGATCGGCGTGGTCTACAACCCGTTGCCGAACGGCAGCATCTACGCCGCCTACTCGACCTCCAGCAACCCGGCGGGCGAAACCAGCGGCAACGGCAACCTGGAACTGGCCGCCAACAACAGCGACCTCGATCCGGAAAAGAACCGCAACTACGAGATCGGCACCAAGTGGGACTTCTTCGGTGATGACCTGTCATTGACCGCAGCGCTGTTCCGCACCGAGAAAACCAACGCCCGTATCGACGATCCGGATGGCGCCACCACCCAGGTGCTGGACGGCGAGCAAACCGTCAACGGTCTGGAACTGACCTACACCGGCAAGCTGACCCGTAACTGGAAGGTCTACGGCGGCTACACCTACATGGAAAGCGAAGTGGTCAAAACCACCCTCGCCGCCGATGAAGGCAACCATATGCCGAGCACCCCGCGGAACAACTTCACCCTGTGGTCGACCTACGACCTGGTACCGGAAAAGTTGACCATCGGTGCGGGTGCCACGTTCGTCGATTCGCAGTTCGGCAACATCGCCAACTCGGTGGAGATCCCGTCCTACTGGCGCTACGACGCGATGGCCAGCTACCGCCTGACCAAGAACGTCGACCTGCAACTCAACGTACAGAACCTGACCGACAAGCGTTACTTCGACCAGGTGTTCCAGACGCACTACGCCCACGTGGCGGCGGGTCGTACCGCCCTCCTGAGCGCCAACTTCCACTTCTGATGGAAGTGTGAGGTCAAAGCCCCGTTCATCCACATGAACGGGGCTTTTGTGCGTAAAAAAGAATGCTTCTCGACAGCCCACGGCATAATGCGCGCCGTGATGACAATTTTTGAACGAACAAGGCGAGTGACGTGTTGAAGAAAACCCTGTTCCAGTTGCACTGGTTTTTCGGCATCAGTGCCGGACTGGTCCTGGCCCTGATGGGCATCACCGGGGCGACGGTGTCGTTCGAGGATGAAATCCTGCGCGCACTGAACCCGTCGGTGTTGCAGGTCGAGAAGCAGGTCGCCGGCGTGCTGCCGCCCGCCGAACTGGTGGAAAAGATCGAAGGCGCCTCGGGCAAGAAAGTCGCGATGATCTGGGTCGACACCGACAGCGGCAACGCCGCGCGGGTGTCCTTTACCCCGCCGCCGGGCGAACGTCGCGGTGAGATGCGTTACTTCGACCCGTATACCGCCGAGTTCATGGGCGAGGCCACCGGCCAGGATTTCTTCGGCCTGATGCTGCAACTGCACCGCTTCCTCGCCATGGGCGACACCGGCCGGCAGATCACCGGCGCGTGCACGCTGATCCTGGTGTTCTTCTGCCTGTCCGGTCTGTACCTGCGCTGGCCGCGCCAGTGGAAAAGCTGGCGCGCCTGGCTGACCCTCGACTGGAAGAAAAAGGGCCGCAGCTTCAATTGGGATTTGCACTCGGTGGCTGGTACCTGGTGCCTGGTGTTTTACCTCCTGGCGGCGCTGACCGGGTTGTCGTGGTCCTACGAGTGGTACAACAAGGGCTTGACCCGGTTGCTGTCCGATTCGCCGCAGAACGAGCGGGTTCGCAATCGCGGTCCGGCACCTGCTGGCCCGGCGCCGACCGCCGATTACGCCGCGATGTGGAGCAGCATCTACAGCGCTGCCGGTCCGGCACTGAGCGCCTACAACATCCGCATGCCGCCCGTGGCCGGACAACCGGCGACTGTGTTTTACCTGTTGAACTCCTCGCCACACGACCGCGCGCTGAACCAGATCACCCTCGATCCGGCCACCGGCATCGTCAAACGCCACGACCGTTACAGCGACAAGAGCTTCAAGGCGCAGCTTCTGACCAGCATTTATGCGCTGCACGTCGGCAGTTACTTCGGGATTGTCGGACGGATCATCCTGACGATCAGCGCGCTGACCATGCCGCTGTTTTTCATCACTGGCTGGTTGCTGTACCTCGATCGTCGACGCAAGAAAAAGCAGATCAAGGACGCCCGCAAAGGCTTCGCACAACCGGGCAACGACGCACCGGCGTGGCTGATCGGTTTCGCCAGCCAGAGCGGGTTTGCCGAACAACTGGCCTGGCAGACCGCCGGGCAATTGCAGGCGGCAGGCCTGCCGGTGAAGGTTCAGCCACTGGCGAATGTCAGCGAACAGGACCTGCATGATTCGAGCAACGCCCTGTTCGTGGTCAGTACCTTCGGCGACGGCGAAGCGCCGGACAGCGCTCGCGGTTTCGAACGCAAAGTGCTCGGTCGCGCGTTGAGCCTGGAGAGCCTGAATTACGCAGTGCTCGGCCTCGGTGATCGCCAGTATCAGCACTTCTGCGGTTTTGCCCGCCGCTTGCACACCTGGCTCGGCGAGCACGGCGGCAAGCACCTGTTCGCGCCCGTGGAAGTCGATTGCGGCGACCCTTACGCCTTGCGTCACTGGCAGCAGCAACTCGGCTTGCTGACCGGACAGGCGCCCGTGGACACCTGGCAGGCACCGAGCTACGACAACTGGACGCTCACCCGCCGCGAATTGATGAACCCGGACAGCAGCGGTTCGCCGGTGTACTTGCTGGGCCTCACCGCCCCGACCACCAGTAGCTGGCTGGCCGGTGACCTGGTGGAAGTGTTGCCACGCAACTGCCCGTGGGCGATCGAGCATTTTCTCGACGGCCTGGGCATTGACGGTCGGGCCACGGTGACGCTTGACGGTCTGTCGCAACCGTTGGAACACGCCCTGGCCAGTCGACAATTGCCGGAGAACCGCGCCCATCTGGTCGGCCTGCACGCGCAAGCGCTGGTGGACGCGCTGGTGCCGTTGGCCATGCGCGAATACTCCATCGCCTCGATTGCCGCCGACGGCGTGCTGGAACTGATCGTGCGCCAGGAGCTGCATCAGGACGGCAGTCTGGGTGTCGGTTCCGGATGGCTGACCGAACACGCGCCGGTGGGCAGCACCCTCAGTTTGCGCGTACGACGCAACAGCGGTTTCCATCTGCCGGTCGAACCGGTGCCGATGATCCTGCTGGGCAACGGCACCGGCCTGGCCGGGCTGCGCAGTTTGCTCAAGGCGCGGATTGCCGACGGGCAGCAACGTCATTGGCTGCTGTTCGGCGAGCGCAATCGCGAGCACGACTACCTGTGCCGCGCCGAGCTGGAAGAGTGGCTGATTGCGGGGGACATCGAGCGTCTGGACCTGGCCTTCTCGCGGGATCAGGCCGAGAAGATCTACGTGCAGGATCGCTTGCGTGAATCGGCCACTCTGCTCAAGCAATGGCTGGCCGACGGTGCCGTGATTTACATCTGTGGCAGCCTGCAGGGGATGGCTTCGGGGGTGGATCACGTGCTCAACGAAGTGCTGGGGATTGAAGAGGTCGACCGCCTGATCGAACAAGGCCGCTACCGCCGCGACGTTTACTGACCTACCACAATTAAATGTGGGAGCGGGCTTGCTCGCGAAGGCTGACTAACATTCAACATCTGTGTTGCCTGTTAAACCGCTTTCGCGAGCAAGCCCGCTCCCACATTGATCGATGCCGGTCGGATAATTCTCACACCGGCTGCAATTTCTGCTCAAACACCGCCACCCCATCCAGATCCCGCAACACCACACTCATCTCCCCCGTCGCCCCCTCAATATTCACCTCGCCAAAAAACTGAAACCCGGCAAACGGCGAAGTGTTCTGCGCGGGCGGTGCCTTCTCGAACACCACTTCAGGACCAAAGGTTTTATCCAGCGGATTAGGCCCGAAACTCCCGGCATTCAAAGGTCCGGCGACAAACTCCCAGAACGGTTCGAAATCCTGAAACGCCGCCCGATCAGGGTGGTAGTGATGCGCCGCGCAGTAATGCACATCCGCCGTCAGGAACACGAAATTGCGCACTGACTGCGCCCGTAGAAACCCGAGCAATTCAGCGATTTCCAGCTCACGCCCCTGGGCCGGCCCCGGATCACCATTGGCCACTGCTTCCCAGCGCGCCACGCCGGGGCTGACCTCACCGTCGGGCACGCCGAGGCCGATCGGCATGTCGGCGGCGATGACTTTCCACTGTGCGCGGGAGGCCTTCAATTCACGCTTGAGCCAATCCAGTTGTTCACGCCCAAGAAACGGTTTGGCAGCGCCAAGGTTGTCATCATTGGCCTCACGATAACTGCGCATGTCGAGCACAAACACATCGAGCATCGGCCCGTAACCGAGCTTGCGATAAATCCGCCCGCCGCTGTCGGCGCTCTGCAAACGCATCGGTGCATATTCAAGCCATGCCTGACGCGCGCGGCCCACCAGGCTGTGGATATCCTTGCTCTTGTAGCGCTCATCGAGTTGCTTGCCCGGCGACCAGTTGTTCACCACTTCGTGGTCATCCCACTGCCAGATCTGCGGCACCTCAGCGTTGAAGCGACGGACGTTTTCGTCCATCAGGTTGTAGCGGTAATTGCCGCGATAATCATCGAGGGATTCGGCGACTTTGCTCTTGGCTTCGCTGGTGATGTTGCGCCACACGCGACCGCTTTCGGTGGTCAGTTGCGCCGGCACCGGGCCGTCGGCGTAGATGGTGTCGCCGCTGTGGATAAAGAAGTCCGGCAGGCGCAAACGCATGGCCTCGTAGATGCGCATGCCACCGATGTCCGGGTTGATGCCGAAACCCTGGCCGACGGTGTCGCCGCTCCAGACGAAACGGATGTCACGCCGGGTCTGCGGCACGCTGCGCAAATGACCGAACCAGGGTTCGCTGGTGACACCGCTCTGGGCGTCTTCGAAATGCACACGATAGAAAATCGCTTGATCAGCGGGTAGACCGGTGAGTTCCACACGCGCGGTGAAATCGCTACGGGCGTCGGCCAGAGGCGAGACGAACCGGCGCGAGTTGCCGAACACACTGTGGGTGTCCCATTCCACCACCATCCGCGCCGGACGATCGCTGCGACTCCAGACCATCGCCCGGTCACCCAGCACGTCGCCGGACTGCACGCCATCGGTGAGTTGCGGCCGATCTTTGACCGAAGCGATCACCGCCGGCGCAAGGCCGGGCAACAACAGCCCCGCGCCGACCGCTTGCATGACACGACGGCGACCGAGGTCGAATTCGCTCATGGTGTTCTCCCTGAAAAAGGAAAAACTAAAACATGGCCGTGTGACCCCACCATGACACCTGGGGGCCACATCGCGGCTCCCGGTCCTATCAAAGAATAGGAAATTTCAACACTGCCATTGAGAAACGTCCTAGCGCCAGCGCCTGAGCGCCCCAAGTAACTTCAACTCGAAGACCGGGGCGCAGACAAAGCCCGCAAACAGAACCAGGAAGGTTGAACCATGAAATATGATTTGAAGTTTCAGATTTACGGAATAGATGAAACCAGCGATCTGGCGGTATTCGAGATCGATTTGTCCCCGACCATTACGACGGAGACGCTGATGCCGATAATGGCCTGGCATCAGGAAGAGGATGCCATGGCAAGCCAACGTCTGACCGACGGGCAGATCAGGGCGATTGAGCATCACACGAAGATTAGATTGCCCAGGCATCTAATACTGTATCTCAGCAGCTACATGTGAGCCTTCGGCAGCCGCCGCTTGAGTATTTTATGGCAGCTGTGAGTGGGACACCTTCGGGTGCAACGGGAGGAGTACAAGACTGCGGTTTGATGGTGTTGTCGCTGACGCCATCGCGGGCCCGCTCCCACAGTGATCTCTGTCGTAACAAGATTCGTGTTTAACACCGAACCCTGTAGGAGCGAGGCTTGCCCGCGAAGACGGCCTGACATTCAACGACTATGTTGACTGTCAGGCCGCCTTCGCGGGCAAGCCTCGCTCCTACAGGATTGGTGGTGTCAGGCGCGGACGGGCTCTACTGCCAGCTCAACGACTTCCGGTCGCTTGACCACCGCATACACCACCGCCGTCAGCAAACTCCCGGCCACGATCGCCAGCAAATAAAGCAGCGCATGGTTGATCGCATTCGGAATCGCCAGCACGAACAACCCACCGTGCGGCGCCATCAGTTTGCAACCGAAATACATCGACAACGCCCCGGTCAACGCGCCGCCGGCAATACTCGCCGGAATCACCCGCAGCGGGTCCTTGGCGGCAAACGGGATCGCGCCTTCGGAGATGAAGCACAGCCCCAGCACCAGCGCCGCTTTCCCGGCCTCGCGTTCGGCCTGGGCGAACTTGCGTCGGGCAATGAACGTGGCGATGCCCAGGCCAATCGGTGGCACCATCCCGGCGGCCATCGTCGCCGCCATCGGTGCATAACTCTGCGACGCCAGCAGCCCCACCGAGAAGGCATAAGCGGCCTTGTTGATCGGCCCGCCGAGGTCGACGCACATCATCCCGCCGAGCAATACGCCGAGCAGAATCGCATTGGTGGTGCCCATGCTGTCGAGGAAGTGCGTCAGCCCGGCGAGCATCCCGGCCACCGGTTTGCCGACCACGTAGATCATTACCAGCCCTGTGAACAGACTCGCCAGCAACGGGATGATCAGGATCGGTTTCAGCGCTTCAAGACTTTGCGGCAAGCGCGCATACCGATTGATCGCCTGCGCCGCGTAACCGGCGATGAAACCGGCAATGATCCCGCCGATGAAACCGGCACCCAATGTGCTCGCCAGCAGACCACCGATCATCCCCGGCGCAAGCCCCGGGCGGTCGGCAATCGAATAGGCGATGTAACCCGCCAGCAGCGGCACCATCAGCTTGAACGCGGTCTCGCCACCGATCTGCATCAGGGCGGCGGCGAGTGTGCCTTCCTCCTTGAACGCGGTGATGCCGAACACGAACGACAACGCGATCATCAGACCGCCCGCCACCACCATCGGCAGCATGAACGACACGCCGGTCAGCAGGTGTTTGTAGACGCCGGTCTTCTCTTGTTTGGCCGGGCCTTTGGCACCGGTCGCGGCACTTTCCTGTTTGCCTTCGGCCAGCGCTTTATTCAGCGTTGCCTCGGCTTGTTTCAAGGCGATGCCCGTGCCGCAACGGTAGATTTTCTTGCCGGCAAAACGCTCGGTCGCGACTTCGATATCGCAGGCCAGCAGCACCACGTCGGCGTCGGCAATCGCTGCCGCACTCAACGGATTGCGCGCACCGACCGAGCCCTGGGTTTCGATCTGCAGGTCGTACCCCAAACGTTTCGCCGCTTGCTGCAACGCCTCAGCGGCCATGAAGGTATGAGCAACGCCGGTCGGGCATGCGGTGATCGCAACCAGACGCGGGGCGTTTTTGGTGACGACCACAGGTTCGGCGACGACGTCGGGCGCGACGTAAACCTGAGCCTCTTCGGCACCGCGTCGCAACACGGCTTCGACATCCTGCAGGGCTTGCGCCGGGGTGCTCTGGAATAAGCGTTTGCCGACGAATCGTGACATGTCCACCGGCGTGCTGGTCACCAGCAACACCCACTCGGCCGCCTCGATCGTGGCCGCCGACAACTGGCGTTCCGGGTGCGCCGCGTCGACCACTTCGACGCTGGTGCTCCAGCCCTGCCGCTGCGCTGCTGCGTCGAGCAAACGGGCGCACAGCACACTGGTGACCATGCCGTTCGGACAGGCCGTAACAATGGCTAACTTCATGACAAACCCTCTTATTGTTCTGTCAGGGGACGCACGCGCACACCCTGTTCAAGCCGCGCCAATTGAGTCGCATCGCCGATGCCGAAACCGATCTGGGTCACCGCCATCGCGGCAATCGCCGTGGCGGTGCGCAGGGTCTGTTCCGGCGTGTCGGCACTGAGCAGACCGTGGAGCATGCCGGCCAACAGCGAATCACCCGCGCCGACCGTGCTGGCGACGCTGACCTTGGGTGGAGTGGCATGCATCGCCGAACCGACACTGAACCAGTTCACGCCATCGGCACCGTGGGAAATCACCACGTGCTCGATGCCTTGCGCGTGCAAGCGGCTCGCTGATTCAGCTTGAGCGGCGACCGAAACCACTTCGCAGCCGAGCACTTCGGCCAGCTCTTCGGTGTTCGGTTTGATCAGCCATGGGCCGGCCTTGAGTGCGGCACGCAATGCGTCGCCACTGGTGTCCAGCGCAACGTTCAACCCAAGTTTCTTCAAGCGCACAATCAGCGCCTGCAACCACTCAGCACTGATGCCTTGAGGCAGACTGCCGGCCACGACAACCGCATCATGCCCCGGCGCGATCTGGTCCAGTCGATCCAGCAACGCCTGCTGCGCCGCCTCGCTGACCATCGGCCCCGGGCCGTTGATGTCGGTGATGCGCCCGTCACGCTCCGCCAGTTTGATATTGCTGCGGGTTTCACCAGGAACGCGGATAAACGCGTCGACAAATCCGCGTTTGGCAAACAGGGTTTCGAACGCTTGAAGATTGTCTTCGCCGAGAAAACCGCTGACGGTGAGCTGATGCCCAAGGTCGGCCAACACTTGCGCAACGTTCACGCCTTTACCGGCGGCGTGGGTGTGCATGTCGTCGCTGCGATTGACCTGACCGGGTTCAAGGCGCGGCAACTGCACTGTCAGGTCCAGCGCCGGGTTGAGGGTCAGGGTCAGGATCTTGGCCATTACAGGGCCTCCACTAATGCGCGCACTTCGTTTGCGCTGCCCACGGCAAGCGCCTGTCGGGCGAGGGTTTGAGTCTGGGTCAGGCTGAGTTCGCGGATGCGCGCCTTGACCTCGGCAATGCTGCGACCGGACACACTCAGCTCATCGACACCGAGGCCGACCAGCACCGGCACCGCCAGCGGATCGGCCGCCAGTTCGCCGCACACGCCCACCCACTTGCCATGGGCATGGGCCGCACGCACGGTGATGTCGATCAGTTGCAGCACCGCCGGGTGCAAGCCGTCCGCCTGGGCCGACAAGGTCGGATGTCCACGGTCGATGGCCAGGGTGTATTGAGTCAGGTCGTTGGTGCCGACGCTGAAGAAGTCGACCTCTTTGGCCAGCACCGGTGCCAGCAACGCAGCCGACGGCACCTCGATCATGATCCCCAGTTGCAGGTCCGCCACCGGGATTTCCAGACGCAACCGTTCGGTCATGTCCCGCGCCTGACGCCACTCATCAACGCTGCCAACCATCGGGAACATGATGCGCAGCGGGCGGTTATCCGCGGCACGCAACAGGGCGCGCAATTGCGCTTCCATGATGTGCGGACGCTGCAAGGTCAGGCGAATGCCGCGCACGCCGAGGAACGGGTTTTCTTCTTTCGCGATCGGCCAATACGGCAACGGTTTGTCGCCGCCGACGTCGAGGGTGCGCACCACCAGCGGCCGCCCGGCGAGGCCATCGAGCACGCGGCGGTATTCGACTTCCTGAGTCGCTTCGTCCGGTGCCTGCGAGTGGGCCATGAAAATCAGTTCGGTGCGCAGCAGGCCAATGCCTTCAGCGCCCTGCTCCACCGCGCTGGTGACGCCTGCGCTTTCACCGATGTTGGCGAACACTTCCACCGCGTGACCGTCGGTGGTCAGTGCCGGTTGATGACGCTGTTCGGCCGCTGCTTTCAAGCGTTGCTCGCGGGTATCGCGCTCTTCGGTGGCGCGTTGCAAGGTTGCCGCGTCAGCGTCCACATGCAGACGACCGCGCTGGCCATCGAGCAGCAACGGCGTACCCGGCGCCAGCAACAACACCGCAGCACCTGCGCCGACCAACGCCGGAATACCGAGCGCACGGGCAACGATCGCGCTGTGTGCGGTGGCGCCGCCACGGGCGGTGAGAATGCCGGCAACGCGGGCTGGGTCGAGACGCGCCACATCGGAAGGACCGACTTCGTCCATCACCAGAATGTACGGCTGATCGGGTTCTCTCGGGGTTTCGACGCCGCTCAGTTGCGCCAGCACGCGACGGCCGATGTCGCGCAAGTCGGCGGCTCGCTCGGCCAGCAAGGCATCCTGCAGCGACTCCTGTTGTTTCGCCGCCGCTTCGATCACCGCCATCCACGCCGCTTCAGCGCTTTCGCCCTGTTTGAGGCGAGTCTCGACTTCATCGGTCAATTCCGGATCGTCGAGCATTTCCTGGTGGGTGATGAAGATTTCGCGAATGGCTTTGGACTTGCTGCGCTCGATCAGCACTTCGATGTCGCTGCGCACGTCCGCCAGCGCTTGCTTGAGACGCTCGCGCTCAATGGCGGCAGACTCACCGCGCAGCGGGTAATCGATGGTTTGCAGCACCTGAATATGCGCCGGGCCAATGGCGATGCCCGGTGCGGCCGGGATGGCTTGAACCACGCTACCGGACGCCGGGGCAAGCAACACTTCCGCCACATCCGCGACGACTTCGCGCTGTTGGCTCACCGCCGGCAATGGCTCGACTTCTTCACCGAGGCCTTCTTCGATGGCCGCCAACAGCGCCGGCAATGCATCAGCCGCGATGCTCGGCTCGGCGACAAATTCGAGCACCTGACCGCGACGGGCGCCGAGGCTGAGCAACTTGCTCAAGCTCTTCACCGACACGGCGCTGTCCTGTCCGTCGACGATGCGTACGCGAATCTCGCCTTCAAAACTCTTTGCCAGTTGCGCGAGGATTTTCGCCGGGCGTGCGTGCAAGCCGTGGGCGTTGGCCAGCGCAATGCGCGCGCTCGGCCAGTCCGCCGGCAGTTCACCGCCGAGCACTTCGAGGACTTTGCGGCTGCTGGTGGCGCGCCCCAGTTCATGGCCACGGCCTTCGATCAGCAGCGCGCAAAGGCGTTCGAGCAAGGCCTGATGCGCTTCGCCGAGGCTGGCGAGGCAGAACAAGCCACTCAGCGGCTGACCGAGATAACGCATCGGTTTATCCGGGGTGACGAAGGCCAGGCCCGGGCGCTTGACCGTTTGTTCGCTGTGCAACCACCACAGGCCATCGCCGAGTGGCAGCGCCTCGACCTGTTGCAACACAGCGGAGAAACCGTTGCTCACACAATCGGCCTGACGCAGCAGACGGGCACCGCGCCAGACCAGTTCTTCGAAGTCATCGGCCGACACACCCAGGCCGATCATCTGTGCATCCAGCGCCAGTTCCTGCGGCGCGCCTTGCAGCAGTTTCAGCAAGGCTTCGGCAGAACTGGCGCGACGCAGGGCCTGGCCCAGATCGGTTTCGCCGAGGGCGCGGGTCAGCAGTTGCAGGAGCCGCAAGTGTTCATCGGATTTTGCGGCGATACCGATCGCCAGGTAGACGATCTGGCCGTCGCCCCAATCCACGCCGTCGGGAAACTGCATCAGCCGCACGCCGGTGGAAAACACCTGATCGCGGGTTTCCGGCGTACCGTGGGGGATGGCAATACCTTGACCGAGAAAGGTCGAGCCCTGGGCTTCGCGTGCTTGCAGACCGGCGAGATAACCGTCCGCCACCAGGCCATCGGCGACCAGATGTTGTGCCAGCAGATGCAACGCTGCGGACTTGTCCACGGCCGACTGGCCCATGGAAATCTGCTCTATGGTGAGCTCGAGCATGCTTTCTCCTTTTTGGCACCTAGAGGTGCCAGGTATTGTTTTGAATGAGTCAGCTTAGGCGCTTAATCATCACTTTTGGCGGTTTCACGGCAGAACCGGCCAAATGCACCTGAAACGTAGAAAATACGCTTGCTGAAACGTTTAATCTAGAATGATTGGCACGTTACTCGATAATGTCCCATCCTTGAAGCCCAACTTGTCGGATTGGCTGCGACAATAGTTGCCTGCCTGAATCGGGTAGGATTGGCGAAAATGTCGGCCGACAAACAAGGAACCCCCCGAGTTGAAACTCAGTGATATCGCCCAGCTGGCCGGTGTGTCCGTGACCACCGCCAGTTATGTCATCAATGGCAAGGCCGAACAGCAACGCATCAGCAGCGCCACCGTCGAGCGCGTGCGCGCGGTCGTCGAGCAACATGGCTTTACGCCCAACCCCCAGGCAGCCGGGCTGCGCAGTCGGCACACCCGCACCCTGGGCTTCATTTTGCCGGACCTGGAAAACCCCAGTTACGCACGAATCGCCAAACTGCTGGAGCAAGGTGCCCGGGCCCGTGGCTATCAATTGCTGATCGCCAGCTCCGACGATGCGCCGGACAGCGAACGGCAATTGCTGCAACTGTTCCGCGCCCGTCGTTGCGACGCGCTGATCGTCGCCAGTTGCCTGCCGACCGGTGACGACAGTTACCATCAGTTGCAAGCCAAGGGTGTCCCGATCATCGCCATTGACCGGGTCATGGAGCCTGAGCATTTCTGCTCGGTGATCAGCGATGATCGCGAAGCCAGCCTGCAACTGACGCGCAGCCTGCTCGACCCGTTGCCCAAGCAGATCGCCCTGATCGGCGCACGCCCCGAACTGAGCATCAGCCAGGAGCGGGCGGCCGGGTTCAAGGAAGCGCTGGCCGGGTTCAAAGGCGAGATCCTGATCGAACACGGCGAATCCTTCAGCCGCGAGTGCGGCAAACAGTTGATGGAAGACATGATCCAGCGCCTGGGCCATCTGCCGGACGCGTTGGTGACCACGTCCTACGTGTTGCTTCAGGGCGTGTTCGACGCACTGCACGACTTCCCGTTAAAAACCCGTCCGTTGCGCCTCGGCACATTCGGTGACACGCAGTTGCTGGATTTCCTGCCACTGCCAGTGAATGCCATGGCCCAGCAACATCAGTTGATCGCCGACAAAGCACTGCAACTGGCTCTGGCCGCCATCGAGCAATCCGATTACCAGCCCGGCGTTCAAGCCATCGCGCGGACCTTCAAGCAGCGTATTCGCCAGGACTGAACCGTGGAGCTGATCGACACCCACACCCATCTGGATTTTCCGGACTTCGACGAGGATCGTCAGGCGCTGCTCACCGAGAGCCGCGCCCTCGGTGTGCGGCGGATCGTGGTGCTGGGGGTTTATCAGGCCAATTGGCAGCGCGTCTGGGATTTGGTGCTGAGCGATCCCGATCTGCACGCGGCGTTCGGTTTGCACCCGGTGTATCTGGAGGATCATCGCCCTGAAGACTTGCACGAACTGGGTGACTGGCTGACGCGTCTGGCCGGTCACCACCAGCTGTGTGCGGTGGGCGAAATCGGCCTGGATTACTTCATCGAAACCCTCGACCGTGAGCGCCAGCAGACGTTGTTCGACGCGCAATTGCAACTGGCGGCGGACTTCAATCTGCCGGCGTTGATTCACGTGCGACGCAGCCATGCGGCGGTGATTGCCACGCTCAAGCGCTTCAAATTGAAACGCGCGGGCATCATTCACGCCTTCGCCGGCAGCAAGGAAGAGGCCCGCGAGTACATCAAGCTCGGTTTCAAACTGGGCCTCGGCGGCGCGGCGACCTGGCCGCAGGCCTTGCGCATGCACCGCGTGCTGGCCGAGCTGCCGCTGGAATCGGTGGTGCTGGAAACCGACTCACCGGATATGGCGCCCGCCATGTTTCCCGGCCAACGCAACAGCCCGGCGCACCTGCCGGCAATATGCGAGGCGCTGGCAGAAATCATGGCGGTCAGCCCGGAACAGCTGGCTGCTGTCAGTACAACGAACAGCTGCGATGTCTTTGGTTGGTAACGAGCAAAAATGTGGGAGCGGGCTTGCTCGCGAAGACGGACTAACATTCAACATTGATGTCGACTGTTACGCCGCTTTTCGCGAGCAAGCCCGCTCCCACATTTGATTCAGGTTGTGGCATCAAACCCGAAACGCGCTGATCAGCTGCTTCAATTCCACCACCTGCGCCGACAACGCCCGGCTTGCGTCCTCGGTCTGGTGCGCGCCTTCGGCAGTGCGCTCGCCGGCACGGTTGATTTCGACGATGTTCTGGTCAATGTCGTGTGCCACGGCGGTCTGCTGTTCCACGGCAGCGGCGATCTGCTGGTTCTGGTCGACGATCATTCCCACCGCCCCAAGGATATTTTCCAGCGCCTGCTGGACTTTTTCCGACTGGCCGACCGTGCCGTTGGCCATTTGATGGCTGGTGCCCATGGCCTTCACCGCCGCACCGACACCGCTGTGCAGTTTGGCGATCATCTGTTCGATTTCTTCAGTGGATTGCTGGGTGCGTTTGGCCAGGGTCCGGACCTCGTCCGCCACCACCGCGAAGCCACGTCCCTGCTCGCCCGCCCTCGCCGCCTCGATGGCCGCGTTGAGCGCCAGCAGGTTGGTCTGCTCGGCGATGCTTTTGATCACCTCCAGTACGCGGCTGATGGACTGGCTGTCGCTGGCCAGTTGATTGATCACCAACACCGATTGATCGATCTCGCTGGCCAGTGCGGCAATGCTGCCCTGTTGCGATTCCACCAGACCGCGCCCATTGATGGTTTCGTCGTTGACACTGTGAGCACTGCTGACCGCCGCCGCCGCACTGCGAGCCACCTCCAGTGACGTGGCCGACATCTGATTCATGGCCGTGGCGACCTGTTCGATCTGCGTACGCTGCCCCGCGACGGCCTGGTTACTCTGGGCCGAGACATTCTCGACCTGACCGGCCTGACGCTCGACTTCAGATACCGTGTGGCCGACACGCTCGATCAGGTCATGGATTTTCTTCACGGTGCCGTTGAACACCTCGCCCAACTCGCCCAGCTCATCACGGCTGTTGGCGTTGAATGTCACGGTCATGTCGCCGGCCGCGACCTTGTCCATCATCGCGCCAAGACGCTTGAGGGTGGTGCGGGTCGAGGCGTAGAAGCCGCCGTAGAGGTAGAAAATCAACACAAACACCACCGACAACGCGACGGCCTGCAGGACCATGTGCGTACGGTTCTGAGTCAGGCGCTGTTGCAACTGGGTATCGAGGAATTTCAGGGTGGCTTCGTTGAGTTGGTAAGTCTGGTCCATCAGGCCGGTGACCTGATCATAGAAAGCCTGCCACGGCGCATCGAGCGTGTCGGCCATCACCACTTGTTCTTCGAACAGCTCACTGGCTTTTTTCAGTGTCGCCTTACTGCTCTCGGCCTGGGCGCTCAGGGTTTCACGCGCCGCTTTGCTTGAGCCCAGCGCGTCTTGCAACTTCAGGCTGTACTCGGCCTGCAGCTTTTCGATCTGCGCCAGCAACTCATCGAAACGGGTGCTCGACGACGAGTTGAGGAACCCTTGCCCCAGCGAGTAGGAGCCCATCGCACGGCCATCGCCCAATGTCTGGGTAACGGGCGGCGTGACGTTGGTAATGAGTTCAGTGAGCTGACGCATGTCGCTCTGGCTGTCACGGCTCAACCCTGCCTGGCTGGCGATGATCTGGCTGAAAATCTGCGCATTGCCGAGCAGTTTGCCAATCAACGCACTTTTGCTTTGCAGGGAGTTCTCCGTTTGCTGGGCCTTGAACGCAGTGATCATTTCATCGCGCTTGCCATCGAAAACCGTGATTTGCTCCGGATCGGTGGTCATCGCCGCAAGCCCTTCCAGGCGGGCCAGAACGCTTTGCTCCAACGCAGTGATCTTGGGTTCGACATCGCCGGCCTTGCCGGACTGGCCCAGGATGACGTTGATCTGCACCAGGTTGTTCAGGGTTTCCAGGTCACGTCGCAGCGCCAGGCTGTTGCCCAACAAGTCGAGGCTTTGCAGTTCCACCCGGGTGCCCTGGAATTCACGATAGGAATCGCGCACCAGGTAAAAGTTGGTCACTAGCATCGGCACCAGGAACAGAACGCTGATCAGGCTGAACTTCATGCCGAAGCTCAGGCGATTCATTAGCGCGACGGCGGGATAGAGCAAGCTCTTCACTGGAAGTCTCCCTTTGATTCTTATTTTTATTGGCAGGCACAGACAGGCAGCAGATAGCCACTATTCAGTGCTATCTCTGTATAGCTTAAATCGGCTGGAGGGTTTGTAACTTAAGGTTAACGGGAGAGAGGGCTCGGTCCTTGTAGGAGCAGAGCTTGCTCGCGAAGGCGGTGTGTCAGACAACTTAACAATTGAATGACACACCGCCTTCGCGAGCAAGCTCTGCTCCTACAGAGGTCGGTGTACTTAGGGAAGGACCGTCCACAGTGCAAAACCGGCATACCAGAGCACCGCCGCCCGCAGCAGCAATTCCCAGATCCGGTCGAGACTGTTGATGCCGTCCGGCCCGACCACCGGTGCGGGAATCTCGCCGGCTACCAGACCGACCTTCTCAATCAACTGGGCGGCGCTGATGTTCCAGTTCAGCAGTTCGTGCAGCATCACCCGGCTCACCGCGACAAAGTTGCCGACCAACGCGAAGCTGGCCGCCAGCAGACGCACCGGCACCCAATCGAACGCGTGGCGCAATTGTGCGGCGCGCTCGACGACAGCCAGGTTCTGGCTGTGTTCTTCGGCCAGTGCCAGCAATCGATAGCTCAACGCCGCCACCGGGCCCAGCAGGAAATACCAGAAGATCACCGCAAAAAAGCTCTGGTAGGCCTCCCAGAGCAGATGCCCTTGCACCCGTTCCAGCAGTTGTTCGCCGCTGTCGGCGCAGATATCCAGGTCACGCTTCGCCACATGAGCGGCGGCTTGCAGGTCTTCCCGGCGCCAGGCATCGCGAAACGGCCCGAGACCGGCCAGCAGATCACCGCGTCCCAGGCTGTAAATGACCACCAGCAAATGCACCGGCAACGCCAACAGACCGTAAGCGACGGGTTCCAGAACCAGCAGTAGCAGGCCCAACAGCGCCACTGGCAGCAACACCAGAATCACCAATATCAACCACGGACGATTGGCCAGACGCGGACTTGTTTCAAGCTTGTGCAGCTCGCGTACCCAGCCGCCGTCACGTTGAACCCGATGGCGCAGGGCCGAGAATTTCTCGATCCACACCGCCAACAGCAACACCAGAAAACTCATTCTTGTTCCTCTTTAGCCAGGGCCGCGCGATAACGTTCCCAGTCGAATGCCGGCCCCGGATCGGTCTTGCGCCCCGGCGCGATGTCGCTATGTCCGCAGATGCGCTGTGCGGTAATGGCCTTGAAGGTGCTTTGCAGCTGCAAGGTCAGAGCCGTCAACGCCTCATATTGAGCGTCGGTGAACGGCAGATCATCCGTGCCTTCGAGCTCGATGCCCACGGAAAAATCGTTACAGGTTTCCCGCCCGTCGAAACATGAAACGCCGGCATGCCAGGCGCGATCAAGACAGGAGACAAACTGAGTGACAGTGCCGTCACGCTCAATCAGAAAGTGCGCGGACACCCGCAGGTCAGCGATCCCTTCAAAATAGGGATGTTCTGTGACATCCAGCCGGTTCTGGAAAAATTCCTGCACCTTGCCGGTGGCGAACTGCGCCGGCGGCAGACTGATGTTGTGGATCACCAGCAGGGAAATTTCGCCCGAGGGGCGCGCATTGAAGTTGGGTGAGGCGCAGACATTCACGCCCTGACACCAACCGCTCGCGGGGTCCAACTGCATACAGGTTCCTTCAACGTCGACTGTGTTGGCGCCCAGTATGCCGCGATAGCCCCCCGGCGCGCGATCACTTGCCGCGATTGAGACGCCGCAGGTTGCCGATGACCGACTCAAGGGCCCGGTCGAAGAGCAAGGTGTCATCCAGGGTCCGCACCGCGCCACGGTGAAAATCCAGGGCCAGGGCAATACGGCTGCGCTCCAGCACTTTCATCCCGGTACGGTCGACGAAAATGTAGTTGCCCGTGGCCTCGATGATCGCCGCCAGCTTGCAGCGCAGGTTGTGATCCTCGTCCTCCTGAAACTCGACCCAGCAGCCCACGTGCAGTTGGTCGACCTGAATCAGGCCCGCATCATCTGTCGGCAAGCCTACCGAGGCCGACGCTACCGCCCCTTCGTCGGCAGTGCGCAGGACGATTTCTTCTTGCACTTGCACCATCACCGGCGCCTCGGCCTCGCGAATGGTTGCAGGGGTCTGAGCCGGGCGTTCGAACAGCTGGACGTGCAGGCTTTCCAGCTCACTGAAAAACTCCCCGGTGGCGAACGGATCGAACGCCGAGCTGCTCAAGCCGTCACGCAAGGACTTGAGCAACCCCGGCACCAGCGCCAACAGGCGCAGGCTGGCATCAGGTTCGTCATGACGCTGCACGCTCCAGACCAGTTGCTCCATGGTTTGCACATCGGCAAGCCATTCGGCCGACTGATCGCCGTGCTTGAGGCAGGTCAGCAACAGCACCTGGCTCCAGGCCTCCTGGACAAACGCCACCACCCGCCGCGGCAGAACCTTGCCCAACAGCACCTGGTTCAGCGCCTGTTCGACGCGCTGACGGGCCATTTCGGTTTTGGCGCGGCCTTCTTCAGCGTCTCGGGTGCGTTGTTCCAGCAGCTCGCTGCGACGACGCTCGTCGCTGGTGAACGCGAGAAAATCCGCCAACAGCTCGGAAAAAATAGCCGGATCATCGACAAAATCATTCAGCAAACGCTGAACGACTTGCTCGATACGCAGGTACAGGCTGTCGCGCTGATGGTCATCGCATTCGCCCCAACCCAGGGCCGCAGCGGCGATTTCGTTGAGCAGACGGCGGGCCGGATGACTGCTGCGACTGAAGAAACTCTTGTCGAGCACGGCCACCTTGAGCATCGGAATCTGCAGGCGGCCGATCAGCGCCTTCAGAGAATCCGGCAGGTTGCGATCATCGAGGATGCATTCGAACAGCATGGCGATCAGGTTGATCACGTCTTCATCGGCCACACCCACCACACGCGACTTGCCGCTTTTGACGCTGACCCGGGTCAGCAATTGCTCAAGCTGGTTACGCAGGTCGAAATCGTCCTGGGCGGCTGGCGTCGGCACGTATTGCTGCAAATGCGAGAGCAGGCGCAGCAGGTCGCGGGTGGAAATCGGCTGCGTCGTGGCGCTGACTTCCAGTGTCGGCGCAACACTGCCGCGGACGTGGAACAGCAGCTCCTGCAACGCCGCGAAGACTTCCTGCACGCCGTCGTCGACCTGCGTGCTGCCGGCGTGGATACCGGCTTCGGCGGGCTCGGCATGGACACTCGCCTCCGCCCGATCGGTCGCACGCCGCGCCGGCGCGGGCTTGAGGTCAGGCAATATGCCAGTGGCGATCAGCAGTTGATTGGCTTCGGTATAGAGCTGGTCGGCGTCGCTGAGCACATAGCGCTCGAAAAGCTTCAGGATGATCAGCTTGACCTTGATCTCCACCCCCAGATTACGCCCGGCCTGCATGAAATAATCACACAGCATCGCCGGGCCCAGCGGGTTGTGCTGAGCCACCAGCTTCTTGCCCAGCAACATGCTGAGTCGAGCGGTCAGTTGATCGAGCCCGAAACCGTCACGGCTCAGCACCTTGTTGACCATGGCCTCTACGGCCACGCTGCGTTCCAGGTCATCGCCGGACTGCGCTGCCGACGTGTCGAAGGCCAGTGTCCGGGGCAAGGCCGACTGGGCAGTGTCGTTACGGGTGAGCCCGATAAACGCCTCGAGGAATTGTTCGAGAAAAACCCGCTCGATACTTTTGCGCTTGAGGCGCAAGTCGCGCATGGCTTCGAAATAGAGGTTCTGCTCGACGTCGTTGCGGGCACGGTCAGCCATTTCGAACAGCGTGTCGTCAGCGTTATCGAAGAGTTCCTGCAAACCATGCCGGAGCTGTAGCGCGGCCTTGTCGCGAACCTGAAGCAGAATCACAGGCACACGGGCGAGCGGCGAAGGTGTCGCCTGATCGGTAGCCGCCTTGTGCAAAGGCACTACATTCCCGTCGTTGTGCATCCTGGCCTCCTGAAACGGTGATGCGTCGGTAGATCGGTGCGCCGGCCTCACAACCGCGCCAACGGTGGACACTGCCCATCCGCTGCCATTCAATATTTTGGGATACGAAAGCTACGTCAAAGCTATGACGTCAAATGAAAGGCGCATTATCTTGCAAAAGATGTCCCGTGTGCCAGCGGACTCTGTGCTTCTTATCGAATTAGACATTTCGGATGGATCGCAGCTCGACACCCATTGCCCGGGGAAATCGACCAAATACAGGTTTCAGAGCGACCGGAAGGTGTCTCTCGCCTTGGGTTGCCCCGTGCCATGGCCCTATAATCGGGCCACTTTGTTTGTGGAGTCCGTTATGCCGAATCTACGTCTCGCCGATCTGACCGCCGAAATCGAAGCCAACGTGCGCCGTGCGTTGCGTGAAGACATCGGCAGCGGCGACATCACCGCGCAGCTGATCCCGGCCGAACGCCTGGCCAAAGCCACCATCATCACCCGCGACGCCGCTGTCATCGCCGGTACCGCCTGGGTCGATGCCGTGTTCCGGCAACTGGACCCGCGAGTGGCCGTGCACTGGCAGGTGCGCGACGGCGAACGGGTGAAGCCCAATCAGGTCCTGTTCCACCTCGAAGGCCCGGCGCGCTCGTTGCTCACAGGCGAACGCAGCGCACTGAACTTCCTGCAATTGCTGTCCGGCGTGGCCACGCGCGCGCAATACCTGGCGGATTTCGTGGCCGAGACCCAGGTGAAGCTGCTCGACACTCGTAAAACCCTGCCAGGGCTGCGTCTGGCGCAAAAGTACGCCGTGACCTGCGGCGGCTGCCACAACCACCGCATCGGCTTGTACGACGCTTTCCTGATCAAGGAAAACCACATCGCCGCCTGCGGTGGCATCCCTGAAGCGATCAACGCCGCGCACAAGATCGCCCCGGGCAAACCGGTGGAGATCGAGGTGGAAAGCCTGGCGGAGCTGAAGGAAGCCCTGGCAGCCGGTGCCGATATCATCATGCTCGACGAGTTGAGCCTGGATGACATGCGCGAAGCCGTGCGCCTGAACGGCGGCAAGGCCAAACTGGAAGCCAGCGGCGGGATTAACGAAAGCACGCTGCTGCCGATCGCCGAAACCGGGGTGGATTACATTTCGATTGGTGCGATGACCAAGGATGTGAAGGCTGTCGATCTGTCGATGCGTCTGAGCCTCTGATCACATCTGGTTGAATGAAAAACGCCAGCCTCGTTGAGGCTGGCGTTTTTGTCAGACCACCAGATTGTTCATCTCGCAGTACTCTTCCCACTCGACGCCCAATACCTCGGCCGCCTCCTTGTGCAGCACCAGGCGCGCCGCCTCGAATTCTTCCGGGGTAGAGGTGTACTTGAGCGTCAGCTCCCAAGGCTGCAAGCCTTGTGATTCCGCCTCATCCTCGAACGCCCACTGGATCTGGTCTTTCTGATCGTCGGCGGGCAGGTCCTTGATCTCATCGGCGAGCTGGGGCGAATCAAGCAAGTACTTCTTCAGTGCTTCTTCGTGCCTGGCTTCCTGGGTCAATTCTTTAACGGTCATGTCGTTCTCGCTGATCGGGGGAATGGAAGATGGATCTGGATCATCAAGGATCTCTCTGACGCAGAAAACCGTGTGAAGCCCGGTTTGTCTGGCCTTCAGAACCATTCGTGGATCATTTGAAAACTGCAGGGTGGTACTCATGCAAGGTCCGAATATAGGACGTTTGGAAGACGATTTATATGGACTTTTACATCAAATCTACAAAAAAACCGTTTAGCGGTTTTTCTGAAAATATTCCCTCTCCACCCAGGAACAACCTTCAAAAGGCAAAGTCATAGCGATGTGCCATCTAGGCACTTCACAAGGAATTCAGGTGATGCGTATTTTCCCGAAGCTTCCGTCTACCCTGTTTGCAACCGGCATGGCCGCCCTTCTTCTCGGCAACCTGGCACTGGCCAATACGGCCCAAGCCAGCGTCGAGTACACCTCCGACAATCCTTCGTCCACGGGCAAATTCCTCGTCATCCAGAACATGTACGGCAAAGACGTCATGGTCAGGTCCAATCTCAGTGTTGAAGGGGCGGAAGCACTACAGCGCACCGCCAAAACCAACACGGATGAAATCAAGGAACTGAAGAATGACCTCGAAGCGCAGGCGCGCCTGATTGAAGAACTCAAGCGCAACAACGGAACGAGCGCCAGTTCGAGCACCAGTGAAATAGCCAACCTTAAACGGACCGACACCGAACAGGACAAGGACCTGAAAGAACTCACCAAGCAATTGGACGAGCTGAAACGCAGCAGTGGTTCGAGCTCCAGCTCCAGCGAACTGGCCAACCTCAAGCGCACCGTCAGCGAACGGGAAAACGATCTGAAAAAACTTGCCGGTCAGGTGGAAGACCTGAAGCGTAGTGCCGGGTCAAACTCCAGCGCGAGTTCCAGTGACCTGTCCAGCCTGAAGCGGGACGTCAGCGCTCAGGACAGTCAACTGGATCAGCTCAAGCGCGCCGTGGATGATCTGAGGAGCAAGGTGAAATAACAGGGAATGGTGCCCGAGACAGGAATCGAACCTGCGACCTTCGCGTTACGAGTGCGCTGCTCTACCGACTGAGCTACACGGGCGGTGAGCTAAACCTAGCATCGGGATCGTGAGCGGGCAAATCCACAAACCGTTTCCAGTTTTCGCAGACAAAAAAATGCCCCGCAGTTTTCACTGCGGGGCATTTTTTATAACGTTGAAGCGGTCAGGCTGGGGTGATTAAACGCCCGAAGCCTTGGCTGCTGCGACGTCTTTGATGGACAGCTTGATACGGCCGCGGTTGTCCACGTCCAGTACCAGTACTTCCACTTCCTGGCCTTCTTTCAGGATGTCGGTCACTTTCTCGACGCGAGCATCGCTCAGCATCGAGATGTGAACCAGACCGTCCTTGCCAGGCAGGATGTTGACGAATGCGCCGAAGTCGACGATGCGCTCAACCTTACCGACGTAGATCTTGCCGATTTCAGCTTCTGCGGTGATGCCCAGAACGCGCTGACGTGCTGCTTCAGCCGCTTCCTTGGTTTCGCCGAAGATCTTGATCGAGCCGTCGTCTTCGATGTCGATCGAAGCCTTGGTCTCTTCACAGATCGCACGAATGGTCGCGCCGCCTTTACCGATGACATCACGGATTTTGTCGGTGTCGATTTTCATCGCGATCATGGTCGGAGCGTTTTCCGACAGTTCGGTACGCGACTGGCCAATGATCTGGTTCATCTGACCGAGGATGTTCAGGCGCGCTTCCAGGGCTTGGCCCAGAGCGATTTCCATGATTTCTTCGGTGATGCCTTTGATCTTGATGTCCATCTGCAGCGCGGTAACACCTTTGGCGGTACCGGCTACTTTGAAGTCCATGTCGCCCAGGTGGTCTTCGTCACCCAGGATGTCGGTCAGGACGGCGAACTTCTCGCCTTCTTTAACCAGACCCATGGCGATACCGGCAACCGGTGCCTTCATCGGAACGCCGGCATCCATCAGGGCCAGGGAAGCGCCGCAGACCGAAGCCATGGAGCTCGAACCGTTGGACTCGGTGATTTCCGACACGACACGGATGGTGTACGGGAACACGTCGGCAGCAGGCAGCATGGCTGCAATCGAACGACGGGCCAGACGGCCGTGACCGATTTCGCGACGACCAGCGCCACCCATGCGACCACACTCACCTACCGAGAACGGAGGGAAGTTGTAGTGCAGCATGAACGGGTCTTTTTTCTCGCCTTCCAGGGTGTCCAGCAGCTGCGCGTCACGGGCGGTGCCCAGTGTTGCAACGACCAGTGCCTGGGTTTCGCCACGGGTGAACAGAGCCGAGCCGTGGGTCTTAGGCAGAACACCGACTTCGATGTTCAAAGGACGTACGGTCTTGGTGTCGCGACCGTCGATACGTGGCTTGCCGTTTACGATGTTTTCGCGAACGGTGCGGTATTCGATTTCACCGAAAGCAGCTTTGACTTCAGCGGAAGTCGGCTGACCTTCTTCACCGGACAGCTTGGCAACCACCTGGTCTTTCAGCTCACCCAGGCGAGCGTAACGGTCGGCCTTGATGGTGATGGTGTAAGCCTGGGAGATCGCGTCGCCGAACTCGGCACGGATCGCGCCCAGCAGCGCAGTGGCTTCTGGCTGTGGAGCCCAGGTCCAGGTCGGCTTGGCAGCTTCAGCGGCCAGTTCTTTAACGGCGTTGATCACCACCTGGAACTCGTCGTGAGCAAACAGTACCGCGCCCAGCATCTGGTCTTCGGTCAGCTCTTTGGCTTCCGATTCAACCATCAGAACGGCTTCCGAAGTACCGGCAACGACCATGTCCAGGCTCGACGCTTTCTGTTGTTCGTAAGTCGGGTTCAGCAGGTAGCCGGTGCTTTCGTGGAACGCAACGCGTGCAGCGCCGATCGGGCCATCGAAAGGAATGCCGGAGATGGCCAGCGCAGCCGAGGTACCGATCATCGCAGCGATGTCCGGATCGGTCTTCTTGCTGGTGGAAACGACAGTGCAGACAACCTGCACTTCGTTCATGAAGCCTTCCGGGAACAGCGGACGGATCGGACGGTCGATCAGTCGGGAAGTCAGGGTTTCTTTCTCGGAAGGACGGCCTTCGCGCTTGAAGAAACCGCCAGGGATCTTACCGGCAGCGTAAGTCTTTTCCTGGTAGTGAACGGACAGAGGGAAGAAGCCCTTGCCTGGATCGGCTTGCTTGGCACCGACTACAGTCACCAACACGCTGACGTCGTCGTCAACGGTGACCAATACTGCGCCGGAGGCCTGACGGGCGATACGGCCAGTCTCGAGGGTAACGGTCGACTGACCGAACTGGAATTTTTTGATTACCGGGTTCACGGTGTCCTACCTTCTTTTGTGGCTCTTGGGGAACTTGTCTTCTTGCGAAATTCTTGGGCAATGTCGGGAATCGGCCCAACGCCTGTCCAGGGTAAAACGTGTATCCAGATAAAACTTGAGGCTGGGAGCCTGCCATGCGCCAGCGGGAAACCCACTGACGTACGACAGACAACCAACCTCTAGCGCAATCGCTTATTAGCGACGCAGACCCAGGCGACCGATCAGAGCCTGATAACGACCCAGATCCTTGCCTTTCAGGTAGTCCAGCAGCTTACGACGCTGGTTTACCATGCGGATCAGACCACGACGGGAGTGGTGATCTTTACCGTTGGCCTTGAAGTGACCTTGCAGCTTGTTGATGTTGTGGGTCAGCAGTGCAACTTGCACTTCTGGCGAACCGGTGTCACCAACAGCTTGCTGGTAGTCAGCTACGATTTGAGCTTTTTCTTGAACGTCGAGAGCCATGAGGCAATCCTTTTATCAGGAAACTGTTTCAGAAAAACAGTTTCAACAGGCCAGGGACAAATCCCTGTATCTAAAAATGAGTAGTGACCGTGCCTGTTAACAGCCACCCTCGTCCGGTCATTCTGACCGAATCAGTCGACGCGGCGCGATGCGCCCGTCTTCGCTCACTTCACCGATACCGATGAAGCGACCGTTGTGATCCTGTACCCGTACCATGCCGAACTTCGGTGCATCCGGGGCTCGTACCGGTTGGCCGTTTAGCCAGTAGAACGAGCTGTGCTCCGAGAACTGCAGCAGTGGCCAATCCAGCAGGCCGCTGTCCGATGGCATCAGGAAGCGGTCGACCGCTTCGTTGCCGCCTTCGGCATGTACCGCTTCCAGCTCTTCAAGCGTAACTGTCTGCGCCAGGGTGAAAGGCCCGGCCTGGGTACGTCGCAATTCAGCCACGTAAGCGCCACAACCGAGTTGCTCACCGATATCCTCCACCAGGGTGCGGATATAGGTGCCTTTGCTGCAATCCACCGCCAGCCGCGCAGTATCACCTTCAAATGCCAGCAATTCCAAGCGCGCAATAGTAACAGAACGCGGTTCGCGCTCCACTACTTCGCCTGCACGTGCCAGCTTGTACAGCGGCTGGCCATCACGCTTGAGCGCCGAGTACATCGGCGGTATCTGACTGATTTGCCCACGAAATTTCGGCAGTGCCGCTTCGACATCGGATCGACCAACGGTCACCGGGCGTTCCTGCAAAACTTCACCCTCGGCGTCCGCCGTGGTGGTGGTTTTGCCCAGTTGCGCCAGCGTTTCGTAAGCCTTGTCGGAATCGAGCAGGTATTGCGAGAACTTGGTGGCCTCACCGAAGCACAGCGGCAACACGCCAGTGGCCAGCGGATCGAGACTGCCGGTGTGCCCGGCCTTCTCGGCGTTCAGCAACCAGCGGACCTTCTGCAAGGCTGCGTTGGAAGTGAACCCCAGCGGTTTGTCGAGCAGGATGATACCGCTGACGTTACGACGGATACGTTTGACCTGAGCCACCGATTACTCCTTGGTGTCTTCGGCTTCTGCCGCAACCGGGTGCTGATTGTCTTCAGCCACCGCACGCTCGATCAGTGCCGACAGGTGCGCGCCACGCACGACGCTTTCGTCGTAGTGGAAGTGCAACTGCGGAACGCTGCGCAACTTCATTTCGCGAGCCAACTGCATACGCAGGAAACCGGCGGCGGAGTTGAGCACCTTGATGCTTTGCGCGATGTCTTCGGCATTGTCCTGCCCCATCACGGTGATGAAGATCTTGGCGTGACCGACGTCACGGCTGACTTCAACAGCGGTAATGGTGACCAGGCCGACGCGCGGGTCTTTGACTTCACGACGGATCAGCTGTGCCAGCTCACGCTGCATCTGATCGCCGATACGTTGGGTACGGCTGTATTCTTTTGCCATGTCTTGTTACCTGTTACTGCCCCACGGTGAAACCCGAAGGGTCTGAAAGCGGCAAACGCCCGGCCTGACAAAAGCCAGACCGGGCGTTGCGTTTAGAGTCCTGACGCTGTGCCGCGCATTTGCATGCGGCGGCTTGGCGTGGCCCTTGAAGTGCGCGAGTTAGAGGCTGCGAGCAACCTGAACCTTCTCGAAGACTTCGATCTTGTCACCGACTTTGACGTCGTTGTAGCTCTTCACGCCGATACCGCATTCCATGCCGGCACGTACTTCGGAAGCGTCATCCTTGAAGCGGCGCAGGGATTCCAGCTCGCCTTCGAAGATAACGATGTCTTCACGCAGTACACGGATTGGACGGTTACGGTGAACAACACCTTCGATAACCATGCAACCGGCGATCGCGCCAAACTTCGGCGAACGGAACACATCACGGACTTCAGCGATACCCAGGATGTTCTCGCGAACATCGCTGCCCAACATACCGGTGAGGGCTTTCTTGACGTCTTCGATGATGTCGTAGATCACGTTGTAGTAACGCATATCCAGACCTTCCTGCTCGACGATCTTGCGAGCGCCGGCATCGGCACGCACGTTGAAGCCGAACAGTACAGCGTTGGAGGCCAGTGCCAGGTTGGCGTCGGACTCGGTGATACCACCGACACCGCCACCGACAACACGCACTTGCACTTCGTCGTTACCCAGGCCGTTCAAGGCACCGTTCAACGCTTCCAGCGAACCACGGACGTCGGATTTGAGGACGATGTTGAGCGTCTTCTTCTCTTCCTGACCCATGTTCTCGAAGATGTTTTCAAGCTTGCCGGCGTGAGCGCGGGCCAGTTTGACTTCGCGGAACTTGCCTTGACGGAACAGAGCCACTTCACGGGCTTTCTTCTCGTCGGCAACCACGCTCATCTCGTCGCCAGCGTCCGGGGTACCGTCCAGGCCGAGAATCTCGACAGGGATGGAAGGACCGGCTTCCTTGATTGGCTTGCCGTTCTCGTCGAGCATGGCACGTACACGGCCATAGTTCGAACCGACCAGCACCATGTCGCCTTGGCGCAGGGTACCGTCTTGAACCAGAACGGTTGCAACCGGGCCACGACCTTTGTCGAGACGCGATTCAACCACAACGCCACGGCCTGGAGCCGACGGAGTTGCTTTCAGTTCCAGAACTTCGGCTTGCAGCAGAACAGCTTCGAGCAACTCGTCCACGCCAGTACCGACTTTCGCCGAAACCGATACGAACGGGGTGTCGCCGCCCCACTCTTCCGAGGTCACGCCGTGAACCGACAGTTCGCTACGGATGCGATCGAGATCGGCGCCCGGCTTGTCGATTTTGTTCACTGCAACAACCAGCGGAACACCGGCAGCCTTGGCGTGCTGAACGGCTTCAACGGTCTGCGGCATGACGCCGTCGTCCGCTGCAACCACCAGGATCACGATGTCGGTCGCCTTGGCACCACGAGCACGCATTGCGGTAAACGCGGCGTGACCCGGGGTGTCGAGGAAGGTGACCATGCCGCGTTCGGTTTCAACGTGGTACGCGCCGATGTGCTGGGTGATACCGCCGGCTTCGCCTGCAGCTACCTTGGCACGACGGATGTAGTCGAGCAGCGAGGTCTTACCGTGGTCAACGTGGCCCATTACGGTCACGACCGGAGCACGGGAGAACGCTTCACCTTCAAACTTCAGGGACTCGGCCAGGGAATCTTCCAGGGCTGTGTCGCTGACCAGGGTCACTTTGTGGCCCAGTTCTTCAGCAACCAGTTGGGCAGTTTCCTGATCCAGTACCTGGTTGATGGTCGCTGGAGTACCCAGTTTGAACATGAACTTGATGATTTCAGCAGCCTTGACCGACATCTGCTGGGCGAGATCGCCAACAGTGATGGTCTCGCCGATCTTCACTTCGCGCACAACAGGGCCGGTTGGGCTCTGGAAACCGTGGGCGTTGCGTTTCTTCAGCTTGGCCTTGCCGCGACCACCACGACGGAAGCCATCGCTTTCTTCGTCGGTAGTACGTGGCGCAACACGTGGAGCAGGCGCTTTCTCTTTGACCGAAGCACGATGTGGAGCGTTTTTGCGCTCGCCATCGCCACTGCCACGACGATTGTTATCGTCGGCACGTGGTTTGTCCGGACGACGCTGTTCGTTCTGCTTGTTACGAACGTCAGCAGACGGAGCAGGTGCAGCCGCAACAACCGGTGCGCTTTCACGTACGGGTTCGGCAACTGCAACCGGCGCTGCAACGGCGTCGTTGGAAGCGGTTTGCGCAGCAGCAGGCTGGCGACGCGCTTCTTCTTCGGCGCGACGCTTGGCTTCTTCTTCAGCCTTCTGACGAGCAGCATTTTCTACTGCGCGACGTTCTTCCAGTTCGCGTTTGCGCTCGGCTTCGATTTCTTCCGGGCTGCGCTGTACGAAAACTTTCTTTTTACGAACTTCAACACTGATGCTTTTGCTGCCAGCAACACGCAGGGTGCTGGTGGTTTTACGCTGCAGTGTGATCTTGCGTGGTTCTTCCACTTTCGCCTTGTGGCTGCTTTTCAAGTGAGTCAGCAAAGATTGCTTCTCACTGTCAGTCACATGTTCTTCGGCGGCGGTGTGCGGCAGACCTGCCTCACGCATCTGCTGCAACAGGCGCTCTACCGGTGTTTTGACCTCATCGGCCAGTTGTTTCACCGTGACTTGCGTCATGCACTTCTCTCCTCAGGCCGCGCCTAATTACTCGAACCAGTGGGCTCGGGCGGCCATGATCAACTTGCCGGCACGATCATCGTCAATGCCGTCGATGTCGAGCAGGTCGTCAATAGACTGCTCGGCCAGGTCTTCGCGGGTAATTACGCCGCGCACCGCCAGTTCCATCGCCAAATCCTTGTCCATACCCTCAAGCGAGAGCAGGTCTTCGGCCGGATGGGCGTCTGCCAGCTTTTCCTCAGTAGCGATGGCTTTGGTCAACAAACGATCCTTGGCACGAGCGCGAAGCTCGTTGACGGTTTCTTCGTCAAAGCCGTCGATGTTGAGCATTTCTTCCAACGGTACGTAGGCAATCTCTTCCAGGCTGGTGAAGCCTTCATCTACCAGCACCTGTGCCAGGTCTTCGTCGACTTCCAGCTCGTCGATGAAGTTGCGCAGGATGTCGCCGGTTTCTGCTTGCTGCTTAGCCTGGATGTCCGATTCGGTCATCACGTTCAGGGTCCAGCCAGTCAACTGGCTGGCCAGACGCACGTTCTGACCACCACGACCGATGGCCTGAGCCAGATTGTCTGCGCCAACGGCGATGTCCATTGCATGGGCATCTTCGTCAACGATAATTGCCGCCACTTCAGCCGGCGACATTGCATTGATCACGAACTGAGCCGGGTTGTCGTCCCACAGGACGATGTCCACACGCTCACCGCCCAACTCACCCGACACTGCCTGGACGCGCGAACCGCGCATACCGATGCAAGCGCCTTGCGGGTCGATGCGTTTGTCCTTGGAGCGGACCGCGATCTTGGCACGCGAACCCGGGTCACGGGAGGCAGCCATTACTTCGATCAGGCCTTCAGCGATTTCCGGCACTTCGATGCGGAACAACTCGATCAGCATTTCCGGCGCAGTACGCGACAGGATCAGCTGCGGGCCGCGGTTCTCGGTGCGGATTTCCTTGAGCAGCGCACGCAGGCGCACGCCAACCCGGAAAGTTTCGCGAGAGATGATGTCTTCACGAGCCAGCAACGCTTCGGCGTTGTTGCCCAGGTCGACGATCACGTTGTCGCGGGTCACTTTCTTCACGGTGCCGGAGATGATTTCCCCCAGGCGCTCGCGATAGGCGTCGACGACTTGAGCACGCTCGGCTTCGCGAACTTTCTGCACAATGACTTGCTTGGCAGTCTGTGCAGCGATACGGCCGAACTCGATGGATTCGATCTTTTCTTCGACGACATCGCCAACCTGAGCACCAGGATGCGTTTCGGCAACCTTGCTTGGCCAGGTTTCGATGGCCGGATCGTCCAGGTCTGCTTCTTCGACTACCGTCCAGCGACGGAATGTCTCGTAAGCACCGGTGTGGCGATTGATTTCCACACGCAGATCGACTTCGTCCTCAAACCGCTTTTTTGTAGCGGTGGCCAGAGCCAGCTCCAGCGCTTCAAAAATTACGTTTGCCGGTACGCCCTTTTCATTGGATACCGACTCAACAACCAGCAGTACTTCTTTGCTCATCGTACGCCTCGCCTTTCGCAAGCCATTGGATCCGCGGGATCCGCGTCTCAGTCAAAACTGGGAATAATGTTGGCCTTGTCGATCATATCGATCGGCAACAGGAATTCATGGTCTTCTACCTGCACCACGACGTCCTGCTCTTCTACACCGCGCAGAAGGCCCTGAAAGTTGCGTCGTCCTTCAAAAGGCGAGCGCAGCTTGATCTTCACTTGTTCACCGGCAAATTTTGCAAACTGCTCAATAGTGAACAGTGGGCGTTCCATGCCAGGCGAGGAAACTTCAAGGGTGTATTCAACGGCGATTGGATCTTCAACATCCAGGACACCGCTGATCTGACGGCTGACGATGGCGCAATCGTCCACCAGTACGCCGCCTTCTTTATCAATATAAACGCGCAACATTGAGTGGCGACCTTGAGCCGAGAACTCAATACCCCAGCATTCATAGCCTAGGGCCACGACCACCGGGGCCAACAAGGCCTGCAACTCTTCTAGCTTGCTCGACACCTGAACCCCCTCGTGCATGTATGTGCATGCTATGCAAAATAAAAAAATGGGCGAAACGCCCATCCTTGAAACGCCGTCGAACAGCGGCGTAGAAAGTGTCCAGCTAACAAAAAGCCCCTTAAAAGGGGCTCCTTAAACTGGTTGCGGGGGCCGGATTTGAACCGACGACCTTCGGGTTATGAGCCCGACGAGCTACCAGACTGCTCCACCCCGCGACAAAGCTGGGGCGGAAGTATACGACCGATCCCTGACAGGGTCAATGTAACCTTCCACCTACAAGAAAGCCCGCAACAGCGGGCTCTCCTGATAATTGGTACCGAGAAGGGGACTCGAACCCCTACACCCTATGGGCACAACCACCTCAAGGTTGCGTGTCTACCAATTCCACCACCTCGGCAATACTACGTTTGAAACCTTCTTACTTTTGCTCTTGAGCTGGAGGCACGTCAGTCGCTGGGGTAGCCGACTTTTGCTCTTGAAGCACCGGGACATCATCAGAAGCCGGTTGTTGCTTTGGAACTTCCAACACTGCCGGGTTTGGCAAACCTACTTGAGTCAGCTGGTGAGCTTTCTCTTTAGCAAAGTAACCTAACCCTAAGCTGGTTATGAAGAAACCGGCGGCAAGTATAGCAGTAAACTTACTAAGAAAGGTAGAGGAACCTTGGCTTCCGAACACAGTATTTGAAGCACCTGCTCCGAAAGACGCGCCAGCATCCGCACCTTTACCCTGCTGCAGCAATACCAGAGCAACTACGCCCAATGCACCCAGCAGATGAAAAACGACTACGACTGTTTCCAGCATTTTTTCAGTTTCCCGCGGCGCGAATAATCGCACCGAACTCATCTGCATTCAGGGAAGCTCCACCAATGAGCCCCCCATCGATATCCGGCATGCCGAACAGTTCGACCGCATTGGCCGCCTTCACGCTGCCGCCGTATAGAAGCCGCACACCTTGTGCGACCTCAGAATTCTCTGCCGCCAACTGAGCGCGAATGGCTGCGTGCACATCCTGCGCCTGTTGCGGCGAAGCAGTCAGCCCGGTACCAATGGCCCAGACCGGCTCGTAAGCGATTACTGCCTTTGCAAAAACACCGACACCCAGTTTCTCGATGACGCTGCCGAGCTGATGCCCGACAACTTCAAGCGTTTTACCGGCTTCGCGCTGCTCCAGGGTTTCCCCGATGCATAACACCGGAATCAAGCCACATTCCTGTGCCGCGGCGAACTTGCGAATCAGTGCTTCATCATTCTCGCCGATGATCTGGCGGCGTTCGGAATGCCCGACGAGCACCAGAGAACAACCTTCATCAGCCAACTGACTCGGTGCAACCTCACCGGTCAATGCACCTTGTTTGGCTTCCACCGCAACGTTCTGCGCGCCGACCTTGATCGACTTGCCTTCCAGACCATCAATCACTTGATTGATATGCAAGAAAGACGGGAATACCGCTACATCAACACCGCTCGGCAAGGCCAAATTACGCAAGCCTTTGATCAGCTCAGCGACGCTGGCGCGGGTACCGTGCATCTTCCAGTTACCAGCTACCATAGGGCGACGCATGCTGTACCTCGTCGGTCAAAGTGGGCGCAGATGTTACCCAACACAATCATGGCTGGCAAGCCGAATTCAGGCAGAAACTTCAGTAACCAGTTTTGCCAGCTCTTCGGCGTAGGCGCGAACCTGTGTTTCGTCCTCGCCTTCGACCATGACACGCACCAACGGCTCCGTCCCGGACTTGCGCAACAGCACGCGCCCACGACCCGCCATGGCTTTGGTCACGCGCTCGCTGGCTTCTTTGACCGACGGATGGTCCAGCGGGCTCGCACCACCGCCGAACCGTACGTTGATCAGCACCTGAGGGCACTTGCGCAGCGCCTGCCTGGCTTGACCCAGTCCTTCGGAGCGCGTCTGCAACGCCATCAGCACCTGCAACGCAGCGATGATCGCATCACCGGTGGTGGTGTGATTGAAGCAAACGATATGACCCGAGTTCTCGCCACCCACCAGCCAGTTGCGCTCCAGCAGATCCGCGATCACATAACGGTCACCGACGTTCGCACGCACAAATGGAATCGACAGATCCGCCAGAGCCAGTTCCAGCCCCAGGTTGCTCATCAATGTCCCGACCACGCCACCCTTCAACAGGTCACGCTCATGCAGGTCGCGGGCAATGATGAACAGCAGCTCGTCTCCATCGACAATGGCACCTGTGTGATCGACCATCAGAACCCGATCGCCGTCACCGTCGAAAGCAATGCCCAGATCGGCATGCTCGGCCAGCACGGCAGCCTGCAGTTGGCCCATATGGGTCGAACCGCAGTTTTCATTGATGTTCAGACCGTTCGGTTGCGCGGACAGCACAACGACGTCGGCACCCAGCTCGCGGAATACGCTTGGGGCCACTTTGTAGACCGCGCCGTGAGCGCAATCGATCACGATCTTCAGGCCCGAAAAGCTGGTGCCGGTCGGCACGCTGCTCTTGCAGAATTCGATATAACGGCCCGACGCATCGTTGATACGCGACACTTTGCCGATCTTGCTCGACTCAACAACGGTCATCGGGGTGTCGAGCAACTCTTCGATCATGTGCTCGACTTCATCCGGCAGCTTGGTGCCCTTTCCGGAGAAAAACTTGATGCCATTGTCATCGTGAGGATTGTGCGAAGCACTGATCACGATCCCTGCCTCGGCATGGAACGTCCGCGTCAGATAAGCGATGGCCGGGGTCGGCATCGGGCCCAGGAGCATCACGTCGGCACCGGCCGAAGTCAGTCCTGCCTCAAGCGCCGATTCGAACATGTACCCGGAGATCCGGGTGTCCTTGCCCACCAGCACCTTGCAGGCGCCCATTTTGCGGAATGCCATGCCCGCGGCCCAACCGAGCTTGAGCATGAATTCAGGAGTAATCGGATATTCGCCGACCCGACCACGAATCCCGTCGGTGCCAAAGTATTTCTTAGTCATAAGTGCTCCATCATTCTTATTCGGCTGATTCCACTGCAGCGATCATTCGCACCACATCGACGGTTTCGGCCACATCATGGACGCGCAATATACGCGCACCCTTGAATGAAGCCAGTGCCGCGAGTGCCAAACCGCCATGCAGTCGCTCTCCGACCGGGCGATTCAGGGCCTGACCTATCATGCTCTTGCGCGAAACCCCAACCAACAGGGGCCGACCAAAGCGATGCAGGGCTTCCATATGTTTGAACAAACTTAAATTGTGCTGCAAGGTTTTGGCGAAGCCGAAACCCGGATCCAGGATGATCCGATCAGCCGGAATTCCGACTGATGCACACTGCGCCATGCGCTCGGCGAGAAACTCGCTCACTTCCTTGGTGACGTCCTGATAATGCGGATTATCCTGCATGTCGCCTGGCTCACCGAGCATATGCATCAGACAGACCGGCAAACCAGTGTCCGCCGCAGCGTCCAGGGCACCTTCACGCCGCAATGCACGAACGTCATTGATCAAACCTGCGCCCAGCCGTGCGGTTTCGCGCATGACGGCTGGCGTCGAGGTATCGACAGAGATAATCACATCCAGCTCGCGATTGATGCGCTCAACGATCGGCGCTACGCGCTCCAGCTCTTCCAGGGAGGAAACCGCCCTGGCACCGGGCCGGGTCGACTCACCGCCGACATCAATCAGCGTCGCGCCAGCCAACACCATGGCTTCGGCATGACGCAAGGCCGCATCGAGCTGGCTGTATTGGCCGCCGTCGGAGAAGGAGTCGGGAGTGACATTGAGAATGCCCATGACATGCGTCTGGGCCAAATCAAGAACCCGGTTGCCGCAAGGCAACCGGGTCGAGGACAGAACAGAAGTCATTTCAAACCTTAAACGTCAGCAGCCGGACCGCCGATCGGTGTTTCCGGACGCGGATCCTGCACTGCCGGAGGTGTTCCGGAAGTACCGGTGCCGCCCGACCAGTCACGAGGTTCGCGAGGCGTACGACCCGCCATGATGTCGTCGATCTGATCAGCATCGATCGTTTCATACTTCATCAGGGCATCAGCCATCGCATCGAGCTTGTCACGGTTATCCGTGAGGATCTGCTTGGCCGTGCCGTAGCACTGGTCAATGATGCTGCGCACTTCGGAGTCGATCAGCTTGGCTGTCTCACCGGAGAAACTTGCACTCTGACCACCGCCGCCGCGACCGAGGAACACTTCGCCCTCTTCTTCGGCGTACATCAACGGACCGAGTTTTTCCGAAAGACCCCATTTGGTCACCATGTTCCGTGCAATCTGGCTGGCACGCATGATGTCGTTGGACGCACCGGTGGTCACACCGTCGAAGCCCAGGGTCATTTCTTCAGCGATACGGCCGCCGTACAGCGAGCAGATCTGACTGATCAATGCACGCTTGGACAGGCTGTAACGATCTTCTTCCGGCAGGAACATGGTCACGCCCAGCGCACGACCGCGCGGGATGATCGACACCTTGTAGACCGGATCATGCTCTGGCACGACGCGGCCCACGATGGCGTGGCCTGCTTCGTGATAAGCGGTGTTCTGCTTCTCTTTCTCGGACATGACCATCGATTTGCGCTCGGCGCCCATCATGATCTTGTCTTTGGCCAGTTCGAACTCTTTCATTTCGACGATGCGCTTGCCGGTACGGGCAGCGAACAACGACGCTTCGTTCACCAGGTTGGCCAGGTCGGCACCGGAGAAACCAGGCGTACCACGAGCAATGACCGCCGGAGCAACGTCGTCACCCATTGGCACTTTGCGCATGTGGACCTTGAGAATTTGCTCACGACCACGGATATCCGGCAGACCGACCACGACCTGACGGTCGAAACGGCCCGGACGCAGCAACGCGGGGTCCAGTACGTCCGGACGGTTGGTTGCTGCAATTACGATGATGCCGTCATTCATTTCGAAGCCGTCCATCTCTACCAGCAACTGGTTGAGAGTCTGCTCGCGCTCATCGTGACCACCGCCCATGCCGGCGCCACGGTGGCGACCGACGGCGTCGATTTCATCGATGAAGATGATGCATGGCGCGTGCTTCTTGGCCTGCTCGAACATGTCACGAACACGGCTCGCACCGACGCCGACGAACATTTCGACGAAATCGGAACCGGAAATGGTGAAGAACGGCACTTTGGCTTCGCCGGCAATCGCCTTGGCCAGCAAGGTTTTACCGGTACCCGGAGGACCGACCATCAGTACGCCGCGTGGAATGCGGCCGCCCAGGCGCTGGAACTTGCCCGGATCACGAAGGAACTCGACCAGTTCGCCGACTTCCTCTTTGGCTTCGTCGCAACCGGCAACATCAGCCAGGGTGGTTTTCACCTGGTCTTCGGATAACAGGCGCGCCTTACTCTTGCCGAAGCTCATCGGCCCGCCCTTGCCTCCGGCACCGCCCTGCATCTGCCGCATGAAGAACATGAACACGGCAATGATCACCAGGATCGGGAAGCTCGCGACCAGGAGTTGAGTCCAGATGCTTTGCTGTTCAGGCTGCTTGCCTTCGACTACCACGTGGTTGTCCACGAGATCGCCGATCAGACCGTTGTCCTGGATAGCGGGACGGATGGTCTTGAAGCTGTCGCCATCGTTGCGCTTACCGGTAATCACATAGCCATCTACGGCTACGCGCTCGACCTTGCCATCCTTGACCTGCTGGATGAAGTCGGAATAGTTGAGGGTCTGCGGCTCGTTAGGGCTGGAGAAGTTGTTCATCACTGTCACCAGGACAGCCGCGATGATCAACCACAGGATCAGATTCTTTGCCATATCGTTCAATTAACTACCCTCTGAAGCAAGCTCCGCTAATGGCGCGCGCTTCGCATGATATTCACCGGCCTAACTTACTACATTACCTACGGCTCTGGCAGGCGCCGTCTGTAACCCTTTGTGAAACACTTTCTACACAATATTCGCTAATGCTCACGGGGCGAAATACGAAAATCCTATCGACCCGCAAAAAAACCTCGTTTTACTCACTACGGCCGCGATAGCCCCAAGCCAGCATGTATTGCTCGCGGGAACTGCCACGGGAGGAGTCCGGCTTGATCATCTGGACCTTGTCGAATTTCTGACGAGCGTCCTTCACGTAAGCATCAAACCCTTCGCCCTGAAACACCTTGATCACGAAATTACCGCCCGGCTTGAGTATCCGAGCCGCCAGATCAAGAGCCAGTTCACATAGAAACATGGCTTTTGGCATGTCCACCTCAGGCGTACCACTCATATTGGGGGCCATATCGGAAATCACAAGGTCCACTTGCGAATTACCCACGGCTTCAAGGATCTGAGCGAGCACTTCGTCCTGGGTGAAGTCACCCTGGATGAAAGTCACGTCCGGAATGCTGTCCATTTCCAGGATGTCCGAGGCGATCAGACGCCCCTGACCACCGATCAGCCGGCTAGTGACCTGCGACCAGCCGCCAGGCGCCGCACCCAGGTCGACAACGCTCATACCCGGACGGATCAGCTTGTATTTCTCCTGGACCTCCAGAAGCTTGTAACTCGCACGCGAGCGGTAACCATCCTTCTGCGCCTGCTTCACATAGGGATCATTGACATGTCGTTTCAGCCAACCAAGGCTTGTCTTGGAACGCGCCATTGGGCACCTCGATGATAAGGGTCGTGATTAATTGGGCGGATCCACGAACCCTCGGGTAAAATGGCCGCCATTTTACAGAATCCAGACTAAAGGGTCAGATTATGCCGCTCACTCAAGAGCAGAAGAAACAGTACAAATCCATTGGCCACCATCTGAAACCGGTTTTGATTGTGGCTGACAACGGTTTGACTGAAGGTGTGCTAGCCGAACTTGAACGCGCCTTGGCGGATCACGAGCTGATCAAAATCAAGCTCAACATCCTCGATCGCGAATCGCGCCTGGCGTCCATTGCAGAACTCTGCAAGGTCGGCAAAGCGGATCTGGTTCAGGTCATCGGCAAGATGGCACTGATTTACCGCAAGAACTTCAGCGTCAACAAGCAGCTGTCGAACGTCCATCGCTTCAAATGATGGCAAGGGTCAAGGGTGTGCTTCGCGCACCCTGCCGCTCCATCCAGGCACTGGTTGCAGCACCAGCACCAGCCCGGAAAAGCCCAGAACCAGATAACTGAACACCTGCCAACGCACTGCATCCGGCCAGCCGACACGCGCAGCGGTATACATCCCGCACGCATACAGCGCCATCAGCAGCAGCTGCCCGCGAATATCGCGCCATAGACTGGCAAGGCCCTCGGCCTGAACCAGCACCAAAGCCTGAAACACCACGCACGCTGCGGCGAATCCCACCATCAGCGAGTTAAGCATGCCTGCAATTTCATCGATCAGCAGCGGCGCCAGGCCAATTTGGCCCAGCACCGGCAGCAGACCGATATGTAACAGCCACAGGCCGCCGACCCACAACATCTGAGTCAGTTGCCAAAGCATCGCGCCCGCACGAAGCGGGCGCCTGCGTTCAGATGTGGCGAACTTCGACAATCTCGTACTCGATAACGCCACCAGGCGTTTTCACCGCGACCACATCACCCTCTTCCTTGGCAATCAAGGCACGAGCCAATGGCGAACCTACCGAAATCTTGCCGAGTTTGAAGTCAGCCTCATCCTCGCCCACGATGTGGTAAGTCACGCGCTCGTCCGTCTCGACGTTGGCGATTTCAACGGTGGTGCCGAAGATCACTTTGCCGGTGTGAGGAATGGTCGTGACGTCGATGATGACCTGGTTCTGAATCCGGCCTTCAATGTCACGGATCCGCGCCTCGACCATACCTTGCTGCTCGCGAGCAGCGTGGTATTCGGCGTTTTCCTTCAAGTCACCCAACTCGCGGGCCGTGCCGATGTCCTGGCTGAGCTTCGGACGGACGACCTTGGTCAGGTGAGCGTGTTCTTCTTCCAGGGCTTTCGCGCCCTGGACGGTCATTGGGTATTTGATCATGCCTTCAATCCTGCGTGTAGATCCTGCAAGCGGCGCACGGTCTTCTCGGGACCGAACTTCAGCGCTTCGCAGATGGCTTCGCCAGCAGCAATGGTGGTGGTGCAGTAGATCTTGTGCTGCAAGGCATTACGACGAATGGAGTACGAGTCGGCGATCGACTGACGACCTTCAGTGGTGTTGATGATCAGGGTGACTTCGTCATTCTTGATCATGTCGACCACGTGCGGACGACCTTCAGTCACCTTGTTCACACGACGCACTTTCAGGCCTGCGGCTTCGATCAGCTTGGCAGTACCGGCAGTGGCAACCACTTCGAAGCCCAAGTTGATCAGATCACGGGCCACGCCTGCAACCAGCGGCTTGTCGTCATCACGCACGCTGATGAACGCGGTACCGCCGGTTGGCAGCACTTCGCTGGCGCCCATCTGGGCTTTGGCAAATGCTTCGCCGAAGGTGTCGCCCACACCCATCACTTCACCGGTGGACTTCATCTCTGGGCCGAGGATCGGGTCCACGCCAGGGAATTTGGCGAACGGGAACACCGCCTCTTTCACACTGTAGAAGTTCGGAATGATTTCCTTGGTGAAGCCGATTTCCTTCAGGGTTTTACCGGCCATCACGCGTGCTGCGATCATCGCCAGGGAAACACCGATGCACTTGGACACGAACGGTACGGTACGGGAAGCGCGCGGGTTGACTTCGATGACGTAGATGTCTTCGCCTTGCAGCGCCAACTGAACGTTCATCAGGCCGACCACGCCCAGTTCCAGGGCCATTTTCTTGACCTGTTCGCGCATCTCGTCCTGGATGTGGGCAGGCAGCGAGTACGGCGGCAGGGAGCACGCGGAGTCACCGGAGTGAACGCCGGCCTGCTCGATGTGCTGCATGATCGCGCCGATCACCACGTCGGTGCCGTCGCAGACCGCATCCACGTCCATTTCGATGGCGCAGTTGAGGAAGTGGTCGAGCAGCACCGGGCTGTCATTGGACACTTTCACCGCGTCACGCAGGTAGCGCTTGAGCTCTTCTTCTTCGTAGACGATTTCCATCGCACGACCGCCCAGTACGTAGGACGGACGCACCACCAGCGGGTAACCGATCTTGGCCGCGGCACGAATCGCTTCGTCTTCGCTGCGCACGGTGGCGTTTGGCGGCTGACGCAGGTTCAGGCGCTCAACCATCTGCTGGAAGCGCTCACGGTCTTCGGCACGGTCGATGGCGTCAGGGCTGGTGCCGATGATCGGCACGCCGGCTTCTTCCAGTGCGCGAGCCAGTTTCAGTGGGGTTTGGCCGCCGTACTGGACGATCACGCCTTTCGGCTTCTCGACGCGGACGATTTCCAGTACGTCTTCCAGGGTCACTGGTTCGAAGTACAGGCGATCGGAGGTGTCGTAGTCGGTGGAAACGGTTTCCGGGTTGCAGTTGACCATGATGGTCTCGTACCCGTCTTCACGCAGGGCCAGTGCCGCGTGTACACAGCAGTAGTCGAACTCGATGCCCTGGCCGATACGGTTTGGACCGCCGCCGAGGATCATGATCTTGTCGCGACCCGATGGCGCGGCTTCGCACTCTTCCTCGTAAGTCGAGTACATGTAGGCGGTGTCGGTAGCGAACTCGGCCGCGCAAGTGTCAACGCGCTTGTAGACCGGGTAAACCTCGAGCTTGTGGCGATGGCGACGCAGCGCCTTCTCGGTCACGCCCAACAGCTTGGCCAGACGCATGTCGGAGAAGCCTTTGCGCTTGAGGCGGAACATCACGTCGCGGTCGATGCTGGCCAGACCCAGGGTCTTGACCTTCTCTTCTTCCTTGATCAGATCTTCGATCTGCACCAGGAACCACGGGTCGATCATGTTCATGCCGAAGATGTCTTCGACCGACAGGCCGGCGCGGAAGGCGTCAGCCACGTACCAGATACGCTCGGCGCCCGGCACGGTCAGTTCGCGCTTGAGCACGCTCATGCTTTCCGGGTTGCTCAGGTCGAGTTTCTCGTCCAGGCCGCAAACGCCCACTTCCAGACCGCGCAGGGCTTTCTGCAGGGATTCCTGGAAGGTCCGGCCGATGGCCATGACTTCACCGACCGACTTCATTTGAGTGGTCAGGCGTGCGTCGGCTTTCGGGAATTTCTCGAAGGCGAAGCGTGGCAGCTTGGTCACGACGTAGTCGATGGACGGCTCGAAGGACGCAGGAGTCGCGCCCCCGGTGATTTCGTTCGACAGTTCGTCGAGGGTGTAGCCGATCGCCAGCTTGGCAGCGATACGCGCAATCGGGAAACCAGTGGCTTTCGAGGCCAGTGCCGAAGAGCGGGATACACGCGGGTTCATCTCGATCACGACCATACGGCCAGTGTCCGGGCAGATGCCAAACTGAACGTTGGAGCCGCCGGTTTCCACGCCGATCTCACGCAGTACCGCCAACGAGGCGTTACGCATGATCTGGTATTCCTTGTCCGTCAGGGTCTGTGCTGGCGCCACAGTGATCGAGTCACCGGTGTGCACGCCCATCGGGTCAAAGTTTTCGATGGAGCAAACGATGATGCAGTTGTCCTTCTTATCGCGGACAACCTCCATCTCGTACTCTTTCCAGCCGATCAGGGATTCGTCGATCAGCAGCTCTTTGGTTGGCGACAGGTCCAGACCACGGGCGCAGATTTCTTCGAACTCTTCACGGTTGTAAGCGATACCGCCACCCGTGCCGCCCATGGTGAAGGACGGACGGATGATGCACGGAAAGCCCAGACGCTCAAGAACGGCGTTGGCTTCTTCCATGCTGTGGGCGATACCCGAGCGCGGGCAGTCCAGGCCGATGGATTTCATCGCCTTGTCGAAGCGCGAACGGTCTTCAGCCTTGTCGATGGTGTCCGCGTTGGCGCCGATCATCTCTACGCCGAACTTCTCCAGAACGCCTTCACGCTCCAGGTCCAGCGCACAGTTCAGAGCGGTCTGGCCACCCATGGTTGGCAGCAGCGCGTCCGGACGCTCTTTCTCGATGATCTTGGCAACGGTCTGCCATTTGATCGGCTCGATGTACGTGGCGTCGGCCATGTCCGGGTCTGTCATGATGGTCGCCGGGTTGGAGTTCACCAGGATGACGCGATAACCCTCCTCGCGCAGGGCTTTGCAGGCCTGGGCGCCGGAGTAGTCGAATTCGCAAGCCTGGCCGATAACGATCGGGCCAGCGCCGAGAATCAGGATGCTTTTAATGTCTGTACGTTTTGGCATGGGTTTGTCACTCAAATCCGCAGGTCAGTCGGCAAGCCGTCTTGTTCAATCTTTAAAGCCTTGAGGGGGCCGCCGGTGTCGGGACCACCCTCAAGCTTTGCTGCATCAAGGCGAGCGATCAGCGTCGCTTGGCCATTTCGTTGATGAAGCGATCGAACAATGGCGCTACGTCGTTCGGGCCAGGGCTGGCTTCCGGGTGACCCTGGAAGCTGAAGGCGCTCTTGTCGGTGCGCTCGATGCCTTGCAGGGTGCCGTCGAACAGCGATTTGTGAATCGCGCGAACGTTGGCCGGCAAGGTCGCTTCGTCTACCGCAAAACCGTGGTTCTGGCTGGTGATCATCACCACACCGCTGTCCAGATCCTGAACCGGGTGGTTGGCACCGTGGTGGCCGTGGCCCATTTTCAGGGTCTTGGCGCCAGAGGCCAGGGCCAGCAGTTGGTGACCGAGGCAGATACCGAACACCGGGATCTCGGTTTCCAGCACGTCCTTGATCGCCTGGATCGCGTAGTCGCAAGGCTCCGGATCACCAGGGCCGTTGGACAGGAACACGCCGTCCGGCTTCATCGCCAGCACGTCGGCAGCTGGTGTTTGAGCCGGCACTACGGTGACGCGGCAACCGCGCGCGACCAGCATGCGCAGGATGTTCAGCTTGACGCCGTAGTCGTAGGCAACCACGTGGTACGGCAGCTCGGAAGCGTCGATGGTCGCGTGGCTGTCGGTTTTCAGGTCCCAGACAGTCGAGCGCCATTCGTACTGCTCTTTGGTGCTGACGACTTTTGCCAGGTCCATGCCTTTCAGGCCAGGGAAGCCTTGAGCCGCGGCGATGGCCGCTTCTTCGGAAATGTTGTCACCGGCCATGATGCAGCCGTTCTGCGCGCCTTTTTCACGCAGGATGCGCGTGAGGCGGCGGGTGTCGATACCGGCGATGGCCACAACGTTGTTGGCTTTCAGGTAGTCGGACAGGGACATCGTGTTACGCCAGTTGCTCGCAACCAGTGGCAGGTCACGGATGACCAGGCCAGCAGACCAGACGCGGTCGGACTCGGCGTCTTCCGGCGTGGTGCCGGTGTTGCCGATGTGCGGGTAAGTCAGGGTAACGATCTGTTGGGCGTAGGAAGGATCGGTAAGGATTTCCTGATAGCCGGTCATGGCGGTGTTGAACACCACCTCTCCAACGGTTTGACCGTCGGCTCCAATGGCTTCGCCGCGAAAAATGCTGCCATCAGCAAGGGCGAGTATGGCTGGCTTAGTCAAGAAGACCTCCCGTAAATAAAGCCTGAAAGGGCGATCGCAGGTTGTAAAAAAGCGGAGTGACGTATGGACACGTCACCCCGCTTCTTCACTGAATTATTCTGCGCGCTTTTAGTGGACACACTAAAGCTGTAGCTTACAGAAAAAGGCATTTTTGGTCTACCGCCAATGAGCCTTAAAGGCCGGGGAATGCGACAGGACGTCGCTTGGCGTAATAAAACCGGGCCCCATCGCTGGGTTGGAGCCCGGTTTCGGCTGCATCTTAACGCAGGTCGAGCACGTCTTGCATGTCGTAAAGGCCAGGCTCACGACCGTCAAGCCACAACGCCGCACGCACCGCGCCCTTGGCGAAAGTCATGCGACTCGACGCCTTGTGCGTGATTTCGAGACGCTCGCCCTCACAGGCGAACAGCACGGTGTGATCACCGACCACATCACCGCCACGCACAGTGGCAAAACCGATCGTTTCACGCTCACGCGCACCAGTGTGGCCTTCACGCCCGTAGACCGCGACCTTCTGCAGATCACGATCCAGTGCACTGGCAATCACCTCTCCCATGCGCAGTGCCGTGCCCGAAGGCGCGTCGATCTTGTGCCGATGGTGAGCCTCGATGATTTCGATATCTGCATCATCGCCCAGCACGCGCGCAGCCATGTCGAGCAGCTTCAGCGACAGGTTCACGCCGACACTGAAGTTGGCGGCGAACACGATAGGAATGTCCTTGCCCGCCTCGACCAGCAACTGCTTCTGCGCAGCATCGAGCCCGGTCGTGCCGATCACCATGGCCTTGCCCGCCTTGCGGCAGAACGCCAGGTTTTTCAGCATGACTTCCGGCAGCGTGAAGTCGATCAACACATCGAACTCTTCTGCCACCGACTCGACATGACCGGACAACGGCACACCGATACGTCCCAACGAAGCCAGCTCACCGGCATCCACACCAATCAGCGTGCTGCCGGGGCGCACGATGGCTGCCGTCAGCCCCGTCTGCGGCGCGCGTTGCTGCACCGCTTCGACCAGGATCTTGCCCATGCGGCCAGCAGCGCCCATCACAGCTATACGTCGCATGCTCACTCCTTACAGATCGCCGAAGAAGCGCTTCACGCCTTCGAACCAACCGGTGGTTTTCGGCGAATGGCTGTTGTCGTCTGCCAGCGAACTGCGGAATTCTTCCAGCAATTCGCGCTGACGGCGACCCAGGTTGACCGGGGTTTCGACCGCCACACGGCACATCAGGTCGCCGGCACCACCGCCACGCACAGGCGCGACGCCTTTGCCGCGCACACGGAATTGCTTGCCGGTCTGAGTCCCTTCAGGGATTTTCAGTTTGACCCGACCATCGAGGGTCGGAATCTCCAGCTCGCCACCCAGCGCCGCATCGACGAAGCTGATCGGCACTTCGCAGAACAGGTGCTTGCCATCGCGCTGGAAGATCGCGTGCTCGCGCACATTGATCACTACATACAGGTCGCCAGTCGGACCACCCTGAGCACCCGCCTCGCCTTCGCCGGACAGACGAATGCGGTCGCCAGTGTCGACACCGGCCGGCACTTTCACGGAAAGGGTCTTGTACTCTTCAACGCGACCGTCACCGTTACAGGAGGTGCATGGATCGGAAATGATCTTGCCCTGGCCATGGCAGCGCGGACAGGTCTGCTGCACCGAGAAGAAACCTTGCTGCATGCGGACCTGACCGATACCGCCGCACGTCGGGCAGGTGATCGGAGAGGAGCCTTTCTTGGCGCCCGAACCATCACACGGTTTGCAGTTGACCAGTGTCGGAACGCGGATATTCACGGTCGTGCCGCGCACCGCTTCTTCCAGATTCAGCTCCAGGGTGTAACGCAAATCGCTGCCGCGCTGGGCACCGCCACGAGCACCGCCGCGACCGCCACCGAAGAAGTCACTGAAGACATCGCCGAAGATGTCGGAGAAGTTCTGACCGCCAAACCCGGCACCGCCGCCGCCCATGCTCGGGTCGACGCCGGCATGACCATACTGGTCGTACGCCGCGCGCTTGCTGGAATCGGACAGCACTTCGTAGGCCTCGTTGGCCTCTTTGAACATTTCTTCCGACGCTTTGTCATCGGGATTACGGTCCGGGTGGTGCTTCATCGCCAGCCGACGGTAGGCCTTTTTCAGGTCCGCTTCGCTCGAGCCACGCTCAACACCCAACACTTCGTAATAGTCACGCTTTGCCATAAGTCTTTGCACTCTTAAGGACGTTCGGCAAACCTCTCCTGAGCCTCGCCAAACTCGTTGAGCCCCAATACAGGCCCGGACCCAACTCACGTCAATTCAACGATCCTGGTCTTTGATTCATTGCGGCACTTACGGCTCGAAAAGCAGGAGCATTTTCGGCCATACCGCCAACACGCGAACGCTGTCGCATGCTGTAAAAATTCGTGTACTCCAGACACGCCAACGCGGGAGCAAGCTCCCGCGCGGCGACATCCTACCAGTCACCGCCGCAAGGCAGTCAACCGGGCGACCACTAACTTACTTGTGGTCTTTGACTTCTTCGAACTCGGCATCGACAACGTCGTCAGCCTTCTCAGCCGATTCGCCTTGCGGTGCAGCGCCTTCAGCAGGCTGGGCCTGTTCGGCGTACATCTTCTGCGCCACTGGAGCGGAGACTTTCGACAGCTCTTCAACCTTGGCTTCGATGGCAGCCTTGTCGTCGCCTTTGATGGCGGCTTCCAGGGCAACTACTGCGGCTTCGATTGCAGTCTTCTCTTCAGCGGTCACTTTATCGCCAGCGTCCACGACCATTTTGCGCGTCGAGTGAACCAGTGCATCGCCCTGGTTGCGGGCAGCAGCCAGCTCTTCGAACTTGCGGTCTTCCTCGGAGTTCGCTTCAGCATCGCGAATCATTTTCTCGATCTCTTCATCAGACAAACCGGAGTTCGCCTTGATCACGATCGATTGAGCCTTGCCGGTGGCCTTGTCTTTGGCGCCTACGTGCAGGATGCCGTTGGCGTCGATGTCGAAGGTCACTTCGATTTGTGGCACGCCACGTGGTGCTGGTGGAATCTCGGCCAGGTCGAACTTGCCCAGGGACTTGTTCTGAGCGGCTTGCTTACGCTCGCCTTGCAGCACGTGAATGGTCACGGCGCCCTGGTTGTCGTCGGCAGTCGAGAACACTTGCGATTTTTTGGTAGGAATCGTGGTGTTTTTCTCGATCAGCGCGGTCATCACGCCACCCATGGTTTCGATACCCAGGGTCAGCGGGCTGACGTCGAGCAGCAGAACGTCTTTCACGTCACCAGCCAATACGGCGCCCTGGATAGCAGCACCCATGGCAACGGCTTCGTCCGGGTTCACGTCTTTACGAGCTTCTTTACCGAAGAACTCGGTCACCAGCTTCTGAACCAGTGGCATACGGGTCTGACCGCCGACCAGGATCACGTCGTTGATGGCGCCAACGTCGATACCGGAGTCTTTCAGAGCGATGCGGCAAGGTTCGATGGTGCGTTGAACCAGGTCTTCTACCAGCGCTTCAAGCTTGGCGCGGGAGATTTTCACGTTCAAGTGCTTAGGACCGGTGGCGTCTGCAGTGATGTACGGCAGGTTCACGTCGGTCGAATTGCTCGAAGACAGTTCGATCTTGGCTTTCTCAGCGGCTTCTTTCAGGCGCTGCATGGCCAGCGGGTCACCCTTGAGGTTCATGCCGCTTTCTTTCTTGAACTCGTCGACGAGGTAGTCGATCAGACGAATGTCAAAGTCTTCACCGCCCAGGAACGTGTCACCGTTGGTGGCCAATACTTCGAACTGGTGCTCGCCATCGACTTCAGCGATTTCGATCACGGAAACGTCGAAAGTACCGCCGCCCAGGTCGTAAACGATCACGGTGTGATCGCCTTTCGCCTTGTCCATACCGTAAGCCAGCGCGGCTGCGGTAGGTTCGTTGATGATACGTTTAACGTCCAGGCCCGCGATGCGGCCGGCGTCTTTGGTCGCCTGACGCTGGCTGTCGTTGAAGTAGGCCGGAACGGTGATCACCGCTTCGGTCACTGGCTCGCCGAGGTAGTCTTCGGCGGTCTTCTTCATTTTCTTCAGAATTTCAGCCGAGATCTGTGGCGGCGACATTTTCTGGCCGTTCACTTCTACCCACGCGTCGCCGTTGTCAGCCTTGGCGATTTTGTAAGGGACCATCTTGATGTCTTTCTGTACGACTTCTTCGTCGAACTTACGACCGATCAGACGCTTCACCGCATACAGGGTGTTGTGCGGATTGGTCACAGCCTGACGCTTGGCCGACTGACCAACGAGGATCTCGCCATCGTTGGCGTAAGCAATGATCGACGGCGTGGTACGCGCGCCTTCGGCGTTTTCAATAACTTTGGCTACGCCGTTTTCAAGCACGGAGACGCAGGAGTTGGTAGTCCCCAGGTCGATACCGATAATTTTGCCCATGTTCACTCTCCCGAAACTTTGGATTTGGTTGCCGCAGCAGTGGTGGCTAACTGCGGTAGCACTTAAACGCTTGACTTCTAAATGGGGGCCTTGCGGCTAATTTCAAGCCTGCTCGTCAATCGAAGGCGAAACCGGCGCAGGAGCCTTGCTGACCACGACCATGGCCGGGCGCAGCAGGCGACCGTTGAGCTGATAACCCTTCTGGAACACCTTGAGCACGCTGTTCGGCTCGACGTCGGCGCTTTCCTGCATGGCCATTGCCTGATGCTGAACGGCGTTGAACGGTTCGCCATGCGGATCGATCGCTTCCAGCTGATAACGCTTCAGGGTGTCCTGGAACATTTTCAGGGTCAGCTCGATACCTTCGCGCATCGGACGGATGCTTTCGTCGTCCGGGCTGGACAACTCCAGGCCACGCTCCAGACTGTCGATGATCGGCAGCAAATCGCCTGCGAATTTCTCCAGGGCGAATTTGTGCGCTTTTTCTACATCCTGTTCGGCGCGGCGGCGGACGTTCTGCAGATCAGCTGCTACACGCAAGGCCTGATCCTGGGCGCCAGCCAGCTGCTCTTCGAGCACTTGTACACGAGCCGCCAGGTCTTTACCCGATTCCTGGGCAGCCTGATCGGCGTCTAGATTTTGCGTATCCACTGTCTGTTCGTCAGCCATAGATTTCTCCTTTCAATTTCGTCCGCGAGCTCAACTCGCGCTTCTGTCCCGGTATATGGGGCCGCAAAAATCAGCTTCAAGGGGCTTGCCATGATTAACCCTACAAAAAACAGCTGCATTGTCATTCCTCGATGCACTAACGATTTCGTCGGATCGAGCAAATCGAGCTAAGAGAGGGCATTGTCAGCCAGAAACAAAACACTGTATAAATAACCAGACCTAAAGCCTGGGAGCGGCCTTTATGCTGGTGCACCTGTCCGTACACAACTACGCCATCGTTGAACATCTCGATCTCGAACTCGATCGCGGGATGAGCGTGATCACAGGGGAAACCGGCGCCGGCAAGTCGATCATGCTCGACGCCCTTGGCCTGACCCTGGGCGATCGCGCCGACAGCGGCGTGGTCCGCCCCGGCGCCGACAAGGCCGACATCCTGGCCACCTTCGATCTTGTAGACATTCCGGAGGCCAGTGCCTGGCTGGCCGAGCGCGACCTCGAAAGCGATGGCCCGTGCATCCTTCGCCGGGTAATCACCGCCGAAGGACGCTCGCGCGGCTATATCAACGGCACGCCCTGCCCGCTCGGTGATCTCAAGTCCCTGGGCGAACTGCTGATTGATATCCACAGCCAGCACGAACACCAGTCCCTGCTCAAGACCGACACGCACCGTCGCCTGCTCGACGAGTATGCCGGCGCCACCGATCTTGCCCGCCAGGTTCAGCTCGCCGCCCAGCGCTGGCGCCAGACCCGGCAGGAGCTGGAACGCCTGTCGAACTCAGGTGACGAACAGCGCGCCCGCCACCAATTGCTCAGTTATCAACTCGAAGAACTGGAAAACCTCGGCCTCGGCGAAAACGAACTGGAACAGTTGGAGCAGGAACACAAGAACCTGACCAACGCCGAAACCTTACTGGGCATCTGCCGACAAGTGGTCGAGCAATGCAGCGAAAGTGATTCCGGCAATGTCTTGAACGCCCTGACGGCCAGCCTCAATCGCCTGTCGAGCGTGAACAACTCGATCGGCGCGCTGGGCGAAGCCAGCAGCTTGCTGACCAGTGCGCAGATCCAGGTGGAAGAGGCCGTGGGCGAGCTGAATCGCTTCCTCGACAACTTCGATGCCGACCCGGCGCGCCTGCAATACCTGGAAGAACGCCTCGACGCGATCTACACCATGGCACGCAAACACCGCATCCAGCCCACCGAGGTGGCCGAGATGCAGCAGCGATTGCTGGATGAAATCGAAACCCTGAATGCCAATGATGAATCCATTGAGCGGCTGAGTGACGAGCTGGCCTCTTATGCCCGCCATTATCAGGAGAAGGCTCGGGAACTGAGCGATCTGCGCCATCAAGCGTCCACGAGCCTGGCCTGCGCCGTGGAGCAGGAAATCCAGCGATTGGGCATGCCCGGCGGTCGTTTCACCATCGAATTGCGCCCCAACGCCAGCGATGAATTACTCCCCAACGGGCTGGAACAAGTCGAGTTACTGGTGAGCGCCAACCCCGGCCAACCCTTGAAAGCCCTGGCCAAAGTAGCCTCGGGCGGCGAGCTGTCACGGATCAGCCTCGCGATTCAGGTGATCACCGCGCAGACTTCACGCGTACCGACCCTGGTATTCGACGAAGTGGACGTGGGTATCGGCGGCCCGACCGCCGAGATTGTCGGCCAGCTGCTGCGTCGCCTTGGCGAGCGCGGGCAGGTATTGACGGTGACTCACTTGCCGCAAGTGGCGGCGCAGGGTCATCAGCATCTATTTGTACACAAGGTCCGTGGCGAGGATGCGACCCATACGGCCGTCTCCAAACTCAGCAAGAATGATCGCGTCGAAGAAGTCGCACGGATGCTGGGGGGCATCGATCTGACCAAGGAATCCCTGGCTCACGCGAAAAAAATGGTCGTTACCGCAAAAATCTAGGAACGGCAGAAAGCACGAAGGCGACCCAGGGGTCGCCTTCGCTCGTTTCGCGAACCTGAAGTTCGCGCGACATGCTTACTTTTTCTTGCGCACGTACAGCACAAGGTTGTGATCGACCATCTCAAAGCCATATTTGTCGACAATGGCTTTCTGCAGGCGCTCGATTTCTTCGTCGAAGAATTCGATCACTTCACTGGTCTCGACGTTGACCATATGGTCGTGATGCTTGCCGTCGTCCAGCTCGAAGACCGCATGGCCTCCGTCGAAGTTGTGCCGCACCACAAGGCCAGCTGCCTCGAACTGGGTCAGTACACGGTAAACCGTGGCCAGACCGACGTCCTCACCAGCCTCCATCAGCGCCTTGTAAACATCCTCGGCACTCATGTGGCGTTGCTCGGCGGAATCGAGCATTTGCAGAATCTTGACCCGTGGAAGGGTCACTTTGAGGCCGGCTTTGCGTAGTTCGCTATTTTCAACCATGGTCAGCTTTCTCGCGATGCTGCTTCGCAGCTTCTCTTAATGCGGGTATGATCGGCGTTTACGTTGTCCCAGCCAAGATAGTGGAAGTCGCCCACCGATGCAAAACACCAAGCTCTTGCTAACCAGTTTCACCTTTGTGGGACTGCTCGCACTCGCCGGTTGTTCATTCCCCGGGGTTTACAAAATCGACATCCAGCAGGGCAATGTCGTCACGCAGGACATGATAGACCAGTTACGCCCGGGAATGACCCGTCGGCAAGTACGGTTTATCATGGGTAACCCTCTGCTGACCGACACGTTCCATGCCGATCGCTGGGATTATCTGTACAGCCTGCAACCGGGTGGCGGTGAACGCCAACAGGAACGCATTAGCGTTATCTTCAACCCAAATGACCAACTTGTCAGCCTCTCTGGTGATTTCATGCCAGGCGTGAGCCGGGACGAAGCCATTCTCGGCAAGGACAGTGGCACTAACGTGACCGCTCCTGCAGAAAACGCCGAGAAGCCGAAACCGGAAAAACCGGTCAAGCCGGGTTCGTTGCTGGATCAGATCCAGAAGGACGTAGACGGTGTAGAAACCGTTCCGGTCCCGACGCCAGAACCGCTGGAAACTTCGCCGCAATAATTTGCGACGCAATAAAAAACCCGGAATGTCCGGGTTTTTTATTGTCTGGCGTTTGTCGCATCACTGATTCCGCGCTTTGGCCTCGGCTGCCTTGGCGGCGCGAAGCCGGCGAACCTCTTTCGGATCAGCCAACAGCGGCCGATAAATCTCGATCCGATCCCCCGCCTGAACCTGACGGGTGTCGGGATCCGCGACCACCTTGCCGAATATCCCCACCGGACAATCAGCCAGATCCAGTTCCGGAAACGCCTCGGCCACTCTCGACTTCAACAAAGCCATGCGCACTGTCGTGCCGGCGGGCACCGTTTCACAGAGAAGCACCTGACGATGCACGGCGGCATACACCACCTCAAACTCGATCACGGCCTCAACCATGGATCTGTTTGGCGCGCTGGCAGAAGGCGTCCACCAGCGTATTGGCCGCCTGATTGAACAAGGGCCCCAGGGTTGCACGAACGATCGGCCCGGCGTAGTCGAACGAAAGATCCAGGCTGATCTTGCAGGCCTTGTCGGTCAACGCCTTGAACACCCAGATACCGTGCAACTGAGTGAACGGGCCTTCCTCGAGATTCATTTCGATCGATTGCCCGGGCACCAGCGTGTTGCGCGTCACGAAATGCTGGCTGAGGCCAGCCTTGGCCACACCGACACTTGCGCGCATGTGCTCGGGAGAGCTTTCCAGGACCTCGGCCGACGAGCACCACGGCAGAAACTCCGGGTAACGCGCCACGTCATTGACCAGGTCATACAGCGCTTGCGCCGGATACGGCAGCAGAGCCGAACGTTGAATGTGTGTCGTCATGTCAGCGTCACTTCCACAGCTGGGCGGCAAACACTACGAGAATGCCGATGGGCGCCACATAGCGCATCAAAAACAGGGACAGAGTAAACAGCCTGGGACTGCGGATCGACAGCTCGTCGCGCACCGCTTCACGCCCCATCACCCAGCCCGCAAACACCACGAAACACAAACCACCGAGTGGCAGCATGATTCGCGAGGTAAAGAAATCGATCACGCCAAAGAAATCCAGGCCGCCGGCCGCACCCCATTGATAGAGATGGAACATCCCGCCTTCGTTCACGAAAAACTTGGCCTCCTTCCAGATATTGAAGGAAAACACTGTGCCCAGACCAACAAACCAGCAAGTGAACGCCAGCCAGAACGTCACCCAGGCGCGACTGACTTTAGTACGCTCAACCAGGTAAGCCACCATCGGTTCCAGCAACGAAATCGCCGAACTCCAGGCTGCAATCGCTACCAGCACGAAGAACACTACGCCCATCAACTGGCCGAACGCTACGTTACCAAAGGCAAATGGCAGGCTGACGAACATCAGGCCAGGGCCTTCGCTCGGATTCAGGCCGGCAGCAAACACTATTGGAAACAACGCCAGGCCGGCCACGAGAGAAACAAAGGTATCGAGCAGCGCCACGCCGACGACGGTGCCTGAAATCGACGAATCCTTCGGCATGTAGGCGCCGTAGATCATGATCGAGCCCACGCCCACGCTCAGGGAAAAGAACGCATGCCCCATGGCGGGCAGCAAGCCGTCGAGGACTTTTTCCGGGTGGAAGTCGAACATGAAATGCACGCCCTCCATGAAATGGCCGGTGGTCATGCTGTAACCCAGCAGCACCAGAATCATTACAAAGAGCAACGGCATCATGATGCGCAGGCTGCGCTCGAGCCCGGCAACGACGCCTTTGGCGATCACAATGGCGGACAGCAGCATAAAAATCGTGTGCCAAAGTGTCAGGCGCCATGGATCGGCGATCACCTTGCCAAAGTACGCGCCGACCTGATCAGGCGTTACACCCTGGAAATCTCCGCGCCCCATGTCGACGATGTAATCCAGCGACCAGCCGCCGACCACACTATAGAAGGACAGGATCAACAGTGCCGTGATCATCCCGGCGAAAGCGCCCCAGGACCACTTGCCAGAATGCCCCGCCTCCAGTGCCAGCACCTTCAAGGCATTGGCCGGACTTTGCCGGGCGCGCCGGCCGATCAGCGTTTCCGCCAGCATGACCGGTACGCCGATCAGTGCGATACAGGCCAGGAACATCAACACAAACGCACCGCCGCCGTAGACCCCGACCATGTACGGGAACTTCCAGATGCTACCCAGGCCCACGGCCGAACCGGTCGCGGCGAGTATGAAGACCCAGCGGCTAGCCCAACTGCCGTGGACAGAAACCTTGTCTGTCGACATCGTTACCACGTCCAAGCATTGAAAAAAGAGGGCGCATTGTCCGGGATTCAATCAACCTGCTCAAGCACGCTGCGTCACCGTAGCCGACTCGCTTGCAACTCCCTATAATGCCGCCCCTATGGCTAAACAGAAGAAACACCCAACAGGGACCATCGCGCAAAATAAAAAGGCGCGACACGATTACTTCATCGAACATCGGTTCGAGGCTGGTCTGGTCCTGGCCGGCTGGGAAGTAAAAAGTCTGCGGGCGAGCAAGCTGCAGCTGGTTGACAGTTATGTACTGCTCAAGGACGGCGAAGCATGGCTGCTCGGCAGCCACATTACGCCGCTGACGACCGCCAGTACCCACGTCATCGCTGATCCGACGCGCACCCGAAAATTGCTGCTCAACCGCCGCGAGCTGGAAAAGCTGGCCGCCGCCGTGCAGCAAAAGGGTTACGCCTGCGTGTGCCTGTCCTGGTACTGGAGCAAGCACATGGTCAAGTGCGAGATTGCGCTGGGCAAGGGCAAGAAGGAATACGACAAGCGTGATACCGAACGCGAACGCGACGCCGGTCGCGAGTTGCAGCGTGCGGTGCGCAACAAGGGCAAGGAAGATTAATCTTTCGCCCTGAGGCCGCCTTCGCGGGCAAGCCTCGCTCCTACATTGGACGTGTGGTCCTGTTGAGCGAGGCTTGCCCGCGAATGTTTCACCGCAAATTCAACTGACTACATCCCCTTGCGCCGCTCCGCCCGGGCCACGCGCTGCACTTCCTGACGCACCTCTTCCAGCACTTCCTGCACATACAAAATGTGTCGACTGGAAACTTCCCGCGCCTGTTCTGCCCTTCCTTCGATAATCGCCATGTACAACTCCCGGTGCTGCGTGATCAGCATGTCGCGGGTTTCAGTGCGTTGTTTGTACATACCGCCAATGTTGGTCACCACGTTGCGCTTGAGCAGGTCGAACAGCCCGCGAATGGTGTGCAGCAACACCGCGTTGTGACTGGCTTCGGCGATGGCCAGGTGAAATTTCGCATCCGCCGCGCCCTCTTCCGCTCGGCTCACTTCATCGTGCCGCGTGTAGCAATCCTGCAATTCATTGAAAGCCGCGGTCAGTCGCTCGCGGTCGACATCCGTGGCGCGCAACGCGGCGTAATAGGCGCAGGACGCTTCCAGGGTGTGGCGAAACTCCAGCAGATCACGCTGGGCCTCGGGGTTGCTTTCCAGCAGATGAAGCAGCGGATCACTGAACGTCGTGCCCAGTGATTCCACCACGTAATTTCCGCCGCCCTGACGACTGACCAGCAAGCCCTTGGCCGCCAGTTTCTGAATGGCTTCGCGCAACGAAGGGCGTGACACGCCGAACTGCTCGGCCAGCGCGCGTTCTGCCGGCAAGCGCTCACCCGCCTTCAGCGTGCCCTCGAGGATCATCCCCTCGAGCTGCTCGACAATATCGTCAGACAAACGGCGCTGACGAATTTGATCAAACCCCATAACTCAAATCTCCACGATCCCGACGGCTCGGCGGGCTCTCTATTCTGGCCTATCGGCGCTGTGCCAGCACCTATCAGGCGGCATTTGTTCGAACGCATCACTGGCAAACCACAGCGCTTGTTCGACAAAAGTTTTAGGGCGGCAAATTGACACACCGCCTAGAAGGCTTTTACCCTAGCGAACAGCGATTGTAAATTGGTATTACCAATTATCCAAGAACGCTGAACAGTGCCTGACCAACAACAATTAGGGGCCACCCCATATGCAAACCTGGCAACAGCTCTATACCCCGCTCGGCAGCCTCGGCCTTTCCGCGCTCGCGGCCGTTATTCCCATCGTGTTTTTCTTTCTGGCGCTGGCCGTGTTCCGGCTCAAAGGACACGTGGCCGGCAGCATCACGCTGGCCTTGTCCATCGCGGTCGCCATCTTCGCTTTCCAGATGCCGGTCGACATGGCATTCGCCGCCGCCGGGTATGGCTTCGCCTACGGCCTCTGGCCGATCGCGTGGATCATCGTGGCAGCGGTGTTCCTCTACAAACTGACGGTCAAGAGTGGTCAGTTCGAGGTCATTCGCAGTTCCGTCCTGTCGATCACCGATGACCAGCGCCTGCAGGTGTTGCTGATCGGTTTCTGCTTCGGTGCATTCCTTGAAGGTGCAGCCGGTTTCGGCGCACCGGTAGCGATTACTGCCGCACTGCTTGTAGGACTGGGCTTCAATCCGTTGTACGCCGCGGGCCTTTGCCTGATCGCCAACACCGCGCCGGTGGCGTTTGGTGCCTTGGGGATTCCGATCATCGTGGCCGGGCAAGTGACCGGTATCGATGCGTTCAAGATCGGCGCCATGACTGGCCGTCAATTGCCGCTGCTGTCGCTGTTCGTGCCGTTCTGGCTGGTGTTCA